>NZ_FOGH01000020.1 GCF_900111165.1 Nitrosomonas sp. Nm51
AGCAGGTCGCTGGCCAGCCTTGGTGCGTTATATCATCAGTAAAATTATTGCCAGCAAACCCCAGAAATCACAATTTCTTGATTCATTTCCCGCTACGTTGGCATTTGATTCCAGCTAACTGAGGAATTTAGGTTCAATGTTTTTTACGCGCGTGTGCAAGCCATTCCTTGCCCTTCAGCATGCCGTTCCAATACAGCCATGGAAAAACCGTTGTTTTGAAGAACCAGTATAATTTTCTGGACACAGTTGGTTTTAACGGAAAAGTCGGCATTAGCTTGCCGCCAAATCCGAATTCGGCCAAAACGACCTTGCCTTTCTCAACAGCCAGCGGACACGCCCCGTAACCACCGTAAACCAGTGGCAATTCCTCATCCTCCTTATTCACCAGCAGGTTCCCCGCAACGACGACAATCTGTTTTCTGATTGTCACGGCAGTTTTCGCATTCGGCGACGAACAGGCATCGCCAAGCGCAAAGACATTGTCATAGTCGGGATGCTGCAGTGTTTTTTCGTTGACTTTGCAAAATCCGGACGCATCCGCTAACGGACTGTCGCGCAAAAAGTCCGGCGCCACTTGCGGTGGTGTAACATGCAGCATGTCAAACTGTTTCTCTTCCGTGCGTACATTGCCATCTGCGTCTTCGGTTTCAAAACAGGCTGTTTTACGGCGGCCATCCACCCTGACCAGATTTGAATTAAAACTGAGCCTTGCCTGATACCGCTCAACATAGTCCATCAGCGATGGCACAAAATCCGCCACATCAAATAATACTGCACCAGCGACCAGGTATGCGACGCCAGACGGATTCCTGGGCAGACGATGAGTTGGCGGTAGCCGATTTTACGTCCATCGGCAAGCACTACCAGGTTATTCTTCGGATCGAAAGCGGACGCCTGCGCGTGTATCCATTCCGCGTGTTCCGGCATCACATCGGCCATTCTGCGCACCGTCAGTTCAGCATCATAAGCACCGCCACCGACCAGCGTCCAGGCCGGCTGATAATAATGCTTATCACTGGGTTCAATCACCGCGATACGCAAGGCAGGCCACCGTCTGAGCAGACTGGCCGTCACGCCGATGCCTGCGGAGCCGCCACCGACCACCACCACATCGAACGCACTCCCCCAGTTGCAGGCATCGGCTGTAGACCGATGCAGCCTGGCTGCTTCATCATCGGATTTTGACATGGCATGCAGCGCCGTCGCCCGCCTGCCCGAGCCGCAGAATGCCAATACAGGCCCCGGCAGCTCAGCGATCAGCTTACGGAACGCTTCGCTACGTTCTTCCGGTATACCACCCAGCCGGACCCGGCAATTTCTGTCAAATCATCCACGCCGATCTGACCTGTGACCGACAGTTTTTCGTCCAGCCGGGTAATTTCCACGCCCATGATTTTCTCCTGTTAAACGTTTGCGCTCGCATTATTGAACCCATATTCCAGACCTGCGCACGCATATAGAAAACGTGTCCTTATCGTACCGGATTGGTATGGCACGCTGTTAATCTTTTGCGCGCTGAACGCAATAAAGTTCAAACAATGTCTGCATGATACGCATAGCCTCCATACTGGCCAGACTGTAATAAATGTATTTTCCCTGACGATCCGTCGTTACCAGCCCCTCTTCACGCAACACTGTAAGCTGCTGAGAAAGCGTTGGCTGACGGATATCCAGCAAAGCTTCCAGTTCTCCCACATTTCTTGCACCCTGGCTAAGCTGGCATAAGATAAGGAGGCGATCCTCGTTTGCCAGCGCCTTCAAAGTCGCGCATGCCTGTGATGCCGATTCACGCACGGCTTCCATGTCAGGCAGCGCCAAATCTGTTTTAATTGATCCACTATTCATGGGTTGCCCGCAGCATTATCGACACATCTACTGCGACGTGCCATCCACTTTAACCCGGTCTCGAATGTCATACGCATACCCCTAAATACATTTGATTATAGCAATATTCATCAAACAAAATATGTTTCAATGAAATATTGAATAATGATATATATTTTGATATATTATTGTCAAGCGCCTAACAAATAGACCAATTAAACAGACCAATCCTGTTAAATAATGGAGGTTAAGATGTCACCCAATATCAATCCGTTTTTCGATACCACAACCAGCACAATCAGTTATGTTGTGTATGATGAAATGACCGGCAGTTGCGCTGTTATCGATCCGGTTCTCGATTATGATCCCAGATCCGGGCGTATTCGCACAACATTCGCCGATAAACTGATTGCATTCATTCAGCGGCAGCAACTCCATGCCGAGTGGATACTTGAAACACATGCACATGCCGACCATCTATCATCCGCGTGTTACATCAAAAAGAAGCTGGGCGGCAGAACCGGCATTGGCGGACATATTCCTACGGTGCAGGCGACCTTTAAAAAAATCTTCAACCTGGGTGACGAATTCATGCCGGACGGACATCATTTCGATCATTTGTTCGCCGGCGAGGAAATATTCCAGATTGGAAAACTGACTGCCAAAGCACTATTTGTTCCCGGCCATACACCGGCCGACATGGCATATCAAATCGACGATGCAATTTTTGTGGGCGACACATTGTTTATGCCGGATGCCGGCACCGCACGCGCCGACTTTCCAGGTGGCGATGCACAAACGCTGTATCGCTCTATCCAAAAAATACTGGCTTATCCACCGCAAACCCGGCTACTCATGTGCCACGACTATCCGCCGAACGGCCGAGATCCTTTGTGGGAAACAACTGTCGCTCAACAGCGCGCGGAAAATATCCATGTGCATGACGGTATCGATGAGCAAACATTTATTGAAATGCGCAGCAACAGAGATGCGGCACTTGAAGCGCCTGCATTGTTATTGCCCGCAATACAAACCAATATCCGGGCCGGCGAATTACCACCGCCCGAAAATAATGGAATATCCTATTTCAAAATACCCATCAAAACGGCCTGATGATCGAACATACACATCCGCATTTAGATTGAGGAGACTATCATCCCAAATGTAATCGGAGCCGGCGGCATACGTGCATGCGACTGTCATGCCGCATGTGCGTAAAACGATAACAACGTACGCAGTGGTTACTCAATAATTCTTTTCAGCGACCTTAGATCAGGGGCGCTGTCTAAATCTGTTTTATTAAATGTAAATAAAAGCAAGACAGTGTAATTGTTATAAAACGTCTCAGTTAAATAGGACGGTGTTGCATGCATAAAGCGACCGGACGGCAATTCATAAATATTCAAAGAGAAATTTGCATATCCTATTTGGCTCTGCGATTTATAGATAGACAGCTCGGGTATGGAGATCGGAAGAAGAGTACCGCTAATCTGCGGCATACCAAAAAATACCTCGCCATATTCGGTGCCTAATGAATTGACGACGATATTTATACGATATTGCGCATCCTGCGGACTCTCCAGTATATAGCCTTGCTTTCCCAACCAATTACCCACTACCTCTCCCACGAAAGCGCTGTCTTTACTAAGCCCTGTCGTTTTCAACGTCACTTTCGCGCCGTCTGGAATCGGCACAAAACTGTATTCCTGCCGGGTCAGGCTTCTTGAAACAGCTTCACTCTGAAGCAATTGCTCGATTGCAGCTCTGGATGACTGCGTCGTTTTCTGCGTTGTCGAACAGGCTGATGCCAATAATAAAGAAATTCCCAAAACCGATAACCTTGTTGTTATTCTTTTTGTTAACTGCATTTTTTATGATTCCCATATATTCAGTGTTCTGTTGCAATGTGCATGTTGAATAGGGAGCAATACAAACCCTATTTTCACCCTGTCTGCTCAACCCAAATTTCCCAAGGAGTCGTGAATAAATAAGCGTGACAATCGGGCGCGCCTGGCGGGATGCAATGCAAGGCGGGAGGATGAGCATGGCACAGGCTATGGCGATGACGAACAACACCGCAGCGTGCCCGCCAGATGCGATCCGGGTGTTACAGTTATTTATGAACGACTCCTAAGCATATGTGAAGAACTTCACACCGATTCTTGCACAAACAGGCCTATAATGTTTGTTGCGCAGGAAAAAAATACGTATTACTATTTCCATATGTTAAAAAAGAATGCTGACAGCGCAGCATCAACAAACAGCATTCTTCGCAAAAAGAAAAATTACAAACACGTTTGCCGATGATTCGATAGACCTCGTACATGGGCGCGCTTTATCGGCTTTAAAATAATGCTTTGATTAAACGTCTTCAAAAAACGAAACAAACAAATATGTAAAACCTGAATTTACCACCGTTAAAAACTCATCCGACCAAGGAGCTTTTTATGTCAAATATCGCAGGTAAAGCGTACGCCATGAATGTTATTACACCGATCCGGTGGTACATGACCTGGATTAACAAGCTCATTTTTAAAACCGCGCTAAGCAACCCTTCAACACTGAAAGGTTTGGTCACTCTATCGCTTATCCATTATGCACGCTGGGTGATTATTCCGCGGGATGGTTTTCCGCGGCTTGACCCGAGTCAGCCCAAAGAAGAACTGAATTATTCCTACATGCTTTTTTTCAGTAATTTTAACGGCAGCTGGGACCAGTATGTCGACTCTTTTACTTTCGCCATTCCATCCGGGCTTGATTTATTCTGGAAATGGAACGTCCGTTACCCCAAATCCGTTCCGCTGACGCCGTTTCATAACTATATTCGCCACAATCAGATTGATACAGCGCATTACTACAACGCGTATCCAATGGCGTCCTCCAACGATGTTAAATCCGCGCAGAAAATCAAAAAGGCATTGATTAATTTTAACACCGCATCCGCCGACAAACCCCCCGAGGAATTTCTTAACGATTACAACAAACTGCTCAACGACATGCAACACCATTTCGGTGACATGAAGCCAACGCCTATCGTCAGCTTGTCAGCAGATGCCGTCAGAAAACGCTATCTGCAAATCCCGGAATAATTCATCTGATCATAAGGAAATTCACATGGCAACTAAAAGTGGAAATGCAACAGCGCTAACGGTACTATCCCCTATCAAAAACGGAATACTGAACCAGGTGTCTTTTGCCGATATCACACGCGAACGGTGCCTGCGCCTGCCCATTCATGAAAAGAGCCCTTTGTCCAAAGTACCCAATACCTATCTTGCGCGGCTGTTTATTCTTGACGATGTGTATTACGAATCACTTCCCGCGAATGACAAGGTATTCAATTTCTCGGATATCACATCTCTTTTTTCAGATTCCGCCCGAAAAAAAGCGTTGCCGCGCAAAGACCATTTAAAGTCCAAATATCTTGTATTCTCCAGCAGTTTTTATGGCGATCTTGACGAATATCTGAGGGGCATGTGGGATAACTGGTCGTATGTTGACCATGAAGGCAATCAGCGCGACGTCCGTCATATCTGGGAGTATTGTGTCGCATTCGACCGGGTCACCGACAGCGCCGGTTTTATTCACTATATCAAACGATGTCAGCTTGATGCCAGTCTGTTTTTCAACGGCTCGACCGACGATTCCCTGCAGGATCAGCTCAAAGCGCTTTATTTAAAGCAGGAATTCACCCGGTTCGCAGTCGAGCACCAGGGAAAAGGCGCAGCTGAAATACAACAGGCGTTCAAAGCGTTCATTGAACGCGCACAACCGGAAAACCTGGCCTCACCGACCTGGCCGCCCGGAAAATCGACACCCTGACCATTTTCCGGCCAGCCGGGCTTTTTCAACTGTCAACTCTCGATTTGTCAATTATTCACCTCAAAAAGAGCGATCAAACATGACACAACAACTTGATTTATCAGATATTCAGGGTAATGTTATCAAGGCATACGGCAGATATAACTTTCAGAAAGCACGCTATTTATTTCTACGGATTGATGACGGTGAAAAGGGCCGCAAATTTATCGGCGCAATCACCACCAAGGTAACATCAGCCCTGCCCTGGGGCAAGCCAGGAGACGGATCGGCACCTCCCATACCGCAGGCCACCACCAATGTTGCTTTTACTTTTAACGGTTTGCAGGCTCTGGAAATTCCCACTGCTTCCCAGAGAGGGTTTCCGGAAGATTTCATCATGGGCATGGCCAAACGCAAGGACATTCTGGGTGACGACGGCCCCAGCGATCCCGCAAACTGGGATAAAGTCTGGAAAGAAAAAGTGCATGTCTGGATCTCGATTAACGGTCAGTCGATTGACGCGGTCAAAAAGCGTTATGACTGGATTCAGGAACAGATCGAAGCTTCCAATGGCGGCGTGGTGCTGTTGACCGGACACCGCGGCGAAAAAGGCGAAGACAGCCTGCCTTATCAGGATGCCAGCGTATTATACGATGCTACCGGCATGCCCGTCCCAAAAGAACATTTCGGCTATACCGACGGCATTGGCGACCCTGTTTTTGAAGGACAGACCAATGTAGCAGCACGTGTCCTGGGGCGCGGCAAATTAATGCGTGACGGCACCTGGCTGCCGCTGGCGACCGGAGAGTTTCTGCTCGGACATGTGGACGAAGCGATGGAATACCCGAAAACCGCCCCTTCGCCCTGGCTGCTTGCGCACAATGGCACTTTCATGGTCTATCGCAAACTCCATGAAAATGTGGGAACGTTCAACCGATTCCTCGACGAACAAAGCCAGATTTTTGACGGCAGCAAGGAAATGCTGGCAGCCAAGTTCGCCGGCCGCTGGCGCGACAACGGCGCGCCGGTCGTGCATGCGCCGGATGATGTCGGCAAAGCTGAATGGGATAGACGCTATGCCGCAGCTGATGACGCCGGCAAAAAAAAGATGCTGACAGATTTTACCTACAATGAAGACATTCATGGCGCAAAATGCCCCTTCAGTGCGCATCTGCGCCGCATCAATCCACGCGGATCGCTGGAATTCGGCGTCAGCAACGCCTATGACACGCCTGGCGCACTGGTCAATCGCCGCCGTATTCTGCGACGGGGGCTGCCTTACGGAGAAGTCAAAGACCCAGCCCGCGACGACGGCAACCATGGCATTATTTTCATGGCGCTGAACGCGGACATTCAACGTCAGTTTGAATTCGTCCAGCAACAATGGATCAACTATGCCAACGATTTTAAGGAGGGCAACGACAAGGAAGTTCTGCTGGGTAATCATGATGCAAATAATCCGGGCAAAGTTGTACTGGCCGCTGAGCCGGGATCAGGCAAACCGCCGCACTTTGTCAGCAATATCCCGCGTCTGGTCGAAACGCGTGGCGGTGATTATTTTTTCATACCGAGCATAACGGCCCTTAAATTGATCGCTGGCGGCATTGTCGATCCAACCTAATCACATCAGGGTACTTATTATAATGCCGGATCCGTGCCGGCTATCAGTAGCATGCTGCATATACGTTAACGCACAATCACTGGAGCTTTAACCATGGCCAAAGCCACAACAATCAACGAAAAACTGACCGCGTGGGCGTTTAAGCATCTCGACGGGATTTTTACGATTCTGCGGGTGATCAAGCCTACTGTCGTATTTAAGGGAAATGCGGTGGTCACCCGTTTTGACGATGTCACGGAAGTATTGAACCGTGACTGGATATTTCAGGTGCCGTATGCAGAAAAAATGCATAAAGTCACGAACGGCAGCAATTTTTTTCTGGGCATGCAAAACACCGGACAATATACGCGCGATGTGTCCAATATGCGCATTGCCGCCCGCCGCGAAGACATTGACGCAATTATCAAGCCGTTTGTCGATAAAACAAGTGAAGAGATTCTGAAAAATACCGCCGGCAGAATGGATGTGGTTCAGCAATTGACGCGCGTTGTGCCGACACGCCTGATCGGCGAATACTTTGGCACGCCCGGCTGGAACGAAACGGAATTTACCGACGCGGCGACAATTATGTTCCAGTACCTGTTTTACCCTGATGATCCCGAAGTTGAAGAAAAAGCCCTCAAAGCTGCCGAACAGACGCGCGGCTATCTCGACCAGGTCATTGCCGAGAGAAAAACCGATCCCGCCGACAGAGACGATGTTCTGGGCCGCTGCCTGAAACTGCAGCAGGCGGGCATGCCCGGCATGGCGGATATTGACATCCGGAACAATCTGATCGGCCTGATTATCGGCGCGATTCCAACCACATCGAAAAGCGCCGCGGTTACGTTGAATCATCTGTTTGACAATCCGGAATTACTCGTTGAGGCACAACAGGCCGCACGCGCCGATGAGGACGAAAAGCTGGTCCAGTTCGTTCTCGAAAGTCTGCGTCTAAACCCGTTTGCTGCCGGCATTCAACGCGTCTGCGCCGAAGATTATGTGGTCGCGAGGGGTACGCTGAGATCGGCAACCATACCCAAAGGCACGCGCGTGCTGGCTGCAACACAGTCGGCCATGAAAGACGGACGTAAAATCAAGAGGCCCAAAGAATTCCGCCTTGACCGTCCTGCCTACAGCTATATGCATTTCGGCTTTGGCCTGCACACCTGTTTTGGCCAGTATATCAACCTGACGCAGATTCCGGGTATTGTCAAAGCGGTTTTGAAGCAGAATAGTTTGCGCCGCGTTACCGACATGGTCGTTGAAGAACCGTTTCCTGTCAGTCTTGAAATTGAATACGACAACTAGTACTCATATCAATATGATATCGCCGTCAGCATACATGGCAAGGCACAACGCAGAGCATGGACGCTGACAAGCTCACCCACAGGGCGTTACCATGGTGTCCTGTAACTACGTTACAGTACTTGAAAAGGGAGCAATCCTTTCCTGCGTGCTGCGCCTTGTTGCATAGCACCGCGATAACGCTGTACACGGCAATAGCATATTGATAGAGTACCAAGAGTACTAGAGCCCAGGGTCTTCCTATTGATTAACAACACAAAGTGCGTAAAAAAGCGATGCCGAACGATAAAAAGCCTGTCAAAGTCCTGTCATTTTCACCCAGCGCCGACGGCGAACTGAACCGCTGGATACTGTTTTATTACGGTATTGATTTTAAGGAAAGCCGGCACACTGTACCTTTCTTTTTCCTGCTCAACAAACTGCAAGGCGGAAAAAGTCTTGTCCTGTGCCGCGATGGAGACGTTAAACTGACCAGCGTGCATGCCGTAATCAAGCACTTTGATGCACAGACGGCGCCTGAGTTCAAACTGATTCCAGAGGCGCTGGCCGAGTCGTTGGAAAGCGGCTGGAACCGTTATAATACCGAACTGGGAGGCGCTGCCGTCAAATGGGCCTACACCAATCTGCTGCCATATAAAACTATTATGGTCCGCCCGCTGTCGCTAGGCAGCCCCTGGCTGGAACGCTTTTTTGTCAAGCACTGGTACAGCATCCCGAAGCGGTTAATATGGAAATCACAACAACTGAGCAAGGCGGCCGCCGATGAATCGCTGAAAACGATCAAAGCGATTTTTGAAGAAGTCGATCGCCTGCTCGCAGATGGCAGAACTTACTTGTACGGCGAACGGCTGACGCTGGCGGACTTTGCTTTTGCTGTCAGCGGAGCTCCGCTGGTACTTCCTGCCAATTATGGCGGCGATCAATTTGGACAGGGACCTATTCCGACCCTGGAAGAATTTCCTCTGGAATTGCAGGCGACCATTCGCGCAATGCGGCAAACGCCGGCTGGCGAGTTTATATTGCGTCTTTATGCGCAAGACCGTTACCGCAGCATTCGCGATCATTCCTAACCGCGCAGTGATACGGACAAACAAAGTCTCCAGCTGTTCTGCAATTAATGCACGCCCAAAAAATGGTACACTCATGATCCGTTCACTGACTGGAATAATCCACAGCAGATGAACTGCACAATCATTTTGAAAAAATGAAGCAATAACTCAGTTTTTCACATTTGACGAAAAAAAGCAGGGAAACCGGTTCCAATGGGATGGATAACACGCACCGCTGGCAGTCTGCTGGCAAACTACCTGACAAAGCCGCTCAAAAATACCACGCATATCGCACCGATCAGCCAGGAAACGCTGCGCGCGACACTGCAACCCGCCGATGTGCTGCTCGTCGAGGGCGACACGCGCCTGAGCATCCCCATCAAATACCTGACGCAATCCACCTGGTCGCATGCCGCCATATATATTGGTGAAAACGCCCTGCCGGCGCGTGAATCCTGGCAAATGCCGCTGGCTCTGGTCGAAGCTGATCTGAAATACGGCGTACACGCGGTAACACTGGCACACTACGCGCATTTAAACACGCGGATCTGCCGTCCGGCAGGTTTGAGCGCGGAAGACCGCAAGCGTGTGGTCGATTATGTTGTCAAAAATATCGGACACCATTACGATTTAAAACATATTTTTGATCTTGCCCGCTATCTGCTTCCTTTCCCGGTACCGACAAGACTGCGCCGGCGCATGCTGGCACTCGGCAGCAACGATCCATCGCGCGCTATTTGTTCCACGCTGATCGCGCAAGCATTTAATTCCATATCGTACCCCATACTGCCGGAAATCAAGCGCGAATGGATAGGTGATCCGGACTGTGCCAACTGTTATAACGAAATTTACCATATCCGTCACTACAGTCTGTACACACCCCGAGATTTTGATATCTCTCCTTTCTTTGATGTTATCAAACCGACAATCATCAATGGATTTGATTACCGTTCAATTCGCTGGAAATAAGCTCACGAAAAGTCATAGCAATATCATTGGCTATGTCACTTTAAGTGTTGTTCACTAATATAGTGATTAAAAATCATTGGGATAATGCTGATTATGGAGTCTAAAGCATTTAAGACGTTGCTGACAGAATTGGACAAGCTGACGCCGCAACAGAGAAAGCAAATCGAAAAGCAATTGCAACGCCACGATGATATTCAATCGGTCATCACATTAATTGAAAAGCGTATAGATACTACACTAATCGTGAATGAAAACTTGGTTTAACTTAGTGCAATAAAGTCATCATAACCCGATCGCTGGATATGGCTGGATCAAGCGTGGCCGGGAACATGGAATTCAAGGCGCCGTCGATTGCGCAGGGCTTAATCCAATCGTCCGTTATGATGACACTATCAATGCACAATCTACGGTAGCGTTGTTACAACAGATCAGGCAACAGCACCCTGCTGCCCGTATTTACGTCATCTGCGATAATGCCCGTTATTACCGTTCACGGATCGTTACCGATTACTTGTCGGATTCAAAAACCGGATTAATCTTCCTGCCGCCATATGCGTCCAATCCAAACCTGATTGAACGTTACTGGCGGTTTTTCAAGAAAGAAATCCTGTATGGCGAGTACTACGAAACTTTTCTCTGTTCAAACAGGCCTGTGATGATTTTTTTGCCTCACCCGAGCGCTATAAAGAATCGCTACGTTCCTTGCTGACCGATAATTTTCAGATTATCGATTGTGCCTGAGTGCCGAAATTTGAAGTGCGGTGAGTATATACTGACAAGCTCACTGAACCCGGCAATATCATATGGATAGAGTACCAGCATCTCATGACGACACTATCTAACAGCAACAGCGTATAAGCGAAATATTATTTGAGGCAGTCAAACAAGTTGCAAACCGGGCCTATATCGAATACAGACCCGGAACAATATCAATATTCACTCACCGGTATTTCAGCATCAGCAACGATTTTCTGTGCTTTGCCACAGTTTACCCGAACGATCTTGCCATCCTTTGTTTTGGTCATGCTTTTAACCGTCTCGGTTGGTTTTTTATCTTTGCAATTCATCCAGTTCAGGATATCTTCAGCTGAAACTGGCGTCAGATCAGATTCCAGATTTCCACTGGCCATTGTCGTTGTTGAGCCAAAAATAAACATTGCTGCAAACGCAGCGATTATCATTTTTTTCATTTTAGTTCCTCTCTCCTTAATTAATTCAATTACCCCGCCTGAGTGCTCCCAGATAATGCGACATTACTTTAAATCTGCAACACTTAATCATGATCGTAATTATATTTAAGGCCATGACGAAATAGCTGATTTAAAATATCACGCTGCTATTTTACTTTTTTATCCTGCGTTTGCAATATTAACACTCCACATTATTGCAGTCCAGGCTGTAACTTCTGCATTAAAAACGCTGATGAAATATCAGGTGGTATTTGCTGACTACTTTTACTCTCATTGATAAGTTCTGTCCCGAATAATAAAAAACGATACACTATCTGGAAAATCATAAAGCAAAAATTTATATATATTTAAACCACGCGATTAAACTACTGAGAGATGATGATTTGGAAGCCGAATGTAACCGTCGCTGCCGTTGCTGAGCAGGAGAATAAGTTTTTACTGGTGGAAGAAACTGTATCACCAGGGGCGATCACGCTACTGAACCAGCCTGCCGGGCATCTGGAAGCAGGTGAATCACTGATTCAGGCTGTCGTAAGGGAAACACTGGAAGAGACCGGTTACACGTTCACGCCAGAATGGCTGATAGGAATATATCACTGGCATTCCAGTGATAATAATACCACTTACCTGCGTTTCGCTTTTTCAGGTGATGTTTCCGATTTTGATCCGGATTATGTTCGTGAGGCATGCATTGTAAATGCGGGCTGGTACGCTATGCCGCAAATTGAAGAATTAACCATGCGTCACCGAAGCCCCCTTGTGAAACAGTGTATTCAGGACTTTTCTGCCAACAAGCGTTATCCGCTTGAGATATTGACGCATTACAACTTTGACCTGACGTGATGAAAAAAAAGCACGTGATCGTGGGCATGTCGGGTGGTGTAGATTCATCAGTTGCCGCCTACTTGCTCAAGCAGCAGGGTTATACTGTTACCGGCCTGTTTATGAAAAACTGGGAAGACGATGACACCGACACCTATTGCTCTTCGCGGCAGGACTTTCTGGATGCAGTTTCTGTAGCGGATATACTGGATATTCCTATTGAAACGGTTAATTTTTCAGACGCATATAAAGACCGCGTTTTTTCCAATTTTCTGGCGGAATACAAAGCCGGACGCACGCCTAATCCCGACGTGCTGTGTAATGCCGAGATCAAATTCAAGGCATTTCTCGATCATGCGTATCAATTAGGCGCCGATTATATAGCGACGGGACATTATGCACAGCTAAGAACATTCAACGGCGCATTTCAATTACTCAAAGGAGAAGACGGAACCAAAGACCAGAGTTATTTCCTGTACCGTCTGAACCAGAAACAGCTTGCCAGAACTTTGTTTCCGATAGGTCACCTGTATAAACGCGAGGTACGCAAGATTGCAAGCGACCTGAAACTTCCCAATTACGCTAAAAAAGACAGTACCGGCATCTGTTTCATAGGCGAGCGGCCGTTCCGTGAATTTTTAAACCGTTATTTGCCACACGAACCCGGCGAGATTCAAACGCCCGAAGGCGATGTCGTCGGCAGGCATCTTGGCCTGATGTACTATACCATCGGACAGCGGCAAGGATTAGGCATTGGCGGCAAGCGAGGCGGCACGGAAGACCCCTGGTTCGTTTGTGAAAAAAAACCGGCTGAAAACGTCTTGGTCGTCGTTCAGGGTCATGACCATCCCAGTTTATTGCAGCCGTCTCTTACGGCAACGGACCTAACCTGGATTAGCGGCGAAAGGCCGCACTGTGACTGGGTTTATGCCGCCAAAACGCGATACCGCCAGAAAGATGCGCCCTGTACCATTGCCGGTTTCAGTAGCGCATGTTGCCGGATTGATTTTGCACAGACTCAGTGGGCAGTAACACCCGGACAGTCTGTGGTGGTTTATGAAAGCAAGGTATGCTTAGGTGGCGGCATTATTGTCGAGTAGACCTGCTGGATGACCGTGCCGGTTTAAAATAGACTTATAAGGAGCCGCGAATAAATAAGTGTGACAATTGCGCGCGTCTGGCAGGATGCAATGCAAGGCGGGAGGATGAGTCATGGCACAGGCTATGGCGACGACGAACAACACCGCAGCGTGCCCGCCAGATGCGATCCAAGTGTTACAGTTATTTATGAACGACTCCTAAGTATTGAATCACTCGTTGAGGTATCGAATGTTAAAGCAATTGATGGCGCTATGGATTTTGACTTTGTGTGTGAATCTGGTCAGCGCTGAAGAACAGAACTTTCTTGAAGAAATTGAAAACAGCGCGCGCGCCTGGCTGGGTTTGAACGATGACGGCCGGTACGCGGAAAGCTGGAGAAATTCATCTCCACACTTTCGGGGAAAAATGACTGAGTCTGACTGGCTTAAAAAAGCCGGTGACATCAGAAAACCACTCGGCGCAATGGAAGCCAGATATATTGCGACCGCAAGTCAAGCAAAGAAGCTGTCCGGGTTGCCCGAAGGCGAATACGTAGTGCTTCAGTTTTACACGACTTTCAAGGATCGAACGTTAGCGCTGGAAACAGTCACTCTCGCGAAAGAAAAGGATGCCACCTGGCGGGTTGCCGATTATGCGATTAAATAAATCCACCAAACCGGATATTTTACACATACGCGCTACTTTACAATACCATGACTAACGAAAAACTGCAGTCATGAAATCCGTTTGCGGATAATCAAAATCCTGCAATTAGCCATGATGGCTTGGCAGGCTGTTCTGAATGACCGGTCGGTAAAGCATGTTAAAGGGTTTTTTATAAAGAGGGGATGATGATGAAACAATGTACCAGGGCATGGATTTCAACAGCGTATTTGCTGGGACTGCTGTTTAGCCCCAGTCCGCTTTCCGCTGCGGCAACCAGCGAAATTGAGACTGTTTTCAATTGGGCTGAAAATAATTTCCCCGGGTTATTTCCAGAACATCGAACGACACAAATAATTGATCCCTGGGCATTCAGGTTTTATCCATCAACAGGAATATACACAGGCATAAAAAATGATGCGGTGTATGTGCTGGGCGGACCATGGGGAACGGATAGCCCGACGTTTATCGCCACCCTGCCCAATCTATTGACGCAAATACAAAGTGAAGGGGGCAACGGAAGCGTACCGGCATGCCGCGGAACGACAGAAATTCCACAAAGCATGGTACTCACCCAGAGCGGCAGCGTCGTCAACATTACAACAAATGGGCAATGTGTAGTGATTGATGATCCGGAAAGTGCCGACTTTTGTGAGTCACCTGCCCCCCCCTAACCCGACCGGCATTTCAGTATTAAGTACGGTTGAAGTTAATTCGTTTCAAACAACGGGGATTACGATTGATTCGCCTGATTTTCCGAATCCGCTGGCTTCTTTTATGCAGAACTTATCAAGTTGCATAGTTGATGCGCCAGCAGACCTGATCAATCTGGTCGTGAATACCGATATTTGTTATGATTTGACCGGGCAGCTATCAGGTTTCCCCAGTGGTTTCGGTATCACAATCAATCCGCCGGTTACAGTGTCGACAGTCTCCTCGAGCATTAACCGGCAGGTAGCAGATTGCTTTGCTACCGATGCGGCAGTTATCAACAACCCGGTAACGGGTGAAGTCTGGGTCAATGTTGACGGCAGTTTTGTGCCGGTTTCAGAAAGTTCCGGCTTCTGAATTTATCGCGCCGTCAGGTTGCAATATGCTAATAAGCATGCCATGTTAAAATCCGCATCTTCATTATCTTTGACTGATGTGAGAATGTTATGCATTGTTCCTCCATTACCGCCCTGTCGCCATTGGACGGCAGATACCAGAAAAAGGTAGCATCTTTGCAGTCGTATTTCAGCGAATTTGCATTAATACGCTTTCGCGTCCAGGTTGAAGTGGCATGGCTTAGAGCATTGGGTAATGCGCCTGAGATTACCGAGATACAACCGTTTTCAGATAAAACGTGTAAACGGCTCGATCATCTGGTGGAGGAATTTTCGGTATCAGACGCCGAGGCCGTAAAAAAGATTGAGGCGACGACCAATCATGATGTCAAGGCGGTGGAATACTGGTTGAAGCAAACACTGGCAGATAACAGTGAAATAAGCAGCGCGGCAGAATTTATCCATTTTGCCTGCACCTCCGAGGATATCAATAATCTGTCGCACGGCCTGATGCTGAAAGACAGTCTTGACCAAGTAATGCTGCCGGCACTGGGCACAATCATCACCAGGCTGTCCGAGCTGGCGCATCAACTTGCCGATGCGCCGATGCTGGCGCGTACGCATGGCCAGCCCGCGACGCCGACAACGATGGGTAAAGAAATTGCCAATTTCGTCTATCGCTTGCAGCGTACAAAAAAACAGCTTTCAGGCATATCCATACTGGGCAAAATCAATGGCGCAGTCGGTAATTACAATGCGCACATGTCTGCTTACCCGTATCTGGACTGGGAACGTTTCTCTTGTTCATTTGTAGAATCGCTCGGTTTGACATTTAACCCCTATACAACGCAGATTGAACCGCATGACACGATCGCGGAGCTGTTTGATGCTTATGGGCGCATAAACACAATTTTGCTAGACATGAGCCGCGATATCTGGGGATATATCTCACTGGGTTATTTCAGACAAAAAACAAAGGCGGATGAAGTCGGTTCATCGACCATGCCGCATAAAGTCAATCCTATTGATTTTGAGAATGCTGAAGGCAATCTGGGTATTGCCAATGCATTGCTGCGGCATTTGAGCGAAAAGCTTCCAGTTTCCCGCTGGCAGCGGGACCTGACGGATTCTACTGTGTTGCGCAACATGGGCGTAGCATTGGGTCATACACTACTTGCCTATGATTCCTGCGCCAAGGGGTTGAATAAACTGGAAGCCAATCCGGATCTGTTGTTGCACGACCTGAACAACGCCTGGGAAGTGCTCGCCGAACCGATACAGACGATCATGCGTCGCTATGCCATTGCGAACCCCTACGAACAATTAAAGGCGTTGACGCGCGGCAAGCAAGGCATCACCCGGGAAGAACTTCATCATTTTATTCGTAATTTACCGATTCCTGAAACAGAGAAAAACCAATTGCTTGCCATGACTCCGCAAAATTACACAGGACGCGCAAGCGAGCTGGCGCATAGAATAGCAATTGATTAGATGGCCGATATTACTATACAGTTGTTAACTGGCGCCCATAATTAACCGCATCGGTTAAATTTCTCACAAAAAACTTGAAATCCCGGAAATTGTCCCAACAATCCCCTGATAATCATTAGGAGGAACGATGCAAAATTCACGGAATCCGCAAGATACACAGCCGAATGAATCTGAAAACGTGTCAGACAATCAACATATTGGTGCAACCGAAGCTGTTGATGAAACGATACAGGTAGCACATGTAACCGGAGAGAATGAAGCAGCACCAGAAGCGCAGCCCGATCCGGAGCAGCGATTGAAAGCGGCTGAAGATAAGGCTGCAGAACTCCATGAAGCCTGGATGCGCGCTAAAGCAGAAACTGAAAACATCCGTAAGCGCGCACAAAACGATGTCGCTAATGCACACAAGTACGCGGTTGAGAATTTTTCCACTGAATTGCTGACTGTCATGGACAGTCTGGAAGCCGCACTGGCAGTTGATAACGCCAGCGTTGAAAATTACAAGAACGGCATGGAGCTGACTCAAAAACAATTAACCGCTGTGTTTAATAAGTTCAATATCGCAGTGATTGACCCGGTGGGTGAGAAGTTCGATCCGCATCAGCATCAGGCGATGTGCACCGCCGATTCCGAACAAGAGCCCAATACTGTGGTGCAGGTGATGCAAAAGGGTTACAAGCTGCATGACAGAGTGATTCGTCCGGCGCTTGTGATGGTTTCCAAGGCAAAAGATGCCTGATCCAGCTTGAAATTTAACAATGTATCTCCATTTATCTGATTAATTCATAGACAGTTTATAAGGATCCAAACATGGCAAAAATTATTGGTATCGATCTGGGTACGACCAATTCCTGTGTGGCGATTATGGAAAGCGGCAAGCCCAAAGTGATAGAAAACTCGGAGGGAACCCGTACAACGCCGTCGATCGTTGCCTATACGGAAGACAACGAGATTCTGGTTGGCGCATCAGCCAAACGTCAGGCGGTTACAAATCCCCAAAACACCCTGTTTGCGGTAAAACGCCTGATCGGCCGCCGTTTTGATGAGGATATGGTACAAAAAGATATCAAAATGGTGCCCTATAAAATCATCAAGGCCAGTAATAACGACGCGTGGGTTGAAGTGCGCGACAAAAAAATAGCGCCGCCGGAGGTTTCTGCGCAGGTATTGAAAAAAATGAAAAAAACCGCAGAAGATTATCTGGGCGAAACGGTAACGGAAGCGGTGATTACTGTACCTGCATATTTTAATGACTCTCAGCGTCAAGCCACCAAGGATGCCGGCAAAATCGCCGGACTGGAAGTCAAACGAATCATTAATGAACCGACAGCGGCTGCATTGGCTTTTGGTCTGGATAAAAAAGAGGGAGACCGTAAAATCGCAGTATATGATCTCGGGGGTGGCACCTTTGACATTTCCATTATCGAAATTGCCGAGGTCGAAGGCGAGCATCAGTTTGAAGTACTGGCAACCAATGGCGATACGTTCCTTGGCGGTGAAGATTTCGATTCACGCGTTATTGAATATCTGGTTGATGAATTTAAAAAAGAGAGCGGCATCGACCTGAAACAGGACATGCTGGCACTGCAACGCCTGAAAGACGCGGCGGAAAAAACCAAAATTGAATTGTCTTCAAGTCAGCAGACCGAAGTGAATCTGCCATATATTACAGCGGACGCAAGCGGACCCAAGCATATGGCGATCAAAATTACGCGCGCCAAGCTGGAAAGCCTGGTTGAGGAACTGATTGAGCGTACAGCGGAACCCTGCCGTATTGCGATGAAAGACGCAGGTGTGTCGGCATCGGAAATTGATGATGTGATCCTGGTCGGCGGTCAGACCCGGATGCCGAAAGTTCAGGAAAAGGTCAATGAGATTTTTGGCAAAGAGCCGCGCAAGGACGTCAATCCGGATGAAGCAGTCGCAGTGGGTGCCGCAATTCAGGGCGGCGTGCTGCAGGGCGATGTCAAAGATGTATTGTTGCTTGATGTGACGCCGTTGTCACTCGGTATCGAAACACTGGGCGGCGTCATGACCAAACTGATTCCTAAAAACACGACGATTCCAACCAAAGCGCAACAGGTTTTTTCAACCGCGGAGGACAATCAGACGGCGGTTACCATCCATGTGTTGCAAGGTGAGCGTGAAATGGCTTCCGGCAACAAGAGCCTGGGACAATTCAATTTGACGGATATTCCGCCGTCACCGCGCGGGATGCCGCAAATTGAAGTCGCGTTTGATATCGATGCCAATGGAATTTTGCATGTATCGGCAAAGGATAAAGCGACAGGCAAGGAAAACAAGATCAAAATCCAGGCCAGCTCAGGCTTGTCGGAGAGCGAAATCGACCGCATGGTTAAGGATGCCGAGGCGCATGCAGAAGAGGATCACAAAATTCTGGAACTGGTTTCAAGCCGCAATCAATGCGACGCCATTATTCACTCAGTGAAAAAATCGCTAACAGATCATGGCGATCAATTGGATGAAGACGAGAAATCAAAAATCGAGGCGGCGCTGAAAGATGCAGAAGAAGCATTGAAATCGGATAATAAAGATGAGATCGATGCAAAAACCCAGGCATTGACAGAAGCTTCGCATAAGCTGGCTGAAAAAATGTATCAAAATCAGGAACAGCCATCGCAACAATCCGGAGCAGGGGCGGGAGCAGGAGCGTCCTCTTCGGGAAGCGGCGAGAAATCTGTAGAAGGCGACGTTGTTGACGCTGAGTTTGAGGAAGTTAAGGATAAGAAATAAATTTTATTGATCACCTGCCACAAGCGCAGAGACGAAAAAAGGACATAAAAAGTTCTTTTCCGTGCTCTGCGTTTTGGTATTTGTTCACAAAGTGATGGATATTCGAATTAGGGCCGGTATCAGAACTCAAATCAAGGTGGTAGTAGAAACTAAATATGGCTAAACGCGACTATTATGAAATTCTTGGCATCAACCGTGATGCTGACGACAGTGCAATAAAAAAAGCCTACCGGAAATTGGCAATGCAGCATCACCCTGACCGTAACGCGGGTAATGCAAAATCAGAAGAATTGTTCAAGGAAGCCAAGGAGGCTTATGAAATTTTATCTGATCCAAATAAACGCGCCGCCTATGATCAGTTCGGTCACGCGGGTGTTGATACGGGCACGGCCGGCGCCGGTGCAGGCAGCGCCCAGGGGTTTGCCGAAGCGTTTGGCGACATTTTCGGTGATATTTTTAGCGGGCGCAGCGGACGTTCAAGCGTGCACAGAGGCTCAGATTTACGGTACAGCCTTGAGGTTTCGCTGGAACAGGCTGCTCACGGCACTGAAACAAAAATCCGTATTCCGACAATGGATACCTGTGACGCCTGCCATGGAGAAGGCAGCAAGCCGGGCAACAGGCCCCAAACCTGCCCGACCTGTCACGGCCACGGTCAAGTCAGAATGCAACAGGGATTTTTTTCGATTCAGCAGACCTGCCCCAAGTGTCACGGCAACGGTAAAATCATCACAGATCCCTGTAGTACCTGTCATGGCGCCGGACGGGTGAAGCGGCACAAGACTCTGAACGTGAAAATCCCAGCCGGTGTTGATGACGGTGATCGTATCCGCATCGCAGGCGAAGGCGAAGCCGGAACAAATGGCGGGCCGCCGGGTGATTTGTATGTCGTCATACATCTGGCGTCGCATTCTGTTTTCCATCGCGACGGTGATCATCTGCACTGCGAAATACCAATCAGTTTTACGACTGCAGCACTTGGCGGCGAAATCGAAGTGCCGACCCTGGAGGGACATGCAAAAATCAAAGTGCCGGCCGAAACACAAACCGGCAAGATATTCCGCTTACGTGGCAAAGGCATTAAAGGTGTGCGCAGTCACGCCAAGGGAGACCTGCTTTGTCATGTGATTGTCGAAACGCCTGTGAAACTGACCGCGCGTCAAAAAGAACTGCTTGAAGAGCTTGAAATCATCAGCCAGAAAGACAATTCCCGCCATAGCCCGCGCGCCAAGTCATGGATGGATAAAGCACGCGAATTTTTTTCGGATTGAGCGGCTGGGTCCGGGTAAAAATAGCGGCGAAATTGCTTCCCCGAACCCAGCCTAATCTGTTGCGGCAGCTGCATATTAGTATTTATTGACAGCTTTAATAAATTCCGGTTAACAGTCAACCGGGTTGTATTAGTTGGCCAAGCCAAACAGTTAATCGGCATTGGTGATATGATGCTGTTCATGTGAAAAAATTGAATGCCACGCTTGCGAATTCTGTTCAATTTTAACGCGCTGATCTTCATCGAGCATAACCAGTACACCGGATTGCAGTGAAATTCCAAACGGCGGCATACGATGAGCGGATACTGACCAGTTCCCAAAAACACATGGAAGAAACCATCCGTTTGTGACGATGAGCCGAAACAACCCGGCATGATCCGGATTTTCTGAATAGCGAATACAAGATTCTAATCGCTGTTTTTTATCTTGTTGTATCGCTGTTTTATAAATTTTCAGTAGGAATTTTTTCAGTGTCGACTATTTCTGTACAACAAGTGGTAAAATAGCCGTCAATGGCTTCATTGCAGCATTTGGAACAGCATTCGCACATATATTGACGGCTTCCAGCGAAGCCCGAATTTACCGGCGCCAGTCGGCCGTGGTTCAGTATTTTGAAACTGTATACTTTGTTCGCTTGCAAATCTGTCGAAATTTTTTACAGTAGCAACATGCCAGCAGGATGCGAGACAAAAGAAAATATACAGTTCATTGATTTTAAAAAAAAAATTTTTTTTGGCATGGGTTTTGCTTATATAGCAGTGAGAGTTCATGAAGATTGGTTGTTAGTCATGATGCTTATCAGTTAAGATTTGATTCAAGCTAACTTTATTAAGGAGATTTAAATGAAAACAAAAATGGAAAGCTTTCTAAAAAAGGCGGTTGTTCCTGCGGCTTTGGCATCTGTATTTGCAGTAAGTACGGCTAATGCCGGCGTAGATGACCTGTTGATAGGCGGCACTGCGCTTAATATTTTAGAGGACGACAGCGGAGAACTCGTTTTTCGCCCAGATGGCATGGGAGGATATACCCCTCTGACAACCGGAACACTGGCAACAGGTGACTTTGTTCTGGGTCTATTCGATATCCCTTTTGTCAACGGCACGCTGCTTGATACCCATAGTGGTGGAACCGAGTTGACAGGCATGTTTCTATTTGAAGTTACAACCCTTACCCCTACAGGCGTCGGCACCTTGGCCGACCTTGATTTTAGTGCGGTAGGCAGTGCGACGATCTGGAGCGATATTACCGATCTGGTCAATGACGGCCTAGACAATGGTAACGGTCTTAATGTCGGCGGCGGCGGTCTTGGCCTAAGCGACACGGACTTGGCAGTACTGTTCTGGGAAGATGCGGCTAACAACCTCAACATATTAACTCAGGATACGGCTACTGCATATGGCAATACGACAGATGGCATGTTCCGTATGTCGCTGGATATGGGGACAGCAACTACAAGCGATACCCAGACTGATCTCGACGTAATTGCTGCCGGCGTTCCCGGTGTTACTCAACACGGGACTTTTGATTTTAATATGAATGTCCAAACAGAAACCTGGACCATTGATCCTGTTAAATATATTGGCAGTGGAACGAACTTAACATCCGCTAATGCTGGTTTCGCAGTGGCAAATGATTTCCAGGGCGCGCTTATTCCCGAGCCTGCTTCGCTTGCATTGATGAGCTTGGGATTGCTGGGTCTGGGTGCCGTACGCCGCCGCAAAATCGACTAAGAACTGTGTGGATTTAGATTTTGTTTAGAATAATCTGAGCAGCTGAAGTTTTTTAACAGTTTTGATATAACAACAATACAGTCAAAATGTACCGGATTAAGAAATTTCAGGTTTATTAGGTCAGATTAATCACTGAAACGGTGGCATGCGTGCCACCGTTTTTTTTGGTAACGTGATTATTCCTGATTTTTGTCATTTTTGTAAATTCCATATTTGCCGGGCGCAAGGATACCAGACGGATCAATACATGATTTGATCTTACTTAAAAAGTGTATAAAATCCGGTGCGGTTTTGACAAGCTCTGTCATACCGTTTACACCGATACGATACTGCTGGAATCCAGCCTGGGACACAGCTTTATTCAATGCCGCGTAAAGCTGTTTCGCATTTTCCACTTGCGTTTCGTCCTCTTTGCGAAAAAAGATAGACATGAGCACAATCATGGAACGCGCATTTTGGACTAGCAAAGCGACATAAAAATCAAAATCATATCGTTCGAACAAAGGCCGGCAAATTTCCAGAATTTCTTCAACATACTGTCCTTTCATAGGCGCGATGGGAGCAAACCAGATCAGCCCGCAATTATCGCGGTCCGGGTTAGATATTTCCGGTTTTGGAAGGTCGGATTTGAAATAGGCATGGCGGACGAAAAAGTCACTAGGGATACCCTGAAGTACTGAGTGAACATATGGCGCTGCTTCAAGCGTCGATACAGACCTGCCGGTCACTAATTTTGCGGTTGCTGCAATAATTTTGCCGATAAAAGGTTGTTTCGCGTAATGAGCCAGCTTTCCTGCAACTGCAGCTGCTTTGTCATCTATAAACGTTAGGCAACCCATTTTGGCAATTTTCTTTTTGAGTTCCTGCTTTACTATCCGTATCTGGCTTGCAGTACCTTGGATACCGCCGCCAAAAGTCCATTTCTTTATTCCGTGCGCATTGCAAAGCGTGGCTAGAATTTCAGGCGGCAGACGCGAATGCTCTCTAAGTAAACTGGCGGGGTATTGGTCAAGTACAGAAAGCGCGACCACGTCATTTGCAATGTGAGTGGCGCTTTGCAGGATATTTTTTAGCGCGAGTTCTCTCAGCGCATCGATTAATTGTGGCAAATTACTCTCTTCATAGAGATCGAAGGTAAACGAAACAAATTTTTCCGGCTTTGGCATCAACCATATACCGGCCTTAGTAACGATTCCAAAATTGGATTGACTGAACAAACCATCTATAGACGGCCCTACTCCCCATTTGTGCGTATGCCATGTCCGGCAGCCAGTCGGCCCTCCGCCGGTTTGCAATAGCTCACCTGTTGGCAATACAACTTCTAAACCACACAATGTCCCAAAGTGATCTGCATAATGCGTGACGCCAAGACCTCGATCCAGAGCATTGCCGATTACACTGCCATCCGGGGGGCCGTCTGTGGAATCGCTCCAAAGCCCCGGGTGGTTCTCCTGAAGAAACTGGCGGAGCTGGCGATATGTGACGCCCGGTTCAATGACAGCATAGGCAAGTTCCTCGTTAATCTCCAGAATTCTATTCATTCGATCGAGCTTTAAAACCGCAGTTTTATTCAGCACTGGCGTCGCAGACCCATACCCCCAGTTTTTTCCTTGCGATACCGGCCAAATCGGAAGACCGAATTGCTGAGAAATTCTGATTATTGACATAACCTCGTTTGTGTTCCCCGGTCTGATTACCGCACTGATTGATTTTGGTTCAGGTATTGTCGCTCGAGCAGTGGAATTAAATTCATTACCACCTGTAATTACATTATTCTCTCCAATAACGCTGCGCATTTCATAAACTGCTTGTTCAAATGTTTCCTCATTCAATGTGAAGGAAAGATTGCTTGAAGCTGATAAAGGTGTATTTGTTTGAGAAAAATTTTGATTTTCCATTCCGGCCTTTCCTTATCTGTTAAAATTAATTTCCACATGAAAATATGTGAGGTTCTTTCAAATGATTAAGTGCAAGCATTGTCTGCTTCCTGCCGAAGCGCCAGATGCAGATATCGATTCAGCGGGTATGTGTGCTTTTTGCAGGAATAAAAGTAATCAATCAAGTACTGATGAGTATGATGAGCCACCCTTTAATCGCACAGCTGATTTGGAACAGGCACTCACCAGACGGAAAAATGACGGCACATACGACGCTTTGGTCTGCTTGAGTGGCGGCAAAGACAGCCTCTATCTTCTGCATCAGCTTAAAACCAAATATCGCCTAAATGTGCTCGCTTTTACTACGGATGTCAATATTCCAGACATAGCCTGGGCAAATATACAGCGTGCGCTCAAAAAGCTGGATATAGACCATCTGGTCTACCGTCCTTCTGATCAATTTTACCGGAAACTGTTCCGGTATTTGCTAATGAACCAAGAAGAACGCGGGGCTGTATACAGTGTCTCATATGTATATGCACCACTGTTTGAAGGTGATGCCTTGGCAATAGCGACTGAAAAGAGAATCCCTCTCGTGCTTGCCGGCTATTCGCCCGGGCAACCAGAGCCTGAACGCATGTCGTATGAATTTTCACGTAAACTTATCACTGAAACCGACTGGACTCCACCTGGTTTGAAAGAATCGGGGAAATTTACGAACGACGAGTTGGCGCGATTCTGGAATCCGCGGCGCTATCCGCCCGAAATACAATTCCCCCGCTATCTTGCACCACTGCATGTATGGGACTATAACCAGGAAGAAATTATACGTAAGGTACACGAACTTGGCCTTGTCAAAAAGCGTGCGCACGCCAGCCCCATTCACAGTAACTATCCCATTAATTGGCTTTTAATGTATTCAGACCTAAAGCATTTTGGCTATAACCCATATGCGCCTGAGTTTTCTGCGCTTATCCGGCAAGGTAAGGCAAACAAGTTGTATTGGCGTTTCATGATGCCAATTGTAAATTTCATTATCAAAAACAAACTGCTGTTAGGGCGTAATGTAACGCAACAAATGAAATGGCTTGATCTGGAGGAAAGTGATCTTCGAATAACGGAGCCGCGAGGAAAATATGATCCAAAGCTTGAATAATCTATTGGCGTAATTTCTTTTCAGGTCATAATCAATGGTAAGCGCAGCTTATTTCCATAGCAGAACGGTAACAGGCCTACTTGAAGACCGCTGCAGTTTAACGCCTGACGCTTCCGCTTATTTTACTTTACACCAGGATCAAAGCTGGAAGCCGGTCAAATGGTCAGAGTTTAAAGAAAATGTAGACCGTGTACGCACCGCTCTAATAGAAGCCGGTGTGGATAAAGGCGACAAAATAGCAATAATGGCGCAAACTTCGCTATATTGGGAGTATGCACAAATGGGAGCGCTTTCAGCGGCGGCTTCTGTCGCGGGAGTTGATCAGAACTATACTGCAGATCAGTTAGATCATATATTAAGTAACCTGGAGCCTTCAATATTATTTGTACAGGATCGCGAAACTTTACTAAAAATTCCTGCACCCCTGCGTGAACAACTCAGGCTGATTATTTTTTTTGACGGGAATCCGCAAGTTGCGCGTGAACATAGTATGAAAGACATACTCATGAGAGCTTCTCAGTGCAGGCATAATCTTGCCGCACCTGATCCAGAGGATACCGCGATTACAGTATTTTCTTCTGGAACAACGGGCATGCCCAAAGCTATTCAATACTCTCATGAACAGGTTTTCATTACAGTCGAGATTATTTCAAAAAAATTTAGTGACCTTAAAGAAGGATCAGTATTTCTGTGCTGGCTGCCTCTCGCTAATCTTTTTCAACGGGTCGTTAATTTTTGGGCGATAAGAATTGGTGCGACAAGCTATATATTAAGCGAGCCTCGCGAACTGATGAAACAAATAGGATTTGTCAATCCTCATATTCTGATTGGTGTTCCTAAAGTTTTTAACCGAATTCAAACGGGAATTGAAAACAAGATTGAGGCTTATGTCAAACCGGTCAGAAACATTGTTAAGTGGGCCTTGCAGGCAGGTCGTGATTACGCGCTTGCAGACCCGCCATCCAGACAGAATAGATTTGTGACTACTGCTACACGAAATGTTGCCGACAAACTGATCCTGGCTCGCCTGCGCAGAGTATTTGGCACACAGTTGCGTTATTTTATTAGTGGATCTGCTGCCATGCCAGTATGGTTGTTAGAATGGTTTGAAAGCATTGGAATACCGGTATTGGAGGCTTATGGGGTCAGCGAAAATATAATACCGATCGCTATTAATACCCCTGAAGAAAGAAAATTGGGAACGGTAGGCAGGCCACTCTCACCGAACGATGTAAAATTGGCACAAGATGGGGAGATTCTGGTTCGCGGACCAGGTGTTTTCAACGGATACCAGATTAGATCTGGACATGATAGCGGGAGATTCACTGCTGATAAATTTTGGTGCACCAATGACCTGGGATTTTTTGACGATGACGGATTTCTTGTACATACAGGCAGAAAATCCGATGTTTTTAAATCGCCAGAAGGAAAATGGATTTCGCCTGCGCGAATAGAACAACAGTTCCAGGCAATTGATTATATAGAGCAGTGTATTGTGTTTCAATTAAACTCCGGGAAAATTGCTGCAATCTTAAGCATTGAGGGAAGCAAATATAGCGAGGCGATCAAATCTTCTTATATAAGAAATGAAATAGAAAACTATGAAAAAGATTTGGGTTTTCGAAACCGCTTTTTTCAAACTGAATGCAGCAATGTTCTAAAACGATTACCAAAAACGCAGCGTCCAATTGGATTTATTATTACTTTTGAGTGTTTCACCATTGAGCGCGGGGAGTTGACCGTCAATATGAAACTCCGGCGTGATGCTATTAAGAAAAATTTCGCATTATATATTTCCCGACTCGAAACCGATTTTATTAGGTTGCAGAATAGTCAGCAAATCCAGCTGAACGATACATTTGTACCATTATTACTTTTTATATGAATACTTATTTTGTTACAGGTGCGACAGGCGCACTAGGTAGTGCAATAGTTGAAGAAATAATAAAGAAAACCACGGATAAGCTGATTGTACTGATTCGAGCAAAAGATGAATTTACGTTACAAGAACGGGTCAGGTGGTTATTTTCCTTCTTAGATATAGATTCCAGCAAAATGACAGGACGTGTCGATTTTGTTCGTGGTGATACTGAACAGGTAAATTTTGGACTTGATTTACATGAATATGGACATCTAAGCGCTGTAGTAACGCACATTATTCACAGCGCAGCGAGTGTCCGTATGAACTTGTCAATTAAAAATGCGCGTCTAGCGTCGGTTGTTGCCACTGAAAACATTTTGGAATTAGCGCGTTTATGTAAACAAAACGGTATTCTACAAAAGGTTGAATTGATAAGCACAGTGGGAGTAGGAGGCAGATGGCAGGGCCCTTTGCCTGAAGAATGGATCAACCAGCCAAGAATTTTTCATAACACCTACGAACAGTCTAAGGCTGAGGCAGAAGCGATAATAGAACAAGAAGTGAAAAAAGGTCTACCGCTTACCTTACATCGCCCTAGTATGATAGTTGGACATAGTCAAACAGGCCGGATTCCATATTTCCAAATCTTCTATCATTTAATCGAATTCGTTGTGGGTCGGCGTACGCGTGGGTTGCTTCCTGACTTATCTCAACGCCATGTCGATCTAGTGCCAGTTGATTATGTAGCTAAAGTGATTATATGGTCCAGCTTAACTTCTAAAACAACAGGAAAGATTCTTCATTTGTGCGCCGGACCTGAATTTTCAGTTCCTTTGGAAAAACTAAAAGTGATGGCACAAAAAAAATTCAGAGCGCAAAATATATCAGTTCCTAACAATATTACGCTACCGACCTTTTTGTTAAATGCAATAATTAAATTAACAGCATTCATTTCATTAAGACGAAAAAAGCAATCTGCCAAGATGCTGTTCATTTTTATGGACTATTTATCAGAAAATCAAGAATTCGCTAATATTGACACACTACATTTGATCCAATCGTCTGGCATAAAATTTCCCATTGCTGATGAATTTCTTGATCCAGTTATTGATTACTATTTACAACAAACTTATTCGTTACCTAATAATTCTGCCGGTTAGTATCCTAACTATAAGTTCACTGTTGTCCCGTTAACCAGACGATATGGGCTTCCATATTGCCTGGTTAGCGGGACAATGCTTATATGGTAGAAAAATTTTTACAGGTTCAACAAACTGACATTCGGGAAGTAAATATGGCTGTTCATGCAGATACTGTTGAAGTTTTAGCGCGACCTGATTATCCAATATCATCAAAACGTCAGCGCAACCCTAAATCATTTTTGAAACTCATTTTATTTGGATATTCACTTGTTGGCATTCCCTTGATCGCCTCGCTTATTTATATTGCAAGTACGATAGATCGTCTCGCAGACCATGGCCGTGAAACAATCTATCAGGCTGCAGAAATTACACACGGCAATCGCGTGCTTGCTGACGAAGTGTTAACGATGGAAAGGAGTGTGAGACAAGCCCTGATTCTGAATGATCTGACTTTACTTGAAGGTTATATTCATTCTCATAATAAATTTGGAGAAACAGCCGAAAATTTTACGCAGTTACTTCCACACACTGAATTACCTATCTATATGGAACATCAGCTGTTACTGGAGAAAATGCGGTTGTCTGAATTGATTATTTATAGAGATATACTCAAAAATAGAGATTCCCCGGAAAATTTGCAAATCCAGGTTGAAAACTTCGAAGAACTATTGGATGAGGTACAAAATTTTTCAAGGCAAGGGAATATTTTGATTGGGTATTATGTTAATGAAATGCATGAAACTGCAAATCAGGTGCGCGCAAATGTTGAAATGCAATTACTTGCAGTTATTCCCTTTGTGGTTGTTCTAGCCATTTTATTTTCAATATTGATCACACGTCCGATAAAACAAATTGACGAAGCTATCTATAATTTAGGTCAAGGAAATTTATTAAAGCCAATCAAAGTAACCGGCCCCCAGAATCTTAAACAGCTTGGCAAACGTCTTGATTGGCTGCGTCGCCGCCTGCTGAAACTGGAAAAACAAAAGAACCAGTTCATAAGGCATATATCGCACGAGCTTAAAACCCCTTTAACAGCTATTCGTGAAGGTGCAGACCTGCTCGCGGAAGGCGTTACTGGCAACCTTTCAAAAAAACAGCAGCTAATTGCAGATATATTACATGGCAGCAGTTTGCAGTTGCAGAAACGAATAGAAGATTTATTGAGCTATAGCGCCATTCAGGATGCAGAAACTGCACTGATAAAACAACCAGCCAGCCTCTCGGAAATTATCAATCAAACGCTTCAAAGCCAAAATTTATCGATCATAAACAAAAAGCTGAAAATTGTACGTAGTCGTACGGATATTATCTATGAGTGCGACGCTGAGAAAATACAGACTATTGTTGGTAACCTGTTATCGAATGCCATAAAATTTTCACCGCCATGCAGTATTATTGAAATAAAAATCAGTCATGATACAACATGTGTGAAACTGGATATTATTGATGCCGGCATTGGCGTCCATCACTCGGATAAGGACAAAATCTTTGAGCCTTTCTATCAAGGCCAGTATAAGCCTGACGCACATGTCAAAGGAACCGGACTGGGCCTATCAATCGCACGGGAATTTGCTTTCGCACATGGAGGACATATTCGCTTGATGAACAATTCTAATCCTGGCGCCCATTTTCGTCTTGTTCTGCCTTTGCGTAACGAATAACGGCACTATGAAAAAAATGAAAAAAATAAATAAAGTTTTGTATACAATCTTTTTTTTTATTGTTATCTTGGCATCAACCGGGTGTTCCAATATAGAAAAACAACAAATCATCATAAATCCGGACGAACTGGTCTCCAGAGAAGCATTTGAAGATCAGTTGAGTAATATTATGCTTGATTATGCAAGTATTATTGCACAGCAAAACGATAAGAAAATTGAATTTACTTTCAATAACGTGAAGCAGAATTTTGAGAGAGATGATAGTCACGATAACCGTATCAGATACATTTTATTGTTGATCTTAACAAAGCAAAAATTTTATGATCTGGAAAAAGCATTATCATTGCTTAATGACTGGCCGGAAACCAGGCAACTGCCAGTGCCATTAGACAGTTTTAGAAAAATTTTAATAATGCGATTAACAGAAGAACTGCGCTTAAGAAAATTAGTCAACCGATTATCGCATCAGCTGGCAAATGAAAAACTGGAAACTGAAATGCTGCATAAAAAAATTAACGATATCAAAGACATGGAAAAATCACTGATCAGAAGGAATATGCCATAAGGGCAACGATGGGAACAAATTCAAAAATATTGCTTGTCGATGACGACCCAGGCCTGCTAGAGCTACTGTCAATTCGCTTAAATGCCGCCGGTTACATGGTTGACACCGTCAATAGCGCTGAATCAGCGCTAAACTATCTTGATCTTGAAAGACCGCAGCTCGTGATTAGTGATATACAGATGGGCGGCATGAATGGCATGGCGTTATTTGAACAAATAAACGCAAAGTTTCCTGCGCTGCCGGTCATAATACTCACAGCGCATGGAACTATCCCGGAAGCTGTTGCAGCAGTTCAGCGTGGCGTCTTTGGTTATCTGACAAAACCGTTCGATAGTAAAAACTTATTAGAACAAATTCAAAAAGCACTTAATAATGCTCCGCAAACAAGTCAGCCTCAACACACAAAATCTTTATGGTGCAAAGATGTAATTACACAAAGCATTGATATGAAAGATGTTCTTAATAGAGCAGAACTTGTCGCTAAAGGCGATGCAAGTGTGCTGCTTTACGGCGAAAGCGGCGTTGGCAAAGAATTATTTGCCCGGGCCGTCCATAGTGCTTCAAATCGTAATCAGAAACCATTCGTGGCTGTTAACTGTTCTGCAATTCCAGAGCATTTATTGGAAACGGAGCTATTCGGCCATGTGAAGGGTGCGTTTACCGGTGCGGTACGTGACCATGATGGTTTGTTTCAGTTAGCAAAGGGCGGCACTTTGTTTCTTGATGAAATTGGCGATATGCCATTAGCTTTGCAGGTTAAATTATTACGCGCGCTTCAAGAAAAACAAATCCGGCCTGTAGGAAGTTCACATTCTGTAGCAATAGATGTGCGGTTTATCTCCGCGACTCACCGTGATCTTAAGGAAGAAATCGCAAGAGGCAATTTTCGCGAAGATTTATACTATCGCATAGACGTTATATCCTTGAAAATACCGTCACTGTCACAGAGAAGAGAAGATATACCATTGTTAGCAAACCATTTTCTTGAATTATTTGCAGGCAGATATCAACGGAATATTACCGGATTTTCGCCAGATGCAATGGAAATGCTGCTCACAGCGCCGTGGCCGGGTAATGTGCGGCAACTCATGAATGTCGTTGAACAATGTGTCGTATTAAACACCGCTTCCTTGATTCCCCCAGCGCTCGTTTACGATGCGATAAATATGGAAACTTCTCAACTTAAATCGTTTGAAGAGGCCAAAAAACAATTCGAAAGAGATTATCTGGTGCGCGTTTTAAAAATAACTTCAGGAAATGTTACCCAGGCTGCACGCATTGCAAAGCGTAACCGGACTGAGTTCTATAAGCTTTTGCAAAGACACAAAATAGATTATTCTATATACAAAACAAGAGCTTTAGATATTCACAAGCTCTAGCTTTTTTTCAGCAATTCTTTCAACACGTAGGGTAATATTCCCCCATGCTGGAAATAGTCTATTTCGATCGCCGTGTCAATACGGCATAGCAGCTTCACTTCTTTTTGTGTACCGTCACTCCTGTGAATCACTAGGGTCACATCCTTCTGGGGTTTCAGGTCACTAAGTCCAAGGATATCGAATTTTTCACTGCCGTTAATATTTAGGGATTGTACTGAATCATTGTCCTTGAACTGCAAGGGCAGAACACCCATACCGATCAGATTGCTGCGATGAATGCGCTCGTAACTGGATGCAACGACCGCTTTGACACCGAGTAATTGCGTACCTTTCGCCGCCCAGTCGCGACTGGAGCCGGTACCGTATTCCTTGCCGCCAAAAACAACGGTGGGGATTCCATCTGACTGGTATTTCATTGCGGCGTCATAAATGCTCATTTCCTTCGCATCCTGATTTTCGGACTGATAAAGCGTTACGCCGCCTTCGCTGCCGGGTACCATAAGATTCCGGATGCGCACATTGGCAAAAGTACCGCGCATCATGACTTCATGATTACCCCGGCGTGAACCATAGCTGTTGAAATCTTTTTGGGCTACACCATTGTCCAGCAAATATTTGCCGGCTGGTGAAGCAGCCTTGATTGCGCCAGCTGGGCTGATATGGTCGGTCGTGACGGAATCGCCGAAAATACCTAGCGCATAAGCGTTTTTGATATCGCCAGCGGTGTCTTTGTCAACCGTTTGCAACGAGAAATCTTCGAAAAAAGGGGGCTCGGCGATATAAGTCGATGGTGGCCAGTTATATGTTTCTCCGGCAGTCGAAGAAATATTATTCCATAGCGGATGGTCTTTGGTCAGATCGCTGTAAAGTTTACGGAATGTGCCGGCATTGGTGGCATATTGCATTAATACCTGTATTTCTTCGCTGCTTGGCCAGATATCTCTAAGCCATACAGGATTGTTTTCAGAGTCAGTTCCCAACGGCTCGTTGGTAATGTCCTTTAACACCGTGCCGGCAATCGCATAGGCAACTACCAGCGGTGGAGAAGCCAGAAAATTTGCACGAATATTAGGGTGAATCCGGGCTTCAAAATTGCGGTTGCCTGACAGTACGGCAGCGCAGACCAGATCGTTCTTGACAACGGCTTCTTCAATCGGCTCGGCCAATGGTCCTGCATTGCCGATACACGTGGTACATCCGTAGCCCGCCAAGTTAAAACCCAGCTTTTCAAGTGCGGCGAGCAGGCCGGTATGTGTAAGATATTCCGACACTACTCTGGAACCCGGTGCCAGGGATGTTTTAATATGGCGCTTGACGGACAGCCCTCTTTCCACTGCTTTCTTTGCCAGCAACCCTGCCGCAATCAGGACACTGGGGTTGGATGTGTTGGTGCAGGACGTAATGGCTGCAATCAGAATATCGCCATGGCCCAGTTCGAGAGTGACATTGTTCGGTTGCGTATCCGGTTTTTCAGTATTTGGTGTTGGATGATTACTGACCATTTCGGCGACATTGCGGTCATTGTTACCGGGCAGACTACTCTCATCGGGAACATCCGTATCAAGGCGGGTGCAAAGCACGGCCTCTTCTGCAGCGTTCAAATCGCGTGTTCGGTAGCGCTGCTTCAGTTCCTCGCGCGTTTTGCCATATCCATTTTCTACAACCGGTTTGTAGAAAAGTTCGGTAAAACGGTTTTTCATCTCTGCCATATCGATACGGTCCTGTGGCCTTTTGGGGCCAGCAAGAGACGGCGAAACCGTACCCAGATCAAGCGTCAGTTCATCACTGTAATCTATCTCGCCTTGACAAGGTATGCCATACATAGCCTGCGCCTTAAAGTAATGCTGGAATGCAGCAATTTCATCATCGCTGCGTCCTGTTGCTTTAAAATATTCGATGGTGGCGTCGTCGACGGGGAAAAAACCCATCGTCGCACCATACTCCGGCGCCATGTTGGCAATAGTGGCGCGATCGGGAACAGTAAGGGATGCCGTTCCTTCACCAAAAAATTCGACAAATTTGCCGACCACATTCGCGTTGCGCAGCATTTCCGTAATAGTGAGCACCAGATCGGTGGCAGTCACGCCTTCACGCAGCTTTCCTGTCAGATTGACGCCAATCACGTCTGGCGTCAGGAAGTATACCGGCTGTCCGAGCATGCCGGCCTCGGCCTCTATACCGCCAACACCCCAGCCGACAACACCGATGCCATTAATCATAGTGGTATGTGAATCAGTGCCGACCAGAGTATCCGGGTAAATGGTATCGTTATTCAAATGCACGCCATGCGCAAGATGCTCCAGATTGACTTGGTGGACGATGCCGATGCCCGGCGGTATGACCTTGAAAGTATCAAACGCCTGCATGCCCCACTTGATAAACTGATAACGCTCGTGATTGCGCTCGAATTCAATTTCCATATTATGTTTCAGCGCATCTTTACTGCCATAATGATCGACTTGAATAGAGTGATCAACAACTAAGTCAACAGGAACAAGCGGTTCGATGCGCTTGGGGTTTTTGTCAAGTCTTTTGGCGGCACTGCGCATGGCTGCCAGATCTACCAGCAAAGGCACACCGGTAAAATCCTGCAGCACAATGCGTGAGACAACAAAAGGAATTTCATGTGTTCTTGCAGCACCCGCCTCCCATTTAGCCAGCTGCCTGACATGTGTTTCGGTGATTTTTTTTCCGTCGCAGTTTCGCAGCACTGATTCCAGGATGATCCGAATGCACACCGGTAACCGGGAAATGTTGCCAAGCCCATTTTTTTCCAATGCGGGCAATGAATAATACCGGACTTTTTTTCCTTCGGAGATTGTCAGTTCTTGCAGGCTGTTAAATAGATTCTGAGTCATGGCGCGCTCCTAGATTGGCTGTTCTATTTGTTTGAGCTAAGTGGCGTATTTGTACTTGGGACTATTGTAACGTGCGGCTGGACGGATATAAAGCAGGAGGTAAATCAACCACAGCCTGAATTGCACCAGTACGCTGGATTCTGGCCTGTAATTATTGCCTGTTGGTTTTTATGGATTCTAACGAACGTACGGTTATACCCACGGATCTACTTGCTGACTTTTAACGCGCCCTGTCTTGGATTGAACGCACATTCCCTGTGTCGCAGAATAACTGCATCGCATCTGCGGTCGCGGCACGCTCAATTCAACGCAATTCAGCGTTTAAATTTCAGCAACTGATGCAATATCCGGCTAAAAAGTACATAGAGTAACGCCAAACATCAAGGCAGGTGATCACAATAAATGGGGTGGCTGATGGGGCTCGAACCCACGACAACCGGAATCACAATCCGGGACTCTACCAACTGAGCTACAGCCACCGTTGAAAGCGACTAATTATCGCCTGTTTTACTCAAACTGATGAGGTTTGACGCAGTCAAAAGTACCAATTATCAGATAGAAATAGTCTGGCGTGCCCGACAGGGATCGAACCTGTAACCCCCAGCTTAGAAGGCTGGTGCTCTATCCAATTGAGCTACGGGCACCTTATCGGGCATACCTTATATATCTAGGGCAGTAGTAATTGGTCGGGGTGGAGAGATTCGAACTCCCGACATCCTGGTCCCAAACCAGGCGCGCTACCAGGCTACGCTACACCCCGAAAAGGGTGAACTATACTCTTTCAGCGGGAAAAGGTCAATTTGTAGCAGGGCAATGTAACGAATAGTTGCTGATTCGCCGAAAGGATACATCAGACTCTTTTCATTGAGTCAAAGAAGTCGGCATTGTTTTTTGTCGCTTTGATTTTATCCAGCAGGAATGCCATGGCGTCCATGTCATCCATCGGGTGCAGCAGCTTGCGCAAAACCCAGATCTTCTGCAGAACGTCAGGTTCAATCAACAATTCTTCCCTGCGAGTTCCAGAGCGGTTGACATTAATAGCAGGATAAATGCGTTTTTCGGCCATACGACGCTCGAGATGTATTTCCATATTGCCTGTGCCTTTGAATTCTTCATAAATCACGTCATCCATACGCGAGCCGGTATCGATCAGCGCGGTTGCAATAATCGTCAGTGACCCACCTTCTTCGATATTCCGTGCCGCACCAAAAAAACGTTTGGGCCGTTGTAGCGCGTTTGCATCAACACCGCCTGTCAAAACCTTGCCGGAAGCTGGCGCAACAGTATTGTAGGCACGCGCAAGCCGCGTGATCGAATCCAGCAGAATAACAACGTCTTTTTTATGCTCGACTAGGCGTTTGGCTTTTTCGATAACCATATCCGCCACCTGCACATGGCGCATAGCTGATTCGTCAAACGTGGATGAAACCACCTCTCCCCTGACGGAACGAATCATTTCCGTAACCTCTTCGGGACGCTCGTCAATCAATAGAACCATCAGAATGACATCGGGGTAATTCGCTGCAATAGAATGCGCAATATGCTGAAGCATTACCGTTTTTCCTGATTTCGGGCTGGCTACAAGCAAGCCCCGCTGACCTTTCCCAATCGGCGCGATCAGATCGATAATGCGGCCGGTAATATTTTCCTCGGCTTTGATGTCGCGTTCAAGTTTTAAAGATTCGGTAGGAAATAACGGTGTCAGATTTTCAAACAGTATTTTATTCTTGGAATTTTCAGGAGGTTCGTTGTTGACCTTGTCAACCTTAACCAGTGCAAAGTAGCGCTCGCCATCCTTGGGCGGGCGAATTTCTCCGTCGACCGAATCGCCTGTGTGCAGATTAAACCGTCTTATCTGGCTGGGTGAAATATAGATATCATCCGGTCCTGCAAGATACGAGGTATCCGGTGAGCGCAGGAAGCCAAAGCCATCCTGCAGAACCTCAAGTGTCCCTTGCCCATAAATGCTTTCTCCCTTTTTTGCCTGATTTTTCAACAGGGCAAAAATCAGATCCTGTTTTCGCATTCTGTTGGCACCGTCAAGTTCATTCTCGGTGGCCATTTTGATTAATTCGGTAACGTGAAGATGTTTGAGATCAGATAAGCGCATGAACAAGTTCTTTGATAGTTAAAACACTTTGAAAAGTAGAAATATAACGCAAACGATGAACGTCGGAAGGAAAGCTGCTGATGGGATAAATATAGAGTTTGAAAAAAGAGCGGTAAAACGGCTAATCCACCTGCTCCTCGTGAACCAATTCTAGTTTAGAGCATAACCGCTTTAAAGATGGCTGTCAACAAACGCGGTGAGTTGGGATTTGGATAACGCGCCTACTTTGGTCGCTTCGATGTTGCCGTCTTTAAACAGCATTAATGTAGGAATGCCTCGAATACCATATTTGGGCGGTGTGATCTGGTTTTCATCGATATTCAGCTTAGCGATTTTGAGACGCCCATCATATTCATTGGCAATTTCATCCAGAATTGGCGCAATCATTTTACAAGGGCCGCACCATTCCGCCCAATAATCAACCAAAACAGGCAACGAAGACTGTAAAACTTCAGTTTCAAAATTAGCATCAGTAACGTAATGAATATGTTGACTCATATTACCCTCATTAAAAGATTATTTCCTGTTTATTTTTTGTAGGAATGATAATACTAATGGTCTCAGGAAGCTTTACGTAAAACAATTCCCAGTTAAAAAGCAACAAAAACCTGACTAACTTGCAATCCTATATAAAAATCCGGTAAAAGGGAAGTGGAAATCGCAACGAATTAGCCGATTAATTAAAATGAGTTTTTTCTTGCGCGAATGATTGATAATGTCTCACGCAGAATAACGACTGCAATACAAAAATTGCAGCAATCGCTATAGAGGATCTTAACAATTGTAAATTATTTCAGGAATAACCTATAGGGCCTGAGCCCATTTTAGTCCTCCGCTGCGTTATCATGCGCTCATGTAGCGTGACTACACCACGCTCACTCTTGCTGAGGATTAAAATGAGTACCAGCGGCAACAATTCGCTAATTTGTTAACACTCCTTGGGCGAAATAAAACCGGATTTGATTGGAAACATGAATAGTTGTGAATCTACATGACGCCTGAATATTGGACACAAGCAACCCAGGAACTGACCGTCCGAGACCCGGTAATGCGCAACCTTGTACAATGCTTCGACGATACTGCGCTTAAGTCTCGAGGTGACGCCTTTTCCACGCTAGCGCGTTCAATTGTTGGGCAACAAATTTCTGTCAAGGCTGCGGAAAGCGTGTGGCAAAGAATCCTTAAGGCTATTCCAAATATTACGCCGCATACGATTCATGGCACTGAAGACAGTACGTTGCGCGCTTGCGGTTTGTCGCTCAGAAAAATAAGCTATCTTCGAGATCTGTCATGCCACTTCAGGGAAGGGATGCTGGATATTTCGACATGGGCGGCAATCGATGATGAAACGCTGATAGCACAACTGGTGCAAATCAAGGGCATAGGCCGCTGGACTGCCGAGATGTTCCTGATTTTCCATATGCTGCGCCCAAATGTGCTGCCACTTGATGATATCGGCCTGCAGCGCGCAATCAGTCAACACTATTTTGACAATCAATCCGTTGACAAAAAAACCATTCGTAAACTGGCCGAACGCTGGCAACCCTGGCGTTCTGTTGCGACCTGGTATCTATGGCGCAGCCTGGACCCGTTGCCGGTGGAATATTGATGCCAAAAAGTTCGTTACTAAGCCAACTAATCTTGCCTGGAATGAAACCGGATTAATTCAATTAATGAACGCAATTGAAGATTTTTTCAGACTGCTTCCTATTCTGCTCCTGCTGGGCGGACTGGCTGGCTGCGCCAGTAATCCACCCCACCAGCAGCACGATCTGTGCGCGGTATTTGAACAGCATCCTGACTGGTACGATCATGCGAGAGCGTCGGAACACAAATGGGGCGTTCCGGCACACATATTGATGGCCTTTGTGCGTCACGAATCCAGTTACCGTCACAATGCCAAACCGCCGTTCGAGTGGTTTCTGTTCATTCCGCTGGGGCGGGCTTCCTCTGCCAAGGGCTATGCCCAGATCCAAGACCCGGCCTGGCAGGATTACAAGGATTCTACCGGCGGACTCTTTAAGAGCCGCTCGAACATGAAGGATGCGTTGGATTTCATCGGCTGGTATAACCATAAAAGTAATCAGCAACTTGGCATTTCCAAGTGGGATCCGAAGAAGCTGTACCTGGCCTACCATGAAGGTCACGGCGGTTACCGCCGCGGTACCCACCACAATAAAACCTGGCTGTTGATCACTGCCGAACGCGTCGACCGCACGGCGCGCGAATACGGTGCACAATTGCGCCGTTGCGATGAACAGTTTCGCTGTCAGCGCTGGTATCAGGTCTGGCCGTTTTGCAGCTAGCACTCTTTCAACTTGATATTGCCGTGTTCAGTGAACTTGTCAGCATTCATGGCAAGGCGTGTCTTGCAGGTAATAGTCAGTCTATCGCCAAAAGACACAACGTAGTCCATGTGTGCTGACAAGCTCACCCGCAGGGCGTTGCCGTGGTGCTCTGCAGTCGCACTACACTGCTTCAAAAGGGAATAACCTTTTCCTGCACACTGCGCCTTATTGCAAAGCATCACGGTTACGCTGTACATGGCAATATCAAGTTGAAAGAGTGCTAGTCTGGCTATTGCATCAGTCGCTAGAATTTAGCGCCGAACTGTTTTGAATTGAGCGTGCTCGCGGCCGCAGACACAGTTATTCTGCGGCACAGGGAGCATGCGCGTCAATCCAAGACAGGGCAGGTTAAAAGCCGGCAAGCGAATCTACGGGCACAAACTGTACTTCCGTTAGAATCCATGAAAACCGACAGGCATCACAATGACAGGCCAAAATTCAGCATACTGGCGCAATATTCAAGCCAGTACTCTATCCATATCTCTATCTCTAATCCATACGTTATTGCCAGGCACAGCATTTCTCGCAATCTATCTGATGTAACACACCACACGCAATTTAATTTGTTCCCAAACACCGATAACGTATCTATGGTTATTCGCTACAGCTTGATTTTTTCTTGCTTTTTCTCGCCGCTCCATGTATAAATATAGAGAGCTTCAGCTATTCATATACACTCGATATCGTATCAGTATAGCCAATCAGTGAAATACAAACTCTGAAGAACCTTCTAAGCTGGTCTGTTGGTCCAAAGCGTTTAAATACAAGTTGGCCGCGTCAAACTGCATGGTGCGGACGGTGTTGGTTACGGTCATTTGCTATTTACGCCAAAGGGAAATACACATACAAATCAGGCAGTAAAATAGTGGAATCCAGTTAAACATCTGAATTATTGTCTTTCAAGACAGTACATTTAACATTGCTGGATAACGGAGCAGGTTAGGCCGCTCGCTCTACACTCACTTCATTATTAACCAAGCGTCTCACCGTTTTTTGAAAAAGCGGCAGTAGTGCTTGTCTTACAAAGAGAATTCATGAAACACTTTAATTTACTGGGGCTTCCCGAAGCTCTTAATCGTGCGCTGCATCACATGCAGTTTAGCAAACCTACTCCCATTCAGGCACAAACCATTCCACATGCGCTGGAAGGACGCGACATACTGGGTTCGGCTCAGACCGGAACAGGAAAAACAGCCGCCTTTGGCATTCCGCTTGTCGCCCGGTTACTATCAAATCCGCGCGGATCGGCATTAGTGATGACGCCAACACGTGAGCTGGCAACACAAGTAATGAGCCAGTTGCAGGCTATGCTTGGCAAGAGAAGCCAGCTCAAAACAGCGCTGCTGATTGGCGGCGAATCCATGCCGAAACAGCTGAAACAACTTCGCAGCCGGCCGCGATTGTTGGTAGGGACACCTGGGCGCATTAACGATCACCTTCAACAAGGGAATCTTATGCTACATGATACCGGCATGCTGGTACTGGATGAAACAGACCGAATGCTGGACATGGGCTTTACAAGTCAGATCGAAAGAATTCTGAAATTCATACCCAAGACGCGCCAGACCATGCTGTTTTCGGCCACACTGCCAAACAGTATAGTCAAAATTTCTGAGAAATACCTCAACAATCCGGTGCGTATCGCTGTAGATAAAACGGTTTCACCTGCAAAAAAAATCCGGCATGATGTTCTGCGCGTTTCTGAAGAAGAAAAGTACCGGAAGCTATTATCCGAGCTGGACGCACGCACAGGTTCAGTGATTGTATTTGTCAAAACCAAGTATGGCACAGAGAAAATGGCGAGACAGCTTTCCAAAGCAGGCCATAATGCCGATGCCATTCATGGCGACCTGCGTCAGAATATACGAAATCGCGTTATTACGAATTTCAGAAACCAGAAATACCGCATTCTCGTGGCAACCGATGTGGCAGCGCGAGGATTGGACATCCCGCATATCGAGCATGTCATCAATTATGATTTGCCGCAATGCGCGGAAGATTACATTCACCGTATTGGCAGAACGGCCCGCGCTGGCGCGGAGGGCTCCGCCATGTGTCTGGTGACACCGGCGAATACCGGAAAATGGAATGCAATTAACCGATTGATGAACCCGGATGCTGTTAATAAAAAATCAAATAACAAAAAATACAAAAAGCGAACAGGAAAGCCATCTGACTTTAAAAACGACGGTAAAAAATTTAGCAGATGTATCAATAGAGAAGCGGCCTGAGCCAGAACTATAGTCAAAACTGATATAAAGGGGAAATTCTTCAATATCACGGGCGTTTCAGGTGCTGCGGAATCAGGCCGTTGAAAAATCTAATGCCAGAATAATAAATTCATAAACTTATGGCACTTTGACCTCACTATCCTGAGCTCTATTTTGATCTAAAGCAGACTCTTTGGTGCGGGTCTGTTTTTACTCTAGAAAACATTTATAAATGTTGACATAGACCAGTAATTCCCCTTGTCAGTATGCGTGCGTAATAATGGCTGTTTAGCATCTTTATAACAGCCACATGCGCATCCCTGCCATCCGTTTGATAAGATTTATTAAAAAAGTGTTCATTTACCACAAGCAGCGATCTTCGCTGTTAGATTGCTTTCGCTTCGATCACATCTGACTATCAAATTTGGTTGGCGTTTATATAACTTAAAACATCATCACCGAGAAAGATGTTTTCAACTGCTGTTTATCAGCCTGGAGGAACTCTTTATGGCTAAAGAAGAACTAATTGAACTGGAAGGAAAAGTGACAAATGTTTTACGTAATCAATGTTATCGCGTTGAACTGGAAAATGGAAAAGAAATCCAGGCTTATACATCAGGTAAAATGCGTCGTTTTCGGATTCGTATAGTACTTGGCGACAAGGTAAAATTGGAAATGTCTCCCTATGATCTTACCAAAGGCCGTATTAACTATCGTATGAAAAAATAAGAGAAAAGCGAACTCCGTATTGTTGACTGTAGTAAACAAATAAACTGCCCGGGTATGTAACAAATTTCACTGTACCAGAGTCTGCGTTATACTAGTTCTGGGATAATAGGTGAACGGTTTGCCATGTCCTATAATCAACGAGGCCAATCGGTGAGCACCATTTGATATGCTGTATGTACGCGAAAATACAAGCCTCATGCAACATAAAACCATCCTTATTTATACAAAAAGGACATCCTTTGAAAAGATTATTTGTAGGGAATCTTCCTAGCAGCGCGACTGAAGCCAGCGTAATCGAGCTATTCTCGGAATGCGGGAAAGTACATTCCATTAAACTTGCTACGGATATGTTTAGCGGTAAATGTATAGGCTTTGGATTTATTTCTATGGAAGGCCACGAGGCCCGGGCAGCTATCGAAAAACTCAATGGCTATTCATATGGTGGAAAATCACTCAGAATAGGATTCGAAGATTCTTCAAACAAAAGAGGCAGACGCCGCTAGTGCTCTTTCAACTTGATATTGTGCCATGTACAGCGTTACCGTGGTGCTTTGCAGTAAGGCGCAGTGCGCAGGAAAGGGTTATCCCCTTTTCAAGCAGTGTAACTGCGACTGCAGAGCGACACGATAGCGCTGTACACGGCAATATCAAGCTGAAAGAGTACTAGTTATTTTAAGCTTATGACAACTGTATCACTTGTGCTGGGCAGTGGTGGCGCACGGGGGCTTGCGCATATCGGAATTATTCACTGGCTCGAAGAAAACGGTTATGAAATTAAGTCCATCTCAGGTTGTTCGATGGGTGCGCTTGTTGGCGGCACATATGCTTCCGGAAAGCTGTCTGAATTCGAACACTGGGTTAAAGCGGTCACCAAAATGGATATCATTACACTGCTGGATATATCATGGAGCACAACCGGTTTTTTTAAGGGAGACAAAGTCATTAATACGCTTGTTGACCTGGTTGGTAACCAGTTAATCGAAGACCTTCCGATACGGTATACAGCGGTTGCCGCTGATCTTACCAACGAAAAGGAAATCTGGATTAATTCCGGAGAACTGTTCAACGCAATTCGAGCATCGATATCACTTCCGATGCTGTTTACACCGTATAGCTACAAAGGTGTCAATTTAATTGACGGCGGCGTGCTAAATCCAGTACCCATTGCACCGACGTTTGGCGACAGAACAGATGTGACCATCGCGGTCAATCTGTGCGGCCCGCCAAAAAATGTATCGGCGGCAGACGGCAAGCCGGTGGAGCTATCAAACGATACAGAAAATTTTCACGATAGAATCACAAGCTTTATCAAAAATTTGCAGCAAAAAGTCATTTTGAAGGATAGCATTGACCTGGATGCTTATGATATTGTCAACCAGGCATTCGACGCCATGCAAAGCACGATTGCCAGGCAGAAGCTGGCCGCTTACCCGCCCGATTATACAATTGAGCTTGCCAGAAACGCATGCGGGACACTGGAATTTGAACGTGCTGCAGAAATGATAGAACTGGGGTACCAACAAGCCGAGGAAAATCTGAATGCCATTTCGAGTGGCAATGCAGCTAATCAATAACGGCTAAAATAGATTCAAAATGGCCGCAAGTAATGACACAACCACTAAGCTGCATCGTTTAAAAAGCAAGGTCTCGAGCTGTTGTATCTTTGAACGGATTTAGCATAAATCCAATCAGGTGGCGCCGCTCTCTCCGCATGCCGGCGCAAAAGCTGCCTTGCTCCACACACCCAGCTTGCTCCAGTTTTGATCTACTAACATGTAACAATCGCTGGGATGGTGTTTTACTTGAATAAATACGCGGTTTATCATTCTTCCGTCAGCGTATTACATTCGTCCAAGAATGCCTGGCGCGCCGCTTCGTCGTTTTTCAACTCAGCCAGCGATTTTTCCATCCCCCTTCCCGAGCAATTCACCACATTGGCTTCGGGCACACTGTCGCAGCCAAACAAGATAACGATTAAACCAATGGCGCAAACAGCGCTGCTTTTTTTCGAATTCATTGATATCTCCTGATGAGTTTGTACATAAAATTTCAATTTCACGGCTGATCAAACGATCGATTTAGAATCGATCCACACTGATTTGCCGCATACGTCAAATGCCCTCATTTTACCTGAATCCTCGGAGCCTGAGTCATCTATTGGAATAATTGAGTAAATTCAGACATCATACGTTATTTTTAAAATGTCTGGCTGTAAGCGGCAGTTGCATGCAAAACAGGTTTAGACAGTTTGCAGAACGTCTGCGGTACGATACACTGGGTCTTCTTTGTGCGCCAATGTTGCACGATTTAGAAAAATAATGTGGCTCCTGAAAATTATGTTCAGCATAGCCTGTAAAACGCGTGGAGAATCAATTATGAAAAGGCTAGGGTTAGTCATATTGCTAGTTATCTGGGGATTGCCAGGCTGCACCGGGCTGCCGCCGGGTAAAGGTGTTGAAACGCATTTTGCTGGCTGTGATGACGTAGCGGATCGAGGGCATTTAAATTTTTTAACCATCAACCTGCTATTTTCGGAAACCGGCACGCGTGCTTCGCGGCTGGATGCAATTGCCGAATATGCTTCAAATGCATCAATAGATGTTATTCTGCTACAGGAGGTGGCCGGTGGCGTATTGGTTGGCACCGCCAACAGCGCGCTTGACCTTCAGGGCAAGCTGCGTGAACGGGGACACGGCTATGATTTGCAAACCGCGTTTGAAACAGGATTGCCGGGGTTACTGACGGTGGCGAATGCGGTTTTATCCCGTTGCGAAATTGACTTCAAGATGTCCAAACGGCTGCCGAAGGCTTCGGAGCTGGAATTCAAAGGGCATGATATTAAACTGCCCAGAAATATAATGATGACACGGCTTAAGATTCCTGAATTTGGATTGATCAACGTGTACAACACCCATTTATGTGCAAAATGCAGTGCCGAAGAACTCGACGCCCAGTTGCAGGCATTATTGGCATTTGTCGATGAGACGGAAAGCTTCTATCCGCAGGCGAACCCGGTTATTTTAGGCGGCGATTTTAATATCGACCGTTTCCGCATCGACCCGTTTGGGGAACGCGTTTTTTATGACAACATTATCGGTGCCGGTTTTACTGATGCCTACGCAGAGGGCAGATTTTTGGATAATTTGTGCGCAAATACTGCGTTTGCTGATCAACATTGCACTGTTGGCGTTTCAACTCTGGATGCCGGTGATTCGGCCAGGCGTATCGATTATATTTTTGTCAAAACGTTGAATCGTATTCTCCAGAGTAACGTTGTATTTAACAATCTTGTCGATGAAAGTCAGGTCGGCGTATCCGACCATGCAGGCGTTTTTATTTCTATAGAGCTGCCCTAGGACACTCTGCTTTACTTTCATGATACAAAACTATTGATTCCCCAAAATCTGCGCGTCAATGGAATAGTAGCTGGTGTTTGTACTTCTGTCTTTAGTCTTGATGCGTTGCAAATTGACGATAATCGGACTGAAAAACAAAAACGGAATATGTACACAAACAATTCCGGCACATATTCCGCTTAAACATATTGTCTCAAACCGACTCAGGATTAAAATTTTTGAAAAATCAGTATTTCCAGTCTGATTAATTTTTTTATCTATTTTGTGCTTTGGCTCTGTAAATTCTTATCTGTTTGAATTCAATTTACCTGGCAGGCTTGAATAATAGAACGCGAGATTTTCGATATCTTCATTGCTTAAGGCTGCCGCCATACCATTCATGACCGGGTCGGTGCGGCTGCCGGATTTATAGTCTTTTAATACTTTTTCAAGATATGTTCTGTGTTGCCCCCCGATATGCGGAAAATTAGGCGCCGGGCTGTTTCCATCGATGCCGTGGCAGGATGCGCATACTTCAGCAGCTTTGTTTTTGCCTGCTTCGATATCAGCTGCCGCAACCTGTCCAGATAATATCAACGCCGTACCACTGAGCGCCGCAATCATAAATTTCTTCATAATCAATTCCTTCTATAATTCTATAAATGACTTAATTAGTTACTTGCATAGAATGCAGCGAGATCTTTAATTTCCTGATCTGTAAGTGTTTTAGCCAACGCAGTCATGGAAGGATGACTGCGCGTGCCGTCTCTGTAGCCTTCAAGCGATTTAATCAGATACTCTGCATGCTGTCCGCCAATTTTTGGAACGTTATAGGCTGTCGGAAAAGCGGTACGGTAACCATCAATTCCGTGACAACCAATACACATTGAATTTAATTCTTTCCCTGCTGCCGGGTCTCCCTCAGCTTGAGCATTGCCTGAAAAAATAAAAAGCAAGCCCGAGGCAAGTAATAAATTAATCATTATTTTTTGTTTCATTGTAAGCCTCCTCCTCTCAAAAGTTGAACTTTAAACGATGTACTCGATTTGGTCAATGAATAAACGAACTATGTCCATGTTGTTTATAGGGAAATTGCCGTTGACTGTGCTTAGATCCGCGCGTTGATTCTACTCGACTTCGCTTCCAGTTCCTCCCATCTTGCGAGGTATTCGGCCAATTCTTTTTCCACGATCGAATAGCGTATTTGCAGCGCTTTTGCCTCATCCGGATTGTCCCGGTAAATGCCGGCATGATTTAGGCGCTGAGCAATATTGATTTGCTCCTGCTCCAGGCTATCGATTTTATCCGGCAAAACACTCAACTCCCGGGTTTCCTGATAACTCAGTTTTTCGGTGCGCGATAAAGGTTTGGCTGCTTTTTTACCCGCAGTTGAGAATTTTTCCGTTTGTTCAGCCGTATTGCTGTTTTCAATCGCTTGCTTCTTACTCAATTGCGCCTGGGACCAGTCTGCGTAACCACCAACATACTCACGCAACATACCGTGGCCTTCAAATGCGATGACCTGGGTGACGACATTGTCAAGAAACTCGCGGTCATGACTGACCAAAAAAAGGGTGCCTGCATAACCCTGCAGCAATTCCTCCAGCAATTCCAGCGTTTCAATATCCAGATCATTAGTTGGTTCATCCAGTATCAGTATATTGGCCGGACGTGTAAACAACCGGGCCAGCAATAAACGGTTGCGTTCACCGCCTGAAAGTGACTTGACGAGTGAACGCGCACGCTGCGGTGGAAACAGAAAATCTTCCAGGTAACTGATCACATGCTTGCGCTTACCGTTGATTTCAATAAACTCCGAGCCCTGACTGACTGTTTCGGCCACTGTCATTTCATCATACAGTTGCTCGCGCATCTGGTCGAAATAAGCGAATGACAGCTTGGTACCTTGCCGGATCTGCCCGGAATCCGGCTGCATTTCGCCAAGAATCAGTTTTAGCAGCGTTGACTTTCCCGCTCCGTTAGGTCCGAGCAGTCCGACTCTGTCCTTGCGCATAATACGGCATGAAAAATCGTCAATGATCGTTTTATCGCCGAATGCTTTGCTGGCATGTGTTAATTCAGCGACCAGTTCACCCGACTGATCACCCACATCGACCTGAAGACTGGCCTTGCCAACGCGTTCTCGCCGTTGCGCGCGTTCCTTTCGCAAGGCTTCCAGCCGCCTGACCCGCCCTTCATTGCGGGTGCATCGGGCTTGAATACCTTTACGTATCCATATTTCTTCCTCGGCCAGCAGTTTATCAAATTTTTGCTGATGCACCGCTTCAGTTTCCAGCATTTCGTTTTTTTTGTGTTGATATGCGGCGAAATTTCCAGGAAATGCCGTCAAAATACCTCTATCAAGCTCCAGGATACGTGTTGCCACATTATCCAGAAAGCGCCGGTCATGCGTGATAAATATAACACTGCCAGCAAATCCCTGCAGAAACGCTTCCAGCCATTCTATCGATGCAAAATCCAGATGATTTGTCGGTTCATCCAATAACAACACATCGGGCGAAATAACCAAAGCACGCGCCAGTGCAACACGCTTTTTTAAACCGCCGGACAACTCCGCAATACATGCGTCAGCAGGCAGGTTCAGTGTATCGATGACAGTTTCAATTCTGGTCTGAATATTCCAGCCATCTTGTGCATCCAGAGAATTTTGCAGCACCTGGAGCCGTGCAAGCAAAGCTTCCGTATCATTACCGCCATCGGTTAGCGCATGAGATACGGCATGAAAATCCAGCAAAGTCCGGCTGATATCACCCAGACCGTTTGAGACCTCCTGATAAACCGAGTTGCTGTCGGTTAACCCCGGTTCCTGCGCAACATACGCCACTTTCAGGCCCGGCGCGCACCACAGCCTGCCGTCATCAAGGTTGATACTGGCGGACAGAACTTTTAACAGACTGGACTTGCCACCGCCGTTTCTGCCGATCAAACCGACGCGCTCACCCGGATCAAGCTGCAAATTGGCCTGATCCAGCAATGCATGATGACCGAATGCGAGACAGGCTTTCTCCAGTGTAATTAAAGGCATAAAAAGGAAGTGAACTGATTTGCAGATGAAACAGGCTGTTAAACCAGAAAGCCTAATTATGGCATGGTTTACCAGTTAAAGGAAAAGGAGCCGGGCTAACAGACTTAAAAACTTGTGCCGACTCCTTTGTTGCTGGCAGGTTTTGTTAATCAGCAGAAGAGACGCTGATTTTCTTGGGTTGTACGTGTTCTTTTTTCGGTATGGTCAACTCCAGCACACCATGTTTGGATACTGCAGAAACCGCATCCGGATTTGCCGTATCCGGCAGGCTGAACCGGCGGTAAAATGAGCCGTATGTCCGTTCGACACGTTTGTAACCATCTTTTTCCGTTTCGGCTTCGGTTTTCTTTTCTCCCTTAATCGTGAGCACACCGTTTTCCATACTGATATCGATATCCTCAGGTTTGACGCCCGGAATATCGGCGTGAATCACAAATTTATCTTTCTCTTCCTTAATATCTACAGCCGGCGCCCATTCTGCAGTCGCTGTCGAGCCTTCTGCAGCGCCACGCTCCAGCTCTTTTTGTAACTGACTAAGCAAACCCCAGGGTTCATAACGCGTAATTGCCATTTTTATCTCCTTTTCAATAAAAAACAGATGAAATAACTACTGAATCTGATATGCGGCTATTCGATTTTATTTCAAGATTAAAAACAGGTTTTTGCGCAGAAATTTCTTCCAATCATACCCAAGCCAGACGATGACTTTTTCGCTGAATTGGTAACCAGCCCCCGTGCGTATCAATCCTTGCGAAGATTGAGACGAATTGTCGCCAAACGACCCTGCATAAATAATTCATGTCGCAGTTTTTTTCGGATACAGGTGTGCGCAGGCAGACTGCCCGTCATTTCAAAACCGGCCCACGTATAAAATCCTCGTCGAAGCTGGCTGCAGAAACGATGTTAGCCACAATCAAACTGCACACAACGGCAATGACTGTTGATACCGGTTTAAAATTGACCACCCATTACGGTTGAAATTTGACCAGGGGGAAACAGTGCGCAGGATACTACGCATCTGTGGATAAGTCGACCAGACTGAGTTGGTATTTTGCCTCCTGCTGATGCTTTGTGTTCAGTTGTTCGTTACAAATT
>NZ_FOGH01000015.1 GCF_900111165.1 Nitrosomonas sp. Nm51
GTGCCTACGCCCACTATCTTTTGTAACCGCTCTGTAGCTTCATTCTTTTGGGCAATCTGCTTAATTTGCTTCTCCAGTTCTGCTATACGCTGATCCAGCGCCTTCCAGTGTGCGCGTGCCAACTCAATCCCGCTTCTCGCCAGTAGCGGTAGCCGCGCCAACTCTTCTGCCTGCCTGCTAAACCAGCTCTCCAATTTATCCGGCGTCTGACCAATCCAAATTCCAAACTCTGCCAGCAACCCCCTGATTCGGTTCATCTGCGCCGTGCGATCATTAACCAGCCCGGAGCGCAAGCGGTGCAGCATCAGCAAGGATTGTTGCTCCTCGCATTTGATTGTCACAAAACGCATGTTGGGCCTGCCTGCCGCTTCACAAATCGCTTCGGCATCATTGATATCGTTCTTGCTTTTGCGGCTTTTACGGTATGGCGATACGTATTCAGCCGCCATTATTCTCACCTCATGCCCCAGCTTGCCTAATTCCCGCGCCCAATAATGACTGCCCGAACAGGCTTCAAAACCTATCAAACAACTGGAAATGTTTGCTGCCCAGGCAAGAAAATCTTCTCGCCGCAATGTCTTTACCAGCACTACGCGGTCATAGACATCAACACCATGCACATGCAGATAATGCTTCGAACTGTCCACACCTAAACGCTTGAATATTGCAATCCGCTCTGTTTTCGTTGAAACTCTCATTTGACTTCTCCTCTTATTTTGATTGATTAATACTTCAATCCTGGCACACCGATGCCGTGCGGGGCTACCGCTTCGAGTAGGGGAAGTCCTTTCTATTCAGTTGACCGCTACAACTATGGCCAATCTTATGAAATAAAACTAATATTTCATCATATGCCGCCCACCAAAAAGGTGGGCCACGCTATGATGCTATAGCACACTGTTCTTCCTTTTTTACTGCGTTGCAATTCGTTGCAATAACGCGCTATTACGCCTCATTGCGCCTTGCCAAAAAGGAAGAACGGTGGCACTCTAAACATCATCCAACTAAGGATTCTAGGTTAAACGGACAGTGTGCAATCGTGACTAAAATCATCGGCATTTCGGGCAGTCTGCGCAAAGATTCATTTAATACTGCTTTGCTTCGGGCAGCAAAGCAGTTGATTTCAGCGAAAGCCGCACTTGAAGTGACTACGCCTGAGGGTATTCCACTCTATAACGGTGACGTCGAGACTGAAGAAGGAATACCGCATGCTGTCGTTATGCTGCAGAATAAAATTGCGGCGGCCGACGGTATATTGCTCGCCACGCCTGAGTACAATTATTCAATACCGGGTGTATTAAAAAATACAATAGACTGGCTGTCACGACCGCCGGAAGCCATTCCACGTGTTTTCGGCGGACGTCCGGTAACCGTCATGGGCGCAACACCAGGTGGATTTGGCACGGCCATGTCCCAGAACGCCTGGTTGCCTGTGCTCAAAAGGTTAGGCACATGCCCCTGGTTTGGCAGTCAGTTGATGATTTCAAGAGCGCAGCAGGTTTTCGATGAGACTGGCAAATTAACAGACGAAGCGGTGCGCAAGCGACTTGAAGCGTTTGTTGCCGGATTTGTCAGGTTTATTCAATCCGGCAACAGCCGGTAACACCAGAAACTTCGACAATAAAGGCGAGTAAAGCAGAAATTTGAGGACTGTAAATTAAACTGTGTAACTGCCTGGGTTAAACATACTCAATCAGTCGAGGCGGGCACACTGCGGCGTTATTCGTCGTCTTCATAGCTTGTGCTATGGCTCATCCTCCCGCCTTGCATTGCATCCCCGCCAGACACGCCCGATTGTTACACTTATTTATTCGCGGCTCCTTAGACGATTTCATACCCAAAGAGACGTAATGACCGGATCAAGTATTACCGCATAGTCGCTAGATAATTCAGTTTGCCCGATATCGGGTATGGCGAAACCTGACATGGCATCCACCAGATCCTCAACCCGGTCGTTTTGCAGTTTCAATCCATCGGAAGTTCTGAACCGTTCGATCTGATAGGCCGGTCCAAGGTACCAGTTATTGATCACCAGCTTGTCACCGGTGCCGATGATGCTGACTTCAAGATTATTGCCGGCCTGCTGGAACCATACCTGGCTGGTGCTGACGTCAGGCAGGAATCGAACAACATCATTATTGCCTGCAGCGGAGTCGTTTTCGATTACTGTATCTGTACCATAACCGCGCCCAAAGACGTATACGTCATTACCGGGTCCGCCCAGCAATGTATCCACACCTTCCCGCCCGTTGAGCCGGTCATTACCAGCTTCGCCCGTGAGTATATTGCCGGCATCGTTGCCAACCAGATTGTTACCGTGTTCATTGCCATTCCCGTTAATCGCTGCACCGTCTATCAAAACCAGGTCTTCGACATTTGCGCCTAACGTATAACTGATGCTCGACCGAACTCTATCGGTTCCCTGATCGCCGAATTCAATGACAACATCCCCTGCATTGTCCACTATATAAATATCATCGCCAGAACCGCCGATCAGCGTGTCCGCACCTTCCCGTCCATTGAGCCGGTCGTTACCTGCGTTACCAGCGAGGATGTTGTCGCTATTGTTGCCAATCAGATTGTTGTCAAGATCATTACCCGTTCCATCAATCACTGATTCTTCAATTAGCACCAAATTCTCGACGTTAGCACTAAGTGTGTAGCTTACACTCGACCGCACCATGTCGATGCCTTCATCGGCAAACTCGATAATGGCGTCATTATTATCGCCAATAATATAAATATCATCTCCAATGCCGCCAATCAGGGTATCTAAGCCTTCATTGCCGTTGAGCCGGTCGTTGCCTGCGTTACCCGTCAGCACGTTGTTTGCGCTGTTGCCGATCAAACGATTATCCAGTGCATTGCCGGTGCCGTCGATAGTATTCGCTCCAATAAGGTTCAGATTTTCGATATTACCGACAAGGCCATAGGAAATGGATGACCGTACGGTATCTGTACCTTCATCCGTATTTTCTAACACACTATCCAGTGCACTATTGACAACGTAAATATCATCACCCACACCACCGATCATCGTATCGTTGCCTGCGCCGCCATTGAGCCGGTCGTTACCGGCATATCCGCGCAATATATCGTCACCCGCGCGCCCGTTGAGGATATCATCGCCTGTTCCGCCATCCAGCGTATCGACACCGGATGTGCCGCTAAGCTTCATTCCCAGGCCGTTGACATTGATGTCGAAGGTGTCCGATACCGTCAGATTGCCGGTATCCGTCGCAGCAACCGTAACGCTATACACGCCTGATACATCCGGTGTGCCGTTGAATGTCAGCGACTGCGCATCAAAACTGAGCCATGCGGGCAATGGATTTCCATCAGAAAGTGTCGCACTGTACGTCAGCATGTCCCCGGCATCCGGGTCAGTAAATGCATTCGCGTCTACGGTATAACTGAACGCAGCGCCTGCGGTGGCTTCCCGGTCCGGCAGCACGACTGAAAGCTCCGGTACCCGGTTGCTATCCAGTATCGTCAGGATTGCTGTCAGATCCCAGACGGTGCCACTTTCGCTGAATTCGATTAGTTCCACAGAATAGGGCGTAATGCCATTGTTTTCCAGATAACCCCGAATAGTCAGGGTGTCATCCGTATCTATAATAGAAAGCACCAGGTCCTGACCAAAGCGCCCGACATGGATTTGATCGGGCATTACGCCAAAACCAAACCGTATGGTGTCAGTCTTCCCGGAAGCTGTGTCGTAGCTGTTAACCGTGTCATTCCCCAAGTCCCTGTCAAACAAATAGGTATCATCACCTGCCCCGCCGGTCAAAGTATCGTTTCCGGTGCCGCCATTTAGAAAATCGTCACCACTGCCGCCATCCAGTGTATCATTGCCGCCTTCGCCGTAAATGATGTCATCCGTACCCTGACCTGTAATAACATTGTCGAATTCCTGTGGGTCAAGTGTTGATACTGGGTTGGCCAGCGCGATAAGCTCGGCCATCGTCAATACGGAGCCATCGTCAAATTGGATACGTTCCAGTCCCAAACCCGGCAAATCGGTCGAGTTCGGCAGGACAATTTCAACACCGCCGCCGGTCCAGGCCATGGTGAGCGTTGCGTGCGTGGTTTGAGAATATAAATCTTCTATAGATTCGAGATCTTCAAATTCATATCTCACTTCCCGTATCCCTTCAGCGACTTTTTCTCCCCATGTAAACGAGATATCCTCTTGGCTTATACCTATCAGCCTGAGAGTATCTTGTGCTATGGGCCCAGGCGGGAACCTGTAATCTAAATTAGAACTCTGAGATTTATCAAGGCTAGTACCGAAATAGTCAAAGTCATCTATCATCCACAGTTGCGTCCCCGTATCCCAGATTGTGTCGAACCCGGATTCATCGGCAAACATGATGTATCTGTCTTCGCTGAACCAGCCATCCAAAACATCATTTCCATCTCCACCTATCAGGGTATCTCGGGCATAATTGCCATAGAGGATGTCACCACCGGTATTACCGTACACAAAGCCGCCGATATAAGGTGAGCTATCCGCGAAATAATACACCTCGTTACCAAGCCAGACTTTGCCGGATGCATAGAGCGTATCGTCTCCACCACCGCCATCGATGATCGATATTTCGCTGTGGAAACTCACGTCGCTCTGGCCGGTTCCATCATTGTATTGATACCAGTTGCCATTCTTGAAACCTTCAATAACATTATCACTGTCGCCGCCCTGAATGCGTTCTATCTGCGTATCCAGGGTGGTCGTGCTTTGCCAGCGCTGCTGAACAACGGTGGTGTCCGGATCGGGTTGCGCTGGATCAGTGCTGTATACGACGACACCGATGATTTCGCCGTGATCGTAAACGTAAGTGTAACCACCCTGCCAGTAATCAAATGCAATACGGGCAAAACTGCCGATTGGATAAAATTTCGTCTCAAGCGCGGGCGCTGTGAACACAGTGTTTTGTACCGGCGTGTTTACAGAAGATGACGTGTTTAATACTTCCACCCGGGTATTGGTATAAACAAGGCTGCTGTTCTGGCGTTGTATGACTGCGCTGTCATCTGTTGTATCCAGGACTGTAAAACGCTGCGTCTTGGTGTGCGTTTCAAATTCGGAGACCGATTCGGCGCTGTAAGTGGCTGCATCGACTTGCCTGTACAGCCCGTAGTATGAATCATCGGTGTTGTTCAGTACATCATTGGCCCATTGCGCGCGCGCCGCATCGAGAAAATCCGCCTGCAACTGGTCGATATCAACCACAGGCTCCGGTGAGGCCAGCCAGTCTGCAACGCTCACCGCAGCATTGTTTTCGTCCAGAACCACCCAGAGATGGGAAGTCATGAAATAGTCTTTCAGCGTCAACGTCGCGCTGCCGCCGCGCAGCGCCAGAATCAGATCGTCTCCTGTCTGCTGATGGCGCAGATCGGCCAGTACCGTACCATCCGTCAGTTTGACAAAACCCGATCCTGTGCCGGATTCCACCGCCACATCGTTACCCAGCGAGCCCCAGCCGAAAAGATAGGTGTCGACGCCGTCACCGCCGATCAGGATATCGTCGCCACCGGCCCCATCCAGGCTGTCGTTGCCTGCATAGCCTTCTATGCGGTCGTTCTCGCCCGTTCCGGTCAGAACATCGTCGCCCGGCGTACCGCCATAAGCCTCGACAGCGAGAGCGTTCATCTGGTCGGCATCCAGTGTCGAGCCGTCGCCGAAACGCAGCGCGGAGACGTTCGGCCCTTCGCCAAACCAGCCTGTAAACAGAATGCTGTCCTGCGTGTCTGTAATGCGCATCAGCAAAGCGCCGTCGGCCAACCGGAAAAACTGCAGATCGCTCGCGGCAATTCCGGCGCCCAGCTGCACTTCATCACCGGTAGCATCATCGGCGCTGGTTTGGGCGATGGTGTCGGTTCCATCGCCACGCGAGAATAGATAGACATCGGCGCCGGTGCCACCCGCCAGCCAGTCTGCGCCGAGGCCGCCTTCAAGCCGGTCGTCGCCGCCGCCGCCCAGAATATAATCACTGCCGTCGTAGCTTTTAAGCGTGTCGTCATGGGCGCCGCCCTGAATCAGATCGTCCCCCGCGCCCGTATATGCATGCGTAACCGGCTGCCCAAAATACGACGCCGCATTCAGATTCAAAACCACGTCTTCGGTCAAATTCCTGCTCACCCATGATTCGAGATCGATACTCTGCGTGCCGTGGTCATAGTATATCTGGGCATCCATGCCGTAGAGCGCAGGCCCCAGGTCTATTATCTCGCCGTTCTCCAGCACCATTTGCAGGGCGCTGATGCCATCGCGCCATGCCGCGCCGACGGGCGCGTTGGCCGGTATTGCAGCAGGCTCGGTCAGCGACGTGGCGGACAGACTGAGTCCGAGTCCAAGTGGTTCGTTAGCCGAATTTGAAGCCACACCGGCAACATCGGCAAAAATAATCGTGTTCTTCCCCAGAACATCTTCTATGATGTCGCCTTGCTCCACGCCGATATAGGTGTCGTCTCCCTGTCCGCCCAGCATAGTATCCCTGCCGCTGCCGCCGATCAGCGTGTCGTTGCCGCCATGACCGATCAACCGGTCGTCTCCGCTTCCACCGTCAAGCGTATCGTCGCCATGATACTGCAGTGCAATATCGCTGGCGTCTCCAAAGAGACTATCGTTACCCGCGCCGCCTTCAAGATAGTCCGACCCACCTTCGCCAGACAAACGGTCGTTTCCGTCTCCGCCGCTCAGATAATCGTCGCCATGCAGCGATGCGGCCAGCGACGACGGACGGTTATCGCCGGTTATCATGTCGTCACCCGCCTGACCCAGAATGACGTCATTACCACCGTCACCGAACACCACGTCATTATCCTTGCCCGCATCGATAAAATCGTTGCCGCCCTGCGCAAATATCCAGTCATTTCCGGCGCCGCCGTAGATCACATCGTCATCGCCCGTTTCGAGCGCAATCGTATCCAGCGTTGTTGAAAAACTGTAGGACCGAATGTATAGATCTGTGTTGTTTTCGGTCGCTTCCGTTCGGGCAACAGTCCAGTCGCGGTTAACCGCATTAATGCTGACATCGCCTTCGATAGTGTCGTCACCGCCCATGCTCATCAGAATGTCTTTGCCCAGGCCGCCCAGCAGAATATCCTTCTCCGTCTCGCCGATCAGCACATCGGCGCCCGCACCGCCGTCGAGCAGATCGCCGCGCTGCCCGCCGGACGCCTGCGTTTCACCCAGCGCGTATGCTTCATCGAACGTGTATTCGGTCTCGGCATAAAGCCGATCGCCATCTTCATCGCCCACAACGATGTCGCTGCCTGCTCCGCCCAATATAATATCGTTATCCGCTCCGCCCGCCAGATCATCCTGCCCGGCGCCACCCTCGATACGGTCGTCACCACCCTTCGCTGAAACATCATCATTACCGCCAAAACCCTGGATCAGATCGTTGCCGTCGCTGCCAAACAGTATGTCCACACGGCCGGGTTCTTCTTCGGCGCCGACAATCACATTGCCCAGTTCGTCATAACCGGTCTGAACGCCGTCAGTATCCGTGTCCAGATCTTCCGGCTGCAGATCGCCCAAAATGGTACGCTCGTAAGCCGGTGTGTCGGGCGGCGCGCTTTCTCCCAACGTAATGCCGAGCCGGCCGTCCTGCCAGGCTTTGATCAATACGCCGCTGCCATCGGCCGCTTTGACCAGCAGATCGTTCGAACCGTTATCTTGAGATAACAGCAAATACTCCAGGCCATTGTGCTGGTCGATCCAGTTATCGCCGATCTTTATCCAATCCTGGTCATCGTTAACACCGTCTTTACCCTGAACGGTTAACGCACCAAACCGGATCAATCCCAGGCCGTCAACATCCAGTACCGTGTCTACGCCGTCGCCGGCGCTGACGATATACGTGTCCGTCCCCTTGCCGCCTTCAAGATAATCGTTGCTTTCCAGTCCCTGCAGCGTGTCGTTTCCGCCGCCGCCATAAAGACGGTCTTTTGACGCCGAGCCAGCCGGTGTTTCTGTTGCATCACTACCAAAGAAATAACGCGGCGTGTTGTCAAACAATCCACCCTGTTGAATTTTGTAACCCGTGGCAGCGTCTTCAAAATAAATATCCGATCTCAGATACGGATGGACGCCAAAATCGTGGCTGTCTATCCGGGCAAACGGGTTGTAGGGATTCTGATCATTGGTATTGAACCACAGCTTGCGCGCCAGCATAGTGGCGCGGTCGATCAGATATTGATCCGAGATCGCGCCGGCACCGCTTGCCGGGTTAAAACGATCCAGCGCGCCGTCAACATTAAATACACTGTAGTCCGCGCCTTCCAGTACAAAGGGGTTCAGCGCCGTCAACGCATAACGGGCGGCTAGTCCTAGCGTATTATTGTCTGTGGCGAGGTTAATAATCTCGTTCACAGACAGACCCGGCAAAGCAGTCAATTGCGCTGCGCTGGAACCAGTGAAATTATCCAGCTTTGTCCTGAAATCCGGATCATTCAGATTGGTGTAAAAGGCTTCGCGGTCGCCTCCTGCAGTCTTAAGACCTTCATCCAAAAAAAACTGGCCATTTGCCGGGTTCTGAATAATTACACGTATCGCGTCAAGCGCGGACTCAAGTGTTGTATTGTTATTTTCACCAGAGGCATTGATTAATGAATTTAGCTCACCCTGGCTTACATTAGGTGCAAGCTGGAAATAAATTGACTGAACAGCCAGTGCATCAGTCAGTATTTTGATGCTGTGATTGAGCGAAACCTCAGGACTGGCAACACCGCCAAGCTGATCTTCTACAATTACGTTGATCGGTGGAGAAACATCGTAGCCCAGACCGGCAACAGGACTTATATTGAATCCGTCGCCGACAACCGCTTCGATATTGCTGAATTTGGCCGGATCGTACCGGGTTGGAATACCCCACGCATTTTGCATCATATTGAGCAGGTCGCCAAAGATGCCACCCTGTCCCGGAGTGTTGTACAGATACGCATGGGTAATGTTGTCGGCAAATTGTGCATCAACCGCCAGATCGGTCGCCAGAAACCCGCCCAGGCTGTGGCCGGTGACGGTAAAATTCTGCGGTAGTATCTCAGCATCAATCCACGCCTGAACCTGGCTTTTGAGACTCAGGTATTGCGGCTGCAGTGTCGTGCTGCCAAACAACGCGATATTAACCAGATCAGTCAGCAAATCCGCCGGATCAGTGGCTTCCGTTCCGCGAATTGCCAGATAAGTTTCGCCCGTATTGTTGTCTCTGAAAACTGTCGCTGAAAGACCGGTTGCATCGATGTGTTGGTCTACCACTTCATATCTGAGTGTGAAGGCATCGGCTTGAGTTGCGGGAAATGCTGCATCATTTATTAATTTGTCTCGATCTGGAATACCTGCAGTTAAATTTTTTGCATAAGAAGCTAATGCCAATTCGGCTTGTTTGAAGTATTCAACATGTTGACTCATTATTTTTCCCTACTCTTTGATAAAAATTTGTTTATTCAAATTATTAAGCCCTGCTTCTTCTGGGCAGCTAAATGAGGAAGGATGCCAGGGCCCCGGCATATCCCCTCCGCGCCTTACATAACTGATCGATTCACCAAGTAACTTACTATCGGTTTTCCGATAAACTTTGGTATGAAGCTGGTAAATGTCAGGATTTCCTTTTCTAAAATAATTCTGGAACGATTCGTAATAAAATTTGTCCTCTGGTTTAGCCAACCGCTTGGCCGGAACAAGTATCTGCCCATATTTATTAAATCTTTCAACCGGCAATGTCACCGTCTCATACACCCTGATGCCGCCATCTTTTTCACACAGCCGCCTGACTTCAGCATCCGCCATAATTTGCGATGGCGTTGCGCAGGCGCTGAGCAACGGCAGAACGATTGTTGTAAGTAAAAACATGCGGGAAGTTTTCATGCAGGGAACCTCTATTGAAATCTATTGCTGAAACTAAAGGCAAAAAAGGCGTTATTTCTCTGATTTGAATCCATATCCCGAGCATACGGCCCGCTCGGCAATAACTTGAGCATAAAACCAAAAAATAACGCGGCGTGCTGCCGAGCAATCAGCCTTGTTGAATTTTGTAGCCCGTGGCGGCGTCTTCGAAGTAAATATCCGATTTCAGATACGGATGAACGCCAAAATCGTGGCTGTCTATCCGGGCAAACGGATTGCAGGGACTCTGATCATTGGTATTGAACCACAGCTTGCACGTCAGCATGGTGGCACGGTTGATCGGGTATTAGTCCGTGATCGCGCTGGCACCGCTTGCCGGGTTAAAACGATCCAGCGCGCCGTCAACATTAAATACACTGTAGTCCGCGCCTTCCAGTACAAAGGGATTCAGCGCCGCCTCAGTTTGAATCACGACCTGCACTCCAAGCTGGCAACCCAATCCGGCAATGATGGAAAAACCTTCTGAACCGCGTATATTCCGGATATTGTTGGGCGGTATACTGCCTATACCGAACAAACCGCCTACGCATCTGCAAGATGGCTCAGTAAACCACCCGCCAGCAGGTCGCCGGCAAGACCTGTCTCATCGGTATGCAGCCAAAGGAGGCGATCAAGCTATATCAATCAGACTACCGGTCTGCTTTCGTTCAGACTTATTATTAGGGGGTGTCGTCACGTGCTATGTGCAATAATTCTGTTTATTTTTCGGACAAAGGGGTCAAGTTTTTGTACCGCAGGACATGCCTGAGCATATTCAAGGCGCAAAAACAACGAATACGGCCTGTTAATTGTACTGATCCACACAAATAATCACAAAACACAAAAATATTTTCATTGGTATCGACACTTCCAGATGTTTGTGTAACCATCTGTCCACAAGATTGGACCGGTTTTTCTTGGCAGGCGGAAATCCAGAAGCCGCCAGCGCAAGAGACATGGGTAAAAAATTGAAGCGAATAGAGTGCTTGACACAAGCAATGATAAAATCCAAACATTTTTTCATTTTCCAAAACAGGAATAAATCAAACAATGATCCCAAAATCCTCAGTTGACCGCTACAACTATGGCCAATCTTATAAAATAAAACTAATATTTCTCTATACGCTACTCACCAAAAGGGTGGGCCACGCTATGATGCTTATAGCACACTGTTCTTTCTTTTTTGCTGCGTTGCAATTCGTTGCAATAACGCGCTATTACGCCTCATTGCGCCTTGCCAAAAAGAAAGAACAGTGCACTCTAAACATCATCCAACTAAGGATTCTAGGATGATTGGAATACTTGTGGTAACGCATGAGCACCTGGGCGAGCACATGGTTCGCTGTGCCCGCCATGTTCTCGGAGAAAAGCCGGAACAATTACAATCTCTGGGTGTTTTTGTCGAGAACGATCCTGATAACGTATTGATCAACATGCGCACACTGGCACAACAACTTGATGCGGGTGATGGCGTGCTGATTCTCTGCGATATTCTGGGGGCGACGCCGTGTAATATCGCTAGCCGGCTGGTTCAGCGTGATCAAATTGCCTGCATCACAGGCATTAACCTGCCGATGTTGATAAGGGCGCTGACTTACCGTAATGAAACGCTGGCCACTGCAGTTAGCAAGACACTAAGTGGCGGTAAGGATGGCGTCGTTGAAATTTCTCCAGGAAACCGGTATGCGGCTTAAAGAAGTTGAAATTGCGAACAAACTGGGACTGCATGCCCGCGCATCCGCAAAACTGACAAAACTGGCCAGCCAGTATCCATGCGAAGTCTGGATAACGGGCAACAACCGCCGCGTCAATGCAAAAAGTATCATGGGCGTAATGACACTGGCCGCCAGTAAAGGTACAAGCATACAGATTGAAACTGCGGGCGAGAAAGAAATCGAAGCTCTAGACGCGCTCGTCGCATTAATCGAAAATTATTTTGGAGAAGGGGAATGAGCTTTATCCTGCACGGTATCGGTGTGTCCGGCGGCATTGCAATCGGGCATGCGCATCTAACGGCCGCCGCTACGCTTGAAGTGATGCATTACCTGATTCCAAAAAATCAGATCAACAAAGAAATCAAACGGCTTGATCAGGCTTTTGCAACCGTGCGGGCGGAGTTCGAAGCGTTACAATCATCCGTGACTAACGGACCGGCTCTAGCAGAATTCAGCGCATTTCTGGAACTACACCACATGATTCTGGACGACCCGACACTCGCTGAGGCGGCACGCGGCATTATTGCACAAACGCAATGTAATGCGGAATGGGCGCTGACCCAGCAAAAAGATGCATTACTGGCGCAGTTTGAAGCGATTGACGATGCGTATTTACGAGAACGCAAAACCGACGTCGAGCAAGTCGTCAAACGGATACTCAAAGCACTGCTCGGATATCCCGGTTATCATCCGCCTCCGTCCAAGCATCTGGGCGACCATATCCTGGTGGCGCATGATTTGAGCCCAGCGGATATCATGCAGTACAAGCCACATCAGTTTATCGCTTTTTTAACGGATATGGGCAGCCTGACATCGCACACCGCCATTGTTGCACGCAGTCTAAATATACCCTCGGTCGTCGCCCTGCACCATGCGCATCAGCTGATTCTGGAAGGCGACAGTCTGATTGTCGACGGCAATTTAGGCGTCATCATTGTCAACCCGGACAAATATGTCCTGGACGAATACCGTTTGCGGCAGAGCCAGCTGGAACTGGAAAAACAAAAGCTCAAACGACTAAAAAACGTTAAGGCAGTTACGCTGGACGGCACCGGAATCGATTTGCTCGCCAATATTGAACTGCCCGGCGACCTGGAGCAGGTTAAGGAAAATGGTGCGACCGGGATCGGTCTTTTCCGCAGCGAATTCCTGTTTCTGAACCGTGACGATCTTCCCGGCGAGGAAGAACAGTTCGAAGCCTACCGTGCTGTAGCCACAGAAATGAATGGAAAACCCGTGACAATCCGCACATTTGATCTCGGCGCAGATAAAAATCTGAAACATACCACTCAGATCACAGCAAATCCTGCACTGGGGCTGCGCGCTATTCGCCTGAGCCTCTCCGAGCCGCAAATGTTTCATACGCAGCTGCGGGCAATTCTACGCGCTTCCTTATACGGACAGATCAAGATTCTGATCCCAATGCTGTCGAATGTCACAGAAGTTTTTCAGACATTGCTCTTGATCGATCGCGCCAAGCAAGCCCTGCACAACGATGGCATCGATTTTGACGAACATATTCAAATCGGCGGCATGATTGAAGTTCCAGCAGCTGCTCTCAGCCTGGAGGCTTTTCTGCAAAAACTGGATTTCTTATCAATAGGCACCAACGATCTGATCCAGTATACGCTGGCAGTAGACCGGGTCGACGACACTGTGGCGTATTTGTACGACCCGTTTCATCCAGCGGTACTATGGCTGATATCGCGCGTCATTCAAATGGCCAACCGCTTGAAAAAACCCGTGTCGATCTGTGGCGAGATGGCAGGCGACATTCAGTTTACGCGCCTGTTACTGGGCATTGGACTGACGCAGTTTTCCATGTATCCGGCACAAATATTGGTGGTTAAGAATGAAATTCTCAAAAGCAATCTACCCGACATTACGCCGCTCGCACACAAAATTATCCGCACCATACATCCTGAGAAAATGCACGACCTTTTAGCCAAACTTAATAGCTAGGCGGACTCATTTCAGCTAAGGAGCTGCGAATAAATAAGTGTGACAATCGGGCGCGTCTGGCGGGATGCAATGCAAGGCGGGAGAATGAGTCATAGCTCAAGCTATGGCGGCGGCGAACAACGCCGCAGTGCGCCCGCCAGATGCGATCCGGGTGTTACAGTTACTTATGAACGACTCCTAAGCACAGCATTATTATTTACGCAAACCGCGCACGCATGGAATCTGGCGCCACTCCATCGATGAACACTGGAATACTGTCTAGTTCCATTTTTTGACGATATAATGATCAATTTTCATCTGATCGTCCTTTTTTGGATTTTTTTAATTTTTAAATGCCCGATTCAAACGCAACAGGTATCGTTACACCGCAATATGTACATATCGACAAACCGCTCAAATTGAAAAGCGGTGCGGTCATCAGCAGTTATAACCTGGTATATGAAACCTATGGCACACTCAACACAGATCATTCAAACGCCGTTCTCGTGTGCCATGCACTCTCGGGCAACCATCATGTAGCCGGCATTTATGAGGACAAGCCAAAAAGCACCGGATGGTGGGACAATATGGTCGGACCGGGCAAGCCCATCGATACAGATAAATTCTTCGTCATCGGCATGAACAATCTGGGCGGCTGTCACGGCTCTACCGGACCAGCCAGTATTGACGCCAGAACGGGCAGGCATTACGGCGCAAATTTTCCATTTGTCACCGTTGAAGATTGGGTCGAAACCCAGGCGCAGCTCGCGGAACATCTTGGCATTCATCAATTTGCCGCTGTTGTTGGCGGCAGCCTGGGCGGCATGCAGGCGCTGCAATGGACGCTCGATTATCCCGATAAAATACGCCATGCGCTGGTTATTGCTGCTGCAGCAAAACTCACTGCCCAGAATATTGCGTTTAACGATGTCGCCCGTCAGGCGATACTTACGGACCAGGATTTTTACGGCGGCGATTATTATTCGTACAATACCCTGCCTCGGCGCGGACTGCGTCTGGCACGCATGCTGGGACATATTACTTATCTTTCGGATCATTCAATGGCATCCAAATTCGGGCGCGAACTCAGAGACGGCAAGTTTTCGTTCGGTTATGATGTTGAATTCGAGATCGAATCGTACCTGCGTTACCAGGGAGACAAGTTTACCGATCTGTTCGATGCCAACAGCTACCTGCTGATGACCAAGGCACTTGATTACTTTGATCCGGCCAACGCTTATAACGGCGATCTGAGCGCCGCACTCAAAGCAGCAGAAGCCGATTTTCTGGTATTGTCCTTTACCACAGACTGGCGTTTTTCTCCGGAACGTTCGCGCGATATTGTCAAAGCACTGCTCGATAACAACATTAACGTCAGTTACGGCGAAATCACATCAACGCACGGACATGACTCTTTTTTAATGAACGACGCCTATTATCATCAACTGGTGCGGGCGTATATGAAAAATATCGAGGTTTAATAACGAATCGACATCATGGCTACAAGCGCAACAACACACTCTGCAACTGTCGCATGGCGGCCCGATTTTGCCGCAATCGCTAACTGGATTCAGCCGGGTTCTAAAATTCTCGACCTTGGCTGCGGCGACGGTTCGCTGCTCAAGTATTTGTATCAGGAACGCAATATTTTCGGCTATGGCGTCGAAATTGACGACCAGAATGTTCTGGGTTGCCTGAAAAACGGTATCAATGTGATTCAGAATGACCTGGAATCCGGTTTATCGAGCTTTGCCACTGGTTCATTCGATTATGTCATTCTGTCGCAGACCCTGCAGGCCATGAAACATACCGCCGAAATTATCCAGGAAATGCTGCGCGTTGGCAGGGAAGGCATTGTATCTTTTCCCAATTTCGGCTACTGGAGAAACCGCATGCAGGTTATCCGCGGGCATATGCCCGTTTCGGAATCGTTGCCATACCACTGGTATGACACGCCCAACATTCACCTGTGCACACTTGGCGATTTTGAAGAGCTTTGCCGCGAATGCGATGCGAAAATTCTCGAACGCCGCGTGATGAACAAAGACCGCCAAATCGAATTGCTGCCAAATTTAATGGGAAAACTGGCATTCTACCGGTTTGAGCGGAAATAGATATTAAAACTAATTACAGCACATTGCTGCATAATATCCCGGTCGCTGTCTCAGGCAATATCATATAGAAATAGAGCGCTAAGTATGTGATTTGGTGCCGGACTCATTTGGCGATACTGATGTTTTTTTTTCAGACGCTTCAAATTTCGCCTTTCCGGCCAGTCTGACCAGCAGGAGTACAGGCACACCCAGCAATGCCGTGGCGATAAAAAAGCTCTCGTAACCATACGCATCGACAAACTGACCGCTGAACCCCGCGACAAACTTCGGTAACAACAGCATCACCGAGCTGAACAATGCATATTGCGTAGCCGAGTATGCGGAATTGGTCAAACCCGACAAATAAGCGATGAATGCACTGGAGGCAATGCCGGCAGACAGGTTATCCGCCGATATGGTAAAAACCAGGCCACTGACATCATGACCGCGTCCCGCAAGCCAGACAAACAGCAGATTGGTCGCCGCCGACAACACTGCACCGATAAACAGCGTGCGCATGATCCCGATCTGTGCAATCAGCAATCCACCCACAGCCGCACCCAGAACAGTCATCAACACGCCGTACACCTTAGAGACAGCAGCCACTTCATCTTTGGTATACCCCATGTCGACATAGAACGGATTACTCATCACACCCATTACGACATCGGATATACGGTACAGCGCGATCAGCGCGAGAATCAGCAGTGCCTGTCCGCCGTGACGTACAATGAAGTCCCTGAACGGTGCGATCAGGGCACCATACAGCCACACCAGTATGCGGGTCATTCGGGCATCCAGATGCCAATTGATAATCACTCGCTGAGCGTATTGCTCGTTTTCAGACAGCAGCGTGTTTACCGGCACACTCGGTTCGCGGATAATCAATGTCGTTACGATACCGACGCTCATACAGCACGCCATGACCAGATAAGCAAAACGCCAGGGCATATAATCATAACTGGCGGCAGAAGAATCCACGGCTGCGGCTATCCACAAAACACCGGCGGATGCCAGAATCATCGCCACCCGATACCCGGCCTGATAAGTTGCGGCCATGGCTCCCTGCAGTTCCAGTGCAACCGCTTCGATGCGATAGGCATCGAGCGCAATATCCTGTGTCGCGGACGCAAATGCAACCGCCAGCGCAAAGAAAACCATGTGTGACAGGTCGACGGCAGGATCGGTCAACGCCATTCCGACCAGCGCCAGCAAAATAATGCACTGCGACAGCAACAGCCAGGCGCGCCGCCGGCCCAGTAGACGGGTCAGCACCGGCAGCGGCATACGGTCAACCAGAGGCGACCACAGCCATTTGAAACTGTATGCCAGTCCAATCCAGCTCAAATGACCGATTGTCGTGCGGTCAATACCTGCCTCGCGCAGCCAGAACGACAAGGTGCCGAGAATCAGCAGCAACGGCAGCCCGGCCGAGAAACCCAGCGACAGCATTCCCAGTACCCGTGGATGGGCATAAATGCTGAGTGTATCAATCCAGCTGGCTTTTCCGGCGGGTTTCATCAAAGTGCGTCGTAATGGATAATCAAAGGTGCATGGTCCGAGAATCGCGATTCCTTATAAATTCCGGCTCCAATCGCCTTTTCGGCAACATTAGGCGTGGCAATCTGATAATCGATGCGCCAGCCGACATTGTTGGCCCATGCCTGACCTCGGTTCGACCACCAGGTATACTGGTCCGGCGCCGGATTCAGTCTGCGAAATACATCTACGTAACCGATCTCGTCGAAAACACGCGTTAGCCACTCGCGCTCTTCGGGCAGAAACCCGGAATTTTTCCGATTAGCGCGCCAGTTTTTCAAATCGATTTCTTTGTGCGCAATATTCCAGTCGCCGCATAAAATAATATCGCGCCCGCTATTGATCATATCCTGCAGAAACGGGTAAAACCTGTCCAGAAAGAAAAACTTGGAAGCCTGCCGGTGATCGCCACTCGAGCCGGACGGCAGATACAGCGAGATGACGCTCAAATTACCGAAATCGGCCTGCAGGAAGCGGCCTTCCCGGTCAATTTCATCGATGCCGATACCTTCGACAATATTGTCCGGCTTGACACGGCTATAGATGCCCACACCGCTATAGCCTTTTCTCTGCGCGCAATGAAAATAGCCATGATAGCCGCCGGGTGCGATTATTTCATCACTTAAATCGGAGACCTGCGCCTTAAGCTCCTGCAAGCATACGATATCAGCCGCCTGTTGCGCCAGCCACCGGTAAAAACCCTTTCTGGCGGCAGCGCGCACACCGTTAACATTCAGCGTTATAATCTGCATTTATTTATTGTATCGAATCATGTCCGACTTCAGGCAAGCATTTATCGAATTTGCAATTGCGCGCAAGGTACTATGTTTTGGCGAATATAAAACCAAGGCCGGGCGTCTGTCGCCCTACTTCTTTAATGCGGGCCTGTTTAATGACGGTGACGCCTTACGGCGGCTGGGACAATTTTACGCGAAAGCGATACTAGCTGCCGAAGTTCCTTTCGATATGCTGTTTGGTCCGGCCTATAAAGGTATTCCACTGGTCAGCACAATTGCCATAGCGCTGGCCGAAACGGGTCATAATCGTCCATTTTGTTTCAACCGCAAGGAAATCAAAGATCATGGCGAAGGCGGCGTGCAGGTCGGCGCGCCGCTCAAAGGCAAAGTCCTGATTGTCGACGACGTCATTTCAGCCGGTACATCGGTGCGCGAATCTGTCAATTTGATTTCAAATGCGCATGCAACACCTTGTGGAGTTGCTATCGCGCTTGATCGTATGGAGCGCGGTACCGGCGCGCTTTCAGCAGTCCAGGAAGTCAGTCGGACATATAACATACCCGTCATCAGTATTATCAATCTAGACGATCTGACCGATTATCTTCAGTCAAACAATGAATATACACACGACTTTGAAGCCGTAGCGCAATACCGGCAGCGATACGGCGTTATGTAGAAGCAGTTCTTGGTATCCGGCACCAGACTTTGCACGCACCCCAAGCGGCACTCGCACTACCACGCTGCTTGATTGTTCATCGGAAACCGGATTTCAGGGTAAATATTTGATCACGGCTATCACAATCCCGCCAACTGTCAGCATTCCCGCAAAAGACCAGATCATGAAACGGTCTATCCGGGTCGTCATAACTTCAAAGCGTTTATCTACACGATTGAATCCATCAATCATCAGTTCTCGCTGATGTTTTAATTCTTCCTCTACACGAACGATTTTCTCGCGGATTTCCGGTTCATCGCGCACAATATTGACCGCAATAGCGGGTTGCTCTTTTCAGCCAGAACGGCTGCAAACAGTTCCCTGATCTCCTGGATATCTCCTTTTGCCAGCGCCATTTTGCTATTTACGGTTAAAATTTCCAGATAAGCATAACATATCAGGCCATAAAAAAGCGCACACGGTTCCTCGGATGCAGTTCTGTTGCGTTGGGTTACTGCAAATCGTAACCCAACCTACACGGCTAATCGATCTATGCAGATTATTTATCTTTTTTTGAGAAATCTTTCCAAGCATCGTAAGCAAGGTAATAGATAAAAACGATAAAAATGCCGGCCATTATTGTCATCAGGATACTATTCAACATTTTCGAGTTTCTCCAGTAATTGTTTAATCTTTTTATAATTCCAGACGCCAAAACCGGCCGCACCAATCAGTCCGGTCATCGCCAGAAAAAGTACTGCGGCATCTGTTACGCGATAATTATTAGCAGCCCATCCCAACAAACCCAGCATAATTGCTATAGCTGTAAAAAACATCTTTTCATGGAAAGAAATTTCCGCCTTTATTCTATCCAGCTTGCTCATGTCCAAAGGCTACACCCTTTGATTATTCTGGTCAATCGGACCTAAAGACCATAAAACAGGCGCAGGTTGCGCTTATGCGAACACTGGCTACCTTGGGTAAATTTTAGATAAAAAAAACCGCCCCAGGTTTCCCGAGGGCGGTTTTAATTAGCGGTCAATTCAGGTGCTCACGCACCCATTTTACCGATTTACTTAAGCAACGATGTCTACATCGGCTGCTACCAGACCTGTACCACCTACGATCGTTGCGATCAGGACTTGTGCGCCCGCACCGCTACCATCAGAATCGAAGTAGATATTGGTATCAGCAGTATCATCTTCAAAAATGATACGATCTGTTGCCGCAAGCGCAACTGCACCGGCACCGCCGAACAGAATGTTTGTACCATCAACGTTATTATCGGTTCCTGCGATGAATCCAACATCGTCGGCATCCAGCGTCAAGCCAAATTCACTGACAGAGAGTTGAACTCTATCTTGGCCACCAATCACAAAGCCATTGACTGTCAATAAACCCTGACCGATCTTGATTGCATCTGTAACACCACCACCAAAACCATCCAATGTTACATTTGCAGCGGTGATGCTGGACATACCCGTTGCATCCAAAGTTAATCCCATACCTGCGACTGGCGCTGCAATATCAGCACCTGCGTTCATACGAACATTGACCGTTTCTCTTTCCAATGTCGTCGCCGTATGATAGCTGTCTACCAACGCATCAACAACAGAATCTGTGAGTTCAAGATCAAGTGTCTGCGCGACCGCCTGATCGTTCACACCGGCAATGGTACCGATGTTTGACAGTCCCTGCATATCACCCGCCGTTACCGTAGCCGTATTGCGCACTTCCATGATATCGCCGTTCGCGGCACTGTTGGTATCGGACAGATTATCCAATGCGCCGCCATCAATGGTATTGCCGCCATTGATATTGGCATCGGTAAACATGAAGCGGTCGGCTGTCACCGCTGTCGGCACCGCGCTTGCATCACCTTCTTCACCGTTGTAGGTAAAGTGGTTTTGTGCATTCAGCGAACGTGCATCGATGGTCACACCGGACTCAGCACCGGTATTCGGATCACTGATAAAGTGGGTACCGGCCGTTGTACCTGTATTGTCATTGTTGGCATCATTATCGTTAGTGATATTGAGCATACCGGCGCCGTTCGCCTGAATCAGGTCATTCGTCAAGGTCAGGTTGTAAGCGTTCTGACCCAGCAGTGTTGTTACTGGTGCCGCGCTCGTACCAACGATCTTCAGGTTTTCAAAGTTGCTGACGTTGGTCCATTCCGACGCACCCAGTGAAATACGCACACCAGTTCCGTCGATAACCAAAGTATCATTACCATCACCTGCGTTAACCGTGTCCGAAATGGTCAGGCCCGCACGTGTATCGTTGAGATTATCAAAAATAACGTAATCGTCACCGGTACCCGTAGTTATATTCTGCTCGCCAACTGCGGACGCGGCATTGGTGCTGACACGCAGAATTACATTGGCTGCTTCGCCGCTGGCATCAATCGTAGCTGCCGCCAAGCGCACTTGCGTCGCCACACCACTGACATCGAAATGCTGACCCGCGGATACATCGATTGCGGTGCCATCCGTGTCTTTACCAAGCAACCCTTGCTGAACCTCACCAGCATCAGGATTTGCCGTCAAAGCACCTGGCAACGGACCGCCGAAGCCGGTACCGCCATCCAGAATCCCTGTCACATCAGCACCCGCCGTATCCACGTCGAGATTAAAGAAGTCACCCGCTTCGCCGCCGGATATGGTGATTGTGCCGGTATGGGTTACAAAGTTGGTCAATTCAACTGAATTGGACTCGGTATCGCTGTCTGTCAGCGTCACATTCTCAATGGTCGAGGTGATACTCGGAATGGTGGTAACGACAGAGAAGTTGAAGCGTGGATCTGTATTTGTACCGTCATTCAGCGTGATACCCAAGGTATCGTCAGCTGTATCACTCGCAACCGTTGCATTAATAGTTGAATTTTGAATCTGATTATTACCGGTTGTTGAATGCAGAATGGTAATACCAACCGCCTGATCTTCAGTCAGATTTGTTAGATTAAAGTTGGTCGGTCCATCAGTATCGTTTTCCAGAATACCGTCACCGCCGACAGGATCAGAAAAGCCGTTAAAGTTAACCTGATCCACGTCGGAGCTGATATTGCGCAATGTAACTGAAGTTACATCCGGCAGATTATCGAAGTCAGCCGAAACCGTACCCAGAACACCGTTCGGATCAGCAATCGAACCGTCAGCAAACATGCTTGCATTATCGATATTGGCAGCCATGCTGTTTAATGCCGAACCTGTGTAGAACAGCAGGGTATCTGTTCCACCGGCACCGCCGTCAATGGTATCACCTGTTTGCACGATATCATACAGAACAAACGTATCGTCTCCGTTACCGCCGGTAACTGTAACATCCTGATCGACACCGGATGTGCCTGCCTTGCCGACATCCAGGATGTTATCGAGCACGACGGTAAAGTTGCCTTCCAGTGCAGAGGCGTCGATTGTCGCAATCCGGCTGCCTGCCAGCGCAATACCCGTTCCAGCCACATACAGATTTTCAACTTCGACCAATGCGTTGTTAGCGTGGTTGACTGCATTGGCAGCCGCACCTAATGTTAGGTCGGCATCACCCGTGATGGTCAGCGCGCCCGCGGTACCGGTATCCATTGGAATATTAAAGGTGCCGATTGCGTTAGGCGCACCCGCGCTGTTCAATGCGATGTTTTCGTAGCCTTGCGTACCCACGCCTCTCGCTGCAATACCTGAAGTATTCTGGCCGATATTCAGCGCGCCGACCTGAACATTTTCCACTTCCAGAGATGCGGTATTTTCTCCATTCAGCGTATTTGCACTGTACGAAAATTCAACCACGCCGGCATCGTCCGCATTGGTATCCCTAACCGACAGCTCATTCACTGTCGAATCTTTGATATTTCCAATCTCCGCAGTGTTTACAGCTTGCGATACCCGGTCAATATTCACCGACATCAGACCACTGGAATCCTGCATATCCAGCGCCGTTACCGCGCCACCGCCTGAACCTGTAAATGAAGCATTCAGTGTCTCGATACCGTTGAGCGTTGGTGTAATAATTGTCGCGCCGTTATCGTTGGCATTACCCAACGTTGCGGTCAAGGTAGGATTCGGGCCCGCGCCGGTCAGCACGTCTTCGTCCTGCAGCGCATTGATACGGTCATTGCCACCCGGTGTAAAGACCAGACCGGATTCGAAATGATTCGCGGTTGCAATATCGGTCTGATTCGTCAAGGTAAAGCTGTCAGGAATGCCGACACCGGCATTTGCCAGAACCTGATCAACATCGTCCTGTGATATGGGGCCTGAACCCGTAATCAGCGGATCATCCAATAGCGCACTACCCAGGCTCGGACTGGATTCTTCAGCATTGTATGCCTGCGCTATTGCCGCTTTGTTTTCCAGCAGTTGCGCCGTTTCGGCAAATTCCGCCGGCAGATCTTCACGCATCAGAAATACAACTGCCTGATAGACGAGCGTACCGATTGGCGTACCGGCATCAATACCGGCATCAAAGAAATCAATTGCCTGCGTTGCGGGGCTTCCCTCAACGTCATCCGCCGTCAGGCCGAAATTACCGGCCAATACGGCAGCCTGTTCTGCTGAAGTGGTTGCAGAACCCATTACACCTTCCGTAAATTCCGTTTTAGTGGTCAGGATATTTAACACTTCAGGAATTGACAAGCCATTATCGACGGCATTTTCAAGCTGCGCATTAATCTCCGTTCCTGCAGCAGCGTCAAAAAGCCCTATAACACCTTTCAGAAGTTTAGTTTGGTCTTCACTAGATATAGCCATGGGAGCTCCCTTGATAAAAAATTAAAAAAACATTACTTACTTTCGATAGTAAATCACTTGCAAGCTTTTCACTTATCTTTTTAATCCATCTACAGGCTTCGGATTTTTATCAACTATATTACCCAACTGTTTCAATTTTTAACATGCCCGTTGAAAGTATGCTGGAGTACGCGTTTAAAATTTGAATACTATACAGCCAATATTAACCCAAAAGCCGAGTCAAGCTGAATTCTGCACAAAACCGGCTTAGTTTGCAAGTAAAATACCCTACTGATTGTTTTTGGTTGTTGCAATATTACAACAATCTATCAATTCCCGGCAGATAATATTCCAGCAATTATATTAAATTAGAAAGTGATTTACATATCAATACTAATACACTGATTACTAGATAAAACACAACAAGTTGCGGTACCAGCCATCCTACCATTGACTCCATGGCGCAGGGAATAATAGAAATTTTGCCGATATTCAGTCTTTCTTTGCCACACCCGAAAATTTCCACACACTTAATACAAGCTACTGATATATAATCATTTCATAAAAAGGACGCGTATAAAAAACCATTGCAAACATGCGCTTGCAGTTTTTCCTCTTTTTTTGCAATCACAGACAGAATCCGGAAACAACCCGCAAAGACGCCTATTAAAATCTGCGATAATTGTTTTTTCAGATCAATTACCGAACTTCCCTTGTATTTCAGAAAAATCACAATTCTTGATATTTTTTTATGTCTGGCACAGCATTATCAACTTGCGCTGCAAATGACCAGGCGCGAGATCATCAGCCGTTACCGCGGTTCCATACTTGGCATGCTGTGGTCTTTCGTAACGCCATTATTAATGCTGTCAATTTATACATTTGTCTTCAGCGTGGTATTCAAAGTACGACTGGCGCTAACCAGTGACACAGACAACCGTTTCGAATTTGCAGTGCTTCTGTTTGCGGGCCTGATTGTGTTTAATCTGTTCTCCGAATGCCTGACGCGCGCGCCAGCGCTGATCCTGAATAACACCAATTATGTCAAACGGATCATTTTCCCGCTGGAAATCCTGCCCTGGATCACACTCGGAGCCGCATTTTTTCATACCTGCATAAGCTATCTAATCCTGTTCGTTTTTTTACTCATCATCGGACAACCCGTTTTCTGGACGGCTTTACTGCTGCCGGTTGTATTACTGCCATTTGTTCTGTTGACGTTGGGAATTTCCTGGTTTCTTGCGTCAATCGGCGTTTTTGTCCGCGATATCGGCCAATTCATCGGTCTTGTGCTGACCATGCTGTTATTCATGAGCCCCATATTTTACCCTGCTTCCGCGCTACCAGAATCAGTTCGCGCCTATCTGTTTTTAAATCCACTGACGTTTATTATTGAACAGACGCGCGCAATTATCATATTCGGGCGGTTACCGGACTGGGCCGGTATGGGTCTTTACTATACAATCGGGGTTCTGACCGCCTGGGCCGGGCTGGCGTGGTTTCAAAAAACCCGTAAAGGGTTTGGCGATGTCTTATAAATCCGGATCAGCGCCTGTATCTGACCTGGCGGCATTTGAAAACACTGCCACCGCGATACGGGCAACCGGCCTGTCGAAATGCTACCAACTGTATAGCCATCCACGCGACCGGCTCAAACAGTTTTTGTGGCGTGGCAAACGGCAGTTCTATCGTGAATTATGGGCCCTGCAAAATATCAGTTTGACTGTATCGCACGGCGAGGTTGTCGGCATTGTCGGTCAAAACGGCTCCGGCAAATCCACATTGCTGCAACTGATTTGCGGCACACTGACGCCAACCAGCGGCGAAATCAGCGTTAACGGCCGCATCGCGGCATTGCTGGAACTGGGCGCCGGATTTAATCCGGAATTCACCGGGCGCGAAAACATCTATATGAATGCCGCCATTTTAGGCCTCAACCGGTCCGAAATAGAGACCCGTATTGACAGTATTATTGAATTTTCCGGGATTCACGATTTCATCGATCAACCCGTCAAAACCTATTCCAGCGGCATGTTTGTACGCCTGGCCTTTTCGGTTGCGATTAATGTCGACCCCGAAATTCTGGTTATCGATGAAGCCCTGTCGGTCGGAGACGGTGCGTTTTCACGCAAATCCTTTAATCGCATCATGCAACTGCGGGACGCCGGCAAAACCATTTTGTTCTGTTCGCATTCCATGTTTCAGGTCGAGTCGCTATGCTCCCGCGCCATCTGGATTGACCGGGGAACGATGATGGCGGATGACGAAGCAGCCAGGGTTGTTGCCGACTATCAGGCGTTTCTGGACAAAAGCGCGGCGATACAAAACGGCGGAACTGTCACGATACCGCCGCATGCCGGACAAGCGCAGCCAACGGCAGAATCCACTCAGTTTTCTTCCGGACGCGCCCGTCTGGATACAGTCAAAATACTGGCCGACGGCAAAGATTACAAGGGCGCGTCAATAATCAGCGGCCGCTCCACCCTGTCCGTTTCAATCACATTTATATCGGATCCGAACCTGCCATGCCCGAATGTCGCCGTCACTATTCACAGCATGGATGCACGCACCATTACCAGCGCGGCAACCTGGGAAGACCATATCACACCGTTCCGCCAGCCAGACGGTACCGGCGGCATTTGCCTGACAATTGACCAGTTGCCTCTGCTTAAAGGCAAATACTTTATCAGCGTACACTTGTTATGCGAACGCGGCATCCATATCTACGAATCCGCAAAAGCCATCGCAACCTTTCCGGTTGACCAGGAAGGCCGTCTGCAGGGTTATTTCAGGCTGCCTCACTGCTGGAAAAAAATACCCAGCGGGCAGACGGGAATGTCTGACAGCATTTAAGATATGGATATGGATATGGATGCAATGACTGACAATCAACATAGCAAAAAATGGCAATGCCGCTGGGCCACCCCGCATGACCGGGATGCATTGCTGGCACTTTTCGAGTCCGCATTCGGCCAGCCGATGCCCGGCGGCCTCTGGCAATGGAAATATGCCCGGCAAAAAAAACCCGGCATGCTGGCATACATCGAAGACGGCATTATTGCCTATTATGGCGGCATGCCCCGCACATTCAGCCTTAATGGCAAGGCAATCAAGGCAGTGCAAATCTGCGACGTGATGGTGGCACCGAAAATGCGCGGCATTCTGACGCGCAGAGGACCTTTTATGCAGACTGCCGATACTTTCCTGAGCGAACAGGCGGGAACGGACAAGCCTTTTCGTTTTGCATTCGGATTCCCTTCGGACCGGCATGCAAGATTGGGGGAAAAAACAGGCTGGTACACACGCTCCGGCACTTTCCTGGAAACCGTCTGGCCAGCAAAGCTCGCACAGCCGCACTTATCTGTATGGTTCAAAACCAGACCGCTGGGCCTGCACGATTCAACAACGGTCAATACGCTCTGGCAAATCATGCAGTCAACATTACCGGATTGCTTAATACCCCGAAAAGACGCCGATTTTTTTAACTGGCGTTATCATCGGCATCCAAGCTATGCTTACACCACCTATGTTGTTTCAAGACGCTGGAGAAACAAACCGGTGGGTATTTTTGCGTTACGCGACCATGGCCCCGGTCACGGCATGGAACTGATGGATTTGCTTGGACCGCCTGATACGCTGCCAATCCTGTTAAACACGGCATTGCGCATCACCAAGCGTGCTGGCCGCAAGCGTTTGTTCAGCTGGGTGACACCCGCGGTTCTGGAGCGGCTGCCAACACCCGAAACAACACAGACGATATCCGGCGTGTATGTCACGCCAGACTATAAACAAAAAATCGAAGAGCAGCATCTGCACTGGTGGCTTATGGGTGGAGACACTGATTTTCATTAGGGGTTGCCGGTTTGCATACTTTGACATTTTCAGCCATGAACACCGCCCGTCCCCAGGGAATTGATCTATCGGTTGAACTGCTGCGCGGTGTCGCCGCCATTATGGTCATGCTTTGCCACTATGCCGTGATCATTCACGGCACGGAACGCAGCTGGCTGAGTTTTTTCTATACAGGTGTCGATTTTTTTTTCGTCATCAGCGGATTTGTCTTTGCGCCTGTACTACTCGCGCCAGGCAGGGAAAATGTAACGGCGTTCGTTATCAGGCGCGTTTTCAGAATCTACCCGCTTTTTTTGGCGGCAATTTTTCTCTACGCCCTGTTGCCCCACAAAACATGGGATAACAGCATCATTTTGCAACATGCCCTGTTTCTCCACACCACCGTCTCCAAGGAAATTGCCTTTTATTATAATCCCGCCTTCTGGTCTCTCCCCGTAGAAATCGAGTTTTATCTGCTCATCGCCTTGCTTGTGTCAATCAAAACCCGCAAAACAAAATACATACTCACACTTCTGTTCGGTTTATCACTGATGACCAGTCTGATGACGCATTATTTACTGGCGGCAGACTCGCACGCAAAACTGGTGCTGACACATCACCTGCCGGTTATTCTGCCTGAATTTCTGCTGGGCACATTGGCGTATCAAATAAGCAGAAATTGCGGTAAATTGCCAGGCCTGATTGCTGGCGTTGCAGGTATAGTCCTGCTATTTATGCTCGGACAAGGATTTGTTGCACATGGCGAAAATATCTTTAACATGACCTACGGCCTGTTTAATCTGTTTTGCGCTCTGGGATATCAGTGGATTCTCATCGCAAGCGCCGTGCTGTTCCGCCCGTCCCGCAGTATTGATGCATTTACACTGCTGGCAAGCGTCATGGGCAATCTCAGTTACGGCATCTATCTGTTTCACAATGCAATACCGCCTTTACTGAGACTCCATTTTCAACTTGACGGCTTTCTGTTGTTGACCGGCTCCATACTGGGCACCCTTTGTCTCTCCGCTATCATGTACAATACGCTGGAGGACCCTGCGCGAAAATATGGAAGACGCTTTGCACGGCAGTTCTACAAAGCGGGGCGATCTGATTTACGCGGACTAACGGGAAACAACCAATAGTTGTTCATCCGTTTGTAACGCTCCCCGCAGATTTACTTACGGACACTTCTAAAAATTCAGAATTTTAAACAAGACAAGGCGGAAACAAAAATATTGACACGGCATATGATTGATATATAAGGAGATATTTTTTGTGACCAACGATGTGCTGTAACAAAGTATGGATCTTGAGAGATGCCCGTACTTATTATCTGTCAGGCCGCCACAATTGTCTGATGCAACTTTGCTAACCGCTCAATCACCTATCAAGCTCATAAATGATCTCGGTCATTCTCGTCAATTACCACTCCGCCCGGCTCGCAATTAACGCTGTTGCATCCGTTATCGATCAAACGGATATCGAAAAACCCGAAATTATCGTCGTTGACAACAGCACGGCGGAATCTGAACATGCCTTAATGAAGACGCATCTGCCTGACGCGGTCACTTATCTTATCAATCAACATAACGCCGGTTTCGCCCGCGCCTGCAATCAGGCTTTTGCCTGCGCCAACGGTGAATTGATTCTTCTGCTTAATCCCGATGCCCGTTTACTGCCGAATGCTTTATCACTGCTCTCGGATTATTTGAAAAAACACCCTGATGCCGGCGCTGTAGGGCCGCGTGCTTACTGGGACGACGACCGCCGATATTTAATGCCCCCCAGCACATTCCCATCTGTCGCAGGATTATATAAGGAAGCCATATCCCGGTTGCATCCTTATCTTGCCGATTATTCATCGCTTGATTTTCGCAAAAAAGCACTGCGATTCTGGACCTGTACCGCACCCATAGCCGTTGCGGCATTGTCTGGCGGCCATGTACTGCTCCGCCGGGACGCCGTCATTCAAAGCGGCGGTCTGTTTGACGAACGTTTCTTTATGTACTGGGAGGACAGCGACCTCATGCATCGCCTGAAAAAAACCGGCTACCGCTTGTATATGGAACCGAACGCAGGCTGTGTGCACTACTATGAGCATGCCCCTGCAAAAGACAAGCGCATTGCGCAGGGCTGGCCAGCCTATCGGCAGAAACACTTCGCGCATACGAAAAGTTTCAGGCTCGTTAACTGGCTCGGTCAGCATTTACCTTCTGCAGCAGCAGCCGACATTGAACCGCTCTCATGTCATGATGACAAACTGATTGTTCCTGTCCCGGCCGGACTGAGAAACGGCTGGCTATTGGAGATCGGAACGAGACCGCAGTTGTTACCGGCAATCGGCCTTTTTGGTAACGGCCCAACGGTTGAAGTCAGTACGCTGTTATTCAAACGACTGCGTGAGAAAACCTACTACGCACGTTTATCTGCGCCAAATTCAAGGCCGGATTTGGTATATTATTGGCAATGGCAGGGCTACTCAACAGAAGCACACTAAAAACAGCAAACCATCGTATCATCTCAACTAAATCATTGGAAAATTCACTTATTCCCTTCCAGGCCGTCAGAAACATTTCGGGTAACCGCATTTTGGTTTTGGCGCCGCATCCCGATGACGAAGTATTCGGCTGCGGTGGCGCCATCATGCGGCATGTCGAACACCACGGTTTCATTCAAGTCATTATCGCCACAGATGGCGCCCATGGCGTCGATAATGCCGAGAAGCCAGACTACATTCATCAGCGCCAACAGGAGAGCCTGGCTGCAGCAGCCTTACTGGGCTACGGCAAACCCGTATTCTGGCATTACCCGGATCGAGAGCTTTTTTATGGCGAGAAACTGATCGCTGACATTGTGACCGCCATACGGTCCATCAATGCTGATCTGGTATATGCACCGTCAATCCACGAAGTGCACCCGGATCACCGCGCATTGAGTATGGCCTCGATTGAGGCGGTTCGCCGGTCCAGCCATTCAGTGCGTTTGGCGCTGTATGAAATCGGACAACCGGTGCGTCCCAATTTACTGCTTGATATCAGCGATCTGGCCGACCGCAAAATGGAAGCCATGCGCTGTTTTGCATCCCAAAACGCAAAACAGCGTTACGATCTGGATATCGCAGCGCTTAACCGTTACCGGACCTACACGCTACCTGCTGAAGCAACCGCGGCAGAGGCGTATATTCTGACCAGCACTACGGAATTGGCCAGCGATCCGCTCAACCTGTATCAATCCGAGCATACCCGGCAGCAAAAATCAGGATTGGCCATTGATACGGAAGACCTGCCACTTGTCAGCGTGATCATACGCAGCATGGACCGGCCCACGCTGTCTGACGCGCTGGATTCGGTTGCATTGCAAACCTATCCTAATATTGAAGTTGTTCTTGTCAATGCCAAGGGTCCGGCACACAAAAAACTGAATCCGTGGTGCGGACGTTATCCATTACACTTTACACACAATGATGAACCACTAAACCGCAGCCGGGCGGCAAATCTCGGACTGAAAACAGCAACAGGAAAATATCTGATTTTTCTGGATGATGATGATTTTTTCTATCCGGAACATATCAACAATCTGGTAACCACGTTGCAAAACCGGCGAAACGCCCGATGTGCATACGCGGGTGTGCACGTTCAACACTATACAAATGATGTACTTGATCAAGTTACCGAATTCAATGAACCTTACGATCAACACAGGCTGCTGAGCAGAAATTTTATACCGATTCATGCTGTGTTGTTCGAAAAATCACTTATTGATTCCAATCAATGCGGGTTTGATGAGAACCTCAATGTTTTTGAAGACTGGGACTTCTGGATTCAGATTTCACTGTGTTGCGAAATCGTGCATGTCGACACAATCAGTGCCGTCTATCGCAACCATGGCGATTCCGGCCTGGGACGCGGCCTGGACAAGCCATTTTTGCGGCAAACACGCAGCAAGGTGTATGAAAAATGGAAGTCACGGTTCAGCGGTGAACAGTTCGAGGATTTGATTCAGTACTGGGACGACAAAACCACCGATTTGACTGGACAACTTGCCGTCCGTACAACACAGACTCACACATTGAAAAATCGTATTGACCAGCTTGAACATGAAAAACAGTCCAATGTGCAATTCATTCAATCACTGCAAAATTCGATTCAATCCTTGCAATCGCATAATAACCACTTAACCGGTGTTATTACCGGTTTCACACAATCTTCCTCATGGAAAATTACGGCACCGTTAAGATTCATATCGCGAATATTACGCGGCGAGTACCGTGAAGCCTGGGACGGATTGCGCCGCAGGATACTGCCATTCGGAAAAAAAATATACAGAACCCTGCCCGTTCGTTTGCGGCAACGCGTTTTGTCCATCGTTTACCGCTTGGCCGGCCGTTTATTCGCCGGCACCGAACATTATGAACTTTGGCGCGTTGAGCAGGGTTATGTCAACAACCCTTTACCAATTCATGCCAATACAGCATTAACCGGCTTAACCGATGCCGCTGAAATTGAACCATTGACAATAGCGCCTTCAGGACACATTGCAATCCATGCGCATATCTTTTACGCGGACCTGGCAAAAGAATTTGCCAGGTTTCTAAAAAATATGCCTTATCCATATGACTTGTTCGTTTCCACCACGAGCGAAGCTGACAAACACACATGCCAGCAGGCACTGCTCCGTTTACCGCAACTCAAACATCTGACCATAACCGTTGTACCGAACCGCGGGCGCGATATCGCGCCGTTTTTTTGCACTTTTGGTAAAAACCTGCAGCAATATGCATATATTGCACATATTCACAGTAAAAAATCACTGTACAGCGATGGCAAGGCGGATGGCTGGCGCGAATATTTGCTGAACCAGTTACTGGGCAGTCCATTACAAATCCGGAAAATTTTTTCACTGTTGACCGGAGACAAAAATGCCGGTTTGATTTACCCGCAGAATGCAACCGTTTTACCGCATTGGGCGAATACCTGGCTCTCAAATAAAGCCCTGGGATACCGGTTGTGCAGAAAGCTTGGGGTTGCGCCTATTCCTTCAGGTTATTTCGATTTCCCGGCGGGTTCGATGTTCTGGGCGCAATCCAAGGCGATTCAACCTCTATTCAACGCTGGTTTTAACATTGAAGATTTTCCTGAGGAAGCCGGACAAAACGATGCTACGCTCGCGCATAGCATAGAGCGCTTATTTGCCCTGACCGCCCGGCAATCAGGGTTCAACACCTGCATTCTGCAGGATAGGCAATCCCCGAGTTGGTCGCGCTGGCGCATTGACCGCTATATGCTGCACCAACAAAAAACAATTGAGACCACAATACGGCAACCCGATGTACAAATAGTCGTTTTTGACATTTTTGATACCTTGATAACACGCCCATTACTTAACCCAGAGGATATCAAAAAAATTATCGCACACCGCGCCGGAGGAACAGCCGGGGAACGTTATCTCGAATTTCGCGCGATAGCGGAAAATCAGGCACGCCAGATTGCAGGGCGCGATGTTGGACTGGATGCTGTCTACAGGGAACTGTCGGTTTTGTCCAGTCTTTCAACTGATGCGATTGAACAGCTGCGTACGCTTGAAGAAACTATCGAGTCGTCAATCGTTACGCCGCGTCCCGAAGCAATCGCTTTGTTTCAGCTTGCAAAAATACTCGACAAACGGGTCATACTTGCCAGTGACATGTATCTGTCCAGACCGGTGATTGAAAGCATGTTGGCGCATTGCGGCATCAGTGGCTGGAACAGGCTTTATTTGTCATCCGAGAACGGATTACGAAAAGATACGGGCGGCTTTTACCGCCAGCTGCTGGTCGATGAACATGTATCACCGCACGAAATCATGATCATTGGCGATAACGAGCAATCCGATGTACAAAAACCCGGGGATCTCAAATTCAGAGTTGCGCATGTCATGCGGCCAGTCGAGCTTGCACGCGCAACGCCCCGTTTTGAACCGATTCTTGAAAAGACCTGCAATCAAGAAACCAGGGACGATCTGAATACCCAGCTTACGATCGGAACAGTTGTTCAGGCAAACTTCCGGCCACTGTTTTATCCACGCTTTGATCCGGCCGATTTCGTACCTGCAACACCCTGGGCGGTTGGATTTACGGTAGCCGGTCCGCTGGTATTGTCTTTTGTGCAGTGGCTGACGAAAAAAGCTGCGGATGACGCAATGCAATGCCTCTATTTTGTCGCGCGCGAAGGCCAAATACTCAAAATTGCCTATGATTTATGGACATCCGATGATACGCATGCGGCACCATCTGAATATCTGGTGCTCTCACGCCGCGCCATTACCGTGCCGATGATTTCTAATCTCGATGATATTTACAAAATAGCCCGTACGGACTTTGCGCCCAATCCGATGCCGGATTTTATTCTTGAGCGGTACGGCATTAATTTGTCTGAAAAAGAATGCGAAACATTTGCCCGGCAAAAAATATGGCCGAGAAAAAAAACGGTTTTTGTTGAAAACGAAAATATCGACCGTCTGAGACCGCTGTTGCAGGCGCTCGAAAAACGTATTCTGAAACAAGCCGAACATGAACGCCCCGCACTAACAGCTTATTTACAAGATGCTGGTTTGCCTGCTGACGCCAACACCGCCATTGTTGATGTGGGTTATGCAGCAACAACCCAGGGATACCTAAATCGATTGCTGCAAAAGAAAATTCACGGTTATTATCTGATGACGCTCGACACCGCCGAAATGATTGCCACGGCGCATCAGGTCATTGCGCAAGGCTATTATTATCATTTTGCCAAACCAAGCGCGACCGAACCGGTTTTATACAGAAAAAGTTTTACCATAGAAAAACTTCTGAGCGCCGACGATGCGCAGATTGTCCGTTACCGGACGTCCGAGACCGGTGACATTATTCCGGAGTTCCGCATGCTGACGGATGAAGAGCGGCAATCTGCATTAACACGAACTGAAATCCGGCGCGGCATCCTGGATTTTATTCACCAGTCAATCGCTATCCGCAACAATTTACTGGGCGATTTCAAAATACCACCGCACATCGCGGAAGCACTGTTTTTACAGTTTATTGAAAACCCTTCTCAGTCTGAACATGAACTGCTGCGGTCAATTGTATTGGACGATTATTATTATGGCCATGGTCTTGTACGTTAACAATCAGCCATCATAAAAGGCATGATAAAATACGCACAAACCATTTATTCCGCGGTACAAATCTACAAAAAGCCAGTGTATTTCCGTTATAATAACCAGCCGGTTAACTGCGGTCGCTGACAGTCAAGCAGTAGAGTAGTTATACGTCCTAATTTAAATATTATAAACCGCCCAGTGATTTATCTATTAAAGTATTTTCCGGTCGCAATCAGTATTCTCAAAACACAGGGTTTAAATGCGCTGACCAGACGCGTCGCCAAAAAACTATTTTCACCGCCGCAAAAAAACCATCTACCGGAAGTTCATTATTCCGTTGCACTGCAGCACCATCCGCTCCGTTTCCAGGAAAGCGTTGATCCGGAAATATCCATTATCATCCCGGTCTATAATAAAACCCTGTACACCTTCACCTGTCTCAAATCAATCCATGAGAGCAGTGGCAGCAACGTGTACGAAGTCATCATTGTGGATGATGCATCCAACGACGATACCGCACAGATGCTCAGCAATATCACGGGCATTTCAGTTATCCGCAATGTTGAAAACAAAGGTTTCATTTATTCAAGCAACAGGGGAATAAATGCTGCGAGAGGCAAGTATATTGTATTATTAAATAACGACACAATCGTAACCAGAGGCTGGTTGGACGCATTAAAACATACCTTCAGCCATTTCCCGGATGCGGGACTGGCCGGGGCCAAACTCGTTTATCCCGACGGAAAATTACAGGAAGCCGGCGGCGTTGTCTGGCAGGATGCATCTGCCTGGAACTATGGCCGTTACGATGACCCCGACAAGCCGGAATACTCTTATTGCAGAGCCGTCGATTACTGCTCGGGCGCCTGTTTGATGATTCGGCGACAGGATTTGACCGACCTTGGACCCTTTGACGAATACTATGCGCCTGCTTACTACGAAGACACTGATCTTGCTTTTCGCGTCAGAAAAGCGGGTAAAACAGTATACTATCAACCCGGCGCTGTCGTTGTTCATTTTGAAGGCATTTCTTCCGGCATTGATGTCTCAAAGGGCACCAAGCAGTATCAGGTAATCAACCATAAAAAATTCTTTAACCGCTGGAAGGATACGCTCAAATTTCACCGGTCAAACGGCGACAGTCCTCATTTTGAAAAAGAACGCAACGTAAAAAAACGTGTACTCGTTATTGATGCGCTTGTACTCAAGCCTGACAATGACTCCGGTTCATTACGCATGTTCAATCTGTTAGCCGTTTTCCAGAATTTAGGTTACAAGGTAAGCTTTATCGCCGCAAACGAGCCCGGTTATCATGACGTCTACACCAGACAAATGCAAATGAACGGCGTTGAATGCTTTTATAAGCCTTACCCGGAATCCGTTCCCGAACTTCTGAAATCCCACGGGCATCTTTATGATGTAGTTTTACTCAGCCGGGTTAACATCGCCGAAAAATATATTGATGACGCACGCAAGTACTGCATTAACGCTATGATATTGTTCGATACCGTCGATCTTCATTTTTTGCGTGAACAGCGGCAAGCCGAAATCAATCAGGACAAGCTGTTATTGGCCACAGCCAGAATGCGCAAGCAACAGGAATTAACTACCGCACGCAAAGCGGACAAGACATTACTCGTCAGCCCGGTAGAAATCGAATTGTTCAAACAGGTAGCACCTGATGTTCCGGTCGGGTTGTTATCGAATATTCATCGGAATCAGGAAACGGTCTTCGGTTACCAGCAAAGAAAAGATATTCTGTTTATCGGTGGCTTCGAGCACTTGCCGAACGTTGATGCAATGGAATTTTTTATAAAAGAAATTTTTCCGACGCTGCATGCATTAAAGCCGGATATCAAACTATTGATTGTTGGCTCCCATCTTCCCGATAAAATTGCGGCCCACGCCTCGCCGCATATTATTATCAAAGGCTTTGTATCCGACATAAAACCTATTTTTGGCCGCATCAGGCTGTCCATCGCACCGCTTCGATATGGCGCAGGCGTTAAAGGAAAGATCAATACCAGCATGACTTACGGCGTACCGGTTGTTGCCACAAGCGTGGCCGCTGAAGGTATGAAGCTCGTGCACGACAAGGATATTCTGATCGCAGACGAGCCTGAAGACTTTGCCAGACAAATAATTCGGGCTTACGATAATGAACAGCTGTGGACACATTTATCCAATTCCGGCAAAGCCAATATCGAGAAACATTTTTCATTTTCCGTAGCTGAACGACAACTTAGCGAAATTCTGCTGCATCAGCAAAACACCGGAGGAACCGTCGATCAAGCAGTCAATGCGTGAGAAAACGCACGGTCAATTGTTTAATAAAATGACCATGCAGCAAGCCGATCCAAACAATCATGACAGTACAGGGAAATTGCCAATCGCAGTTGTCATCGTCAACTATAATGCGGGGGATTTTCTAACAAAATGTGTCGCGACAATACTGCAAACGGTTGATTCGGTTGTTATCGTTGATAACGCGTCGACTGATGCAAGTCTGTCGACACTCACCGCCCGATTTCAAAACGAACCCCGGCTCAGAGTGTTACACAATCCTGCCAATTTGGGCTTTTCCGCGGGCTGCAATATTGGTCTGGGCGCAACTGACATGCCTTACGTTCTGTTTTTGAATCCTGACTGCAAAGTTGAAAAGCTATCATTAATTCGTATGCTGCAAGTACTCGAATCCGATCCGCAAATCGGCATGACCGGCGGCTGCCTGGTCAATCCGGACGGCACAGAACAGGGTGGCGGACGCCGCATCATACCCACGCCGTGGCGCGCTTTTGTACGCGCAACCGGCTTACATCACCTGAGCACATTCTGGCCGGTGTTGTTTCCCGATTTTCACTTGCATAAGCAGCCGCTTCCTGACAGGCCTGTTGAAGTGGAAGCCATTTCGGGCGCCATGATGCTGGTGCGCCGTCATGCCATACAAACTGCAGGCAAATGGGACGAGCAGTATTTTTTACATTGTGAGGATCTGGACTTATGCATGCGCTTCAGACAAGAGGGCTGGAAAATCATGTTTGTCCCGAGTGCCAAAGCTGTCCACTATCAGGGTACATGCAGCAAATCCCGGCCGTTTTTTGTTGCCTGGCATAAACATAAAGGCATGGTTTATTTCTACAAAAAATTTTTCCGCCGGCAGTACCCAGGCATTTTGATGCATCTGGTTGCTGCCGGCGTCTGGCTGCGTTTCTTTATCGCGACCCTTTATTATGCTTTTTGTTATTTTGTAAAATTTTTAAAACCAAAACATGGATGACAAACATGTTGGTGTTCTAGGCGCCACCAGCCTCGTAGGTGCGTGCATTCTGCGGCAACTGGTATCGGAACAATGGCAAATCAGCGCTTTTTCGCGCAGCCCGGTGCAATCAAACCACGAACAGATAAATTGGGCACAACTGAATCCAATGAGCGCCAGGCATGATCAAAATAAACACGGCCCGGCCATGTGGATTTGTATTGCGCCCATATGGACACTACCGGAACATTTTCCACTGCTACGCACACAAGGTGCCCAACGGATCGTGGTTTTGTCTTCGACCAGTCGATTCAGTAAAGCCGAGTCAAGCGACACGGGTGAACAAGGTATCGCACAGCGGCTTGCAGGCGCTGAAAAAACAATTAAAATCTGGGCCGAAGAGCACGGTATTGAGTGGATTATCCTGCGGCCCACATTGATTTACGGCCTGGGATGCGATAAAAACATCTCGGAAATAGCCCGGTTTATTCTCCGCTTTGGTTTCTTTCCATTATTGGGTTCCGCAGATGGATTGCGGCAGCCCATTCACGCGAAAGATGTTGCAACAGCATGTATACTTGCGCTTCAAACTTTAAATATCAAAAATCGTTCTTATAATCTTACAGGTGGCGAAACATTGACATACCAGGAAATGATTGACCGCGTTTTTTCAGCACTTAATAAGAGACCCCGTTTCATCAGAATACCGCGCGGGTTGTTTCAGCTAACAATACCCGTCTTGAACCGGTTGCCCCGCTACCGGCATTGGACTGCGGCAATGGCTGAACGCATGAATCGGAATCTGGTATTCGACAGCATTAATTTACAACAGGATCTTCGTTTTCGACCCGGTTCGTTTATCCTGTCTAAAGCAGATTTACCGCCTGAATAAAACCGTTTCTAGACGATGCAATCGTATACTTATATATCGCATAGCATGTTATTGATTACACACAATCCATAATGAATGAAACCTCTTATTAAAGCTCCTCAGAATGAAATCACGGAAGTCCTAGCCAGTTTCAAGAAAGCATTCCATACCATCGGCGTCTTCAGCGCCGTGATTAACGCCCTGATGCTCATGCCGGCCATATATATGCTGCAACTTTACGACAGCGTATTGACCAGCCGTAATGAAATGACATTACTGATGCTGACTTTAATCGTGATCGGCGCCTATATTTTTCTGGGCGCACTCGAATACGTACGCAGCTTCGTCTTAATCCGGGTTGGCGCCAAGCTTGACTTGAAACTGAACAAACGGGTCTATACCGCCGCATTCGAGCAAAGTTTGAAGCAAGGAGGCGGCAATGCCGGGCAGGCTCTAAAGGATTTAACCAGTATCCGTCAATTCATGACCGGAAACGCTTTATTTGCATTTTTCGACGCACCCTGGTTTCCGATTTATATTTTTGTCATTTTCATGTTTCATACCTGGCTGGGTATTTTTGCGCTGTGCGGAACCGCAGTACTGATTATACTGGCCTATGTCAATGAAAAAATATCCCGCAAGCCATTGGATGAAGCCAACACCATGGCAGTCGCTTCAACCAATCTGGCATCCAATAATCTGCGTAATGCGGAAGTCATCGAAGCCATGGGCATGCTACCCAATCTTCAGGCGCGCTGGGATCAGTTTCATAACCGTTTTCTCAATCTTCAGGCGGATGCCAGCGAGAAATCCGGCGTTGTCACCGCGATATCCAAATCCTGCACCGTTGCGCTGCAGTCATTGATGCTGGGGCTGGGCGCTTTACTGGTATTGGAAAACCAAATTTCTCCCGGCATGATGATCGCCGCATCGATATTGATGGGCAGGGCGATCGCGCCGGTTCAGCTGTTAATCAGTGTATGGAAACAGTTTGGCAGCACGCGCAGCGCTTACGACCGGTTGACGAAATTGCTGGAGCTCAATCCAGCCCGCAAGCCGGGCATGTCGCTTCCCAAGCCAACTGGCGCCATTAATGTTGAGAATGTGACAGCCGCGCCGCCGGGATCGCGTGTGCCGGTGGTTAAAAACATAAGCCTGACTGTTCTGGCTGGCGAAGTATTGGGAATTATCGGACCCAGCGGCTCCGGGAAATCCACATTGGCACGGCTTCTGGTTGGCGTATGGCCGGCCGCGGCAGGCAAGGTGCGCCTGGACGGTGCCGATGTTTACCAGTGGAACAAGGAGGAACTGGGACCGAACATCGGCTATTTGCCCCAGGATATTGAACTATTCAGTGGCACCGTTTCAGAAAACATCGCGCGTTTTAGCGACGTCGACCCGGAAAAAGTGATTCAGGCCGCTCAACGTGCCGGTGTACATCAAATGATTCTGAATATGCCGGAAGGTTATGACACCAAACTTGGCGACGGCGGCGCGGGACTCTCGGGCGGTCAGAAACAGCGCCTCGGTCTGGCGCGCGCCATGTATGACGATCCGGCCCTGATCGTACTGGACGAACCTAATTCCAATCTTGACGATGTAGGCGAACAGGCATTGCTAAAAGCGTTGATTGACCTGCGCAAACGGGGCAAGACCATCGTTTTGATCACCCACCGTACCAGCATTATCAGTGTGACGGACAAACTGTTGCTATTGCACGATGGAATGGCAAAGCTGTTTGGGCCGACAAAACGCGTACTAGACGAATTGAAACAACAGCAACAGAAACTGCAAGGACAGGCATCCCAGCAAAAACAGCAGCCACCCGGCTCCGAGACGCAGCAACAACCGCCTACAACTGTGAATGTTGTGGATCAGGAGTCCTGAGTGAACACAGCAGGAATTAACATTAACATGTTAACGCGCACATAAACAGGAACAATTATGAAGTTGCAGGCAGAAAATAACGTCACCGGCACCGGTATTGAACAAAACGACCGCACAGATCAAGTCAAAACTGATGAAACCGTTCATGCCAGAATCGGCTGGTGGATTGTATTGGCCGGGGTTGGCGGTTTTGTTCTGTGGGCGTTCTTTGCACCGCTGGACAAAGGCGTGCCGTTAAGCGGCACGGTTACGGTAGACACCAACCGCAAGGCGGTTCAGCATCGTACCGGCGGCATTATTGATCAGATTTACGTCAAGGAAGGCGAACATGTCGAGGCCGGTCAGACACTGGTGCGCATGAACGATATACAGGTTAAGGCACAAGCGGAGATAACCCGCGCACAACTCATCACCGCACGCGTAGTTGAAGCGCGTCTGATAGCCGAACGCGATGAAAAAAATGCTATCGAGTATCCTGCTGATCTGCTTGCAGCACAAGACGACCCGCGCGTCAGAAACAGCATCATGACACAAAACCAGCTGTTCAAATCCCGCCAGCTTGCCATGCAGCATGAAATCGCCGCGCTTGACGAAAATATTGCGGGTCTGACCTTACAACTCCAGGGTCTCCAATCTTCCCTGGCCAGTAAAAAACAGCAGTTAATATTTTTAAAAGAACAGCTCGACAATCTGCGCGAACTGGCCAGAGACGGTTTTGTGCCGCGCAACCGCGTACTCGACCTGGAACGTACTCATGTGCAGCTAAACGGTGAAATTTCCGCTGAGACCGGTGAAATCGGACGCATTCAACGTCAGATTGCAGAATTGAAGCAACGCCGAATACACCGTTTTCAGGAACAGCAAAAGGAAGTGCGCCAGCAGTTGTCGGAGATTCAGCGTGAAGTAGACGCGCTTAGCAGTCAGCTGATCGGACAGGAATTTGAACTGGCCAATGTCCTGGTCAAAGCGCCTGTCGGAGGAACGGTTGTCGGCATTAACGTTTTCACCGAAGGTGGCGTTATTTCACCAGGATTCCGCTTAATGGATATCGTGCCAAGCGACGATCCACTCATGATCACCGGCCGGGTGCCTGTTCACCTGATCGACAAAGTACATCCCGGTCTTCATGTCGATCTGATTTTTTCAGCCTTCAACCAGAACAAAACGCCCAATATTCCCGGTGAGGTGCTGCAGGTATCGGCTGACAGACTGACCGATGAGCGCACCGACGAACCTTATTATCAATTAAAAGTCCGCGTAACCCCGGAGGGTATGCAACTGCTCGCGCACCATCAGGTACGCGCGGGGATGCCGGTTGATATTTTTGTCAAAACAGGTGAGCGCTCTTTAATGAATTATTTGTTTAAACCTATTCTTGACCGTCTCCATGCATCCATGAGTGAAGAATAAATGACTTCTATACGCATTAATTTTCGCATTGTATCGTCGTTTTTTTCACTTGCCTTAATAGTCAGTTCCGCGCAGGCGCTGAGTCTGCTCGACGCCTATGAAGCGGCACTGGAGAATGATCCGCTGTTTCGTGCGGCTGTATATGAAAACGAAGCCGGGCTACAGGCCGAGAAAATCGGTTTGTCCGGCCTGCTGCCGAATTTGTCGATTACCCACTCAGACAGTGAGAATACAGGAACACGCAAACTTTTCGGTCAGCCACGCACCCCTTTAAATTTTCACAGCCAGGTTAGTTCATTAGCTTTACGCCAGCCCATATTGAACATGGAGGCCGTCGCCAGCTACCGCCAAGGGAAGGCACAAGCCAATTCCAGCCGTGCCCGCTTTACCGGACAAAGCCAGGAACTGGTCATCAGGTTGTCCGAGGCATATTTCGGCGCATTACTCGCGCAACATCAAGTACGGCTTGCACAGTCACAAATCGATTCACTTGCGGAACTTAAACGTGCCAACGAACAGATGCTGTTGAAAGGCGAAGGCACGACAACCGACGTACTGGAAACGCAATCCAGGCACGCACTTGCCGAAGCGCGTTTGATTGAGGCAAAAGACGAACTGGATGTGGCGCAATTAAGACTCGAATCCATTATCGGCCTGGAAATCACACAATTGCACCATCTGTCTGACGTTTTTCAGGCAGAAATGGTTCATTTACCCGACTTTGATGACTGGCGTGTGCTGGCGCTTGATCGCAATGCAGAACTTGTCACTCAGCGGCACGCTCTTCTATCGAGCAAAGAAGAAATTCGCAAAAGTTATGCCGGGCATACGCCGCGTGTAGATCTTGTCGCAAGTATTAGCAGAAACAAATCCGCTTCATTTGTTACTGCCAATCAGAATGTTGAACTGGCATCTATCGGCGTAGAGGTCAACGTGCCATTGTACGCAGGCGGCCGCGTCATGGCGACCACCGATCAAGCAAGAGCAAATTTCGCGCGCGCCGAAGCCGAAATGGATGCAGCCATCGATAATGTGCTTGTTGAATTACGCAGGCAATATCAACTGGTTTTAAGCAGCGTCAAACGTATCAGATCATTGGAATTGGCGGTCAAATCAGCAAAACTGCTCGTTAACGCAACTGAAAAAAGCATTCGGGGAGGCATTCGCATTAATCTGGATCTGTTGGACGCACAGCAACAGCTGTTCAATAGCCAGCTTGATCTGGCGGAAGCCAAGTATAATTTTCTGCTTGCGTACCTGCGCCTCAATTTCACCGCAGGTACACTGGTGCTTGACGATCTGCAACGTATCGCTGCTTATTTTACACCCGAAAGCCCTTTGTCAAAGTAATCAGTGTGTATCGACTGGCAGCGCATTCTTCAGTGCATGCTGATACGCAATTTTTGCGGTACTCGCAATCGCCAGCTTTGCCTTTAATTGCGCAATTTCATTTTCAACAACACGCAAATTCGTAATTTGAGCCTTGGCCTCCTGGCTCAACGATGATAATGCATATTCTGTTCCATCAATGACAACTTTTTGTTCATTTTCCGCCATGTTTATCCTTGAATATCTATCAGTTTATCAGAGCGATTCACTTTAGGGCATCTCTAAAAATTCATATTTCGTCACAATACGTCGTTGTTCACAAAAAATATTTCCTTACATATCAACCATATGCTGCGCCAATATTTTTTGTTCTCGCCTCGTCTTGTTTAAAACTCTGAATTTTTAGAGTCGCCCTTTAATTCTTCCAGCACTACAACTCGCCGGCCAGATTGAGCAAATACAGTTCATAGCCTATCAAAACGCTGTAGCCGGCCAGAATGGCATATTTTACATGCCTGACCCGCATTGTATAAACAATTCTTACATTATGATGAATCACCAGCATGATTAACGCCAGCGCTGTCAGCGACATTTTAACAGCCACAAATTTATTGACGCTTTCGTCGATAAGAATCGCCATAAACCAGTTCAATTCCTCACCGCCCCGCGTAAGAATTTTCAACGTGAAAATCGCATCGCCGACACTCAATAACAGAATCCCGACCACGCATAACATTAGATGATTTGCGTAACGATCCACATAAACGGCTCCCCAACGGGCGGTTTCGGAGCGCCGTTCATTCATCCGCCTGCCTGGTTTGAAGCCTAAATGATACGCACAAAAAAACGGAGCGTCTCTGCGGCGCTCGCGTACACGCGTATTCTCAGCAAACGGCATATTCATAAATTATCCCTCCTCGATCAATTACAGGCTTATATACGCCAAGCGTGCTAAATACGGCTCAAACAACATAGTTTTCGCACATACTCACATCTTTACCTGTCAAATTCTCACTGCAACGCTTGCCACAATATGTCTCCGGCATATCCTTCAGTTTTTCAGGCTATTAGAATCGCGCCGTCCGGCATACTGCACTAACGTACAAGAAGGCGCAAATGCGGTAGAATTTCACCATACATTTTTATTAATCGCTTGTTCAAAAACTCAGATCACATGAATGCAATTCGACCAACGTTACCGTTCTTCAAGCATTGCCTTGCCGGACTGATTATGCTACTCGTTCTTACCGCGTGCGGCTTCAAGCTTCGCGGGCAGATTTCATCGCTGCCCTTCGATACATTATACATTGCCGCGCCACCGGGACATACCATCGGATCAGACTTAAGACGCGCCATTGACGCCACCACAACGACAAAAATTGTCGACGCTACCGATAAAGCCGAAGCTGTTTTGCAGGTCCTCAATGCAAATAATGAACGAAGAATTTTATCGCTTTCAGGCGGTGGACGTGTACGCGAATTTGAATTGATTTTCAGAATAACCACGCGACTGGTTGACAATAAAGGCGATGAAATCGTACCGAGAAACACTATTACACTGCAACGGATACTGCCATTTTTGGACGCACAGATACTGGCAAAAGAAGCCGAAGAACAAATGCTGTACCAGGATATGCAGGCTGATGCCGTACAGCAGATTATATGGCGGCTGTCGACGATACAAAAATCGAACGTCAAACCCGAAACCGCTGCCATGCAATGAGTATTCGACATGCGCATTAACGCGGAGCAGCTTCATCGGCAACTGCCGCAGCAACTTTCACCGCTATACGCAGTTTCCGGCAATGAAACGCTGCTGGTCATCGAAGCTGCCGATTTGATCCGGCAGCATGCACGTCAACAGGGTTTTAGTGACTATGCTTTATTTACTGTCGACCAGCACTTCAACTGGTCAGAACTCTTCAATACAAGCAACAGTCCATCATTATTCAGTGACTGCAAACTTATCGATCTGCGTATTCCATCGGGCAAACCGGGCAAAGAGGGCGGAAAAGCGATTGAATCGTATTGCAGGTCACTGCCGCAAGACACTGTGACACTGATCACGCTACCCAAGCTGGATAAACAGAGTCAATCCACGCAATGGTACAAGGCAATTGAAAATACCGGCATTGTTGTTCCGATTCAAGCAATCGAATATGCGCAGTTACCGGCATGGATCAGGCAGCGTCTCAGCAGGCAACAACAATCTGTAGACGCTGAAACACTCAATTTCATTGCTTACAATGTTGAAGGTAATCTGCTGGCCGCGCATCAGGAAATTCAAAAGTTAGCCTTACTTTATCCACAAGGCCAGTTGACCTTTGATCAGGTCAAAAACGCCGTATTGAATGTCGCCCGGTACGATCTCTTTCAATTAACCGAAGCCATGACCGCTTTCGATCCCATTCGTTACACCCGCATCCTGTCAGGTTTACAAGGCGAAGCTACGGCTCCGCCACTGATTCTCGCCACATTGGCCGAGCAAATCCGTCAATTGATCGTGCTGCGCACGGGACTGGATCAGGGATCGCCGCCTGATCTGCTATTCAAATCAGCACGTATCTGGAGGAGCCGGCAGAATGCACTGCTGTCAGCAGCCAGGCGTATTTCAGCGAGACAGCTTCAACAAAGCCTAATTCATGCGGCAAAAATCGACCGCATCAGCAAAGGTGTTGCTGCAGCAGATAGCGCCACGGTTTGGGATGAATTATTACAACTGGGTCTAAACATCGCGTTGATCGATCAACCGACGATGCAACGGAAAAAGCCTGCACATCGGAATCGGCGCTCAGCCACCGGCGGCCGATAATTGATCAAACAACAATCAAACAACAACGTTACGTGCCGCAAAAGGTTTGCTGCACGCGTTCGGCAGCGGATGGCGGCGTGCAAAACTCGCGATATTCCGGTTTATCGATATAAGGGTCGGCCACAGCCCCCAGCAACCGGCGAAATTCCTTATAATCACCACGCTCTGACGCCGCAGTCAGCGCCGCCTCCACACAATGGTTGCGCGGCAAAATAGCGGGATTACTGGCCCGCATCAAACGATATGCGGCCGCTTTGGACTCAGGCTGGCGTGCAAGACGCGCCTGCCATTGCGCATGCCAAGCGGCAAATGCCGAATCCTGAAACAGGGTATCGTCAGGGAGCGGATCTGCAGTCAGCATGCGGAAAGTATTGGTGTAATCGGCGTGATGTTCGTGCAAACACATCAGCAGCGCTTCAATCAGTTCAACATCTTCCGCTTCTTCGGTTAACAGCCCCAGCTTCCTGCGCATACCGGTCAACCAGTATTGCTGAAAAATACCGGGAAAAGCATGCACCGTTTCTTCTGCCAGCACCAGTGCCTTTTCCTGCACCGGATCCAGCAATGGCAATAATGTTTCCGCAAATCGCGCAAGATTCCATTGCGCCGCGCGCGACTGATTATGATAACCGTAACGACCCTGATAATCGATTGAGCTAAACACGGTATACGGGTCGTATTCATCCATAAATGCACACGGGCCGTAATCGATAGTCTCGCCGCTGATAGCCATATTATCCGTATTCATCACGCCATGAATAAACCCGACCAGCAGCCATTGCGCCACCAGCGAGGCCTGGCGATCGATCACACGGCGCAGTAGCGCCAGATAAGGATTAGCGGTCTCGAACAGATCCGGATAATGGCGCTGAATAGTATAATCGGCCAGTGTTTTAACATACGCGCCATCGTTGAGTCTGGCAGCATATTCGAATGTGCCTACACGTATATGACTTGCCGCCACACGGGTCAGAACAGCACCGGGCAAGGGAGTCTCCCGCAACACCGTTTCACCGGTGGTCACAACAGCCAGGCTGCGCGTGCTCGGTATCCCCAATGCATGCATTGCTTCGCTGATAATATATTCACGCAGCATTGGACCCAGCGCCGCACGGCCATCGCCGCGCCGTGAGAACGGCGTTTGTCCGGAGCCTTTTAACTGAACGTCCAGCCGGCTGCCCGCTTGCGTCAGATGCTCGCCTATCAGTATCGCACGGCCATCGCCAAGCATGGTAAAACCGCCGAACTGGTGGCCGGCATAAGCCTGCGCGATTGGGTCTGCAGTCTGCGGCAGAACATTTCCGGAAAACAGCTGCGCAACATTTTCATCGGATAATGTATCAAAATTCAGCCCCATCGACTTTGCCAGCGCATGATTTAAAATTGCCAGACACGGCGCACGCACCGGAACAGGTGCGATACGGACATAAAACGGTTCCGGCAGCCGAACATAGCTGTTATCGAATTGCCAGCCCGCTTCTTCAACCGGCAATCTCGCCTCAGCTTTTGTATGTGCATTCACATTCACATCAGTCTTTGTTTCTGGTCTCATGTCCAAAGAATTTTAATGAAAAGCGTCTGACAGTTTCTTCAAACATATGTTCAAATTTACATACACTGACAGCGATAGCGTTGGTGATCGCTCGCGCAACCTTGGCATCGTCTTTTTTTGAGAGACAATCCGCAGTTTATTGGATATTTTCTTGACTGTATATTACTCTAAAATACTGCCGCAAATCGATAGCCTCAAAACAAAGATAGATGATGAAAAACTTCATAACGGACAACTTTTCACCTGGCATCCCGATCTGCAAACCGGTAAAATCCGTACGGCATCACACGACGTACCGGACAAAATCAACGATTCACAGTCGGCCTTGTCTGGTATGTTCAATGTGACTGCTTGATGCGAACAATCTTTGGCACTGTACGCAGGTGTAAAGCGGAAAAACCAGGTTTTTTACCAACAGGCCAAAATCCGGCGCACTTGTGCAATACTGGGTTAATGAAGTTGCAGTGAGCAAATCAAAACTATTACCATACTGCTTCATGAACAAATAAGCTTCATCCCTCAATCATGATTATGATCACTGTCAGATACAGATTTATTCGGGATGTTTTAATCAACAGTTTCAAAAAATTTCAGCAAGGCAACGCGCTGGTCCGCGCTGCAGCGCTTTCATACTACACAATCTTTTCGTTGCCGCCGATGTTGCTGGTCATACTGTTTACTACTACTTTATTTTATGATCCGCAAACCGTGCGGCAAACAATTTTTGGAGATCTGGCCGATGTCATCGGCCGGGAAAGTGCAGCACAGCTCGCCAATACGGTGCGCATGGCAGGGATTTTTGAAGGAAAATGGTGGACGACATTACTTGGCATCGGCGCATTACTGTTCACATCTACTACCGTATTTGTCACCATTCAGGACGCGCTTAACAGACTGTTTATGGTCAGGCCCAGACCGAATGCCGGATGGCTGAAAATGCTACGGGACCGTATCATTTCATTTACTTTGCTACTCAGCATTGGTTTTATTCTGGTGGTTTCGCTGACAATCAACGCACTGGTCGCAAAATTCAGTCAATCGCTGATGGTCGTGATACCCAGCATCTCTGTTCTGATCATCGAAATCACCGCGCTCGTACTTCCTTTTCTGATCACAGCGCTTTTGTTTATGCTGATATTTAAATATCTGCCGGACGTTCGCTTGCCGTGGAAAAGCGTGATGACCGGCGGCATTGTTACCGCGGTTTTATTTTTTATTGGAATGTATTTCATCAAGCTCTACATCAGTAATTCCTATGCAGTCAATCTGTATCAGGCAGCCGGCTCTGTAATGGTAATTATGGTATGGGTATATTATGCATCGGTAATATTTTTGTTTGGTGCCGCATTGACTTTCAGTTTTAATGAAAGCGCCGGATTTCGCATGCCTGCTGAAGACTACGCAGTTAAAACTGTCAATCTGGAGATAGAAACCGGTAATCCTCCTGAGCATCTGCCGGACAGGTCCAAGCCATGACCCAATTTTGATTCACGCCGCATTAAATCAAATACAATCCGTAACCAGCTAATTTTTAGAAAATTATTTCACTTCCAGCAAATTCTCAACCCGGATGACACCATCGGTTTGCCGCGCTATTTGACCGGCGAGAACTTGCTGAGCGTGCGTTTCAACAAACCCGGTCAATTTCACCATACCACTCGACGCATCCACATGAATAGCGGCGGCGCTCAACTCTTCCGATTCAATCAGCTTTGATTTAATTTTCATTGCCAGAATAACGTCCTCACGCGGTTCTGCCTCTATCGTTTCAGGATTTAGCATGCCGGCACAGCCGCCAAGCAAAGCCATGACCATAAACAACCCGAACACATGCCAGCATCGGCACAATTTGTGATCAATCAAATCGTTAATCATTTAGTCTAAGCCCATGCATGTAAAAAATTTCCGGTTGTACCAATCAGCCTGCATCAGCGAGCCTCATTAATGGCTTCCACCAGACCGGAGCAGTGTATGTTTTCCTCCCCGCCATCTTCTTCCAATAATGAAATCAGGCTTGCAATCGGAGCCGAGGGCAGCAAAGCAAGCGACGCGGCGCCGCGTAATACCGCCGAAGAACCGGGAACAAAATCCGGACTGCTGAAACGGCCGCCGATATGAAGCGGTGCGCGCGCGGAAAAAAGGCTTAAATCCTTGGGATTAGGATCAATGACCAGATCCAGCTTTTCACCGGCCAGATCAATTGTACCTTTTCCTAGAAAAACAGTATCCTTGGTATCCACAACCAAGGTCTCCAAGCTCATCATGCCGTTTTCAGTCGGCAGATCGACAAAAGCACAATTGATACCGGTATCTGTTTCATCATCGAATAATGCAACCAGCGTCTCACCTATATCAAGCCCGGCAATCTCTATGAGCAGGTTGTCAAACTGACCGCCCGTCATTAACATCAACAAGCCGCCATCGGCCGCAGCCAGCATCTGTGCAATCGAATCGCCATTGAACCAAAATACGGCCCGGCCACCTACCACTCCTGCACTGTCATCGGCGATGTCAAAATATTTCAACATTTCGTTTAGCCGCACGTGCCGGATTTCAGCTTCAATTTTACTGGCAATTGGTTTTTGGCTTGCATCCAGTTCAATACGAGAGCGCAAATTACCGCTTGCAATTCCGAAATTCAGCGGCGCAAGAATCAGGTTGCCGCCCTCAATGCTGATTTTCATCGTCAGATCATCCAACGGCAGTTTTGATTCAACCCGTTTACCACGCAGATGAATATCAGCATTTACCTGCTTCAATGCTTCAAAGTCAATTTCATCTTTAGGCAGCACGGTTGGCGTTTTTTCCTCTTTTCTGGCTTCTTTCTTTTGCGGCGCCGAAGCCGTTTCCCCTTTACCGGTATCCGGCGCAATGCCGATCAGAGGGCCAAGATCATCCAAATCCAGTTTTTGCGAGGTCAGATCAGCTTTGATAAAAAGCGGGCTTTGACCGATATCGACATCAATATCCCCGGTTAAATCACTGTCACCCACACGGCCATCAAAGCCGGAAAATTTCCAGATATCGCCATAACGGGATATCTCACCCGCTAACCGATAAGGCGGCAAATCGGGCATCGGAAAGCCCAGAATGGTTGATACACGGCCAGGATTAGGTCCCTGTACCTCAAAATACATATCCAGCCCTTTCAACTGAAACGGCTGCCGCAACGTGCCATCGATTTTGGCAACCGTGTCATCCAAGCGGACATCCAAAACCAGTTTATAAGGCTTCTCGGTTTCCTGAAGCGCAAGAAGCGGATCGGCATTCAAATCAACATCCAGCGTCTTTCCCTGTATTTTTCCCTTAGCCTGCAAAGTGAACGAATCTCGGTGATTTTCCGTTCCACGCACGGAAGCAAGCGTTGCTTTTATATCGGTATCAGCAGCCGGATCGTCATAAACAAGCAATCCATTTTCAATTTTAAGCCGCTCAATGACTGGAAACTCGGTGCGTTCATCAGGCGCAGGGTCGCCAACAGGGACAATTTCAAATTCCCAGTTTGCCTTGCCATCGTACGATTTCTCGAGAAAGATGGCGGGGCTAAACAATGACACTTCAGGCAGCACTATCTGCCCCGCGATTAACCTGCGCAGATCAATTTGCAGCTCTAGTGCAGAAATTTCAAGCATGTATGGCCGCTCACTCCATGACGCATTTTCAAGCTTGATCTGCTCGAGCCGGATATGCGGCGCCAGAGACCAGCTAATATCCAGATCTCCCTTTATAACCAGCGTCCGTCCCGTCATTTCACTCAGCTGCCGGACCGCGTAGTCACGCACCCAGTTCCAGTCCATCAGCGAAATCAGTACAGCAAACAATAGCAGCAAAGAAAGAAACAAAATTGCGGTCCATTTGAATATAGCCATAGCTTTCCTAATAGATGAGGATTCAAGATCTGTTACATCATCAGCGATACGTTTATACAAGTTACCATATTCTCTGACCTGCGCCGGTATAAATCAGCGTCAGGTGTTATCATCATTATTTTTACAAGCCTCTGTTTATAAAAATAATGATTAGGATACATCAGTTGAAAACCGTGCGTGCTGGTAACCTGGACGATTTGCCGCGAAATCGTTCGTGCCGTTTTTAAGATATTCAATGACCGCGCTGTTGGAGCCTTTAAAGATTACCGTCACCTGGCGGCGTTTCAATGATTTAAGATAAAGCGGATCGTAATAATACGTTAACAATTTTTCAATCCAGATTTTGTTGGATTGAATTTCATTCCTGTTTAGAAAATCCAAACGGGCCGACGCTAAATCAATCATAATTTCCCGGGTTCGCAGTCCACCGAGCTTCTTACTGATTGCCACTAAAGCTTTTTTGTAATATTCAAAAACTGTTAGTGCTTGTTCCTGCATCGATTTTCCTTCCGCCCCTGTTTTCTGGAAAGCATGGCCGATGACCGTATTGAGAATGTAATCGTTAAAAATATTATCGACGCGGACAGCGCGCGGTTCGTCAAGCCAAATAACCTCTGAATTTCTCAGGTGAATGAAAAAACTGTCCGGCAAACAATTTTTTCCAATATGGCGGCTTTCGTCTTCAACTAGCAGGCTTGTTTGCGGCAGTAACTTGTTTTCTAATTTCATAAGCGCAACGGCCAGACGATTCTCAAAATCAATTTGTGCCGGTTGCGGAATGCGCCAGGCCCCAAATGCCGAGCCGCGGTGGTGCGCAAGGCACTCCAGATCCAAAGCGGGGTAGAAATTCTTTACCGCATTGATCAACGCTGTTTTGCCGCTTCCTGTAGGGCCTGATAACAGAATAAATCGATTTTTTGCGCCGAATTCCTCGATGAAGCGCATCAAAAACCGGCGTGCGGCTTTGTATCCGCCGGCGAGTAGCGGCCTTTCAACACCTGTATCTTTCAACCATTGTTGCGCAATTTGAGATCGCCTCCCACCACGAAAACAATAAAGCACTGCATGGGGGTTCTCGGCAACAAACTGACACCAGTGCGCAACGCGTTCTTTTTTTACCGGTCCAGAAACGATTTGATAGCCAAGCCTGATTGCGGCCTCCTGACCTTGGTGCTTATAGGCGGTCCCGATTAACGCGCGTTCTTCAGTATTGAGTATCGGAATATTAACGGATTCAGGCAGCGAGCCTTGCTCAAATTCAACCGGCGCGCGCAGGTCAATCAACGGCGTTTCCGCTGCAAATAATTGTTTTAATTCATCAATGATGACAAGCTGATTACTCAAAGATCACCGCTTTTTCTTGACGGGGTAAAACCTGTCCGATAATCCCAGCAGATTTGAATTTTGTGCGCAAAATCTGAACCATGTCATGACCTGCTTCGGCGGAAACGCTCAATAACAAACCACCGCTTGTCTGCGGATCATGAATCAATAGCCTGTGCAGATTATCCAGACTCGACACATCGATGTCAGGCTCAGTGTATTCCTTGTTAGTCCTGTGCGCCTTTGTTAAAAAAGAATTTTCCAGATAGTTTAATGCGTTACTAAACCGGGGCAGTTCGGCCGCGTCCACTTTTAAAGTCACATTACTGGCATGAGCCATTTGCATGGCATGTCCTGAGAAGCCAAAACCCGTTATATCCGTGGCCGCGTGAATGGCGGCTATTAACCCGGGCTTCATCAAGTCAGCAACATTATTGACAGCCGCCATACCGAGCAGCGCCTCCATAATATCTTCTTCATCTACTGCTTGTCTCTTTAACGCGGCGGTCATGGTGCCGGTGCCTAACGCTTTGGTAAGAATCAAATGATCCCCTGCTATCGCCCCGGCATTCGTCCACACCTGTTGTGGATTGACAAATCCGGTTACGGAAAGACCAAACTTCAACGTATCATCGTCAATAGAATGACCGCCCACAAAATTAGCCCCTGCTTCGGCAATTTTATTGCTGGCCCCCTGCATGACATCGACAATCACATGCTCGGGTAATGTCGCCATCGGAAAAGCCAGAATTCCCATGGCCGTTCTGGGCCTGCCACCCATGGCGTAAACATCGCTTAAAGCGTTCGCCGCCGCAATTTCTCCAAAAAGAAGCGGCGTATTTACGATCGGCGTAAAAAAATCCAGGGTTTGCACCAATGCAACGTCATCATTTACTTTATAAATCGCCGCATCATCAAACAAACCGCCGTCAACGAGCAGCTCGCGGTGAGCAGTCGGAAACTTTACCTGCTGTAAAATTCGATGTAATTCGGAAGCAGCAACTTTGGCAGCACACCCCCCTTTTTGGACTGTTTGCGTTAGGGCAATTTTCCCGGCACTCATAATTGCGTTTGCTTTTGACATATCACCTTTGACATATCACCTTGTGCTGCTTCAATAGCTAAACAAAAATCGCGTGACAAGGTGTTTACACTTTACACAGGTGTTTTGATTTCCCGAGCGGTGATTGTGTATTTGAAGGTATCGGGATCCAGTTGATCCAGAGCCTTTCCACCACTTTCGCCATTCGGATACATGAAATAAGCGAGCCTGGTTCGTGAGTTTGGCAGAACAACGTCATGCGCAGTATTATAAGCAAGCCAGTTCATTTCCCAGGTGCCGAATAATTTCCTGCGTATCGCCATGACTCTTGGGTCGTCTAGTTGCAGATTGCCGGGTGGCTCTTCCAGCACTACCTTGCGTACGTCGGCGGGATCGACCGGCACCCAGCCTATACCTTGAGCAAAAAATTCAGCACGGCAGTGTTGTCCTTTGCTCGCATCGGTACTGCCGAGTCCGAGGCTTTTGTAACCCAGTCGCGAGGGCGCAACGCGCAATCCGTAGACATCGCGTGCTGCCACGCCGACCGACCGGGTCAGGCCGACGAACAGCGCATTGAGATCGCCACATTTGCCACCGAAATAACCTGTTTCCAGCATCGTCTTGATATCGCCCCAACCGCACCCGTTGACTTTAGGGTCACGAAAAGTATTCTCCACAACCCATTCGTAGATCGCATACGCCTTTTCAATGTCTGACCTGGCCAGACGCGTGATGTTTCTTGCCGTGTCACGCACGATGCCGTCTGTCGGTATCAGTTCAGTCGGTTTGGTATAGCGTTCTATTTCGCGCTGTGACAGGGGATCAGTGGCCAGTGACCCCGGATTGGACCTGATGAAATCTGCGGCGCGGTTACGCGTAGCAAAAGAATTAATTACTTCAATATGTGGCGCTTGCTCATTTTCCCGCCATTCGACATAAAGTATTTTTGCACCATAGTTTGGCTCGGTAATAACTGTTGTCCGTCCGTTGCCCGACCATGTAGTACCGAGCAGTGTGTGCCAGTCAGTTTTTTCCATGTAAGGCAGCGGGACCCAGGCACGCGAAATACCGGAGGGATTCGTAATGTCGAGCTTTGTAATCACCTCGTATGTGCGCCAGCCTTCATCCTGTGTTGCGGCAATTGCTTTGCGCATGCGCGACAACCCGGCAATGAATGGGGCCGTAACAACAGCTTGTAAAAAAGTTCGTCTTTTCATATGAAAGCTACTATTTCTCATCAATCACGGCCGTTATTGCTATCCAAAGCATCGACTGCCGTTTATCCAATCCAGTAAATTTTTCAGCACTTGAAGACACATTTTTTTCAAAAAATAATGTTTTATTGGACGCTGTCATTCCGGTCGCACACTCAAAAACAGAGTATCGGCTATTCCTGCATTACGCAACAATAATGCAGCGTCACTGTTTCACTGCTCCAGATCAATAACCACTTCACGATGCATCCAGTCCCGGCCGATCAACAATTTGTACGTCATTTTGCTGCGGTCGCGTAAATTTACATCAACCGTTTTATTGATACCGTTCCAGCCCAGACGCAAAGGTACATTATAACGGTATTCAACACCCTGTGAATTGCGTACCTGAGTAACAGAACTGATACGCCTTGAAATGGACCATGTCTCGCCTTCTTCATTCTCAATAGTAAAATTAACCTGTTTGCCGACATTGTCCATCATGGTTTCCGCGGCATCTTCGACTTCGATATCAGTTGCATGTATCGACGTACTTTTAGCGCCGCTGTCAATGCGGGCGAAAAACCGCGCCTGACCTTCAATCCAAAAATATTCTTCCGGGCTGATTACTTTTTTGTGTGCATCAATACTTTCCAGCGCCTCGGGCGGGCCATCCAAAGCCAACGACGAAGCATTTACTCCCACAGCAAGCAGGAAAAACGTAAAAAACAAATATTTTTTCTTAAAAAATAGACTCATATTTCTCCTTTTAAAAAGATATCAATAATTGACTGATCGGTTATCGATTAAATCTGGTAATAATATCCGAGCGCCTCGCGATTACCAGGGGGTTTCGACAGAAGAATCCAGCCCAAAGGCAACACCCGCATATTTCAGAATACACGATCGCTGGTCACAGCCGCGAAAGTCAGGCTTTACGGGTCAGGAAAGAAAGCCAATTTTGAAGGAATTGCAAGTTATTTTGCTGTTGCTGTAAATTTCATTTCACTGTTTCTGCTCAATTCGGTTAACACGTGGATGCGCCTCAGATTCGGTCCACTTCAATCATGGCGCTGACAACAGTAGTCCATGTTTTAGCAATATTGTCAAGATTGTAGCCGCCGCCACCCAGTGCCACCACGCGGCCACCACAAAATTCGTTGGCAATGCGGCAAACACTTGTTACTACATGTTTATGCACACACTCAGTATATGCCATGTGCGTTATCGGGTCACCACATATACTGTCGGCACCACATTGAATTAACACAAACTCCGGTTTACCCGTGCGTATAAATTCTTCGGCGCGCGGCCATGCCTGCATAAATAATTCATTACCAGCGCCAGGCGGCATCGGAAAATTCAGCTTGGTGCCTTTGGCGCCGCCTTTCCCGGTCTCGGTGATATTTCCGGTCCCCGGATATAAAAAACGACCGTCTTCATGAAAATCAACAAAAATCAGATCGGGATCATTTTCAAAACTGTAGAATACGCCATCGCCATGGTGCGCATCGATATCGATATAGGCAATCCTGTTGATATGGTGCTTATGGCGCAGATACTCAATGGCAATACCACAATCATTGATGACACAAAATCCCGCAGCGGTATGGCGCCGCGCATGATGCAGGCCGGCAATCGGCACGAAGGCTTTTGTATATTCATTGTCAACAAGACGATCAATCGCGTCACATACTGTCCCCGCAACCGTCAGGGCTGCGTCATACATACCGCTAAACGCTGGCGTATCCCCCTGGTCAAGATAACCGCCGCCAGACTCCGACAAATCTTTAACTTTTTCTATGTACTCATGTTCGTGAAACAGTTCAAGAATTTCTTGTGTGGCCGCAACAGGCCTCAGGATGTCAACATGTTGATCAAGATTCTTCTGGTACAGCGCATTGCTGAAAGCACTATGGCGCAGCGGGCCAAAAGGATGGTTGTTTCCGAATGCGTAACGTGCAAGTTCATCGCCAAGGTACACACAGCATGCATATTCTGTTTTCATCGTCGTGACACTGCCAGATTAATTGTATCAGTATGATAGTAACAAAATTAAATTTAGCGATCCTCAATAATATGCAATCGGTTTAGCCAAAGTAATCGTAATTGAAGGATGTATTTCACCAGCTTAGGGAGTTTGGAGTCAGGCTGCCCAATTTAACAGCCAACGTCAGCCGGATGATTTCGCTTACCCTGAAAAAACAAAATGCATAAAAGGTTTACCAAATTGATTCTGGAATAAATGCTTTTCGAATTAGCGGGAGGTGCTGAGAAGGAAAAACAGCTGGACAAGCCCGGCTCGCTCGCCAGGCGACTCATCCAAATCGACGCCATCATTCTCGATGAACCGGGCTATCTGTCTTTCCCGGAATCCAGCGGCGCTTTATTGTCTCATATCATCAGTCAGCTATATAAAAAGACTTCTCTGATCATTACTACAAATCTCGACTTTGCTGAATGAGCACAAGTTTTTGGCGATGAAAAAATGGCCATCGCCTTACTCGACCGCATCATCCGTCACTGCGATACCTCGAGACCGGTAACGATTCCTATCGATTCAAGCATCATAAAAACGCACTTGATAATTAAATTGCACATTGTTTAACTGGAAACTTTTGGCTGTTGATACATGGTAAATTTTGAGTGTTGATTGACACTCGTGACAGATACCGAATTTTTTTCAGTTAGCGCGTGATAATTTTGCAAGTGGCTCAGAAGACAAGAAAGAATTCTCCACGAAATGGGCCATTTCCGCTTCTCATACGTATTAAGAGTAGTAATGGAATTTTCAATCTTTTTGGACATATACATAAAGCGGAGAAATCAAGATGAGCAAACAACAACTACCCATCACGCACTATCGTGGCAATGAATTTGTTCTGGTACAAAAGGCACAGGAAGGATTCGGCCCAGGCGATGAAGTCTGCATCGATGCCAACGAAGATGGTTTGTTTTGGCACCAAACCAACGTCGGCAACGGTCTTCTTCATTCGTTCTTCAATCATATCAGCCGTAGCTGGCAGTTTCTGCATGATGGTGCAGGCCGTTTGGCAAGGCAAAAATATCGCGATCATGCCGTATGGTCTACCGAACCGGTTCATCGAGCAGGCCAGCCAACAGGCGCAACGGCAGGAAACGGGGTTGGGGTTGACGTTGAAATATATCCTGCCATAGATTCAGAACCGGGGCATCGTTTGAATAATTCGAACTTGACGGGAATCCAGCCAAAACAGCAGTTTGGCACCTGTCATCCTACCCGTGCTGCCCAACATACGGCTTCTCCCGATCCTGAAAACTCGGCTTTCGATCTGGCCGGGCACTATAATAAAAGAAGCTCAGTCATATCTGCACAATTCTGTCGAAGCAAATGGTACTTATTGCACCGTTTCCTGCTCGGCGCCGGTCGAACAGAAGTTTTAGCGATATTCTTGAGCCTGTCTTTGTTGTCCGGCTGCACCGACAAGGTTGAACAACCATCTGAGACTGCGAAAATTAACAGGGCAAAGATCGAACGAGTTGCTTTCGATTTCCATTTCAACTTTTTTGACGAGGCCCTGGAACCGATCGAACTCAGTATTGACGAGGCCGCTTATTTTTATAACTTGAAAGCCCATGGCAAAGTGCAGGTCGGCGACCCGGCCGGCAACCGAGATCGGGAATACGGGAAACCTGCTGACAAAAACCTTCCACCCAGAGGTGGCGAGCCTCCGTCCCTGGCATACAATAAAACCTGCCGTGAGGCTGGCGTGCCAGTTCCTCCGCCCTTCGGACAACCCACCTGGGCCGAGATCGGCTCGCTCCCCGGGGAGCAGATCTTTTCCGATTCGCGATTCAATCCGTTGTATATCTGGCGTTATAAGTCTACAAACGCCCCTGCCGGACTCTGCGCCGCCACGGTACGCTATCAGATCGGCAAAACGCAAGACAAAAACAACAAAGCCGCCAATGTGCAAGTGGTCGGTATCATCTGCCAAGGCAAGAAGACCGGCAATGCCTGTTTCTGGGCCTCGGAAACCAATCCGTTCGGCAAAAAAATTGACGATTTTGAACTCAATGGCAACACCATTCCCACCTACACCACCTTCACCAACCAGGACGGCACCAAGGGAACTAAGCCGCTGAAATGCACGTTTTGTCACTTGGGGAGCAATGCCTTTATCGTGCATCCCGGTACCGTTCTGGACGGCATCGCCGAAGAGCCGGAAAAGCGCTATACACCAATCTCAACAAGGAATGTGGACAACACCAACAAGGGTGATAAATGGGGCAATCCGCCTTGGAAAAAAGCCGCCAGCGTGATCGCCGCCAATGATTGCCGCTCTTGCCATGCCTTTGCCGAAGTCAACAAGGTCTGGTGCCGCGACCTGTTGCAAAAAGCTATCGGCAAAACGATGCCCCCGGCAGATGGCGGACAAACACCCGAGCAGCAATTGCCTAAGTTCAAAAACAGTCTTGATATCCTGAAGGCCGAGTGCGCCAAAGTCGGATATGATTTGACATTCTGAATCAGTTGATGGTCGGCTGGAATGAGATCATGATGCCGTGCCGCCAGAACCTGTCCGCGTTAGGCATCAAGCTACCTCAACTCAGTATCTGGCAAGGCAACGACCCGGTTAAAGACCAAAGGTCTACCGGGTCGACTATCCGGCTCCAGACAGAAATACCCTCCACGCTCGAACTGGAAATGTTCGCCGACTTCAGCCAAGAAGATAGCTCAAACTTCTTCGAAGACGCCCGGCAACGCCCGCCAGTGATAAAGCTCTGCAAGACGATGGTCGCGCACCGAATCCATTTGATGTCCTTGCTACCTAAGGCTGTTTGGTGGTACAACTGACAATCTGAACCTGGCAGCGAAGAGGTAAAGAGGTAAAGCTGTATGCATTTCCTAAACCGTGTGATTGGTTGGATATGGAATAAAAGCCCAACGTCAACGTTATGGCCATTAGCACTGATGAGCCTGCTACCTGGCTGTGCCGTCCCGACGACACCGCTACCAACGACGGTTGCTGCGCAACCATGTTTAGAATTATTTACTGCATTAGACAATGCAGCAGCCAAGGCGGGTTTCTCGCCATCCAGACCGATGCGGGTACCAGGTTTTCCGTATCTGCGCAGCACCCGGTTTCTCGCAAGTTTCAATCAGCAAATACTTTTACCAACCCAACAGGAAACCTGGCTTGGCCATCTAGCAGACACTGACCGTACTGCACGCCAAATCGAGCTGGATTCACTCCCGGCGGCGAGCAAAGCCAAGTTAGCGGCCAGCTTTGGCGGCAATCTTCAAAACGCGATAGACAGCTGCTACCCTCGTTTAGTGTCTGCGGATTTGGCTGATAGTAACCGTCTGACTTTGTTAAGGCAGCGCGTAAAGGTGCCCTCGGATTACCGCATCATTCCCCAGATACTCGGTCTATATCCGCTCAGCGCCATCCCAGTCACCATACGTGTACAAAACTATCATGAAGAAACCTATGAGGTATTCCAACGCCCGCTGGCAGAACTAGTATAATGTTTCAATAAAATATTTACAAGTTGTCTTTTTCAGGCTATTCTCAAATAAAAACCAGGAGGGTGTCATGGCTCGAAAAACACAACGCGCTGAATTGTCTTTGTCGGCCGATCAACGGGGCAAACTTGAACAAATAAGCAAGGCCCGCAAGGCTCCGTTGCGAGAAATCCCAAGGGCTCAAGTGTTGCTGCATTACGCTGATGGTATTTCAATC
>NZ_FOGH01000004.1 GCF_900111165.1 Nitrosomonas sp. Nm51
AGCAGGTCGCTGGCCAGCCTTGGTGCGTTATATCATCAGTAAAATTATTGCCAGCAAACCCCAGAAATCACAATTTCTTGATTCATTTCCCGCTACGTTGGCATTTGATTCCAGCTAACTGAGGAATTTAGGTTAAAAAGCCCTCTTCCAGGGAAGAAGGCTGAAAAAGCAAGAAACCGTTTACGCTGCCACAAACAAGCAAATACAGCCTTTGCAGGTACATCATCGCCAAAAAATTACCGGCGCCATAATTATAGGGCAGCGCATCAGTGTTGGATAAGCTTGCCGGCTTTTCTGGCAATGACGATTTTAAAACGCAAACTTGGCATCTTCGTACAATCGCATTTCAATGAGCGTTGAAACAGAAAACAACTCCTTAACTTACCCATTACAGTGTCCAAATAACCGCGGCCACTTCTATGATAACTGGCAGACACTGTTTGTTCGCCTGGCAGAACCAAATAAACATTTTGATGCGATTACTTCAAGGCCGCTATTGTTACATAGCATCGGTAAACAAACGACACATGCCGTGCCAAAAAACCTTAACCATTACCAGTACGCATGGAAGAGCTGCTTATGCTATGCAGGCCTATCAACGTATCAGCAACTTCTTTTGTAAACTCAAAGCTAATGCGCCGCAGTTAACACCCTTGCAGTGTTGGTGCCATATTTTGAGCGAAGCAATGAAAAAATATCTCCATGGAGCTATCCTGAGACCGCCTGATGAGTTATCAATGAATGCTAATTGACAATCAAATCTCAGAATCTCGTATTAACTTTATTCTGGAATTTGCCGGCAGGGATTCGTTTAACTGATTTTTTTAGGTTGAACGCACATGCTCCCCATGCCGTGGAATAACCGCGTTTCCGGTCGCGAGCACGCTCAATTCAAAACAGTTCGGTGTTTAAACTCCAGCAACCGATGCAATATCCAAGCTGGTTATCAGGGGACTTTGTCGTAACACTCTATCCATAGGTTGCTAACCTGGAAATGAAGCATTATGTTAAAGCTAAAAGAGTGCCCAAAATTCTGTGTCAGTTTGCAAATTACCTGTCAATCTGTTTTGAAATAGAAATTTTCGACTCAAATTGCGTTCCGGTACACAATAATCTTGACAGCCAGCCCGGATACAAACTGCATGTTTTATCCTGTGAGATATACCTCTGCGAACCAACTGAATTAGTTCTGCACAATGACTTTACTTTCGGTGGCGTTTCTGATTTTTCGCACAAAAACATTGTCAAACACTATTCAGCAATCGGTCCTTTTTTAACCATTGTTTCCACCTTACTCGATTCTTCCGCCCCGGTATCCGATAACCGCCAGATACCGAATGTCACGCTTGGTGGAATGCCCATGCCTAGATTGAGACTGCCGATGCGGTAGTTCGAGCCGCGCGCTTTCAGAATGGCATTGACTTTCTCCTGCTTCTCCACCGCTTTGATAATCGTGCTGGCGATCACCTCGTCGCTGCTGAATTCAACAGTTTTGTCGGCCACACGGTTCGACAGTTCTTTTGCCTTGTCCAGAATACTCATTTTCACTCTTTCCATAAAACACAGGATATAGAGCCATTGATAAACTGCTTAAATCCATTACGGACGCGTGCATGTACAATAGCATTTAACGTTCATAAGCCAGCACGGGGGCCAGCCACTGTTCCGTTTTTTCCACCGTCCATCCCTTGCGCTTTGCGTAATCCTCCACCTGATCCTTGCCGATTTTTCCAACAGCAAAGAAAGTCGATTCCGGATGGGCAATATAAAAACCGGATACCGCAGCTGTAGGCACCATGGCAAAAGATTCTGTGATGATTATGTCTGCTTTCTCGGTAGCGCCAAGTAATTCGAACAATGGACCTTTTTCGGTGTGATCAGGACATGCCGGATAACCCGGCGCCGGGCGAATGCCGAGATATTCTTCTTTAATCAATTGTTCGTTACTCAATTCCTCATCGCTGGCATACCCCCAGAATTCACGCCTGACACGCATATGCATATGCTCTGCAAACGCTTCTGCCAGACGGTCAGCCAGCGCCTTGAGTACAATTGCACTGTAATCGTCGTTAACATCTTCAAACGCTTTGATGCGCTCCTCAATGCCAAAACCCGCACCAACGGCAAACAGGCCGATATAATCCTTGAGCCCCGTCTCCTTCGGTGCAATAAAGTCGGACAGACAGCGGTTGGGTTTACCGGATGGTTTTTGGGTTTGTTGACGCAAGCAATGCCAGGTCATGGCGATCTTATCCCGGTTCTCGTTGGTGTAGATCTCGATATCGTCACCGACTGCATTGGCCGGAAACAGACCAAACACGGCATTTGCCGAAAGCCATTTCTGCTCCACAATTTTCTTCAACATTGTTTGCGCGTCGCGGAACAGATTACTGGCGGTTTCACCCACGACATCGTCATCCAGAATGGCCGGGTAGCGCCCGGCTAGTTCCCATGCCTGAAAAAAAGGCGTCCAGTCGATAAACGGAACGATTTTTTCCAGTGGGTAATTTTTCAAGGTACGAATACCCAGTAATTCCGGCTGCTGCGGCTGATAAGCAGCCCATTCCGGCTTATAAGCATTGGCGCGGGCATCTTCAATCGACAAGAGCTTTGACGGACCCTTCTTGTTTTTATGCTGCGTGCGCACCCTATCATACTCATTCTGGACGCCCTGTACATAATCTGCTTTCAAGCTTTCGGACATTAAGTTGCTGCATACGCCCACGGCACGGCTGGCATCAGGCACCCATACCACCGGCCCCTCATAGTACGGCGCGATTTTGACGGCGGTATGCACGCGGGATGTAGTCGCGCCACCAATCAATAACGGTATGCTGAAGTCTTCGCGCTGCATTTCCTTGGCCACATGCGTCATTTCTTCAAGCGAAGGAGTAATCAATCCTGACAGTCCGATGATATCGGCATTTTCTTTTCTGGCCATATCCAGAATTTGCGTACTGGGCACCATGACGCCCATGTTGATTACTTCGTAATTGTTGCACTGCAGCACCACTGCAACAATATTCTTGCCAATGTCATGTACGTCACCTTTGACGGTCGCCACCACGATTTTGCCTTTCGGTTTCGAATCGCCGAGCAGCTTCTTTTCTTCCTCGATAAACGGCAACAGGTGCGCTACCGCCTGTTTCATTACGCGCGCCGATTTCACAACCTGCGGAAGAAACATTTTTCCGGCGCCGAATAAATCACCGACAACGCTCATGCCATCCATCAACGGGCCTTCGATGACCTGAATCGGCCGTCCACCCTTTGTTTTGATTTCCTGCCTAGCCTCTTCAGTATCCTCTACAATGTACGTGGAAATGCCCCTGACCAACGCATGCGTCAGACGCGACTGCAACGGTTCTTCGCGCCAGCTCAAATCTTCAACCTGCTCTTTTTTCTTCCCTTTGAAATTTTCTGCAAAATCAACCAGACGCTCCGTGGCATCATCACGGCGGTTCAGGATAACGTCTTCGATATACTCAAGCACATCGGCAGGAATATCCGAATACACACCTAATTGCCCGGCATTAACGATACCCATGGTCATACCGGCTTTGATGGCATGATAAAGAAAGGCAGTATGAATTGCTTCACGGATGGGTTCATTACCGCGAAAAGAAAACGATACATTAGATACGCCGCCGCTGATTTTTGCATATGGCAGCGTTCTTTTAATCTCACGTGTGGCTTCAATGAAATCCACACCGTAATTATTGTGTTCATCTATTCCGGTTGCGATGGCGAAAATATTTGGATCGAAAATAATATCTTCGGGTGGAAAACCCACTTTATCCACCAGCACGCGGTAGCTGCGGGTACAGATATCCACCTTGCGCGCCAGTGTATCCGCCTGGCCTGATTCGTCGAACGCCATCACGATCACCGCCGCTCCGTAGCGGCGCGCCAGTTTGGCCTGTTCAATAAATTCCGCTTCGCCTTCCTTAAGGCTGATGGAATTAATAACAGATTTACCCTGTATGCATTTAAGCCCTGCCTCTATCACCGTCCATTTACTCGAATCGAGCATAATCGGTACGCGGCAGATATCTGGCTCGGTTGCGATCAGCTTCAGGAATTTCACCATTGCCTGTAAGGAATCCAGCATGGCTTCATCCATATTGATATCGATGATCTGCGCACCATTTTCAACCTGACTGCGCGCAACATCCAGCGCTTCGGCATACTGGTCGCTCAGAATCAGGCGCGCAAAGGCGCGCGAGCCCGTCACATTGGTGCGCTCTCCAACGTTTACAAAAAGCGAATCATCGCCGATATTCAGCGGTTCCAGGCCTGACAACCGTAACTTTCCGGGCAATTCCGGCACTACTCTGGGCGGCAACGGCGCAACGGCTTCGGCAATAGCTTTAATATGCGCAGGTGTAGTGCCGCAGCAACCGCCAACGATATTGACAAAGCCAGACTCTGCAAAATCTTTCAACTGGCGCGCGGTATAGTCGGGGGTTTCATCGTAGCCGGTATCCGATAGCGGATTTGGCAACCCGGCATTGGGATGAACGCTGACATAGACTTCCGCTATATCGGACAGCTCCTCGATATAAGGCCGCATCAGTTCGGCACCCAGCGCACAGTTTATGCCAACAGATAAAGGTTTTGCGTGCTGCACCGAATTCCAGAAGGCCTCAGGCGTTTGTCCCGAAAGGGTGCGGCCTGATGCATCGGTAATCGTCACCGAAATCATGACAGGCAAACGTAATGCAGTCGTTTCAAAAAACTGATCGATAGCAAACAGCGCCGCCTTGGCGTTCAGCGTATCAAAAATTGTCTCAACCAGCAGAATATCTGCACCCCCGTCAACCAATCCGCGTATGGATTCGGTATAGGCATCGACCAGCTGATCAAAGGAAATATTGCGAAATCCGGGATCATTGACATCCGGCGAAATGGAGGCTGTTTTTGTTGTCGGACCGATAACGCCGGCAACAAAACGGGGTTTGTCCGGGGTTTTTGCTTCTATCGCCTGTGCGGCTTCACTGGCCAGCTTTGCTGCAGCGACATTCAGTTCATAAACCACGTCCTCCATGTGATAGTCCGCCATGGAAACCGCATTAGCGTTGAAAGTATTGGTTTCGATAATATCGGCGCCGGCTTCAAGATAATCCGTATGAATCGAGCGAATCACGTCCGGACGCGTCAATGTCAGCAAATCATTATTGCCTTTCAGATCATGCGGAAAATCGGCAAACCGTTCGCCGCGAAAATCGGCCTCTTCGAGTTTAAATGTCTGAATCATTGTACCCATTGCGCCATCCAGGATCGCAATTCTCTGGGTAATTAAGTTTTCCAACAGGTTCGTGCGAAGATTTTTTTTCATTACTTTGCTTGCTTTTTAAATTTAAAATAAAGCGATTGATTATACCTTACCAGCCACCCTAAACCTAAAGCCATTCGGTCAGGATACGTTAAAGTATCCATAACTTTTTGAAGAATAATAGTATTTTCTATCCATACGATATTGTCGGGTTTGGTCTGGATATTGCATCAGTCGCTGGAATTTAAACGCTGAATTGTGTTGAATTGATCGTGCCCGCGACCGCAGACGCAGTTATTTTGCGCCATAGGGGCATGTGCGCTCAATTCAGGACAGGGCAAGTTAAAAACCGGCAAGTGGATCAGTGAGTACAAACTGTAGTACTTTCGCTGGAATCCATGAAAACCAACAGGCACAACAACAGGCACAACAACAGGCACAACTAATGACAGGTCAAAATCCAGCGTACTGATGCAATATTGGTTAGTAAACTTGCCAGCTTACAAGGCAAGGCGCACCTTGATGTATTAATTAACATCACTGCAGCACTGCTGCCTGACAGTATCGCATTGGATAGAGCGCTAGATATAGAGTATCTGCAGCCGATAACCAATAGGATTGAGCTGGCTGTTATCCAGATAAAGTCGAACGGTTATTTCATGGTTTGGCAGGATGGTTGTTTTTCTCCAATCCACTGCAGATAGATAGTCTGCTGCGGTGAAAATACGGCTGGCCAGCATCTGGCCATGCATATCCGTCAAAGACAATTTCAGTGCAGGTAATGCTTGCGCCTGCGCTGCATGATTACGGATGATCGCGGTCAGCGTTGCTACATCGGGTTGATTCTCGGGATCGCTTACCTGTAAATCCGACGACACGATGCTAAGCAACTGTATGTTTGCCGGCAGAGGCACCGAGCAACCGAAAATATCGCATAACTGCTCCAAATAAGATCTGGTCTGCGGCAGCTGTATCGCCAAATCAGACCGGAATATCATTATCACCTGTACCATCAGCACAAAAAATAATACCACGCTGGCGGTTTGCCACAAACGATGCCGGGTCAGATTTTCGGGTGCCGCGTCAGATAGAAAATCACTTGTCGACACATCGGATTCGGCATTTTCTGCAAACGCTTCCGGTACCATCGCAGTAACGGCAGTCGCTGTTCCAGCCTGCTGTGCTGCCGCCGCATATTCGCTCCTGTGAGTATGCATGGCTTTCACATCCATCTGCCGTACATTTACATCGTCATGCAGTGCGGTCGAATTGTCAGCAGGTGCCGGTAAATATTCAATTTCAGTCTCGTCAATCGTGATCAACGTGGAGAATCCGTTAAAAATAACTTGACATTTCCCGCACCGCACCAAGCCGTTCTGGGCCTGCAACTGTTCAGGATAAATTTTGTAAGTTGTGCCACAACCCGGACACAATGTCACCAGCGCCATCGGCTACCCCGTTCAACAGTCCGTCAAATTTTGAAGCAAATGAATGTTGTAAAAACACTTGCCGCTTCACGTGATTTAAATGATCGATGATCGTTTTTACCAATCTGGCCAACTTATTTTGTAAAGACCGAAGTATACCCTCCGCTGATTTACTGATCCGAGTTTTTGACTCCAGTCAACAATACCCAGTCTTCCTGTGCAGCATTAATCTGCATCTCAAACCACTGGCTGTAAGCCGACATTGCTCCCATTGCCTGCGGCTCGAGTACGCCCGATAACACAATCCGCCCACCTGGGCGAGTCGCCCGGGCGAGGATTGGCGCCAGCACGATCAAGGGATTGGATAAGATATTCGCCACAACAACGTCGACCTGTCCAGCTTTGCAGGTCTCTGCGTTTTCTACCGGATATTGCGTTGCAAACGTACAATCTGTTGGTTCGCATGCATTCAACAATGCATTGGCGTGACTTGCCTTGACAGCATGCGGGTCGATATCGATACCGATTACGCGGCCCGCACCCAGCTTTAATGCCGCAATGGCGAGCACTCCCGAGCCGCAACCATAATCAAGAAGCGTCTCTCCCTGTTTTAGATTCTGATCAAGCCAGGCAAGGCACAACTGCGTTGTTGGATGACTGCCCGTTCCGAATGCCAGTCCCGGATCAAGAATTAAATTAATCGCGGACGGGTCGGGAGGCTGATGCCATGTAGGTACTATCCACAAACGCGACGAAATACAAATGGGACTAAACTGCGATTGTGTCAATCGCACCCAGTCCTGCGCTTCAATTGCTTCTATCCGAAAAGCCGGCAAATCTGGTAACGCTAGCGCTTTTGTGATCGACTGCATCACGGCATTGATGTCGGTATCAGGATCGAACATGCCGCTGACTTCAGCTTTCTGCCATACTTCGTCTGCAGGCAGACCGGGTTCGCCGTATATCGGCTGCTCCTGATCAGTGTCTGCGGCAGCATCATGTATATCTACCGACAAAGCCCCTTGTTCCAGTAATGCGTCACCCAGCAGTTCAGCTGAGGCGCTATCTGTTTTAATAAAAATCGTTTTCCAGGACATACTCGGCACCTGTAAAGTGAATCTTGCCGCAACCACAGAAAATCCGGACGAATTCAATCAGTCTGCCTGTTGATTGTGCAAGGCAAGCTTGCGTTCCAGGTAATGAATTGAAAATTGCCCATTCAGAAAAGAGGCGTCCGTCAGTAAGTCAAGATGCAACGGAATATTGGTTTTAATACCCTGCACCACCGTTTCAGAGAGCGCGATGCGCATACGTGCTATCGCCTGCTCGCGGGTGTCGCCATAGGTAATAATCTTGCCAATCATCGAATCGTAATAAGGTGGCACCATATAATTGTGATATACATGCGTATCAACGCGTACCCCGGGGCCACCTGGCGCATGGTATTGGGTGATGCGGCCGGCAGAAGGGGTCAGTTTGTACGCATCCTCGGCATTAATGCGGCACTCAATCGCGTGACCTTTAATTGCGATATCATTTTGTTTAAATGGTAATATTTCTCCAGCAGCTATGTTGATCTGCGCCTGCACAAGATCAATGCCGGTAACGGCTTCTGTCACAGGATGCTCAACCTGCAGCCGTGTATTCATCTCTATGAAATAAAATTCATCCTTCTCAAAGAGAAATTCAAATGTCCCAACCCCGCGATATTTGATTTGTCGGCAGGCCTCGGCGCAACGCACGCCGATTTTATTGCGCAGTGCTTCGGAAATACCCTGCGCAGGGGCTTCTTCAAGGATTTTCTGGTGCCTGCGCTGCAACGAACACTCACGTTCACCCAGATGCACGGCGTTGCCCTGCCCGTCGATCAGCAATTGAAATTCAATGTGGCGCGGATTTTCCAGATACTTTTCAGCATACACCACAGGATTGCCAAAAGCTGCTTGCGCTTCGTTGCGTGTCATAATTACTGCGTTTGGTAACGCGGCTTCGGTATGTACTACACGCATACCGCGCCCGCCACCACCGCCGGCAGCCTTGATGATCACCGGATAACCAATTTTCCTGGTCACCTTTTTAATTGTGTCTATGTCTTCCGGCAGTGCACCATCCGAGCCTGGTACACAGGGAACGCCGGCCACTTTCATAGCGTTTTTCGCACTCACTTTATCGCCCATCAAACGTATCGTTTCCGGACGCGGACCAATAAAAACAAAACCGCTTTTCTCTACCCGCTCAGCAAAATCGGCGTTTTCCGAGAGAAACCCGTAACCGGGATGGATGGCTTCAGCATCTGTCACTTCAGCGGCACTGATAATTGCTGGAATATTCAAATAACTTTGGGCAACGGGTGCAGGGCCGATACAAACCGATTCATCGGCAAGCTTGACATATTTGGCCTCAGAATCCGCCTCGGAATAAACTATAACGGTCTTAATTCCCATAGCACGGCAGGCTCTCTGGATACGCAAAGCTATTTCACCGCGGTTTGCGATAAGGATTTTTTCAAACATATATACTCACATGTGTTTAGCTTAACCGCCCGGAATCATCGAACACGCAGCTTCCATGCGATCATCAATGTACTACCGGATGACGAACAGGTGTTCGCCATATTCAACCGGCTGACCGTTCTCGACCAGTATTGACTTAATTACACCATCTTTGTCGGCTTCAATCTCATTCAGCAGTTTCATAGCCTCAATAATGCACAATGTTTCACCCGTTTTTACAGCTTGGCCAACTTCGACAAAAGGGATGGCGCCGGGCGACGGTGAACGGTAAAAAGTACCTACCATCGGTGATTTGACGATATGTCCGTCGGGTTGTACATCCTTTTTCCCATCAACGGAATTAACCGCCTTAGTATCGTTGGATGCTACGGCTTGTCCCGGTTGGGTTTGATCCTGATGCAAAGGCACGACAGTTTGCTGCATGGGCGGCAACAAGGCATATCCAGGTATTGATGCGCCTGATTTACTGATACGAACCTTTTCTTCACCTTCAGTAATCTCCAACTCAGTAATACCGGACTCCTCAACCAGTTCAATGAGCTTCTTTAGCTTTCTTAAATCCATAACACCCCCTGCATCACCCCAAACAATCCGGGGCCGTTGAAAATAAATTACATCAACATGTGTACCTGGGGGGTGTTTACAATTGTGAACTGTTGCTGCCGATACCCGTTTTAGTCCTCAGCAAGGCGGCGTGAGCCTGGTGTAGCCACGCTACATGGGCGAATGATACCGCAACGAAGGACTAAAACGGGCTCTCAGCCCTATGGGTTGTTCCTGAAATGGCGCGATGCCGCGTTATTCGCCGATTACTTGGAATAACCAAACGACGCTTCGCGTTCAGAAACAACAAAAATAATTCACAATTGTTAACACCCCCTAATGATTAACCGAACAGTTTACAAACAGCTATCAACTAAACGCATACAGCTTTATCAAAAGGGTCGCCCTCTTTTCAAATACTGTAACGCGGCTGCAGGACACCATGGTAACGTCCTGCGGGTGAGCTTGTCAGCATTCATAGCCATAGCCTGCGTTGTGTCTTTTGACATTAGACTATTGCCCGCAAGGCGCGCCTTATAGAGTACTAGCCTGGCAAAATGCTTAAGTAAAATAAACAAGTGCACAGCATTTTTACCGATGAACCGTCAAGGCATATTCCAATGCCAATTCATAGCCTTTTGAACCCAAACCGCTGATTACACCCAAGGCCATGTCTGAAAAATAGGAATGGTGGCGGAAAGTTTCGCGAGAAAAAATATTGGACAAATGAATCTCTATGAAAGGTAGCCGCGCCGCCGTCAGCGCATCACGCATAGCAACGCTGGTATGCGTATAAGCCGCCGGATTGATAATAATAAAATCAGTGCCATCACTCATGGCCTGCTGGATTCTGTCAATCAACGCAGATTCTGCATTGCTTTGAAAAAAAACAATGTCTGACGTTACCTTTTCCGCGATCCGGGCCAAATTCTTGTTAATATCCTGCAGCGTTTCACAACCATAGATCTCCGGTTCCCGCATACCGAGAAGATTCAAATTCGGGCCATGAATAACCAGAATATTTCTTGCGCCGATATTTTCCGTACTCATGAAGAATTATTGCATTTTATTGTCTAAAAGTACAGTTTATTGGCGAAATTAGCAGAACTTAACAACATTCAAAAATTTAAGTTCCGTTTAAGGATCCGTTTGCAATGATTAAAACCAACAGGCTGTAGTTTCAGTCTTTTAAGAACAATACTACTGATGTCAGCGCTACCATATATGTTATATACCATTAAAAACAGACCCAGAATGGCATTTATTACACATACAACCCACTTCTGCGCCTGTATTTATCTTGCCGCCTCAAAATTGCTTGTATCGACACGTCAATGATTTTTAGTTAACTGAAGCTTGTTATATGGATATGCCTATCGCGCGCAGGCTTCTCCAGAACCGTTTACCTAAACCCCCAGCCATTATTTGTCAGTATTCCCAACATCGTTGTACTGACCCGTTTGGCAAAAAGATCAATCAGGCTTTCGCGCGTTGAATAGTTGACGATATCTTCGGCATTAATCACTTCGCGCGCAACATATTCGGCGCTGCCCATGGCGTCAGCCAGGCCAAGTTCGATACTTTTTTGTCCCGTCCATATTACCCCGCTGAATATTTCCGCTGTGTCTTTCAAACGATCACCCCTGCCCATTTGAACAACATGTTTAAACTGTTCGTGTATTTCTTTTAACAAACCGGTCGCATGTTCACGTTGTTTTGGATCCAAGGGCGTGAATGGATCCAAAAAACCTTTATGCTCGCCCGCAGTCAGTAATCGGCGTTCTATACCCAGCTTCTCCAGAGTGCCTGCAAAGCCAAAACCATCCATCAGTACACCAATTGAGCCGACCAGGCTTGCTTTATCAACAAAAATCTTGTCAGCCGCAGACGCTATATAATATCCACCTGATGCACATACATCGCCAATAACCACATACAACGGAATTTCAGGATACTCTGTACGCAAGCGGTGTATTTCGTCATTGACGTATCCCGCTTGGACAGGACTGCCCCCCGTGCTGTTAATTCGCAAAATAACGCCCTGCGTACCTTTATCCTCGAACGCAGATCTTAGGCTTGCGTTAATATTATCGGCGCTATTAATCGTATCGGGCATTATCATACCGTCCAGATTAACCAAAGCAGTATGTTTATCCGAAACCCGCGCAGCTGAATCGCCAAACCAATCTGTAAAAGCGAAAAGCAGCAAAAAAAGATATATCAAGGTAAGCGACTTGAAAAAAATACCCCAAACACGGCTTCGCCTTTGTTCACGCAATGCCGCAAAAGCAAGCCCCTCGATTAACTGCCTCTCCCACCCTGGATTTACAGGTTTTTTCTCCTCATCAGTCATATAATCTCATCCATCCATTTTCAATCGGTTATTAAATTTCTATTCGCTTAAATACTGTATAAAGCACTATTATAAAAACAAACAAATAATTTAAATTTATTTTTTACCCGGCTTTTGCGCTTTATTTTGCCTTTCGGCATCTACACACCCGGCAATGCCTGCAATCAGCATCGTATAAACGATATACTTTTCCATTCTGGGATTATTCTCTTAACGCACATAAAATTCAAATGCGCTATTGGCTGATGAAATCGGAACCCTACAAATTCAGTATTGACGACTTGGCAGCCTCACCCGGTCAGACGACAGCGTGGGACGGGGTGCGCAATTATCAGGCGCGCAATTTCATGTGGAAACAGATGCGTCTCGGCGACCAGGCTTTTTTTTACCATTCCTGCTGCGCTGAACCCGGCATCACCGGCATCGCCGAAATTTCCACACCCGCATATCCGGACGGCACGCAATTTGACCCGCAAAGCAGGTATTATGATCCCAAAGCCAGTCAAGATAGCCCACGCTGGTTTAACGTTGAAATCACTCTCAAGAAAAAAACACGCTTGCTGACCATCAGAGAATTACGGCAATATCCGGACCTTGAGCGCATGCGCGTATTGCAGACCGGCAACCGGTTATCCATCACCCCGGTTGATCCGGATGAATGGAAATTCATCCTACAACTACTGAAGGTTTGATTCCGGCGCGATGGAATGGTGGTTGATGTATTTACTGCTCGGTGCCGTGGTCGGCTTTTTTGCCGGATTGTTAGGCATCGGTGGCGGGCTGATAACCGTACCGGCGCTTACATTTATGTTCACGGCTCAGAATTTCCCCCCTGACCGAATTCTGCATCTCGCGCTGGGAACCACCATGGCGACCATTATTTTCACCTCTGCCGTCAGTTTATACACACATCATAAACATGCTGCCGTTAACTGGATCATTTTCAGATACATGACGCCTGGCATCATCATTGGCACGCTCGCCGGGACAGTGCTGGCCAGCGCGCTGGCAACCCAGTTTCTGAGCATTATTTTCACGCTGTTTATTTGTTATGCCGCGACCAATATGTTGCTGAAACTCTTTTCTAAATCCAGGCCCGGTATGGGGTCAAACACAAATTCAAACCAGAACCGCCGGATGTTTTCAAAAAAAACGGAATTTCAGGCCGCCGGCGGTGTCATTGGCGCAATATCCAGCCTGGTCGCCATCGGCGGCGGTATTCTCACGGTCCCCTTCCTGACGCTTTGCAATATCAGACTCCAGCACGCTATTGGCACAGCTGCCGCCATCGGATTCCCGATCGCACTAACGGGAACAACCGGCTACATCGTAAACGGTTTTATGCAGGTTCAGCAACTGCCGCCTTACAGCCTGGGCTATGTCTACCTGCCCGCCTTGGGCTGGTTAATACTGGCCAGCATGCTCACGGCACCGCTTGGCGCAAAAACCACGCATTCGGCACAAACAGACACGTTAAAAAAACTATTCGTCGCCTTACTGTACGGACTGGCCGGAAAAATGCTGTTTGACCTGTTCGCGTAATCGCATTTAAGGGATTCGCTCGGGCACCGTGCGTTAGTGACGACAAACTGCGACCATCGCGGTGCGACTCGCAGAATCTGCTCCGGGTGGTGGATTAGTCCAAAATTCAAATTCTTGTCTCGGAATACATTTTAAAATTTGTGAAAGAATTATATTAACCTTCAGGGTAGCCGGATTTTTCCCATCGCATGCAACTCATTACTTAAAATCCTATGATTACAATTTTGGCCGGGCAGGTTTTCTTGTTCAAAAGTTAACGAAAAGACGAAGTGTACATCAGACAAAAATGACAGAAACAGTGACGGGCGAATATTGTCTACTATTCCGGACAGCGCTGAAATGACCTCATTTTTGACAATGGACTCTGGCTTTGATGGTATATTCCCAGGCTTATAACCATGCTATAAGGAGAAACCGCAATGAGCCTTCCATTTCAAAGCGACGCACTGGGCAAATTGCTGCTGCGTCTGACTGTTGGCGTACTGATGTTGTTTCATGGTGTGCATAAACTGTTGAACCCTGGTTCGATCGATTTTATCAGCATCCAGCTTGCCGGCATCGATATGCCGCAAGTACTGGCGTACGGAGTCTATGTGGGAGAGATCGTTGCACCATTGATGGTTATTTTCGGTGTGTTTACGCGGTTGGGTGGCGTGTTGATTTTCTGCAACATGATCGTTGCAATCGTACTGGCACACCGTAATCAATTATTTTCGTTAACCGACCACGGCGGACTGGCACTGGAATTGCAGCTGTTTTTTTTATTGACCGGTCTTGCGGTCTTCTTTCTCGGTAGCGGCAGAATTGCAGTCAAACCAGACTAATGCTACCAATATCATATTGATAGCGTTAGAAGCGAAACGCCGGTATATTCAATTACGAATAATGATCAATATCCTTACGCGCTATGTAATAATATCGGTACTGTTACGCACACGGCGGCAACAATATTACCTGATAATAGCATCACCATGATTCGGTTCATTCTCACAACAGCGTTTTTTCTCGTCATCGCTCTTTTGAGCTACAACTATTTCTTTGGCACAGCGGAAGAAAAAAAACAGGCGCAGGAAATATTCAGCAAAGGGGCCGAAGTTGTCGGGGCCGGAGCGGACCTGTTGAAATCCGAATATGAAAAATATCAGCATGGCAAATATGACGATGCACTTGATAATATCAGCCATTTCTTGAACAGGCTCAAGGAGCAGGGAGATGAATTTCCTGAAGAAATTGAAAGCTGGAACCAGAGAAAAAACGAATGGGACCGAAAAAATCAGGATCTTCAGCAACTACTTGACGCCGAGCCGGATTCCATAAACAAAGAAGAACTCAGAAACGCTATCGTTGAATTGGAAAAAGAGAGAAAAATGCTGGAAACTGAGGGCAATCGGCTGAAAGAACAGGCGCAATGATTAGGCGCGCACGAGCCCTGCAGAAAAGACCGGCATGCTGTGTAGAGTCATTATAAGCATGCGTCTATCAATCCATTCCTTCATTCACTTTGCCGCATTCAAGCGGATACCCCGCTTCACGCCAGGCCTGAACGCCGCCTGCCATGGATAAAACACGGGTATAACCCATTCGCTGTAATGCATCTGCCGCCAAAGCAGAACGATATCCGCCGCCGCAATACAATATGATCGACGCCTGCCTGTCAGGTATCAGTGTTTCAATATCGCGTTCGATAACACCTTTTCCCAGATGGCGGGCGCCTGCCGCATGGTCGCTCTGATATTCGTGATCTTCACGCACATCAATAAAATGAAACGGCTCATTTTTTTTCTGGCGGGATCGCACATCAGCCACAGTACATTCTTGTATTCGCTGTTTTGCGCTCTCAACCAATTTCAGAAAGCCCCGATTATGTTGCATGGTAATTCCTCTTGTTTATCGAACTTCGTACTATGTCGCGATGCGGCATAGCTCAGTATTGAAAACAGAACGCAGTGCGCAATGTGCCTGCTCAAAATTTTTTGGCTCCGGAAAAAATAACTGATGCTCAAAAAAACATTGTCGCTGTGCAGTCATCCTTTAGCGATTTGCATGCGCTTTGCTGCACGACGATTATGGTTAATCAATATACGCAAATCATTTTCCCATTTATTTAGCTTGTCATGCACATGGAGACGCTGCGTTGACGTGGCGCTGTTGTGCAGGCGGGCGATGAAACCACATGTATATTCTGACAATTTCCGCTGATATGTCCGGTAGTCAGCATCGTCAGAACGGTGCATATGTTCGATCAATTGACGCAGTTCGGTTACCACATCTGCGGCTGGAATGGATTCTGTAGCGATCCGCTGCAAGACGGATATTGTTACCCGCTGCCGGCGTTGACGTTCAAGCAGCCACGCTTCCGGATCAAACGGAGAAGCTTCTATACTGGAAACGATCAGCACCCGTTGTTCTTCATCAATTGTGCCATACAAATTCTCAATACGCCTGACGGTCCGTTTTACCGCAGCATTCAACCGGTCATCGGGATCGGGCTGCAGGTATTTGCTGCGCAATTTGTCGTTGCTTTTTGCGTAACGCTGTTCCAAATACTGCCACTGCGCTTCGCCAAGGCTTAATACCACCGGCGTTCCCAGTTGCGCAGCATAATCGAATGCTGGTGCGATAATATTCTGCAAATCTTCCGACCATCGGCAAACCTGTTCTGCGGTCAACGGGTTATCGAGCCGGCTGCGAACGCCGGATAGCCAGGCGGCGTAGGCCGGCAGCTGAGCACTGCGGTGCCAGTCAAACCAGTCGTGGATGGCCTGCTTTGCAAGCGGCTTTTGGTCCCGATCGAAATCGACATAACCGTCAAGCCACCACCACGCCAGATATGGTCCACGATCGTAACCGAACCGCACGATGCTGCAGCCGCTCGACAGCAGTAATAGTATAGCCAGCATCAAGAATACGAACTTTTTTTGCATATATCCGGCTCATTTCCCGGCAATATCATATTGATAGAGCACTAGTATCCGGTTAAGGCTTTTCACAGGCCGTTTTCCATTCAACCGCTTTCATACTGCCGGGCTGGACTCGCTCCCATTGTTGCGGCTGATTATAAGAACGCAGCAATTCTCCTTTCTCCATATTCCAGCTGAATAAAGAGAAGGCGAGCGTTCTTATGCCTGCTTCTCTGCAATTGTAGTCTCGACGTATTTTTTTGGATAAAAAATTAGTGCCGGAGGCTTTCTGTTCAGTTTTATAATCGTACAAAACCCACATTTTGACTCTGCCACCGGCGCTTTGAGCAGAAATCAAATCAGCGTAAACAATATAGCCGTCATCACTGTCGTTTTCGCCGATCTGCGTCCAATCAGCCCATGCAGGTAAACTTATTAGTATCAGCGTTAAGATTATTAATATTTTTTTCATAGTCGTTTTATGTTCGGAACGGATGTCATTTTTCTACTTGAATACAAAAACTTATTTTACTGATTTGATCAAGCTGACAAATCGATATATCACTATATGCAGGGATTTTCACATTATCATCACACTAACGCAAATTATCAGCGCATAACATGTTTTTCCAAAAAAGATTAGATGCCATAAATTTATATTAATAGATTGATTATCATGATTATTTTTAACTTCTTTCGGTATATCGCAACAAAAGGTCAGGACAAACACTTATCGCACCGTGCCCTCGACCCTGCAACTATCATTTTTTTACTGAAAATCGGGCAGCTGCCTGCAAGTGACTATTAATAGCCCTTACAAGTTTCAATTGTATAAAATCCAAACAACCCCATATAGAAAAAAATATCAAACCATGAAAGAAAATTTAATGAATCACTTTATTTTCAAACAGTTCTTTTTATTATGGATAGTACTTTTTAATGCATTCTTTATTTCATCTGCAGTCCGCGCAGAAGACTTCTATGCGGTAAAAAGAGCACAAATGATTAAGGCAATAGAGGCGGATGTCCGGACTGGATATGGCAATCTGGCAAAGAAAGAACTGGATGAAAATGTCATTAAAGCCCTGAATACTGTACCGCGCCATGAATTTGTGCCGAAGAAATTGCAGCAAAGCGCTTACGACAACCGGCCATTGCCAATTGGCCATGGACAAACGATCTCACAGCCATACATCGTAGCAATTATGACCAATTTACTGGGTGTTGGTAAAAATGACAGGATATTGGAAATCGGCACTGGTTCAGGATATCAAATTGCGGTACTTGCTGAATTGGTGAACAAAGCTTACAGCATTGAAATTATCGAACCGCTGGGCAAGGAGGCCAAGGCACGGCTGCAACGGCTCGGTTACGATAATATTTCGCTTAAAATCGGTGATGGATATTACGGCTGGGAAGAACATGCCCCCTTTGACGCGATTATCGTCACGGCCGCCGCGAGTCACATTCCGCCTCCACTGATTCAGCAGCTCAGACCCGGTGGCCGCATGCTGATTCCAGTGGGTTCACGTTTTATGGTACAGGAGCTGTTACTGGTTGAAAAAACGGAAGAAGGCAAGATCAGCACTCAGCAACTACTGCCTGTTGCCTTTGTGCCGCTCACGGGAAAACACTAAACCGCTTCATGGAATCCCGGCCGCCGTTTTTTACAATTGCTCTTTTGTCATCAGCCATCCTTGCGTATGAGATTCTGCTGATGCGGCTTTTCTCAATTATTCAATGGCATCATTTTGCCTATATGATCATCAGTCTTGCGTTGCTGGGATTTGGTGCCAGCGGCACATTTGTCTCCATTTTTCAACGCGCTTTCAGCAAACGTTTCTCCCTTGCTTTTCTTATCAACATCATGCTGTTTTCAATTAGCAGCATCGGCAGTTTCTTATTGGCGCAATCGGTATCATTCAATCCCGACGAAATTCTCTGGGACCATCGGCAACCGCTGCGGCTGCTGGGCATTTACCTGTTACTATCTCTGCCTTTCTTCTTTGCCGCCAACGCGATTGCGCTGGCGTTAACCTGTTTCCATCAACATATAGCCCGTCTTTATGCATTTGATTTAGTGGGCGCCGGTATTGGCTGCCTGGGAATTGTTTTGTTGCTGTTCATTGCGATGCCATTACAAGCACTGTTCATTATCGGTTGCATCGGATTGACGGCATTGGCTTTGGCCGTGTGGGAGTTAAACCTGCAACAACGCAACAAAGTTTATTTTTTACTGTTATTGACAGGCATCGCAATGACTATCTTGCAGCATCACAGCGAGCTGCGCCTGTCACCCTACAAAGAACTCGTCCAAATGCAGCGTATTCAAGGAACGGAAGTCATTGGCGAGTATTCCAGTCCGTTGGGCCTGCTTTCAATCGTGCAAAGTCATATCATACCGTTGCGGCATGCGCCCGGATTAAGTCTGAATGCCAGAAACGAACCGCCTGAGCAAATCGGTGTTTTTACCGATGGCGGCGGCATGACGGCTATCACCCGCGGAACTGGAAATCCGGCTGACTATGCCTATCTTGACCAGGTCACATCAGCAGCGCCCTATCACCTTGCCCAGCCTGAACGGGTACTGGTATTGGGTGCTGGCGGCGGCAGCAGCATTTTACAGGCGCGATATCATGAGACACGGCAAATAGATGCTGTGGAATTAAATCCACAGCTTATCAAACTGCTGCGTGAAGACTACACCAAATTTACCGGCAACTTGCTGAATACCGATACGGTACAGCTTTATCAGGGAGAGGCACGTGGATTCATCAGCGAAACAAAAAAGCGCTATGACCTGATTGAAATCGCATTGTTGGATTCGTTCGCGGCTTCTTCTGCGGGTTTATATGCATTAAACGAAAGCTATCTTTATACTGTCGAGGCGCTGCAGGATATGTTGAAGAAGCTGCGGCCCGGGGGTTATCTGGCCATTACACGCTGGATAAAACTGCCGCTTCGCGACAATCTTAAGCTGTTCGCCACCGCTGCTGATGCTTTAAAAAACACCGGCAGTGATAATCCGGGCCAACAGTTAATATTTTTGCGCAGCTGGCAAACCGGCACACTACTGATTAAAAACAGCCCGTTCACATTTGATGAAATTGATGCACTTAAGACATTTTGTAACGCACGTGCATTTGATCTTGACTGGTATCCGGGCATTACGTCCGAAGAAACCAACCGGTTTAATCAGTTGGCAGAATCTTATTTTTTTCAAGCTGCAACAGCAATTTTAAGCAATGAACGCAAAGATTTTTTCGACCGTTACAAATTTGCGCTGGAACCTGCAACCGATGACCGCCCTTACTTTTTCCATTTTTTTAAATGGTCAGTATTGCCTGAAATTATCTCGCTGCGTAACAGCGGCGGTTTGCCGCTGCTTGAGGGCGGATACCTGGTACTGGCAGCCACATTCATTCAGGCGATTGTCGCCAGTATTATTCTAATACTGCTGCCTTTGTTGTTTACGTCTAAAACGACTGTAACCGCATCGCCTGCGGTTACAGTCAGCAGGAAACGGATAGCAACATACTTTTCAGCCATCGGACTGGCATTTTTATTCATTGAAATCGCATTTATACAAAAATTCATTTTGTTTCTTCATCATCCGCTGTATGCAGTAGCGCTGGTACTGACTGCCTTTTTGATTTTTGCCGGCCTAGGCAGTAGATTTTCACAACGATTGGCCCAGCCGGGGCTTTATCTGCGCGCCATTACCTTCTCAGTGACCGGCATTGTCGTACTTGGCTTCTTATATATGCTTTCTTTACAGTCAATTTTTGCGGCGAGCCTGGCTTTAGCCATGCCATACAAGATTATTCTGACAATCAGCCTGATTGCACCGTTGGCCTTTTGCATGGGAATGCCTTTTCCGTTAGCACTGGCAAGGCTCGGTACCATTGCGCAGGATATGATTCCCTGGGCATGGGGAATCAATGGCTGCGCTTCGGTTATAAGTGCCGTTTTGGCAACTTTGCTGGCTATCTCAATTGGATTTAATGCAGTGATTGTGCTTGCTTTATTGTTATATATATTGGCCTGGGCAAGCTTCCCGGCACAGCGCAAGTGAGCGCGATTAACCGGAATCCGGTTCTTTAACAGGCCGTGGAAAAACGTTTTCGATATAACCGGTTAAAACAAAAACGGGGGACGCAAGCAAAACGCAGCAAACAGCCATAGTGCAGGCCCGAAGGACGATACACAGAATATGCCGTGTAAGAACTTGAATTCATGCAATAAGCGTACATGTTGAATCTGTTTTTAACGTTGCCGCAGCAATGCAGATAGTTTTCCAGCAGCCTGTTAAATTCAACGCCAATAACACAGCGTGCCAAATTATTCATATGCCGTCTTACATAATATTCGGACCGCAGCAATAATAAAAACGATATAGATTGTGTTTTTTATAAAAACTTTATTTTTTTCAATGAAATTTGCATAGCATTCATTGAATCACTATAATCGAACCGTACAGTTTGTTTTACATAAACTTACGTTAGCAAACATTTCCTCGAAATTTTGGAAAGGGAGGTCAGCCATGTCCAACCGGTTCAATCCGCTTAATCAGCGAAGACACAGTATATTTCCGTTCGCACCCCGTCTAGCTCTGGTAGTTACCGCCTGTTTGTTGGTGTTAGCGTATACTGTCAGTACTGCAACCGCTGCGCTATTGCCGCCGGATCTGAAAATTACAACCCGCACCAATGCGCTTGATACCAACGCTTTCGCCAATGGACTCAGCTTTGATGAGGCCAATTCAGATGCGGCCATCGGCAACGCAACGCATACCGGCAGCATGGTGCAGACAATAGGCGGAACCTCCGCAACGACCACGATTGACGACATCACCATAACATCAGGCGCTAATCCGCTTGAAGGCATGCTTACAGACACCAACGACGGCTGGGAAATACATTCAAACGTCGGTGGAAGCTATGCCGGTACAAGCGCCGAAACACCCGAAAACATCTATGACCTTTTTTTCGGCTTGGAAAATCAATCAGCTGCGGATAGCATACAGGTTACCATCATGCTGGATTTCGATAACCGCGTGAACGCCGGCGGTGCAGATGCTTTTGCGGCATCAGAAATTATCCTTTACGACGGCCCTTCTATAGCCACCAACGAATTATTTTTCTCAGATATCGAATCCGATACTGTTGTAGGCAACCGGTTTAACAGTGGCAACCGCACGGGAAACTTCGGTGGCCCGCTGAATGATACCGGCATTTTTCAGCACGTCGTCACACTTAACCCCGGCGACATTTTTGATTTCCATATTTTTCACTTGATCGAAGGAGGCGCTTTTGCAGCCGGTTCCAGTTATTCCGCTTCACTGGATGCACTCATTTCTTTTGATGCCACAAATAATACTAATCCCCTGCCCACCCCGGTAACAGAACCTACCATACTGTTTTTAATCAGCGCAGGTGTACTTGGTTTTATGTTTAAACGCAAAACCAAAAATTAATCATCGTCTGTATAACCTGCCAGCATTGGATGCCGGCTTTTTACTACCAAGGTAAGAACACTTTTTTGTGTATAACTAGAAAGGAGTTTTTCATGATATTCCATATCCGTCGTTCCGCCTTATTGTTTACAGTGTCTGTTTCGCTGTTTCTGGGAATACTGGCCAGTAACAAAGTGCAAGCCTGCAGCAGCGACCCTATGCTTGGCAGCATGTGTGTTTTTGCCGGAAATTTCGCGCCACGCAAATGGGCTCTGGCAAATGGTCAGTTAATGTCCATATCTGAGAATCAGGCGCTCTTTTCACTACTGGGAACGACATACGGTGGTGACGGGAGAACCACTTTCGCCCTGCCGGATACAAGGGGGCGCGCAATCATCGGTGCAGGACATGGAACGGGACTGTCTAATTATACGCTTGGAGCAAAAGGTGGTGCTGAGACTGTCACATTAACCCAGCCGCAACTTCCGGTCATCACACCTACCGCAACTGTTCACGCACAAAGCGGCAACGTGAGCACCGGTTCTCCAGGTAATAATGTCTGGGCAACGGATGGCCGTCAAAATCTATATTCAAATGTCGCACCCGATGTGACTATGAACCCGGGAGCTGTTACGGTTAATCCTTTTGGCGGCGGGGAAAGCCATGAAAACAGACCGCCCTATATCGCGATGAACTGGATTATTGCATTACAAGGCGAATATCCTTCCCGCAATTAAGTGATAACGGTATATCAAAATCCGACTGCCGGTTCTCGGCACCGGCAGTTTTTGCCATCGATGCTCTAAGGCAGTCGACATATAATGCTTCAAGCCTCAAAAAAAACATTTTTTTGGAATTCAGTTCTTAAAGTTTTCGTCGGGTTTCTCTGGCTGCCCGCACTGTTTGCCCAACATCCCCCTGACGCTCACACGGAACTGGCAAAAGCTCAACAATGGCTGGCAGAGGGAAAATACAACAGCGCTTATCAGGTATTTTTATCCCACGCACAGCATTACAACAGTGCATTGGCACAATTTACGCTGGGACTTTTCCATCAATACGGCTGGGGAATAACAATCGACCCCAAAACTGCCTGCCACTGGCACCATAAAGCAGCTAAAGCTGATATTCCAGCAGCCAGTCATTTTCTGGCCGAATGCCTGCAACATGGTACGCATCAACCGGTCGATTACACTGCCGCCCTGCACTGGTACCGGAGAGCAGCTGAACTCGGTCATTACATTTCCTTGTGTTCAATCGCCGAATTAATCATGCAGGGCAAAGGCACAGAAAAAAATCCTCGACATGCACTGGATCAATGCCGACAAGCCGCTTTGGCAGGCTCGGCACCTGCGCAGTTAAAAATGGGAGAGTTTTATTTATCTGGTGATGAATCAATTCGCGATATCCATCAGGCCATCGTCTGGTTCAATTATGCGGCTGAAAGCGGTTCTGTGGAAGCCTGCTATCATCTTGGCAACGTCTATTTAAACTATCTCGATCACCATGTTATGGCGCTTAACTGGTTTGAAACCGCAGCAAGCCGGGGATTCTTGCCCGCCTATTTACCTACCGCCCAACTTTATTTCAACGCACCGGTATCTGAAGAAACACAAATGCCAACTGCTGAAAACCTGGCAAAGGCATATCTGTGGCTATCCACGGCTGACCAAGTGTCTGAAAATGAAAATGAACTGAATAAAATTGCAAGAATGCTGAAAAAAGTCGAGCAAATTATGCCGAAAAACTGGAAAAAAGATCTCGATCAGAAAATTAACCAGCACCTTTCGGCTTTTCATCCTTAAATGCCATTCTTATACACCCCGATTCGTCATACAACACCCCTTGGGTGACTTGAATATACCAATTCCTTTCAAATCTCTGAATTAATCGCTTATTCACGCATGTTTTTCCAAGCGACAGTCATCGCGCCAACAAACTGCTGAAAAACTACCTGGCAAGCGCTCGAATCGATCACGACTCGTATAGATTCACAGTTCCATTTTGCTGAGCGTTCTCATTCCGGTCAAACGGGCGAGAAAAATTTAAGAATCAGGCCTCGCAGTCGATAGTCAATACCAGAAATTGCAGAGTTATAACTGATTGTTATGCGGAGAACTGAATGGAAAATATTTACCTTGCCAAACAACCCATACTTGATCGAAACAAAGACCTGGTCGCATACGAGCTGTTTTTTAGATCACATGCACTGGAAGAATCAGCCGATTTTGAGAACGGTCTTTCCGCTACGGCGAATGTTATCGTAAATGCATACGGGAATCTGGGAATACAAAACGTACTGGGTCAACAGCGCGGATTTATCAATATCAATAAAGAACTGATAAAAAGCGATCTGGTAAAACTGCTGCCAAATAAACATGTTGTTCTGGAAATCAGCAGTTCTGAAGTAATAGATGATGAATTCATCACACTTTGTTCGGAACTGAAAAAATCGGGTTATCAATTTGCAATTGCAAGTGTAACTGCAGTGAATGAAAACATACGGCGCATCCTGCCTCTGATCAATATCGTAAAAATTGATGTTTCCAGTTTGCCTAAAGAAGAACTTGCCAATCTGGTTCACCAGATAAAACCCTGGCCGGTTCTCCTGCTCGCTGAAAAAGTTGAAAGCCACGAACTGGCAAACCAATGTATGGGAATCGGTTTTGAGATGTTTCAGGGTTACTTTTACGCCAAACCGGAAAACATTTCAGGAAAACGGGCTGACCCGGCGAAGCTATCGCTACTGCAACTACTCACCCTGGTTATGAGTGACAGCGACATAGAAGAGATCGACAAAGAATTCAAGCGGCAACCAGGGCTAAGTTATAACCTGATGCGTATGGTGAATTCTGTTGCTTGCGGCTTGCCGCAAAAAGTAAATTCGATTAAACAATCAATTATGTTGCTGGGAAGAAAGCAGCTGCAGCGCTGGATTCAATTGCTGTTGTATACAACAGAAAACCCGGGAAACAGCGAAGGCATGGACAATGCATTACTCAAAACGGCAGCGGCACGCGGCAAGCTGATGGAGCTTGTTGCCATGGCAGAACGTCCGCATGACAAAAATTATCATGAAAGAGCCTTTATGGTAGGCATTTTATCCTTGCTGGATGCCGTACTTGGTATCGAAATGCAAAAAATTATCGACAAACTGGGCATACCTGAAGACATGAGTCAGGCGTTGCTTGCACGTGAAGGACGCCTGGGTCAGGAGCTTAAATTAATAGAAGCCACTGAAGCCGGTGAGGTAAAAACAATTCAATGCCTGTTAAAAGCACTCGGATTCTTAAGCCTTGAAGAATTGGCGCGTTTTGAACTTGAATCGTTAAGCTGGGTAAACGGAATCGGTGAAGCCGTCAACTAACGGCTCGCAATAATTTTCATGCTTCTCACGGACTAAAAGGAAAACCAATAGGAAAGCCAATGCCAAAAGATAATTATGAGAAAGACATGCAAAATCAGTACGACGATACCGGACATGTACGTGATGTTTCTACCAATCCTTACAATGAAGAAGTCGCCGAATATTTCATAAACATTAAAAGCGACCTGAACCAAATCGAGCGATTAGTCAATGATGCTGTCACCAATCTGGTCATCAATTTCAAATACATCAAAAAATTATCAAAATCACACCACGAAATGGTCCTGACAATTGAAAAGCTGTCGATTCCCAAAGAAAACAAACCGGTTCTGGAATTACTGCAAAAGCAAATGGCGATTGCTGACAGCATCGAACGAGAACTGGGCCACGCCATGATTTCTCTACAATTTGGCGATCTGGTCGCTCAATTACTCGTACACACAACAAAACAAATCGAAACGTTAAACCTTGCATTGCAACGCGTAGGCCTTCAGGACATTCCGGGAAGCGATAATATTAATCAAATAGATACATCATCGCCAATCGTCCAGGCAATACAACAGGCCAAATCAAAAAAATCAAACAAACCTGTCGTTCAAGATGCGATGCAGAAAGGAAAAATAGAACTATTTTAGTTGTTTACATAAAGACTTTGATTCTCAAATTTCAGGCTATATTTATCAAATCAACACCAGGGGTAAACAAATGGAGATGGGTAAAACAATTTTAACTGTGGACGATTCCGCATCTATTCGCCAAATGGTCACATTCACCTTAAAAGGTGCAGGATACGAAGTTATTGAAGCTGTTGATGGTCAGGATGCACTGGATAAAGCCAATCACCAGGCATTTAATCTTGTCCTGACAGATATCAACATGCCCCGTATGGACGGTTTAAAGCTGCTTGAGAGACTGAGAGATTTGGCGCATTACAAAAACATACCGATTTTGATGCTGACCACAGAATCCGACGAGCAAATGAAGGCCAAAGGCAGAGCCGCGGGTGCTACGGGATGGCTGGTCAAACCATTCAATCCAGAGAGCCTGCTGGAAGTCATTAAAAAAGTCATAAACTAAAATTAAATTGGCATCAAAAAAACTCTTTAATTAAGCGTTTAATTTTAATTAATTATTGCTAATGTATTCATATAAAAATCTTGTACCGATAATTAATCGCAAGAATGATCTGAGATGCTAAAAGCACTTAAAACTTTTGCAAACAAGTTCGCAAAAAAATTTGCTCCATTCCGGGACTGTTCTCTGGGCGACATCGGGCGGTATCAGGGTTTTGTTGAACTCGCTCTGGACCGAAGAATTATTACGGCGAATGGCGTTTTTCTTAACATGCTGGGCTACTCTCAGAGCGAGATTACCAATATGGATTATGGCTTACTAGTCAGTCCGGAATTTCGCGGCAGCACCAACTACCATAAATTCTGGCAACAACTCAATAGTGGCGAATGTGTATCCGATGATTTCCTCTATCATAATCGCGACGGCAAAGAAGTCTGGGGCCGTGCCACTTTTAATCCGATCAGAGATGAAAGCGGCAAACTGTCAAAGGTTATGGGCCTGATAACAGATGTAACAGCCGTAAAAAAAGATTCGGCGAATGCGATATTAAATGCCGTTACAGAAATCGCTTCAGATAACAGCGATTTATCCGGACGCACAAAAAAACATGCTGCGAATCTGGAAGAAGCTGCCGCAAGTATTGAGCAATCGACCAGCACCGCATGTCAAAATGCCAAAAATGTTCAGCAAACGAGCCAGTTGGCAATAGGCGCATCAGACGTTGCGGAAAAAGGTGGTAGTGTCGTCAGCCAGGCCGTCATAGCCATGTCATCCATCAACGGCAGTTCCAAAAAAATTGTCGATATCGTCAGCGTTATCGATGGCATTGCATTCCAAACCAATATTCTGGCACTTAATGCCGCGGTTGAAGCCGCACGCACCGATGAACAAGGCCGCGGCTTTGCAGTTGTTGCGTCAGAAATACGTAATCTGGCTCAACGCAGCTCTACTGCGGCCAAAGAAATCAAAGCGCCGGCCAACGGTTCGGTTGAAAAAGCATATCCTTTACTCATCAAGCTTCGACAGTCATATTTATTATTTTTCAATAAAATAAAAGAGCTGGAATACATAAAAACCAGAATCTTTCGAACAAACGGCATAGAGAACGGTGCGAAGCTGGCTGACGAAGCCGGCACAACGATGGACGAATTCGTTCAATCCATCAAACATGTAGCCGACATTATCGATGAAATCACTACGGTATCTCACGAACAGAGTTCTGGAATCGAACAAGTGAATGATGCGATCAGCCAGGTCGATGAAGGCGCGCAGCAAGACGCCGCACTGGTTGAGAAAAAGACAGCAACTGCTGAGGAAATGCAAACCCGGGCTCAGTGGCATTTGATACAGGTAATCGACGCATTCAGCTTACATGCATCACAAGCAAAACCAGCCAAAGCACACCGGCCCGAGCGGCGCGACTTTGCATCAAGGCCGTTTACTGAAAGAAAAGCGCCTGGCCAGGATGTTGAAGCCGCTAAAGCGGCTGGCTCGGAAGTTAAGAAAACTGCTGCGATCAGATCCAAGATCGCTAACGCCAAAAATAACTGGGATGAGTTTTAATCGTCAACAACCACCAGCATGATTCATTTTATTGCAAACATACCTGTGAACACGCATCAAACACGCAGCCGGCAAGAATTGGCAGTCAAACATTTGAATACTGTGTTCGCAGGCGGTTCGATAAAATTATCGGCAGTGAGCGAATCACTTTTTGAAATCTAGGATAAAAAATGAGTGCAGACCTTGAACAATTTTATGAGGTGTTTTTCGAAGAATCCTCAGAATTACTCGCAGAGATGGAAACTTGTTTGCTGGGACTGGATATCAGTTCGCCAGATCCGGAAGACTTAAATGCCATCTTCCGCGCTGCACATTCCATCAAGGGTGGAGCAGGCACATTTGGATTTACGGACATGACGGAGATGACGCATATGCTGGAATCGTTACTTGACAAGCTGCGCAAGGGCGAAATAGAAATTCGCCCTGAAATGATTGACGCCTTTCTTAGAGCAGGTGATGTAATCAAGGGACAGTTGGGCGCCCACAGAGGCGATGGTGAGGCCGATGTGGCTGTCGCGGCTGAAGTCGGTAACGAATTAAAGCTGTTTTCTGAACAAGCTGATATAGCTTCTGCCGAACAAAAAGAAGCGTCTAAACCGCCGCGGTCCGAGGAACACCAGATACAGGCAACCAACAACACGATACCCGTTGCTGAAGAAACACCATCGATGGCCTCAAAAACCGAAGCGGCGCGTTTCATCATCGCATTTTCCAGTAATGGCGTTAATCCAAAATCAATGGAAAACCTGTTTTCCAGCCTCGAGGCATTCGGAAAACTGGAAAAGCTATTACTATCGGATGAAGAACAACTGTGTAAATTGCGTCTGACAACCGGCGCATGCGAAGAAGATGTATGGGAAGCACTCGCATTTGTCGTTGATCCGTCTCAACTAACCATTGAAAAAGACTTGCAGCATGAACCCTCAAGCCCGGCGGTTGGAAATAATATTGCCACCGAACCAATTAACAGCACAGTTTCTGAAAATTCAGAGAAAGCAACCATTGACAACCCGGCGCAGTTAAAACAATCTGAGGCGCCATATGGATTCTTTCCGGGCGCACCGGCTGCTCCAGGTGACGCAGAAAATACGGAAAAAAATGAAACAGTTTCACAGCTGCCCGCGGATTGCAACACATCAGCAAAACCAAATAATCCACAACCCGGTTCAAAACAGCCTAAATCGAATACACCATCCAGTGAATCATCCTCAATCCGTGTCAGTATTGAAAAAGTCGACCAGATGATCAACCTGGTAGGCGAGCTTGTGATAACGCAGGCAATGCTTACACAAACCGCTTCAGAAGTCGATCCGGTGCTTTACGAAAAACTGAATAGCGGTATGAATCAGCTGGAACGTAACACACGCGATCTGCAGGAAGCCGTTATGTCTATTCGAATGCTGCCAATTAACTTCGTATTCAGCCGATATCCCAGGGTTGTGCGTGATGTGGCAGCGAAACTCGACAAAAAAGTTGAACTGAAAACAGTTGGTGAAGGCACTGAACTGGACAAAGGACTCATTGAAAAAATAGCGGATCCGTTGACACACCTGGTTAGAAACAGTCTGGATCATGGCATTGAATCCCCTGAAAAAAGAATTGCCGCCGGAAAAATGGCGAAGGGAACCATTACATTACGCGCCTTCCACCAGGGCGGCAACATCGTTATTGAGGTGGGCGATGATGGTGCGGGATTGAATCGTGAAAAAATCATGACAAAGGCGAAAGAACGCAGCATTGCAGTTCACGAAGGCATGTCGGACCAGGAAGTTTGGATGCTTATTTTCGAACCGGGTTTCTCAACCGCAGAACAGGTTACCGATGTTTCTGGCCGCGGCGTTGGCATGGACGTTGTAAAACGCAACATTCAGAGCATGGGCGGACGTGTGGAAATTGATTCGGTTTTTGGTGTGGGAACACGCATCACCATTCGCTTGCCGCTCACACTGGCCATACTCGACGGGTTATCCGTTGCTGTCGGTGATCAGATGTTTATTGTTCCCCTGACTTACATCACCGAATCTCTCCAGGCTAGAAGCACGGACATCAAAACCGTTGGTGGCGTTGGACGTGTCGTCCATGTACGCGGCGACTATTTACCGGTAATCGCGCTGCACGAAGTCTTCAATATCAAACCTGATTCAACCAATATCGAGGATGGCATTCTTGTCATACTGGATACGGAAGGGCATAAGGCCGCAATGTTTGTCGATGCACTGATTGGCCAGCATCAGGTTGTCATCAAAAGCCTGGAAAAAAACTACCGCAGGGTGGTGGGCGTTTCCGGCGCCACAATCATGGGCGATGGAAAAGTGGCACTTATTCTAGATTCTGCCGGTTTGGTCATGGCTTCACAAAATATATCCATGTAACAGGATACTCGGTATTCTGAATTAATGTCCCTGTAATTTTTAAAATAGGAGAAAACCGCATGTCACAACAACAGACCATAACACCGACTGATACAGCAGGCAATCCCCCTGCTGTGAATGCGAGTGAATTTTTGACGTTCAGACTAGGTAATGAAGAATATGGTATCGATATTCTGAAAGTACAGGAAATCCGCGGTTATGACGCCATTACGCAAATTGCCAATTCACCCGAATTTATCAAAGGTGTTGTTAATCTGCGTGGTGTAATCGTACCCATTATCGATATGCGTATCAAATTTAAATTAGGAACTGTTGAATACGATCAATTTACAGTAGTGATTATTCTGAATGTTTCAGATCGTGTGATGGGCATCGTTGTCGATGGTGTTTCCGATGTCATCAGACTTGACATGGAGCAGGTGCGCGCCACACCGGAATTCGGCTCTGTCATTGACACCAAATACATTATGGGCCTGGGTACCATCGATGAACGCATGTTAATTCTGGTTAATATCGAAAAACTAATGGCCAGTGATGATATGGGATTGATCGACCACGCGCTGAATTAATTTTAGCAACTGAACTATCTTCGCCTATAAGACGAAGAGTTTTAACCATCCCAGAAAGAAGCACTAACTAGTAAATTAAGTGAGGTAATAAAACATGGTAAACAATATGACGATTAAATCAAAACTGGTGATACTGATCGGTATGCTGTCATCCTTGCTGATAGCTATTGGCGGGCTAGGATTGTATGGTATTTACGAATCTAATCAGGGATTAAAAACAGTGTATGAAGACCGCACCGTACCCGCCGTCGATTTAGGCTTTATACTTGACCGGATGCAGCGCAGCCGCATTAACATGATTTTCGCTGCCAACTTGAACGATATAGAAGTGGCCAAAACACGCACTCAATTGATAGTCGAACGCGATGCGGAAATCGCCGAGATCTGGGCAAAATACATCGTCACAACTCTGACTCCTGAAGAGGAACAGCTTGCAAATACCTGGGTGCGTCAATGGGATGCGTACAAAGAAGTGCGCGACCGGATTATGCGCCTTTCCGTGGCGGGAGATTTTGCGGCGGCTGTGCAAACCAGACGGAATGATGCCCAAGCCAAGTTTGACGCAGTGGATGAAACCATGTTTAATTTAATTTCACTGCAGGGGCGTGTCGCCGAACAGGAATTTGCGCAGGCCCAGAATAGTTTTAACACTATTCTCATGATTATTTCTGTCGCGATTGTTACAGGCGTCATTCTGGCAATTGTGATTGGTATGATGTTGATACGCTCGATTATCGGGCCGTTAAATAACGCCGTTGCGGTCGCCAAAGCCGTTGCTTCCGGCGATCTGACCAGCCGTATCGAAGTCAATTCAACCAATGAAACAGGCCGTTTGATGCAGGCATTGAAACAAATGAACGGCAACCTGGTTGACCTGGTGGGCAAGATTCGCTCCGGTACCGATTCTATCTTTACTTCCTCGGGTGAAATTGCGTCGGGTAATTTGGATTTGAGCCAGCGCACCGAAGAACAGGCATCCAGTCTGGAAGAGACCGCCGCTTCCATGGAAGAATTGACATCTACCGTCAAACAAAATGCAGACAATGCGCGTCAGGCCAATCAACTGGCTTCGGGTGCTTCTGAAGTAGCCGTTAAAGGTGGAGCTGTAGTCGGACAAGTGGTACAGACCATGAGTGCGATCAACGACAGTTCCAAAAAAATTGTCGACATTATCAGCGTTATCGATGGTATTGCATTTCAAACGAATATTTTGGCATTGAATGCGGCAGTTGAAGCGGCACGTGCCGGTGAGCAGGGGCGCGGATTTGCTGTGGTGGCGACCGAAGTACGCACACTGGCGCAGCGATCCGCAGCGGCCGCCAAAGAAATCAAGGAATTGATCAGCAATTCCGTCAATAAGGTTGAGGATGGCACCAGACTGGTTGATGAAGCGGGCACGACCATGGATGAAATCGTCAACGCCGTCAAGCGTGTGACAGACATTATGGCTGAAATCTCAGCGGCGTCGCAGGAGCAAAGCTCAGGTATCGAGCAGGTCAACCAGGCGGTTACCCAGATGGATGAAGTAACGCAGCAAAATGCCGCGCTGGTCGAAGAAGCTGCCGCCGCTGCCGAATCAATGAAAGAGCAGGCAGAAGAACTGGCCCGGGCAATAGCATCGTTTACGCTATCCGACAGTATGTTGAAAAAATCGGCTGCAAGCAGCAGGAAACCGGAAAATGTGACGCAGCTACCAAACCGCGCCACATCAGCTAAACACGTTATGAGCAGTAGCAATGAGAGTGCCGCAGCCCAGGCTGTATCTAAACCGAAAAAGGTTGCGATAGGTGGCGGCAATGATCACTGGGAAGAATTCTAGCCAGTCCAGACGCTTCACATCATGATCTGGCCAACCAGGTTTTTTGAGTTTCCGGCAAATAAATTTTGCTTGAACTCAAAAAACCAGCAGGCCGGATCAAAAAGTATAAGTATAAAATTTACGACCGGAGTGCATAAACTATGTGGGAAACTCAGATAAAAAAAACGGAAAGCGCATCCCGTGAATATACCTATACGCAAGCAGATTTCGAAAAAGTCAAAGAAACAATCTATGCATATACCGGTATTTCCTTATCGGAATCCAAGCATAATATGGTGTACAGCCGATTGGCCCGGCGCTTACGTGTCTATGGCTTAACAAGCTTTAAAGAATATCTCAGTCTGCTGGATAGCGCCGGCTCGACAGAGCAACAGGAATTTGTCAACGCACTGACGACCAACCTGACTGCTTTTTTTCGAGAAAACCATCATTTTCCGATTCTGGAACAGCACCTCAAAACATGCAAAAAGCCGCGTTCGCTGCATACGAATGATTTTTCCAGTTCAGATGATTACCATCAAATGCGGGGGAATCAACACAAGATCCACCTCTGGTGCACTGCTTCTTCAACCGGAGAAGAACCCTATTCCATGGCGATTACAGCTATCAGGGCATTCAATTCGCTGACACCACCGGTCCATATCCTGGCGACAGACATCGATACGCAAGTGCTGCAAAAAGCGCGTGAAGGCATCTATACAATGGATCGCGTGGAAAAATTACCGCAAAACGTGCTGCAGGCATTTTTTTACAAGGGCAAAGGACGTAATGCAGGCACCGTCAAAGTGCGGGATGAAGTACGTAATTTAGTGACATTCCGGAAAATCAATTTACTCGAAAACAACTGGTCTATTCGAGGCGCTTTTCAGGCTATTTTCTGCCGCAATGTCATGATTTATTTTGATAAACAAACGCAATACAAGATTTTGAAAAAATTCGCGCCATTACTCGATGAAGGCGGGCTGCTGTTTGCAGGTCATTCTGAAAGTTTGCAGCATGCTTCAGACCTTTTCAAACTACGGTCAAATACGGTGTATGAAGTTGCAGATAACAGGAATAAATCATGATCGAGATTGAGAATAAAAAAATCACATCGATTGACAAACAAATAGCAACAAATTTTTATTACGCTAATGATTTCAAAATACAAGCAGTTAAATTATTGCCCGGCGAGTACTTTATAACAGACAGCGACAAGTTACTGGTGACTACCCTTGGCTCATGTATTGCCGCTTGTTTGCGCGACAAACAAAGCGGTATCGGCGGCATGAATCATTTTATGCTGCCTGACGGTGGGCCATCGGATGCCAATACACAGCTCGGCGCATCTGCGCGTTATGGGACTTATGCAATGGAAATACTGATTAATCGATTATTAAAGCTCGGTGCGCGGCGCGCAAACCTGGAAGCAAAAGTATTTGGCGGCGGCAATGTGATGAAAGAGCTTGCAACATCCAATGTAGGGCAACGTAACGCTGATTTCGTACTCAGGTTTTTGGCTACTGAAAATATTCGGATAGTTGCAAAGGATTTAGTCGACATCTATCCACGGAAAGTTTTTTTCTTTCCGAAAACCGGCAAGGTTTTGGTCAAGAAACTGAAAGACAGCTATCTGAAAAATATTTCGGAATATGAGAAAAATTACATTCAGCAAGTTAATCAATTAAATCACTCAGGTGAAACGAGTGGAACGATTGAGCTTTTTTCCTGACATCAAAATATTGCATCTTTGTTTAGGATTGGTTTATGCGCAAAACTAGAGTTTTAATCATTGACGATTCCGCACTTGTCCGGAAAATGTTAACTGAAATTATCAGCAGTCAGGCGGATATGGAAGTAATTGGCGCGGCGCCCGACCCACTGGTTGCCCGGGAAATGATTCGCGAAATGAACCCCGATGTGTTAACGCTGGATGTTGAAATGCCGAAAATGGATGGTCTCGACTTTCTCGAGCGATTAATGCGGCTAAGACCGATGCCTGTTTTAATGATTTCCACTTTAACTGAAAGAGATTCAGAGATCACATTGCGCGCACTTGAACTTGGCGCGGTGGATTTTATCGCAAAACCGAAAATTGAGATTGCATCAGGTTTGCAGGAATACTCCGATCAAATTGCGCACAAACTGCGTATCGCCAGACGTGCGCGCATCAAACGTATTGCACCCGGCACTAGCGCGGAATCACAGATGAAGACACAAACCCTGCCAGCGTTAACCAGCCGTGTCGCCTCAACAGAAAAACTCATTATTATTGGCGCCTCGACAGGCGGTACCGAAGCACTCAAGGATTTTCTCATACAATTGCCGTCCAATTGCCCGGGTATTCTGATCGCGCAGCATATGCCTGAACTGTTTACAAAATCGTTTGCGGATCGGCTGGACAAGTTATGTAAAATCAGAGTCGTTGAAGCGCAAGGTGGTGAGCGCGTCCTGCCTGGTCACGCATTTATCGCGCCAGGACATTCCCATCTTTTACTGCAGCGCAGCGGCGCGAACTATATCACTGAACTGAATCAGGGAGAACCGGTTAACCGTCACTGTCCTTCGGTTGACGTGCTCTTTTACTCAGCAGCAAAAACTGCGGGCAAGAATGCGGTCGGCGTCATTATGACCGGCATGGGTAAGGATGGTGCTGCCGGTATGTTAGCCATGCATGACGCTGGCACCTATAATTTTGCGCAGGATGAAGCCAGCTGTGTTGTCTATGGCATGCCCAAAGAGGCGGTTACCGCAGGTGGTGTTGATGAAATTGTTCCACTGCGGGATATGGCAAGAAAAGTGCTGACAAAGATCGCCGGTATGGGTACGCACGCTGTCCGTGTCTAAGGAGTCGTTCATAAATAACTGTAACACCCGGATCACATCTGGCGGGCACACTGCGGCGTCGTTCGTCGTCGCCATAGCTTGTGCTATGACTCATCCTCCCGCCTTGCATTGCATCCCGCCAGACGCGCCCGATTGTCACACTTATTTATTCGCGACTCCTAAAATCATCTCGTCACGGAATTTGGGGTTTGTTTAAAAAAGAGAACATTCAGGATTCCGACAAAGTATATATTGCCGCAAAAACCAGTCGATCAAACTAACCATGCACTTAATGGAGGAAATAAATTATGCGCGTAAACATGCCAATCACCACAATCGAAAAAGACTTCCGCGAATCGGATGGATTGATATCCAAAACAGATCCAAAAGGCCGGATAACTTTCGTGAACGATGCATTTGTTCAAGTCAGCGGTTTTTCGCGTGAAGAACTGCACGGCAAGGCGCATAATATCGTTCGCCATCCGGATATGCCGGAAGAAGCGTTTGATGACTTATGGAAAACAATCAAATCCGGAAAGCCATGGACGGGAGTCATCAAGAACAGATGTAAAAACGGGGATTATTATTGGGTAGAAGCCAATGTGTCGCCGCTGCGCGAAGGCAATCAAATTACCGGCTATATTTCGATCCGCAACAAACCGACAAGCGAACAGATAAAATCTGCCGAAGCATTGTTTTGCGATATTAAAGCGGAAAAAGCCGTCCTTAAAGAAGGCAGGATTGTCAAAAAGGGTATTGCAGGCAAATTGACAGGCATGATGAATCCATCGGTAAAGGCCAAATTAAGTCTGGCATTCGCTATCCCATGCATGACGCTTCTTCTGGCGGTGACCGGCGCTGTAATTGGGCTGGCGGCGCAATACCCAACCGGCTATGCGACAACCATAGGGTTTGGTTTTCTGGTTTCAGTAATACTGGGTTACTACAGTGTTTCATCCATTTCGCGGCCGTTAAAAGATCTTTCGGATGCAATTATTCGCGCGGCATCCGGTGACTTTTCTCCTTTAAACTATCCGCCTGCAAATGGCGAATTGGGACGGTTGCAGGAATTGTTAAAGCTCATGAACAGAAACATGCGCCGTATCTTGCTGAATATTTCTATCAGTACCGACATCGTCTCACGCACTTCGGAGGATTTGGTTACTGGAAATGACGAATTAAGCCGGCGCACGACTGAACAGACAGCAAATCTTGAAAAAACAGCGGCATCCATGGAAGAATTGACTTCAACCGTGGCGCAGAATGACGAAAACGTGCAGGAAGTCAATAAGCTTGGAATACAGGCCAGTACTGTAGCCTCCAAGGGCGGCGAAATTGTCAATGACGTTGTGCATACCATGAATTTGATTCATGAAAGCGCCAAAAAGGTTGTTAATATCATCAGTGTCATTGACGAAATTGCGTTTCAGACCAATATTCTGGCATTAAATGCAGGCGTTGAGTCGGCGCGCGCAGGAGAACATGGCCGGGGATTTGCAGTCGTCGCTTCGGAAGTGCGCATGCTTGCGCAGCGCTCGGCAACCGCGGCAAAAGAAATAGCCGCGTTGATTAACAATTCGGTTAATCAGATCGAGGCCGGCACAGAACTGGCCGACAAAGCGGGACAGACAATGACTGAAGTCGTGAATGCCGTGCAAAAAGTAACCGAAATTATGGCCGATATTACCAATGCATCCCGCGAGCAAAATTCCGGTATTGAGCAGATTAATGAAGCCATGATCAGTCTGGATACAGTTACTCAGCAGAACACTGCTTTAGTGCAGGATATTGCAGAATCAACTGAAATACTGCAAAAACAAACAGATAATGTCACAGAAGCGTTTACTGTGTTAAAACTAAATAATACTGCAAGCCCCGAGGTAAAATTTGACCGGCGTAACAAAACAAGAATTGCATCAAGAGTACGACAACAAAATACTGCCGATAGAAGGAGCGGCCAACGCCCGGCTAATATTCACCGCATTCCAGAACGCAAAAACAACGCTGCTGGATAACAACAAAAACATGTGCGTTCCACATCATTAGAAGGGGCGCGCATAAACAGTCATCAGCTGATCTTTTTACTCTGAAAGGGAGCATGTGATTTTTTCACGCACCATATTAGGCATTGTTTGAAAAAGATACAAAAAACACGCAAGCCTTGATTTATCGCCGCTCAGGTTGATTTTCCGGGCTATTTTGATAAGATGACACGCGTTTTGTTATAAAAAACACAAACCATGTATTATCAAGACGCAAAACGACATACAAAGAAATCTTGCTTATTTGGCGCAGGCCTTTTGTTCATATGGTTGATTGCTGGATGTGGCGCGCTTCCTGAAAGGCAGGCAGGAAGCTATAAATTCAAATCCGCGACGCTCGTTAAACAGTCTTCACACAAGTCAGTTATTCACAGCCTGTATCACCAACATCAGGAATGGGCAGGTGTCCGCTACAGACTGGGAGGGTTAAGTAAAAACGGTATTGATTGCTCGGGCTTCGTTTATCTGACGTACAAATCAAAAATGGGCGTGCATTTACCGAGGACGACACGCCAGCAGTCCAGGCTGGGCAGAGAGATTAAAAAGCATGAATTGAGTGCGGGCGATTTGGTGTTCTTTCGCACCGGGCCAACATCGAGACACGTCGGCATTTATTTAGAAAAAAATAAATTCCTCCATGTTTCCCAAAAAAAAGGCGTTACGATTTCGCGCCTAGATAATATCTACTGGAATGCTAAATACTGGAAATCCATCCGGGTATGAGCGTTTGTCAATAGCGGGGCAAAAATGCACCAGCAGCCACCATTGATTCCACCTGTACTGGTGTGGGTTGTTTTTGCGTTAGCAATGTGGTTTCTTTCTGTTTCGGTGCCAGTTTTATTACTAAAAACCGGGCCCAATATTGTTTTCCCAGTAATCATGACCGCGATTGGCGCATTCATTATTTTATCGTGCGCTGTTACGTTTATGCGCAAAAAAACAACTTTAAATCCAATGAAGCCGGAACTTGCCACAGCTTTAATAAAAACCGGCTTGTACCAATATAGCCGCAACCCAATTTATCTGGGATTCGTCATTATGTTGACAGGTTGGAGTGTGTACTTAAATAATGTACCCGCATTCATCCTGATTGCAGGCTTTATTTTCTACATGAATCGATTTCAGATTGAACCAGAAGAAAGATCACTGAGTCGAATCTTTGGGGCCGAATTTGAATTATACAAACGAACCGTACGACGTTGGCTATAAACACACATCCGCTTAATGGAGTTTAATAGAAAAATGACTGAAAAATCCATACAAAAAAACGAGATTCTGATCCGCGGACTCTTTATGTTATTTTTTATCGTGATTTACAGCATCTCAAAATTTCTTATTATTGGTGTTATGTTATTTCAGTTTGTTACGATTTTACTGACGGAAAAACCAAACGAACAAATCCTCAAATTTTCATATGGCCTTGGCGCCTATATTTATCAAATTATTCAATTTCTGTCATTCAACAGCGAACAGCGCCCGTTTCCTTTTAGCAAGTGGCCGGATGGCACTCAAACTCATATTAAAAACAATACATCGGATCAGATATCAGGCCAATAACCAAACTTACTCTGCATTGTAGATTTTAACGCGTTTTTAGATGCTGGTTAATTCGGATTCGACCAACCTTGCCCCTATTGAATCGGACCCGGCAGGTTTGGGCACTGAAGCGCCGAAAATAAGGAGTTATTTTCTGTAGGGTTACTTTTATAAAGAAGATAAATACAGAAAAAATAAAGTGCGCAAAAAACGCAGAAATCATTCACCGGAACTCAAACCAATAGTCTCGCTGGCGGTGATCCATGGATGATCAGTCGCTAACTGAGCTGTCTTACAAGACATCAACAGCAATCTGTTCATCACTGTAGAGAAAATGACAATATTGACCGGAATTTCTGAATAAAAACGAATGCGGAAATTTAAATCACAGTTTCAATCCTGCATTGCGGTGCTGAGAATTTTCGGTAAAAACATTAATAGAAATTAATTCAAAGCCGATTTCATATGCAAGCAGACAGCAAACCGTCCAGTGAACTTATCCGTTCACTCATGCAGGCCGAGGTATATGACCATCCGGTCAAAGCCATCAAACTCATCGAAACGCATATTTCCTGGGTGATTCTGACCGGCACCTATGCTTACAAAATCAAAAAGCCGTGTAATCTCGGATTCCTCGATTTCTCATCGTTGTCTCAACGCAGGTATTTTTGCCATGAAGAATTACGTTTGAATAAACGACTCGCCGCACCTATTTACCTGGACATAATTACTATTACAGGCAGCCCGGCACACCCCGTTTTACAGGGAACCGGAGAAGTCATTGAGTATGCGCTTAAAATGGTTCAGTTTCCGCAGAGTGCCCAGCTTGACATTATGCTTGAAGACGGCAAACTCGGAAATACACACATTGATGCATTCGCGCATCGTTTGGCAGTGTTCCATCAAAACGCCGCAATAGCCGCGCCAGACATCTGCTACGGCAGTCCCGAGCATGTCAAACAATCTGTTACACAAACATTTGAAAATATCCGTTCCAGCCAGGAAGCGCAGCAACACGGCGCAAAGTTGACTGAATTGGAGAATTGGAGCAGTTCTTTTTTCTCAACACGAAAACATCTGTTTGAACAACGCAAACGGGACGGATTTATTCGTGAATGTCATGGTGATCTGCATTTACGCAATCTTTTATGGTTGCATGACAAGCCACTCGCCTTTGACTGTCTGGAATTCGATCCGAATTTACGCTGGATAGATACGCTATCCGACATTGCGTTTCTAGTTATGGATTTGCAGGACAAAAAAAAACCACAATTGGCTTATCGTCTCCTGAATGCATACTTGGCGTATTGCGGAGATTACTCTGGACTTCAGGTATTCCGTTTTTATCTGGTTTACCGTGCAATCATCCGCGCCATGGTTGAAGCAATCAGAGCCGGGCAAGCCGGTATCTCGACAGCGGAAAAGTACAAAGCAGAAAAAGACTGCCATACTTATATGACTCTCGCAAAGTCATATATCTGTCCTCAAAAACCGGTTTTGGTTATTGCACACGGCTTCTCCGCTTCAGGGAAAAGTACGTTATCACAACTTTTGCTTGAACGTATCGGTGCCATACGCGTTCGCTCCGATGTAGAACGAAAGCGTATATTCGGCCTGCTTGACAACACGAGCACAACAAATAGCAGGTCAAATACAGACCGTGCTAATGCACATTACGGCACCCCTCCACACATTTATTCACCTGAAGCCAGCACAAAGGCATATGCAAAACTCAGCATACTGGCTGAGGACATACTCGAAGCCGGTTTTCCAGTGATTCTTGACGCGGCTTTTCTCAAGCATAAGGAGCGACTCTCCTTTCAAGAATTGGCGCAAAACAGACAGTTACCGTTTATTATACTGTCAGTAAATGCAAGCCCTGATACATTGCGCCGCCGCATACGTGCCAGGCCAAAAGGTATCTCAGATGCTGATATTTCAGTTCTCGAACATCAACTGAAGACATCCGAGCCTCTACACGAAGATGAGCTGCCTTATGTTATAACCGTCGATACCGAACAAAATTTAAATTTGGATGAACTGGCCATGGCGATTTTGCAAAAGAGCTGCTAACGCCATCATTTTAAGCGTCCACCGGACAGCATATTCACGATTGATTGCGCATCTACCCTTTCATGCATTCGTTCTGTTACAAATCTTATGTTTGTTTACTATCGAGTGGTCAACCGGATCGTAATGTTATCCCATAATTCCTTTTTGGCTCTATAATCCATTTATAACAACCGTGATTGGCCCGGAAACAGTCGGCTGCAAGTTGATCACTTATCAAACGATTACACATGAAGTTCTTTATCTTTGCCGTAGGAAACAGAATGCCTGAATGGATCAATACTGCTTTCACAGAATATGCCAAACGCTTTAGCCAAGACATTACGGTACACTTATATGAAATCAAACCGGAGAAACGCGCCGGTAGCAAGCAAAGAGAACATATATTGCAGGCGGAATGTCAGCGCATCAAATCCGCAATACCCGCAGGATGCCGCATCATTATACTTGACGAGCATGGCAAGCAAAAAACGACTGTTCAACTGGCCGGCACCATTGAACAATGGTTGCTGGAAGGCGGAGATTCAGCATTTATCATTGGTGGCGCCGATGGTTTGCATAATGAAATCAAATCAGGCAGCCAGTATTCATGGGCACTGTCAAAGCTTACTTTTCCGCATGGACTGGTGCGTGTGATGCTCATTGAACAACTGTATCGCGCTGTATCATTGATCAAGAATCATCCCTATCATCGCATATAATAACGAATCAACAATTGATGACTATATGACTATAATTCATAATCGAGATAAATTACCATTATGGCTTTTCCGGAAAACCAGATTTACCTTGCTTCACGCAGTCTGCGCAGACGCGAATTGCTAAAGCAGATCGGCGTGAAATTTAAAATTCTGCTCATGCGTGAAACCTTGAGCCGACCCAGCGATATTGATGAAACACCACTTCAGAATGAATCGCCGAATGATTATATATACCGCATTACCAGCACTAAGGCAGAAGCAGGCTGGCTGCGACTAACTCAGCGACAGTTGCCATTATTGCCGGTTCTGGTGGCGGACACGGTGGTTTCACTAGACGGCTGCATTCTGGGAAAACCGAAAAATCAGGCACATGCCGAAGAAATGCTGGCTACCCTGTCGGGTCGTTCTCATCAAGTATTGACAGCTATCGGCGTTGTTTATAAAAATAAAACACAAATTAAATTGTCGACTACGACTGTACGCCTCCGCGATATCACGTCACAAGAAATCCGCTACTGTATTGAATATGACAATGTATATGACAAAGCCGGCGCTTATGCAATTCAGGGATTGGCCGCGGTCTTTATAACCGAAATCAGCGGAAGTTACAGCGGCGTTAAAGGGCTGCCATTATTTGAAACATCGCAACTGCTGGAAGAAGTAGGAATAGAAATATTCAAATAATTTCAGTTGTGTTAATCGTGAACTTATTGCGCATCAATTCATGGCTTCCTCCAGTTGCTGTACTTTGATTTGCCCTCCTCGTCTATGGATAATGAAATTCTAATAAATATCACACCCCAGGAAACCCGTGTTGCCATCCTGGAACAGGCAGTTACACAAGAATTGCATATTGAACGCACTAGCAATTGCGGTATTGTTGGCAACATTTATCACGGACGTGTTAGCCGTGTTTTGCCTGGTATGCAGTCCGCTTTTATCGATATCGGGCTAGGACGCGCTGCTTTCTTGCATGTGGCTGACATCTGGGAATCAAGTCATAACGGCCGGTTAGCTCAACCCATCGAAAAATTATTGTTTGAAGGCAATTACATTCTCGTCCAGGTTATTAAGGACGCCATAGGCATGAAAGGTGCGCGTTTATCCACCCAAATCAGTCTGGCAGGCCGAATGCTGGTTTATCTACCGCAAGAATCACATATCGGTATATCGCAGCGTATCGAAGATGATGCTGAACGCGAGTTTTTACGTCAGAAATTACTGCAGGTATTGCCAAACGAAGAGTCTGGCGGCTATATTATTCGCACAATGGCTGAAACTGCGGATGAGGACGATCTGCGAGCGGATATCGAGTATCTGCATAAACTTTGGAATAATATTCAAGAAACCGCCTTAACAGCTTCAACACCCGTACTGCTCTATCAGGATCTGGATTTAAGCCATAGAGTTCTGCGCGATTTTGTTAATGAAAATACATCATGTATACAGGTCGACTCACGGGAAAACCATCAGCGACTGGTTGCATTTGCGCGCAACTATATGCCGAACATAGCGGATCGAATTACGGTATATACCGGAGAACGTCCCCTGTTCGATCTTTATGGCGTCGATGATGAGATTCAGAAATCCTTGGCAAAGCGTGTCAATCTAAAATCAGGTGGATACCTCATCATTGATCAAACAGAAGCGCTAACTACCATGGATGTCAATACAGGCGGTTTTATCGGCGTACGCAACTTCGATGACACAGTTTTTAAAACCAACCTGGAAGCCGCGCAAGTAATCGCCAGACAACTGCGTTTACGTAATATTGGCGGTATTATTGTGATTGATTTTATTGATATGGATTCGGAAGATCATAAAAAAGCAGTATTAACCGAATTCAAAAAAACATTGTCAAAAGATCGTACACGTATGACCGTCAACGATTTCAGTTCACTGGGTCTCGTCGAAATGACACGCAAGCGCATGCGAGAAAGCCTTTCGCATATTCTCTGCGAATCCTGCCCGACCTGTAGCGGGCGTGGCGAGATTAAAACCGCACAAACAGTATGTTATGAAATTCTTCGCGAATTACTGCGTGAATCTCGCCAGTTTGATGCAAATGAATTTCGTATTCTCGCCTCTCAACAGGTGATTGATTTGTTTCTCGATGAAGAGTCTCAAAGCCTTGCACAACTAGGCGACTTTATTGCCAAACCGATCAGCCTTCAGGTTGAAGAAACTTATTCACAGGAGCAGTACGACGTGATCATAATGTAGCATCCGCTCAGAAATTATAATCGATTGATTAAACTGAATAGCTGTATTTGATAAATCAACATGTAAAATCGGCGTAATAACTCCAAAACTTGCCTGCATGATTTGTATATTTCTATTTTTAACAGTAACGCATTGATCTATAAACAAGATATAGATTAATTCAAACTGACAGGAATCTCTGTCACTTTCTCTTGTTCATTGGACATGATCATGATGGTTACACGTCGATTGCGCATTCTGCCTTCGATGGTGTCGTTGGTATCTACAGGTCTATTTTCACCATAACCAATTGCTGTCAGCCTCTGTCCATTCAAGCCACTGTTAATGAATAATCGAATAACGCTGCTTGCCCGCGCAGTCGACAATTCCCAGTTAGATGGAAAAAAGGCGGTATAAATCGGCAGATTATCTGTATGTCCTTCAACCTGAATTTCATGATCATGGTGTTTTAACACATGCGCCACCGCCTGCAATGTCTCAATTGAATCATTGGATAACTGCGCTTCGCCGGGAGAAAAAAGCACACTCGCATTAATTTCTACGGTAATGCCCAAATTGCTCTGCGTCACTCTGACTTTTCCATTGTCAACCAGTGGCGCCAGCACTCTCAACACATTTTTGGCCATCGATTGCATTACTTTCTGCTTTTTAATACGCTGCTGCACCTTCTTTTCTTCCATAATCTTAATAAGGTTTTCCTGCTCAGGCTCTTTATTAATCATTGGAGACGCATGAACCGGTTGTGTCGTCCCGGCATTTACAACAGGATTTTTAAAAGCATTTACCAGAGAGCCGCTTAACACTTTGTATTTACCTTCATTGATGGAAGAAACCGCGTACATAACTACAAAAAAAGCAAATAACAAAGTAATAAAATCAGCATATGAAACCAGCCAGCGTTCATGATTTTCATGAATTTCTTCATTAGTGTAGAACTTTTTTCTTGTCATAATTAGTTATCAATTCTTTGTAGCTGTAGTGCTCTATCCATATTATGCCTTTTGACAACAGAACAGCTATTGTCAAAAGGCACGCCTTGCCATGTACGTGACAAACCCGCTGAACCCGGCAATATCATATGGATAGCGCACTAGTTTACTTTTCTGTACAGTAACTCATCAGGCGATTCTCTATTAACCGTGGATTTTCTCCGTACGCAATGGCAACCAATCCATCAATCAACATTTCACGCATCACAAGCTGTTCATTAATAATGCTTTTCAGTTTGTTCGCTATCGGCAGAAAAAATAAATTTGCCAGACCTACACCATAAATTGTGGCGACAAATGCAACTGCAATTCCGCTACCTAAAAGACTCGGTTCAGTCAGGTTTTCCATGACATGAATTAATCCGAGTACCGCACCGAGAATACCGATGGTCGGCGCATAACCGCCGGCTGCTTCCCATATTTTTGCAGATTGACGTTGGAATGAAACTTCCGCTTCCACCTCGATTTCCAGTATTTCACGCAGTTTTTCTGCTTTGCTACCGTCTGCAAGTAACAACAATCCTTTTTTGGTTAGCGGATCTGTTGCAGATTCTGCATGTTTTTCAAGAACCAGCAAACCTTCTTTGCGTGAAAGATACGACCAGCCGACTACTTGTTTGATCAGAGCTTGAGTCGGGCTTCCCGGCGGAAAAAGAACCCATTTTGACATCTTTACGCCATTGATTAGAATTCTTACAGGACTCTGTAATAAAACAGCGCCGACTGTACCACCCATGACAATAAAGAAAGCGGCAAATTGCAATAACGCGCCCAGATGACCGCCTTCGAGCATCTGCCCGCCCATAATTGCGGCTAGCGCCAGGATAATTCCGGCTAAACTGTTTAAATCTATCTTAGCTTTATTATCCATCGTATTTCTTGAATTCATCTACGATTAATAATTTTAAGCGTTAAAGATTTCTCAGGCGGCTGCGCAAGCGCGCGACGGCCTGGGTATGTAATTGACATACACGCGACTCACTTACACCTAAAACTTCTCCGATTTCCCGCAGATTCATTTCCTGCTCATAGTGCATACCCATCACCATTTTCTCGCGCGGCGGCAGATTCTCGATAGCTTGAACCAGGAGGGTCCTGAGATTCTCATCAACCAATGCGTCCAATGGATTGTTCTTATCATCCGCAAGTAATCGATCTAAAAATGGTTCTTCGTCATCCTGTTGAAAATCCTCATAATAAATTAACTGAGCACCCCGCGCGCTCTGGAGTGTCGAATGATATTCATCGAGTGATATTTTCAATTCATCGGCCAGATCTTGCTCATTGGGTGCGCAACCGTTTCGTTGTTCAAGCGTATTAACCGCAGCTTCTATTTGCCGCATTTTTTTTCGAACGCTGCGCGGCAGCCAATCTGCATCGCGCAATTCATCCAGAATTGAACCTCGAATCCGCTGCGCCGCGTAACTCTCAAATTGCCGGCCATAAGAACCTTCATAGCGGCTTACTGCATCGAGAAGACCGATCATTCCTACTTGAATCAGATCATCCACCTGAACGCTAGCGGGAAGTTTAGCCATCATATGGTAAGCGATACGCTTGACCAGTGGCGAAAATTCATCAACAAAGTCTTCCTTACTTTTAATTCCAGTCGCAGTATACATAGTTATCAAACCGTTAAATTTGCCATACTCAAATGGCTTGTGTGAATGAGACGCTGCATAAAACCATCTACCAGCCCCTCAAAATAATCCATGCCAGGGGCATACAAAACATTATCAGCGAGAAATCTGAAGTTATTGCCGGCATGAGAATTTGGAAATAAATTAAGCACTGGCCGACATAGTCGATTTGACTGAAATATTTTTTCATCCGTTTCTGTAAATCCGGCAAATTCAGGCGATATTTCCAGATACCTGCGAACAACGCGTGAAAAATTTTCAAATACAGTCTGTGCTGCCAATTTTGTTTCCGCTTTATTGACAAATATTAGAAAATGTTTTTTCGCATATTCCCTGCTCATTATTTTGATTAATGCATAAGCACCTGTCAGCGAAACAGCCGAGCCCGAAATCACAACCAGAACCTGTTCCGATGCAAGACTCAACGGCAGCACATGCGTTTCACCTTTCATAGCGGTATCGATTAATATGACATCGATTAGCGCAGAAATCTGACCGAAGCTTTTAACAAGTCTTTTTTGACCGGTCATGTCCAGTTTAGACAGCGCGTGAATGCCTCTTTGTGCCGACAAAACGAATAGATTCTGCGCGCCCTGTAAAATAATCTGATCCAGTCTTCTGTCTTGTTGTATCGCATGTATCAGATCGAAGCGCGCTTTTAGTCCGAGCCTTGCACAAATGTTATTCGGGCATGCATTCTCATCAATCAACAATACCCGTTTGCCTTTTTCAGCTAATGCGGCAGCCAGATTAATGGTCACTTCCGTTTTTCCAATGCCTTTCGCACCACCCGTAACAGTGATTACGCGCATTGAGCTATCTGTCTGCAAGGAAACCAGATTGCGCAGCCCTGCTGCCTGATCACGAGAAAATTTATTCATGTTTACTGCCTGCGTATATTTTCGATTCCGAATCATCCGGATTGTTATTTCCCGCCATGACCAGTGCAAATTCCGCATCTTGAAGCGTAAATGCCGAATCGCCTGATTTTGCGTTAAATATTCGATGCAGCAGATATCTGGGATTCGCCGCATGAATATCCTCTGGCACCTTTTGTCCATTAGTTACATAATGCAGCACCAGCTTCCGCCTGATGACCGCGTCAAGTGCCACACCAAGACCTGCTGCTTCATCCACCTTGGTTACGATGCATCCATGAATGACATATTTACGGTAAGCTGTAATAATTTCGTCAAGCGTTCTATCACTTGAAGCTGCGCTTATCACCAGTATTTTGTTAATGACCGTCTCCGGATTGCCCAGCATTGCAATCTGTTCAGCCATCATCTGGTCGCGATGACTCATCCCCACGGTATCAATAAAAACGATATGCTTGTTTCTCAATTCAGATAAGGTAAGCTGAAGATCATCCGCATCTTGAATATTTCTCACCGACAGGCCCAATAATCTGCCATAAACTCGTAGCTGCTCATGCCCTCCAATCCGGTAACTGTCCGTTGTAAGCAACGCAACTTTTTCAGCACCATGTCTGATAACGCTTCTTGCCGCGAGCTTGGCTATAGTCGTCGTTTTACCAACACCTGTTGCGCCTACCAACGCGTATACACCGCCTTTTTTAATCATTTCATCATCAGATGCTGTATGTAAATTAAACGTTAACGCAGAAACTGCCTGCTTCATGCTTTGTGTGTAGTCAAGGCCTGCTGATAATTTGTCAACTAAACGGCGTGACAATAACGGGCTGAATCCAGCGTTTAATAGCGTGCGCAACACCTTCATTTTTTCAGGATTACGCTGCGCGTTATTTCCCCAGGCAACGGTCGCCAGCTGATCTTCAAGCGTACATTTCATCGCATGAATTTCTTTCATCACGGTTTGTACAAATTCTTCGGAAACGATGTTTTCCGGAATACGTACCGCCGTTTCATTTTCAGTCTTAGGCAAAATATTTTGAGCGCCGTGAACAGATGAATGATGAGCGGAATTGGTTTCGCTGGCTGTTGGTTTGTTCTTTTCTTGGGTCTTTAAATGGCCAGTTTGTTGAGTATCCACCAGACTGGTCATGTCCGTATCGGCCAATGCCATAATCTCAACACCCGCATCGGTTTGCCTGTTGGATAAAATAATGGCTTCGGCACCGAGATCTGCTTTGACTTTACGCAGTGCTTCACGCGATGTTGCCGCCAGATAGCGCTTTACTTTCATGACTTACCTCCAATTAAGGAAGTGACTTTAATTTTCCGGGTATCAGGCACTTCAGTATGCGCAATCACATTGATCTGCGGCACTGCTCTGCGTAAAAAATGCGATAGCAGACTGCGAATTGGACCGGATACCAATAAAACAGCCGGCAGACCTAATTTTTCCTGCTGGCTGGCGGCAGCGGCGGCTTCATTTAACAGCATATCCGCCAACCCTGGTTCTATCCCGCCACCTTCTTTGCCACCCGTTTGCACAACTTGCATCAGAATACTTTCCAGTTCGTGATGCAAGCCAATTACCTGCATTTCAGCGTTGGCGGGAAAAAACTGTTCGACAATCGCACGCCCCAGTGCGGTCCGAACAAATGCAGTCAACTGAGCGGCGTCTTGTGTATCGGGAGAATGTTCGGTCAGCACATCAATAATGGTACGCATATCTCGAATATGCACATTCTCAACCAGCAAGTTCTGAAGAATTTTCTGCACCGAAGACAACGGCAGCAGTTTTGGCACCAGATCTTCAATTAGCTTAGGCACCTTGGTGCTTAAATGATCCAGTAACAGCTGAAGCTCTTGCCGGCCTAATAATTCGGAAGCATGCGCGTGAATCAAGTGATTGATGTGTGTTGTTACAACAGTACTTGCATCGACAACGGTATAACCGTTCGCCTGCGCTTGTTCTCTAAGCCCGGCTTCAATCCATACAGCTGGCAGTCCAAATGCAGGATCACTTGTTGGCGTTCCAGGTAAAGTTATGGTTACTCTTCCTGGATTAATCGCAAGATACATGCCGTTATACGATTCTCCTTGTCCGATCACAGAACCTTTCAGAGTAATCCGATAAGCGTTTGGACGCAGTTCAAGATTGTCACGAATATGTACTACAGGCGGAAGGAAACCAATATCCTGGGCAAATTTACGCCGTATACCGTTAATCCGTTTAAGCAGATCTCCCTGCTGCGCCTTATCTACAAGTGGAATCAGCCGGTAACCTACTTCCAGTCCCAGTGTATCAATCGGTGTAACATCATCCCAGCTGGCGTCCTGTTGTTCGATAACAGGAACAGCTTCTGTTTCTGTCTGTTCCGTTTCCTTTGCCGCAGCGCTTATTCTCATAAAATAAGCACCCAGTCCCAGCGTGCTCGCTAATAGTAGAAATACAAAATGCGGCATGCCCGGCACAAAGCCCATTATCGCCAGAATACTCGCAGTTATCACTAGCACTTGTGGTTGAGTAAACAGCTGGCCCAAAACTTGTTCGCTCAGATCTTCTTCGGTCGTTACTCGACTAACCACCAAGCCGGCAGCAGTTGAAATAACCAGTGCTGGAATTTGTGCCACCAGACCGTCACCAATAGTTAACAGGGTGTAATTCCGTGCTGCGGTATCCAGATCCAGATCATGCTGTAGCATTCCCACGACCAGGCCACCAATAATGGTAATCAGCATAACCATTACACCTGCAATCGCATCACCGCGGACAAACTTACTGGCACCATCCATCGAGCCGAAAAAATCGGCTTCTTTGGATATAGCCGCACGGCGATTGCGCGCTTCTTCCTCGCCTATCAGGCCTGCGTTCAAATCAGCATCAATCGCCATTTGTTTACCCGGCATTGCATCTAATGTGAAGCGGGCGCTCACTTCGGCAATTCGTCCCGCACCCTTGGTAATCACAACAAAATTGATCACTACCAGAATGATGAAAACGACCATGCCAACCGCATAATTACCGCCAACGAGAAAGTGTCCAAAAGCCTCTATGACTTTTCCAGCTGCATCAGGGCCGGTATGCCCTTCCAATAAAACAACCCGTGTAGATGCAACATTTAAAGATAAACGCAACAGTGTCGTTATCAATAAAACAGTTGGAAATACTGCAAACTCAAGCGGATTCTTGGTATACAGGCTCACCATCAAAACGATAATGGCCAGCGCAATGTTAAAGGTAAACAAAACATCCAGAATGAATGGCGGCAGAGGCAGCACCATCATTCCCAGAATCATAATGATCAGAATCGGACCGGCCAGCGCTTTCAAGTTGCTTCCAGACATCAAGCTGGAAAATGTCAATGTTGTATTCATTATGCTAAATTACATTAAAATCTGATAAAGGCATCACTCAAATAAAGACATAAATATGCTTGTTTATTCCGCGCTATCAGGAACAGGCACATCCAATTCGTGCGGCACATGTATTTCTTCAAGCGGCCTAGGTTTATCACCGCCATAATCCTGATATCGTTTGAGCTGGAAAACATAGGCCAAAACCTCCGCTACAGCGGTGTAAAGTTTTTCAGGTATCTCGGCATCCAGTTCTGCATGGTGATACAGTGCGCGAGCAAGTGGCGGCGCTTCCAATATCGGAACATGATGTGTTTCACCCAACTCACGTATACGTGCTGCAAGCAAGTGCACCCCTTTGGCAACTACTTTCGGCGCGCGCATCGAATTGCTTTTGTAACGCAACGCAACCGCATAGTGCGTCGGGTTTGTAACAATTACGTCCGCTTCAGGGACTTCGGACATCATTCTTCGCCGCGCTGCCTCACGCTGCAAGCTTCGAATACGCCCTTTGATCAAAGGATCTCCTTCACTTTCTTTAGCCTCTCGCCGAATTTCTTCTTTCGTCATGCGTAATTTTTTAGCATGACTCCATAACTGAAATGGCACATCAATCGCCACAATCAGAATCATCGCGCCTGTAATCAGCAAAAAGCTCAGTATCAACAACTCACCTGTCCGGGTAACCCCCGAATTCACCGGTATCGCGATCAACGCCAACACCGATTCTTTGTTACCCCAAATTACCAATGTGGCAACACTGCCAACGATCAGTGTTTTAGCGATGGCTTTCAGCAGCTCTGTCAGTCCATGTACAGAAAAAATTCTACCGAATCCTGAAGCCGGGTTTAAACGTTTGAAATCCGGGATGAGCGCCTTAGTGCTGAATAACCAGCCACTAAGCAGCATAGGTGCAAGAAATGCCGCAATAACTAACAAAACCAATATTGGCACCAATGACCTAAGACCTTCGATAGCCAATAAATACAGACGATTTATCATGAGATCCGTTTGAAACGCTATATCCCGTTCCATTTGCATTCCTTCACGCATGATGTTTGACAAATGCTCGATCAGGCCTCCACCCATAAAAACCAGACCTGCGGCTGCAGCCAGTAATAATGTGAACGTGGTTAACTCTTGCGAACGTGCAACCTGACCTTCTTCCCGCGCTTTTTGTATGCGCTGAGGCGTCGCGTCTTCCGTACGTTCCAAATCGCTGTCTTCAGCCATCACACCTCCAAATTTCGACACACGCATTATGCGTGCGCCGATTTCAGTCCGATGTCAGAAAAAAAGAAGTTTCTGCCCGTTATTTAGCCGGGATTTAAAATGAAACGGTTATTGATGTTATGCAGCGAGTAAATACGCAGATCCAACTTAAACGATTAATCATGAATCTGCCAGTCATGCACGCATTGCGAGCAGAAAAAATATAGTTTTTATCACTGCTGTTCTGTTAACTTTCAAAATAGAGTAAGCTGACAATCATATTTGCAATGACTGACAGGAGGATCGTCTCGCAACAGTGCCATAAGATCACGTTTTTCAAATAGGTTGAGGTGCAATAATCGTAATATCTGCTGCGTGCCGATCTGAATTTTTGACTGGAATTTCATAAACGCGATCAGCTAGGGCAATCAGGCTTAAATTGCACCAGTAATTTTTAGCAAGTAATCATTGCTCCAACCAGCCTTTGGCCGTTTTGTTTTTACGCCAACCCTCGATGTTTTTTCTTTTTTTATCAGATTCAATGCAATATGTCTGATAATGGCAAGATTGGCTACGCCATGGCCTTTGCGTGTGCGATTGCTGCTCCGTCAAAAGCAATATCCAGAACCCAGTGCAAATTGTTTTCAATAGCCCAGTGAGCACGGACGGCATGCTCCAGCTTGGCAGGATTATTGGCATTCAGACTGCTGATAAAATATACTAATCGTGAATGAAAATTTGGTTTAGCTTAGTGCAATAAAGTCATGAATAGAATAAAATTGCTTTATGTCTTCATGCTACAATCTGACCAACCAAGAACTCGATAGTTTGGGGTTTGAGCATCGTCATGCCGCTGACAAGCGTTATGCTGACCGGGTAAAAGCCCAAGTTGATTCCGGGCAAGGCCAATGCTGATCAGCAAAAGGATTTTGTTGAACGCTATCAAAATCTGAAAGCAGAAAAAGCACCGGATGATCCAGTTTATTTCATGGATGCCACGCATCCGCATCATAACCCGATCGCTGGATATGGCTGGATCAGGCGTGGCCGGAAACATGGAATCCGCAGCAGCACGGGGCGGCAACGCATCAACATCAATGGCGCCGTCGATTGCGCAGGGCTTTATCCAATCGTCCGTTATGATGACACTATCAATGCACAATCTACGGTAGCGTTGTTACAACAGATCGGGCAACAGCACCCTGCTGCTGCCCGTATTTATGTCATCTGCGATAATGCCCGTTATTACCGTTCACAGATCGTTACCGATTACTTGCCGGATTCAAAAACCGGATTAATCTTCCTGCCGCCATATGCGCCCAATCCAAACCTGATTGAACGTTATTGGCGGTTTTTCAAGAAAGAAATCCTGTATGGCAAGTACTATGAAACCTTTTCTCTGTGCAAACAGGCCTGTGATGATTTTTTTGCCTCACCCGAGCGCTATAAAGAATCGCTACGTTCCTTGCTGAACGATAATTTTCAGATTATCGATTGTACCTGAGTGCCGAAATTTGAAGTGCGGTGAGTATAATCCCCGCGTGTATGATTCAAACTTTGGTACTCCTTCATTTTTAACTCCTCGTCTCGTGGTTGGGGCGAGAACGTTACAGCGATTGCCGTAACGGCCAAGCCTTTAGAAGTCCCCCGGCATAGCCGGGGTTTTACCTATTATTAATTAGATCGAAACTTCCGAAAAACGTGAAACTTAGTTAATGGCAAAGCATAGCCTATAAACCGTATCAGAACGATTTATAGCAGAGATGACAATTAGAACGATTGCAACGGATTACGCTGTTGTTCCGTCAGCTTGTTTTGCCAGGCTTGTGGAAGATTTTGCACCCAACCATTATAAATAACTGGTATGGGTAGCAAGCCCTGCCCGCCCATCCCGTCATACGCACGAATTCTATCATCCATTATTGTATTTTCCGTTGACGTCAGCAATACTCTGCCAACTATTTTTGCATCTACAGGATTGCCATCGCCATTCGGATCGATATCGACAACCTGCAATACGTTGGATGACTGGCTGCTGATATATGCATAATATCCGCCGCCCGCTTTGGCTCCAAACTGTACGCCATGGCAACCCGCCGCGCACGGCAAGGCAGCCACCAATTCATCTGTGCGTGTATCCAGAATCGTTATCGTATCCGACAGGATATTTGCTGTAACCATAGCTATACCATCTGGGCTAACCGGTGTTTGAATCGGCAGACCACCAATCGGGCCTGTGATTTCTCCTGTTATAGGATTGTAGTTTTCTAACAGATTGATTGTTTTTAGTACATTGCCCGTTGCAGTTTCAATAACGGTAAAAGTACTGTCCAGAAAATTCGCTACATAATACTTGCTGGAATCGGGCATCATGCCCGTGGCAATAGGATGAGATTCAACACCACCGGTGCTTACGATGTTTTGAATGTCGTCCTGAACGAAATCATAGATCGTTGAGTCACCAGTAAAAACATTTGGTGTAACCATAATTTCACCATCATGTCCCATCCAGTGCGCATGTGGACCAGGGCGACCGATATCAATGCGCCTTTCTACTCCTCCAGCTAGTGGCGATAATTCAACCACAGATTCTTCATCATCCGAACCATTGATGGAGACATGCAGTTGATCGGTATCCACGCGAGTCATAACATGTGCGGGTGCTTCGCCAACATCAATACGATCTATAAATTGGCCTGTCATACGGTCGAAAACTGTCAATTTGCTATCAAACCATTCGGTAACATAGATTAGGCTCTGGTCCCGGTCTGTCCACATATTGTGCGGATTGTTCATTTCCACATCCGGAAAAAATACCTTGCGTTTTACTTCCCAAGTAGACGCATCTACTACGGCGGCAGCCCCCGGTTTACGTTTATTGGCTGTTTTCTCGAATTGTGTGTTTATCCAAACTTCACCAACACCTGGAGGCGGCGTCAACAACGAAGGCAACGAGATATCATTGCCGTAACGCGCATTCAATACTGTGGCCAGATTTACAGTTCCAATATCAATTCGAACGTCTACATCGGGATAGTTAATGTGCCATGGTGCGCTTGATGCAAAATTCTGCCAATTTGATGGTTCGGTCAAGACCAGGAATCCACGCAGTAAACGGGTTGCCAGATCGCTGCTAGTAGGTACGGTTATTCCATTGACCAACGTAATGCTATCGCCCAAATCAAGCCCAGGTGTATCGGGATCATCCACAATCACTGCACCCAACATGAATGGGTGCACTTGGCAGAAAAAAACGTACAATCCAGGCGTTGTTAATCTAACCCTTTCACTTCCCTTTTGCGGCGGCGTATCAAAAGGCATATTTTTTGCGCCAGTTGGATAAAGCAAGCTAGTCATCGTATGTACGGTATTAGAATCATCCCGTCTGAAATCAACTTCGACGCCAGGCCTGCCCACCGCAAGAGAACCAGACCCTGCTATTGGACCGCTCGAGTTTCTAAACCAATTACCCGGACCGTCATTGAGCTCGAAACGAATTCGGTCCCCTCCACCGGCCCAAACCAGGTTTGGAATCAATAAAAAAACTGAGATAAGCAACCACTTCTTCATTCAATTCACTCCTTTTGAGATTTTATAAACAATTAGTGCAAAAATTGAAAACGCTAATAATTCGCATTTATAATCATAAATGATTTTTCCGCTATTAGTTGGTACAACAGATAAATTTCCGCGCGGCATTTTCGGGAGAAATCAGCCAAAATTACGCAAAAAGTCGAGTATTGTCCGGCCAATCGTCGGCTGATTCTGAAAAGAATTGCAATGATAACAAGATGAATATTAAAGATAATAGTCATCCAGTTCAACTTGACCGGCCAAAAAACAAGGGACGTGAATTGTTCGCCGCAAAATTACAACAAAAAAAAGCTTACTAAAAATTTAGTAAAAGTCGAAGTAGTTGTTCAGCGAATTTTATCTGTCAATCAGTCACTAAGATAAAATTGGGTAATTCACCTGCGAAGAGTAGCGCAAACGCTTCAGAAGCAGAAACATCTACCCCCATTTATATCCTTTCTTTTACCGGTTGCAAGCGGACAAATACGGACTAGCACGGAAAGAAAAACTTGGAAAACCCTTTATTTATATTGTCTTGCGGATTGATTCGGATGGGTACGGAAGATTATATGGTAGGCGCGACTGGATTCGAACCAACGACCCCCACCATGTCAAGGTGGTGCTCTAACCAACTGAGCTACACGCCTATTGAAATTGCACAGACTACAGCCGAAAGATGAGCTTTAATAACAAGCCCTGTTTGGACCGCAACTGCAAGTATAAAATTCTATCTGAAACATGCTTAAGATACAAATTAATTTAGGTTTAACAGTTTTCCAAACAACGCTTCATCAAGCTATAAGGCTTGTGCTCATTCATGCGCGCAAGATTAGAGCGTGTCAGTTTCGCACTGCCCAGATGATATAGACGGTGTGCTTGTGCGCTCACGCTGCCAACACAATACCGCGCAAGCTGATACGGCCAGACAACTTGTCCATTGCCATGGTGACAAACTGCGGCCAGCGGGTTTCTGTACGGAATGCCCGGACCGAATGATGACGATTGGCCAGAGGCTCAAATTCATGTCCCGGAACAAATCTTAGAATTTGTGACAGGATTGTATTACAATGGGCCATGGCCTGATTCTCCAATCTTATTCAAGAAGTTAGAGAAAACCCTATTGTAACAACTTTGGTCGAATCAGGCCTTCTTGTTTATCAGTTAACGGGACAGCAGTGGTATCAACCACAATCATGCGTGGTCTCCTCACTTGAGCGAATCTATACCGCACACACATATTGAACCGATCATCGGACAAACTGCGCCGCAGCTATACGCGCACGCGACAATCGTTCTTCAGGCGACACCTTTGTCGACAGCAATACGGTTTCCAGACATACAATCACTTCGCTGTTCAGGCTGCGATGGTCGTTTCTTTGTGCAGATGTTTTAAGTCGGTCATATAAACGTCATCGGGAATATTTTTGAGTGTCAGTGATGTCGGCATACAATATAATCTGCAACTAATTCTACTTTGTCAGATTCAAATGATCCCAAAATTGTATCAAGCTGATATATAATAACACTTTGTTTAATAACTATTAATCACGACCATGTCGTGAAAATACCAAACAGTCTCTCAAATATGCCCTTCAGGGGCTTCCAGAAGCGCTTAACACGCATTTATCGTCATTTTCATCATTTTTCGTATCCTCGACGCGGATGCGACAGCGACGTTTTACGGTTATTTGCGCGGACTTTTCCAGTCAGAACGGGCGAATATGCTGCGCATGGGAGAAGTCAATGAAGTTGGTCACCAGGCGATGCAGCACATGCTGACATCGGAGACGATTGACTGGCATGGGTTTGGCGAGCAAACTGCGTGTGAAACGGATGCGTTGTTGGGTGGTTCTGCTGCTGTTTTGATTATCGATGAAAGCGCTTTTGCGAAGAAAGGAGAGTCATCAGCGGGTGTTTCCCGGCAATGGAATGGCCGTCTTGGTAAGGTAGACAATTGTCAGGTTGGTGTGTTTGCCAGCTTGTGCCAGAACAGCATGGCCGGTTTGGTTGATGTACGCTTGTATTTGCCGGAACATTGGGTGAGCGATTCGGGTCGTTGCAAGAAGGCGGCAATACCTGAGGGATGCTGGCATGTCATGGATGCCGATCAGGTCAAGCGCTTCCTAAGTCCCGGCAGTGACAATCTTATTGTTACGCGGGCAGGCATGCGGGCCTTAAAGCTTAAGAATGAATCCTACTTCAAGGCGCTGCCCGTGTGTAAATATGCGGCTGATCCGGCGCACCGGGGAGCCTTTTTTCGCAGGATCATGCGCGGGTTTTTTTAATTTTATGAGGAATCACTTGTTACCGCGTCCATTTCGGGCGCGGTAGAAATCTGTGCAGGGGCCGAAAAACAGGTTTGAATTTAGGCGATGAGAATTTGCCCCATAGCGTCGTTGTGGAACGTGGGCTTTATGAAAATGTTCGGTAAGATTCATGAAAACCACCCGTATTTGAAGTGTGTTCCTGAGCGTTGTTATCAGTGTAAATGTAATGTGACAGAACGTGTATATTTTATTTCTGAACCATTGGTGATATTCACAACTTTGTGTATTTTCCAAAGTATTATTACCCGATCCAGGGATAGAGGCGGTAGATCACGTTAAGTATGTGGGTGGCTTGCTGTAGTTTGTGTGGCTTTGTGATCGTACGGGACAATACCATTAAGTGTATTGCCAATTTGTTTTGACGCAGCATCTAACTCATATGCTTTCTGCAGGTTAAGCCAAATTCTGGGGCCTGTTCCAAAGAATTTGCCAAGACGCAAAGCAGTATCAGCCGTAACGCTGCGCTTACCACTCACTATCTGATAGACGCGGTTCTTGGGCACGCCAATTTTTTTGGCCAGTTCAGCCGCGTTGATGCCAATAAATTCAAGTTCATCGGCCAGAATTTCACCGGGGTGTATGGGTTCGCCTATTTTCCTTGTCATGCCTTGTACTTCCTAATGATAATCGACGATTTCAACGTCATACGGTTCATCATCCCATTTAAAGCAAATACGCCATTGCATATTGATGCTAATGCTGTATTGGTCCTTCCTGTCGCGAATCAGTTTTTCAAAGCGGTTGCTGGGGAAGTTTTCCAGTTCTCTTAGTGTTTCAGCTTCATCCAGCAATCTTAAACGTCGCTCGGCCTGCCGTCCAATACCGGAAAAACGCCTTACGAACTCGCCGTTATAGAGTTTTTCCGTATATTTGTATTTAAAACTTCTTATCATTTCAATGATAGCATTGGTTATGAGTTACGTCAAGAGTAACTATAAATATTGCTGTTGTAAATAGAGTTGTTTCTTAAAGAAGACTAAGGGGCTTCGCCCCCCGCGCCCGCAAGGGTGAAGGCTTTGCCCATATTTAAAAACTTTTCCCCTGCCTTCCGGCCATTCCTCGCGCAGCAAAACTTTTTAAATCTGCTCTTGCAGTTGCACCCCCACGCTTCGCCAGCGAGTCAAGGTTGCATGAGCAACCCTTAACCACTAAAAGAAGACTGGCTCAGATACAGACCCAGCGTTTCTTCATTGAACACAGCTTTCATGAGGCGAAAAGCGAATGCGGCATGGCCGATTATCAAGTGCGCCGATGGGATGCATGGCATCATCACATGGCGCTGGTCATGCTGGCAACGCTATTCTCGGTCAAGCAAAAGATGCTCGGGCGCAAACGATGGCCGATGTTATCCTTCAGTGACCTGGTGACCGTATTAGTGCACATGCTGCCGCAAAGACAACTTACCACCGAGGATCTGGCTGATATTATTCATAAGCGGCACCGACGACGGCTCAGCGCTAAAAAGTCTTCTGCCAGACGGAAAGTGTGGCTTTTGGGTAATCTGACAAAGTAGAAGTAAGCCCTGGTTTAAACTATTTTTGCTTTATACCGCCCCGTCAAATTCAAACTGCGATTCTTCGCGTTGGCCGCGACGGTTTTTTTGCGGCTGACTGCCGCCTGCGGTAGGCGATAATACTGACCAGAATGCCTATCGATATGACTGCAATCAACGGAATATTTCCTTCTGCAATGGCTTCCAGGTTTGGATCGAACAATAGCAGCAATAAGGCAACGGTCAGTGCGGGGACAATCGTTGCGAACAGACTGATGATAAAAATATTTTTATACTTTCCCTGGAAACGGCATGATTGCAGATAACTGGTCAGCAACACCAGCGACAGCAATGTCAGGGCAACCAGTCCTACCCAGAAAAAGCTGCGGTTTTCGCAAACAAAGCGGTCAAGCGCGGAATCCGGCTGGCTGTTGCGGTCGGGATGCTGAAAATGCCGTACCAGACAACCACTGACAGCCTGTATCTCCTCACAGCGTCCTGACATTTCCGCTGTCAGCGGCGGTTCGTTCAACGGCAGCGGCCAGAATCCCATACCGCCAAAATTATCTTTGAAATACACAATATCATCTTCCAGCTGTTCCCAGTTGCGATCGCCAAATTCGATCACGGGGATAATATTGCGCAGCAGCAGCTCGCGTAAGATACCATACAGACCATTATTCTCAATATCGAATCTTAATGTTTTTTTCGTTTTTGTCGTTGGCTCTTCAAGCAATACCAGGATCTTGCCGTTAAAATCATCGCGGATATCCATTTGCTGATAGGAACTGGCAGCATCACCGGCCTGAATGCCTGAAATGCGCTCAAGCAGATTAAAATGCTGATATAGCCCTTTGCCCAGTTCAGACTGCAGCACCATGATATTGACAAAGTAATCGCCTCCCGTGGCTTTTAACCGTTCCGTCAGCGCATCATAAAAGTTGTTAAACAGGTCGATCGATACGGTATCATCGGGGAACCCCCTGAAATCGAGTGTAACGCCGTCGCCTTGTGTCGCTAGCTGTACGGCGCCAAATGTTAATCTCGCATACAGGTCGCTCAGCGGCTGCGTGAGTAACTGATATATACTGTCTGCCAGCGAAGCAAAAACATTCGCCTTTTGGTTGGAATCGAGCGATTTCCATTCCTTTACCCAATACGACCGGTCCTTATGTATCACCCAGTCCACCCTGCTGTCGTGCTTTCGCGCCGTCTGAATAAATGCGCTGTTATCATTAAGAAACTGCATGAGATTGAATTTATTTTTGTCGTCGTTGACGTGATTAATCGCCCCGCCGGCATCAAACGACAATCCGTAATAAGCCACCCGTGACAACACGCTGAAATCGACTGTCTGCGGCGCATCGCTGGCAAGCCAGTAAGGATAAAAGCCGTATACAGTGCCCGACAAGTCATCCAGTACACACCCGCAATTACCACCGTCCCATTCTGGCGTCGCGGATGAATCATACCCCGGTCTTTTTTTATATAACAACGCCACTGCGGGACGCACGGCATGTGTATACAGATTGCCGACAAAGGCATTGACATCGCGCTGCTCTGTTTCATCGCACGCTCCGGAACGCTGCCGCAGCGCATTGATCAATTTCAGATGTTTACGAATTTCGGGCATGCCGTGATAGCTCTGGTTGTTTAACAAATCGGTTTCCAGCGCCAGAAACGCTTCGTCGCTGATTTTAATCCCCAGAATATACTGATTATGCAGCGATGTTTCCTGGCACACGCCGATACCGGCGAGAATTTTAGCTTGCACTGCTTTATCGAACAGTATCGGGTGCGGATAGGCGGTATCCGCTAATTCTTTTTCAAGCAACTCAGCAAGTACCGGATTCAAGGAAGCCATGAACGGATCGCCGATCATGGCCTGATTCAGGAACCCGATAAAATCCTTTGTAACCATCAGCGTCCTGTTGCGGTAATAGCGTTTAATCGCAGGTGACAACCGTTGAAACAAATCCGGATAGGCTTTCAGCACACCTGAGACCGCTCCCTTCAGCAATGCATAATTTTCGAACTGTTTATTCTCCAGCTTGAGCAGCGCTGCCATGATCTGCTCCTTACTTTGCAGCAATTTAAAGTCATCCGCTGTCAATTGATAGTAATACATCGGCGATATTGAAAAATCAATGGCCGCGCCAATCGAGAACGGCTCGTTCAGCGACCGGTAGCGGTAGACCAGATCCAGCAATGCCTGATGTGAACCCTGCTGCCTGATATGATAATCCAGATCTCTTTGAAAACCGGGCAGCCTGTCGTTCCAGTCGGCAAATTCAGCGCTTAACAGGATTGCCGTTTCCTGTGGAAACAAACTGGCGAATTCGGCGATGGTTTCCAGACGATCGATCAAGGCGTCTCCATAATTACCAATCGGTTCAATTTTAAAATCATAGGCAAAGCGCTGCAGCCAGAATAATGTTACCGGGCCCATAACACTGTCCGTCAACGGTTGGCTGCTTAGCCGGACATCTCTCTTCCAGTTCAGATCCTGTCGATAAACGGTGGCAAGATTTTGTTGAATGCGATGGACGGCGGGCTGGTCGAGCCGGCTGAATTCAGATTTGTTCAGCAGTCGAGCAAAGTGCTGGTCGTGATCCAGCACATAGGGTACATGATCGCCGTATGACATGGCACTGGTACTGACACTGACACTGCCGGTTATCCAGATTAACCAGAAAAGTATCATTCTTGTGCGTTGCATTTTCATTGCGTCCGTCCTTCTTTTAACAGTTCCCTTGTGACACCATTCAGCAGATCGTCATGGGCCATTGTTTCCCGGTTCATTCGTATTGCCCGGATTGCGGCGTAGCGTACGGCATTGGTGATGGCCCCGCCGGAAAGCGCGTATTTCTCGGCCAGTTCAGTTAAATCCACATTTTTCGATAACAGCCTGCTGTCAGCCAACATGCCCTGCCATAAGCGCAGACGCTGTTCGGCGTCCGGCAGCGCAAAATGTACTGAAGTCTGAAAACGGCGGGCAAAGGCTTCGTCTATGTTCACTTTCTGATTAGTTGCCAGAATCACAACGCCGGGATAATCTTCAATGCGCTGCAACAGATAGGCGATTTCCTGGTTGGCATAACGGTCGTTTGCGTTACTGGTTTGGGTTCGCTTGCCGAATAAGGCATCCGCCTCGTCAAAAAAAAGAATCCAGCGTTTGTTGATTGCCTGGTCAAATACATTGGCCAGATTCTTTTCCGTCTCGCCGATATACTTGGATACAACCATTGACAAATCGATACGGTACACATCGATATCTGCAGCCGCGCCGACAAGTGTTGCGGTCAGCGTTTTACCGGTGCCCGGGGGGCCGTAAAACAACGCGCGATAACCTGGCTTGATGTTTTTGCCGAGACCCCACTGATGCAGTATTTTTGCTGAATGCCTCAGCCAGGCGTTAATATTCTCGATTTCGTCCATGACGTCGCCGCTTAACACCAAATCCTGCCAGGTTAATGATGTGGTAATCAGTTTTGCCGGAAAATGCATGGTGTAATCGGGTTTCTGGCTTTTTCCCGTTGTCATCCGTCCCAGATATTCGGCCGTGATAGTCAACGCGGCGCTTAAAAAAGGCTCGCCATTCGCCGCTTGCGCAACTTTAATGATTCCATGCTTTGACAGACTGTGGTCCGCCTGAAACAACCGCAATACCTGAAACCTTGTTGATAAATCGTCGCCGGCAAGTATAAAAACCGCGGTCTCGCAAGTTGGCAGAAAGCCGCTGTGATGTTTGCCGCGCCATCCGCCGAATTCGGTAAATCCGCGTGTCAGATCCCGATTATTCATCAAAAACAGATCGAGTGTCTGCGGCTGCACATGTGGCAGCAAAGCCAGGATCACAATCAGGCGTTCATCAAAGCGCATGCCGGATTCCCTGACAATCTGCGCATATTCGGATCGGTCCGACGACAGGTCGGGCGCACTGACCGCGTAAATTTCGCCGACGTCGGTTTCGCGTTCAAAATAAAGGTCAAAGCGCGCTTTCACGACTGCCTGGAACCAAGCAACTTCTTTTTCAAGCGCCGCGGCATTCAGTTCCTTGTCCGAATCCGATTTTGACAAAACCGCATCCATACTATCGCCAGGTAACGTGAACCGCCCGCGGCATCCAGTTGTGCTTAATCACTGAAAAACTCCAGGGCAATTGATCCAGCAACATATCGAACGGTCCGGGCGCTATCGTCAGAAACCATATTTCTTCCTGAAGCAGCAACTGTCCTTTACGTTGCAGAAAAGTCTCTTGTAAACCACTAATGGAAGTTTTTCCCAGTACTTTCCAGTTCCGGATCATGCCATGCAGCAAATCTTCCACTGTCTCCAGCTCATGTACGCTCAGCTCAATTTCACGGCCGACTGGCATGGCTAGTGGCAGGCCGCACAAAATTTTGTTCAGCACCAGTTGATATTCAGGCGGGCGCGGTTCCTGACTGACCATGTACTGCAATAAATGCACGGCGCGCTCTGCCGCCGGCGTGCCGATAAATCCTTCGGTATCAAGCCACCCCAGCATCCTGAAAAGGCGCGGCAAATAAGGCGCCGCCAGTATCAGACCGGCGTTGTGAAGATAATACGCATCGCCGGTCTGTTCCTCGAATTCGTCCGTGTTCAGTTCAAACGCTGTTAGCCGGCTAAACTGTAAATCAGATGTAATATCTGACGTAAAACTGGCTGACGAATCACGCATCTTTATGGATTTTTCTGATTGCGCACTGAAATCGTCGCTATGCTCTATCAATACGCCATGCAGTAAATGCGCGAGTACGATTATTCCCCCGGCTGTTTCATTTGCATTTTTTTGCGTGCGCTTATACGCATTCTCCAGCGCCTGTGTCAATGCATAATGCCACAACCGTGTCAATCGTGACGCGCCTTCACTGCCGGCCAGATCCTGTATCAAAACACGAACAAAGTTGACTGCAGCGGATACATCGTCCACTGCGCCGCTAGCCGGTGCTGTGAGCAGCGCTTTCAGACCGCTTTCCCATATTTGTTTTATCCACACGTCAGGCGTCACATGTCCCGTGCTTCCCGCATGCCGCCGAAAAAATTCGGCGTGCGACAGCCAGTGCGACAATATAAAGGCCGACTGCGGCGAAACCATGTAGGTTATATCGAGCAAAATGGATTCCGGCAATTGTTCAATCAGCTGTTTGCGCAATGCCGTATTGTCCAGCAACACCAGAGCATCAGCGGCATCACCCGATTGCATGAACTGTTCGAGATATTGTTCTGTTCCGTCAATCGCGGCCCGGCGCAAAGCCAAGCTAATGCGTTGACTGATATCCTCGTTGAAAAACCCAGCCTCTGTGGCATCGGCCTGCTCTGCAGACGCAGAACTGCCGGTAGTTTCTGCCTGCGCAGCGATTGCGTCCAGATCAATCGTTTTCTCAAGCAACAGCTGTCTAAGTATCAACTGGAAATATGCAGCGCTGCTGCCGGATTTCGGCGTATGCGACGCAATCGCCTCGATAAACAGGCGGCGATCGCTTTCAGTTAGCTGGGCGTCGCGCTCCAGCATAACCTGGACCAGCGCTCTGGCCGTGGTTTCTGATAATGTCGCAAGCACCAATTGGCCATCATCCAGCGCGGATCTCAAACGCTGTTTCAAGGTGTGGTAATCGGCTGTCCGCGTTTCTGCAATCAGGCCAGTCTGTTCACCGGACAGCACAGCCTGTCGCCTCAAAGCCGGAAGCGCCGAGATGGCGTCCAGTATGCGGTTTTGCAATACATTCGTTTCATATCCGTACTGTTTATCCTGTAACGCCTGTAACGCCGCCAGCCAGGACCGCAATACCGATTCTACGTCATCGTTGTCCGATAGCTTTTGTGTCAGCGTCTGAATAAATAAAGACATATTAAATGTACCGGTCAAAGTCGCGTCAGCAAGAAAGCGCAATGCATTGTCCCATACCTGCTGTTGCCATGCTGTACGCGTTGTGTGACGCGTATTCTCAGTATGCTGCAACAACTCTTCAGCATGCTGCAGCAGCCGCACAAGAATAAGCGCGGCCTGCGGTGACAGCACATAACTGATGTCCAGCAGTGCCGACTGTGGCAACCAGGTTATCAATTGCCGCCGTTTGTTTTGATCAAGCAGGTAATCAGCCCACAGTGCGCTGACTGATGCAATTGGATTTGTTTCCAGCAATTCGGCAGGAAAACCGGTGATCCCGGCTTGTCTTAACGCAATCTGCAGATGCTGCATTATTGAATTACTTTGCGGTACAGATGTGAACGGCTTCTCCGCTGTTGCCGCTGTCTGAGTTGAAGCATCCAGCGGATGCGCCTGCTGCGGTTCAAGGTCAGAAACAATTGCTTCCAGATCGATATTCTCACCATAAACCAGTTGTTTCAGTACGCGGTAATAGTATCCGGTTCTGTTAACGGTATGCCGGGCATGATTGCCGATCGCATCAACGAGCGCACTGCGGTTGGTATCGGTAGACCCCGGATACTGTTTCAATATGCCGTGTATCATGGATTCAAGTTCGGGTTCGGGTATTGCGCCGGGAAGCAATCTGCCGTTTTCAAAGGCCGTTTTAAGCCGCAACAGCTGCCGTGCAAAGTCAACTTCCAAACCTGTAGCAATTTGACGCATTTCCTCGATAACTACAGCGGATGCATCCTCTGTCGCTGCGGCCGGAACAGCTTCACCGATACTGTATACCAGTATCCTGTCCGTATTGTGCTCCGCTTTCTGTTGAGGCTGGCTGCGTAGCCCGTCATGCCAGAGTTGTAATATCGCTGTATCACCATGACTTGCAGACAAACCCTGCGTCATAGCCAGAACAAAATCCGTTGCATTCCATGCACCGTTAGACAAGCTTCCGCCCTGCTTTGAAGACAAAAAGTCCAGCGCATTAGCGATCACACGCCGCCTCCAGATTGAAAGATCAGTATCGATGTCTGTATTCCGACTCCGGCGGTCAATCACCGATTGATAAAGCACTTCGGCGTGCGCCAGTATCTGTGTCAATAGATCGGCGGCCTGCGGTGACAGCCTGTAAACGATGTCAATCAGAACGGATTCGGGCAGTCTCGCAATCAACCGGTTACGCATCGCCGTATCGGCAAGCATTACAGGCAACCATTGCCGGTTTGCCTGCGCACCGAAGATGCCAGATTGTGCGGCAAACTGTTCCGTTCCGGCAATTGCAGCATGTTGCAGTGCGGAAACAATACGCCAGGTGATGTGATCAAAATAATGTTCTGTTTCAGTTGCATCCGCCGGTGCAATGCATGCTGCCGCCAGTCCGGCCCGGGCTATTGACGGTTCGGGCTTGCTAAAAAGCGGATACGCAATTGCCTCAGCAATGATGTTTCGCAGGATGCGGGATTCGTAATCGTTATTGCGGTAATGAATCTGTTCCAGACTTTCGTACCAAAACTGCAGTAACGTTGAACTGTCCGTATCTGCGTACAGTTGCTGTGTCAGTGCGCGGACAAATCCGGATGCGGCAAATTCGCCTGTCAAGGAAGTTGCAGCAACAACACGCAAGGCATTGTCCCAGAATCCGCTTACCCAGTCGTCAAACGGTACGCGGATGGTCCCGCGCCGGTGCGCTGTCAGCCGATATAACCGGCTGGCGTTCGAATCGAGTTGTTCGATAATAAACGCGGCTTGCGGCGACAACGTAAACACAATATCCATCAGAACCGGCCTGGATAACCTGGCTATGAGCTGCGCACGTATTGCAGCATCCTGCAGCATACCCAGCAGCCGTATTTGCAAGGCTTGTGTATCTGCCGGTTGCTCAGTTTCTGAATAATGTGCCGCTGCACGCACACCGGCTTGTTGTATTGCCGTGACAATGCGCCGGTACAACCATATGGAAAATGGCAGGTTTCTCGCAATGGCTTTATTTTCCGCGCGCCTGATGCTGTTAACCGGTTCCAGGACCGTGCCGGTTTGTGTTGTTCCGGCATACACCGGCAGGGACGATTGCTGCGCGATGTTCCCAAAGCGGTTTGTCTGCGCAAACGCCTGGAAATTGCGTTTTGCAATAGCCGACAAAATTTTCGGCAACTGCCCGTCAGTCCCTTGAATTATCCGCGCCGCGTTAATCAGCCTGCCAAGCAACGCGTCCTTTTCTTCATGCAGAACCTGGGCTGCCATCGTTTGCAGAAGTTGAATAATCACTGTCGAAAAATGCGCCGAATGCGGCAAATGCGCATGGCGTGCAACACTGTCAATGATACGCGCCCACAACACTGCCATCGCGTTACTGTATTTGACGGCCGGCAAGGCTGACGCAGACAATACCGATTGAAACGCCTTGATCAGATCAAGCAACAGCCTGTGATGCTGCGGCTCTACATGACGCAGCATTGTTTCAAGCATGCCGGCGGGGAACTGATTGACCATACGCCAGATAAATACTGCACGGCTGGTTTGCGGCATTTGTGTCAACAACGCCCTTAATGCCGCCGTTGTCTGCGCCTCCTGCAGCACCTGTTCCAACAATTTTTCATGTTCATGCGCACCCGACGCGTCGATATGCCAGGGCAAATTTCCCGTCAGCAGAAACTGCTTTAAACGGTCAAAACCGGATTGCAGCATGTTGACATGCAGCGCAGTATCAGTAGCATTGGGTGCCGTCACAGCAGACAATTGCGAAAACGGCAGCACGACCGGTTGACGATATACGGAGCGCATGATCTCATTTAACTGACGGCTGAACTGCTCCTTGAGTTTTTGCATTACCTGCAAGGGATAATCGGCACCGGAAACTTCCCCCAGGTCCAGCGTTATCTGCTCAATGTACAATACGCTGCCTGTCTCGTCATGTTCGTTCAGTATGGTTTCCACAATCGGCAGTAACGCGTTTACAACCCAGGTACTCAGCTGCGATTCATGCTCATACGCAATGGCATCAGACACAAACGAAAAATCGAAAGTAACCTGTTCGATAATATGTGCTGACGCACTGTCAGAGCCAATAGTCGCCATCTTTTCCCCGTTTGTATTTCAGCAGGAAAGTAATCATTGCTTCCGATGCCTGGTCTAATTGAGGCAGGATTTCCGTATCATGGTCCTGATTAAACTGCTGCAGACACTGCAGCCATGTTTTGCAACGCTCCTCGAAATTGTGTATGCGCGGAAAATCCAGCCAGTAAAAATCTGCAAGCACATGCGCTGGCAGGTTTTTTTGTATGATTTCTTCGGCAAAGTGCCTGAATGCGGTGTCGGCAAAGCACGCCGTCCAGGATGGAAACACAAAACTGACACGGCCATTAAAAAAAGCCGCATCGATATCCGGCTGTCCGTATGATTCTTTACCGCGCGGACGCAGCAGTATGTGTTCGATCAAATGAAAATTTTCACATTGCCGGTTCAGCGTACTCAAGGTACGGCAAAACCGGCGCGCATACCTAGCCGCCTCATCGAATGACGGCTCTTTTGTAAGAATCCAGAGCCGTGCATCCTGGCTGGGCTTAAAGCAGACGGCAGTCTCTTTCTGTTCAGAGCGGAGCAGGCGGAAATTTTCCAGCTGTATACCCTGCCTGAAAATTGCGTAGCTGAAAACGGGCAATTGGGCGGGTATCGTTACATCCGGCGACTCTGCAGACTTACTATCTGACATGCCAGGTATGGCTTCACTTTGGCTGGTATCGGCTACCGATTTAATTCTGTCCGCCAGTATCCGGTCTGCAACCAGCCGGCTTTTTCTTTTAATCAGGATATTGGCAATCCATGCCGGCGTTGTTGCAAACTGTAAACCCAGCAACAGGCTGATTTTCGCGTGCAGTCCCGAGGGTTTTTCCAGGACGTTTTCCGCACATGCCGTCAAATTGAAATGTGAATAATCCTGACCTTTGCACCGGTCTCTGCTGATTTGGCGAATCAGCTTGAGATAACTGGCTTTCTGTTCCAGGATCCAGTTGGAGGCATCTTCACGCCGGTAGTAATTGAATCGCAGCAATGGCTGTTGCTCATAGACTTCGCCATAAAGTGCTAGCAGTACATCGAGTATGCGGTTCTTGCGCGCGGTGTATTCATCATATTGCCGCAGAATATCATCCATGATGGACGGTAATGATGCTGCGCAGGCCGCTTCGTCTTCGTGTCCGGCATAAAGCGGTTCGATATCCGGTATCCTGGCGTTATCCAGAAACTGCGAGAAATAGGTTTTTGCAGGGCTCTGGCCAGAAGAAAACAAAGCCGGTATCTGCTGCAGGCCCGCCAGGTAATTGGCCATAAGCTGTTCGAATGGGAAAAGATAGGCTTTGAGTTGTTTGGCTTTTGCGCGCACATTCAGTGGTTTTGAACGCGGCACACCTGCTTTGTTTATGCCGTATATGACCGGAAAATGATTCTGAATGGAATAATAATCGTCCAGCGGCCTCGACCGGCCATTGGGCGATGCGATAAATTTCGCCACTGACTGCACATTGCGTCTGAATGCCTGGTATTCAAAAACCAGTTTTTTCAGTTCCCGCCGGAATTCATCAAAAAAAACTGTATTGGCGGCACCAGCCCCGGAAGCGCGCGTTGAAGTCTTTCCGAATGGTAATACCAGACGCAAAACCTGAGCGGCAGTGTCGGCATGAGAAAAACGCAGCACTGGGAAAACATGCTGGGACAAATGGTCATTCAGGTGTACGAGCCGGTTTCCGGCTTCGTCCGTCAGATTAAGATTCCTGATTTGTACAACGCCGCTGATTGCCCGAATACAGGTCATTAAATCGACAGCCGTGATGATTTTGCGTGACGCTGCTAACGATTCATCGCGGATATATCCGCGGTGCGTCAATGGTCCGGAAAACACCTGTTCATAATTTTGTTTGCCGGCCAGTACCGCGCCGTAATGGTCGATTTGGATATTTGACGAAATATAACGCGAGCATTTGAAAAAAATTTCCGCATAGATTTTGGCTGCATGGTGCGAAGGATGAATCTCAATCTCTCCTGTTAAAAAAAAGGGTTTGGTTTCAACCATGCGGATTTTGTCAATATCCTCACATAGACTGCGATGCGCACAGTACACCGCGCGGATTTTTTTCATTACCGCTGCCTCATACAATGACTTTGCGTCAGTTTGTGCGGTTATCAAACTATTTTTTGTGGCATGCAGAATATGTTCCGTTTCACCGAGCGAGACGGTCAGGCGCGGCAGCACGTTTTCCAGAGCGGGAATCAAATCGTCCGGTTTATTCAACGGCATATCCAGCGTTGCGAGAATCTGTTCATATTCCCCGCTTGGCAGCGGCGCGGCAAATTGCTGTTCCAGCCTGGACAACTGTTCTGCGAGCCCTTCAATGCCTTCCGGATTGAGCATCTGTTTGGACAGCAGTCCACGAATGGCAGCCAGTTCATCACCAATATCGCGGCAGCTGGACAACTGCTTTTCCAGCCGTACCAATAATTCGCCGGACTTTGCAAGATGACGGACGAATGATGCACTTTGCCCGGAAGTAAAAGGCTGACCGGCACGGCTCAGCCGGTCATGCCACCGTTTCAGAAGACTCTGCCTTGTTTGCAGGCATGCGCTGATTTTTCCTGTGAGCGTATGCCAGTGCGAAACACCATTTTCCAACCGCACGATCAGCGCTATGACCGGCTCAAGTTTTAGCGGTTTAACAGCGCCGCCTGTCTGCGCTTGCAGCAGGTCCTGGTCAATTTTGACATAAACGGTATACAGCCCGGTCAGCTCGGATGTGCGTTCATGTTCGGATTGTTCCGGTCTGAACCAGATGCGGTCGATCTCAGGCACCGCATCATATAAAATTTTTTCATAGTCGGTTTGGGTGACAGCCGAGCTTGGGAAGATTTCATGCGGCGGATAAAGTGATTGCCGGGCATAATCAATCGTTCCATCGTGTCCGGTCAGGTAATCCGCAACCGGAAATTCAGAGCGGTAGGATAAATCGGTCAGCGCATAACACAGCTGCTCCAGGATAGTGACGCCAGGATCGTGAAGGTTATAATCGGTCCAGTTGTCGCCGCATAAATTCTGAATAATTGAAAGTGCGTCTTCTCTAAGCGTTTCAAAATCAAGCGCATCCGGATCGTTGCGGATACGGTTAATCTGATCAGTGGCCGGCATTGGATTGTGTAACGAAGTCCGCGCCATCCTTACACGTCTGGAGTTGACTTTCCGTTTGTATTGTTAACTTGGCCAGCAGCTGATGGACCTGTTCGTATGGCAGTTTTCCAAGCGCCTCGATAGTCAGCAGCATTTCCTGCTCGGAAAAAGTAAACGGTTTTTGTATTGACTGATCGGCGGCGTCGGCAAACTGATGATGCGCCTGCTGGTTTAGTTTGCCGATTAATTCAAAAACTGTCTTGAACGGACATTCGGCCAGCGCAGTCAGTATCAGACTCCCTTCTTCCAGATTTATTTCTACCGCCACTATCCGTTCAGTCATCTTGTTAGGGAGTGCGTTTCTTTCTGGATGTAGATACAGGCGGCTTTTCCGGCTCTATTTCACTTTCGTACATCGCCGTATCCGCCCATAACCGGGTTAAATGATATCTGACCCAGATATCGTCGCCATAGGAAATACCCGTGCGCAATTGCAAAACATATTCAAAATTGTCGCTTTCTGTGGATACCGGCTCCCAGCGCAATTCCAGTTGATTGCACTTGGCGCCGTAATGTGCCTGATGGTAACTGATATGATTTTTTGCATGATATGCGCAAAGCGCAAATGCGTGCATCAGGGCATATTTGCCATCGGCATCCCGGCCGCCGACACCCGCGACAACCTCAAATGCCTGGCACCCAGTCAGCACGTTGCTGATATCGTACCATTCACCATTGGCGGGCACTGAAAATTCGTCCTTTTTTCCAGCCCTGCCATATGCAGCGACTGTTCCGGCCACATCCAGTTCACAGCGCGGGCGCTCAGTATTAATACCGACACCCACGCGAGCCGCTCCGGCGGTTTCATCCGTTTCGCCAATGCTGCGCAGCGTCAGCACATTCGGATTGAACTGATTGCCGATCCTAAGATTGGACGTTGCCTTATCCAGCCCCACAAACCATAACGGACTCAACGTTTCCATTTTCTGGTAAAAACTCATTAATTTTCCGTCTCCGAGCTGAAAAATTCTCAGACCATCCCTGACCGTTTTATCAAAACCGTCATCGATCAGATTCAGCGTCGAATCTATCAAGTCGGCAAATGCAGTCTCTGCAGGCATACTGCCGTTTTTGAATTTGGCTTCAAGCGTTTTTCTATTTCGTTTCGCCATCTCTGCTCAGAACAATGAATGTACTGCCAATTTCCAATTCGCCAATACCGGTAACTTCCGGTGCTATGGTTACGAAACTGTCATCGACTTCAATAAAATGCTGCCGCATCGGTTCGGCAACGCTCCAGGGATATTCCGGTGTAATTTCGCCTGATTCATCTTGCGGCTCAGTCGCAACGGCGCTATCGAATAAATCAAACAATGCCTCGCCATCAGGCGCGATCCGTAACATGGAAAAATTCGTTACCCGGTCGATGTATGCAAGCTGCTGTATATACGCTTGCATATCATGTTTGCTGATACGCCATCCAAAATGCTTGGTGTAGCCGACTGTATCATGCCACGGGGAAATATAATCAGATATTGCTTCATTCAGTTTAGCAAGATACATTCCGCTTGTGCACCCTTCCTTGAATTTAACTGTACACCGGACCTGGATGGTTTCATACACCGGATTGACGCAATGAACGCTGGCAAATGGGGATATATTCTGCTTGACGAACTGCTTCACTTCATTGACGCGGTGCCCGCTAAGCCACAACTGCTTGCCATAGCGCATCTGTTTGACCGGAAAAGGCAGTGCGACAATCGTCAGATGCCCGGCTTTTAGGCAGGGACGGAGCCGCCGATACAACGGATCATATTCCGGTATCAGATTGGCAAAACACTTTACTTTAAATATCTGTGGAAAATGTGCCAGTATAAGTTGCTCATAATCCATAGGCAGCAAAGCGCGGTTTTTATGGCGCAGCCGCTCGCTCAGGCGGATACGCAGATCGAATTTGCTTTCTGTTGAGCGCCCGTTTACCGACGGCTGAATTTGCCAGACACGGTCAAGCCCGGGAATAGACTGTTTACTCTGTTTGATACTGCCGGCTGGAAGGGGGCTGAATGTCATCAGTTTTTTTGCGGTAATGTCATCAATCTGCCGGTTTACCTCAATCGCCTGTGCATAAATTGAATACAGACTGCAGAATTTTTCCAAATCATGATCTGCAGATACGCATAACCAATGCAGACCGGCAGGAAGTATCGTATTGTCGGGGTTGATATCAACAGGCACGTTTAATGTAACAATTCCGGAAGTCATAAAGCCATACGTCGTATCCGAAACAATCTCCTTGACTGTCAATGGAATCCATTGGTTCGATGACAGACAATACCATTGCAGCCGATTGATTGAATTGCTTTCCATTGGCAACGAGTTTTCGCGCAAATGAAAATAAAGCGTCAGCGAACCGCCTTGCTCGAATCCTTCCAGCCCGATCAACAGATTGCCCGAACAGGTATAGTGCGGCAGCAGCGATACGTATTGCGCCGCCACCGCACCGGCGTCTTCCCAGCCCAAGGGATGCAAATGAATCAGCTTGTCCTGATGAATTGGTAAAGCGTCGCCATCCGTTTTACCCACGGTCAACCGCGTCGTTGCCCGGTAATTGGCCAGGATGGATGTAACGACTGGCGTATAAGGTATGTTGGGTTCTTTTTTTAGCATTTTGGGAATACGTTGCCTGGTATTGTGCGTCAATACACGCGCCAGCACCTGTGGATATTTCTTATGACCGAAAGCATCCACGGGAGAGCTCAGTGTAAATTTAAAAAAACCTTTTTTACTGGAAGGCGTGTAGCTGAATTGCGTTAATACCTGACGGTAGTCTAACGGACTCCAGTACGGCATTAAAGGGTCGCAGGAAATCCGCCTGGACTCATCCAGTGCATTTGACGCCTGATGCACTTCCTGAACCGCGAAAAGTGGTGCGGCAATAACGGGGGCGCTTCTTCCCGGAAGCCACTGACCGTCTGTCAGCACGGTCATGTCGATCTTAAAATCAGCATGACCGTTCGGACCGTCATAACCCTGGTAGTATGATTCGAAGCCGCCGACTCCTGCCGGCAGCCCGCTCCACTTGATCTCGATGCTGAAATGCGTCAATTGCTTGACTGAAGCCTCGGCACATCCCATCACCCAAAACGAACCGACCTCCGGCAGCGGTCCAAACGGGTTGAACGACGCCAGTGCAGACAACTGCCCAAGCTGATTATGCAGCGTCAGGCTGCGATTGCCGCTGACCGACACGTCGATATCGATCAATTCAATCGCCAGTTTGTTCAGAATACTGTAGGGATACAGATAACCGTGCGAATTCAACAACAGCCTGAACACGGGCAGTTCCGTGCCATAATTTTCACCGTGCACCGCCGAAGAATAAGGCGCCGCAGCCGGGGTATCTGCGGACAACGTAAAGATAATCCGCAAGCTGTTTTCATCCAATGCATTGTCGACACCTGAAAAAACCGGTACATATTCCTCGACAGGCAGCCACCCCTCTTCACCAGAAACATCGATCATAAAGAGATTGCCGAATACCTTGAAAAAGATATCCTGCGTTTCTTCATCACTGTAACCGGTATCGACATTGCCAGCAGCGGATGATTTCAGTGTCATGGCAATATGCTTGATCCAGTATCCGAGTGTGTGTTGACCTGTCTCGGTATCCGTTTTGGCGAATTTGAAGGTGATACAGACGGTTCTTCTTCCTTCTTTTAGCAACAGCGTTTTACTGGCGAGCACAAAACCGATACGTGCATGTGTTGCAGTAACAACTTCCGTTTCAGTTATTTTTGGCGCACCGAAAATCGGATAAGCGATTTCATCCGTGTAAGATGCGACGGCATCTTCGTCGCGCACGGGAATCGTATTTAACCAGCTTGCCGTCGCAAGTTGCCTGGTTTTTTGTTCGCTGGCGTACGGAAGTACAATGGTTTCCTGCAGGAGATTTTCAGGTGAATTGAGAGGGTCCCTGTCAAAAAAAAGTGTATAAACGGCGCTGATTCTGGCACCGTGAACGCGCACATCATTACTGCTGGCGTAAAGGATTTCCCGGTTATCCTGATCAAGACCGGCAAGGAAAACGGTATTTTTGGCAATCAACGCCGTGTGTTTGGGATTGTTCAAACGGGCGACCACATAGGCATAATCCGGTTTGAACGGATGCGCCTGCGCACCGAGTACTTGCTCATAATAAAAATCAATATAATTCGATGTGAACCGGTTGATTTTTTCATGCAGCCTTTGAAACAGCTGTAAAAAAGCAATCAGCAGACCGGTAGCCGGATCGTGACGCTGACTATACAACGTGGCCGGCAGCAAACCGGCAGCTCTGGTTTGCACCATTTCGATCGCCTTGGTGACGGAAAAAAAGCCTGAACGCAGCAGAGCGGGATCGGCCAGTCTGACCGTATAGCCCGATTGTTCAGTGTATTGCTCAACATCCGGATTACCCAGCAGTTTAATCAGGTCGCTGGAAAAGTAGCTATTGAACGGTTTACCGGGCAAAAAATACGCGAAGTGCTGTAACAGCAACTGCAAGTCATCCTTGAGTCCGGCGGCGATGCTTTCAACCAGCTGATGCAGTTCATGACCGGCCCGGCTTTGTGCCGGCTTGAGCGACACCAGCCAATAATCCAGCAAACCGGCGGCATAATAAGCAGCTGTAAGCTGTTGCCGGTACTCGGCTGGCAATGCCGTTTGCAGGATATTTATTGTGTGACTATGCTTCTGTTTTGTAAATAACTGACCTGAGCCATACATTGCCGCCAGTTTACTCGTATCGGTTGACAGTATCATCGCGATGATCACGGTTTCATCGGCCGTAAAATATGTTCTCCAGTTGCCGTCTGCTTCATTGTTTAAATGATAAAACTTCATCATTTCGGCATAATCGACGGCCATGGCCATTAATGCGTGAAAACGCAAATCAATCAAATGAAAATAATCCTGATCCAGTGCGGGCAGTATACGGTCTGCCTGCCCTGTACCGTCACGAATACGTAAACGCCTGCCGGCAATCAAGTCAGAACAATATTTCATGTTGCCGAGTATCCTGTCCGTCCGGATAAACCAGGCGTAACCGAAACACACTGGTGTGATCAGGATGCAGGCCAGCAGTAATACCAAGTATTGCAGACCGGCCCGGCGCTGTGCACTTAGAAGCCGCGAATAAATAAGCGTGACAATTGGGCGCGTCTGGCGGGATACAATGCAAGGCGGGAGGATGAGCCATAGCACAAGCTATGGCGGCGGCGAACAACGCCGCAGTGTGCCCGCCAGATGCGATCCAAATGTTACAGTTATTTATGAACGGCTCCTTAGGTACGCACATTGGTGCCTTCGATGAAATAAAACGGATAGACAATATTATGACGGTTGTTGGTAGATCGAACGACATAGGTGATATGAATCTTGATCAGACCGTTTAAACGATCAGTTTCATTTTCCGTATCCACATCAATGCGTTCAACGATGATACGTGGTTCAAAAAACAAGATCGCACGCCTGACTAAATCCGTTATGACTGTGATTTCGGCCTCATCGATTTCCTCAAATACATGCGCTTTTAATCCACAGCCGTAAGTGGGCTGCATAATTCGTTCGCCGGGATACGTCGACAATAAGATATACAGGCTTTCACGAATATCTTCTTCGGCAGACACCCGTTTGACCGTGCCGTTTTGATTAAACTGTGGTGGAAAAGCCCAACCTGTACCCAGAAAGGATTTATCTGTCGCCATGTTTATCCATTGCTACATTATATATATTGTTCAGCATTAACAGACACAAAGCTGCCGATACCGCACCGCGTTATAGCGCAGTCTGTTAGCCGCCTATCATCACTGTGGGCAAACCCGCCACGATACTGCCGCCATGTGCAGTTGTATCGCCCATTCTGGCAGCCGGCCTGCCACTGATCATCACCGTTGCCGAACCTTTGACGATGCTGTCCAGCGGTCCTACACAAACGCACATATCGCCTACCACCGCCGCCGGCAAATTGCCAATCAACACATTCGCCACGCACGGGCCGCTCACCGGCCCGCCCACATGCGGAATGGGCGGAACACCCGGTGTTTGCATCGGGCAGGTATGCATGTCGGTGATTCTTGCGGCGGGCGGCATTTTAATGGACCGGACAACCCGAATTAATTAATCATAACCATCGCGCCCTTGACCGTCGTCTGCCCGCTTGCCGACAACTCTGCCGTAGCATTGCCTTTAGCTGTCAGACCGACGTTGGCCTGAAGGTTAACATTTAGCCCGCTGCCGTTAATATCCGCCTGTGAAGTCACTTCAACATTGTCGACGGCGTCAATGGTAACCTTGCCTTTTGCGCTGATTTTTATGTCTTTGGGGCTGTCAAGTGTAATACCGCCGGGACTCAGCTCCACTTTGTTATTATTCTGGTCCTGCAGGAACAGCGATTTCTGATCATCATTGATTACAATCTGATTGTTATTCGGCGTTATCAGTGTAATTACTTTTTTTTCTTCATCAAACTCGACTTTCAGCTTGCCGCGCGTCACAATCGCCTTGGTATTGTTTTCCGCCGTTATTTCATAGGGCGGCTTCCGATTACTGCTGTACAGGCTGCCCAGGATAATTGGATAGGCCGGATCACTGTTCAAATAGCCAATTATGACTTCATCGCCAACCTCCGGAATAAAAAATGCACCAACATCGCCGGATGCATAAAAGCCGGCCAAACGGGCCCACACACCTTCAGCGTCCGCCTGCATCACCGGTATCGATACCTGTATTCTATACTGGCCGTCCGGGTCGGCATCCAGCTTTTTCACAACACCGATTTGCAAACCGCGAATCCCGGGTACAAAACCTGAAGCCAGTGGCGCCTCGATAGCATGCTGCTCAGTGAACCATTTTTCCGAAAGACCAAATTCAATTTCGCTCACCCAGTTTCCACTAACGATCCGGTGCCTGACCTGAGTCACCAGCACATTGCCATTAAACCGGTCATTAATACCTTTTATCTCAATCAATGTGCCGATTTTAGCTCTGGCGCTGCCCTGAAATGCCGCGCTGCCGCGAATCCTCGCCAGGCCGGATTTGATCTGTTGACCATTGACCCAGTCTGATAGCGCAGTATTATCGAGCGGAATATCGGTCTGTAAACGGAAATAGTCCGGCCCGATGACTCTGGCCAGTTCTGCGCTGTCGATATTTCCCTGGCTGTTCAGGCTGACCGGTCCGGCCTGTGCTTCCGAAACTGCCTGTGTGGATGGGTCCCACGCTGTTGCTTTCACCGTACCGTACTGTGCAAACGCATCAAGATCGGCGTCAAACGCCATTAAATCGATACCGTAAGTTACCGTCAATTGCGCTTCTCCCGTCACCTGCGGTGCCCTGATACTGATGGTTCCCGCATCGACCGTCACCAGGCAACCGTTCACTTCGGCCCGCGTCAGCAAAAAATCCCAGTCGGTACAGTAATACTGGACCAGCTCCTTAAACTGGGTTTTGGTTACGGCAACATCTGCCGACACGTTGCTATAGCTGTTGATCAGCTGCGTCATAATATCGCTGTCTTTTGCATCGACAAAGTTGGCGTTCTTGCGTCCGACCGTCATTGCAACGGCATGATCTTTGCAATAAACGATTAGGCGCGAATAATTATCGCCATCGATCTTGATACTGTGCCTGATCACTATGCCTTTAAACAGACTGGTTTCCTGATTGTCGTATCCGCAGGATAATTCGATCACAGCGCCGGGTTTGAAAACATTCTGGCTGCTGACGGGAAAGTCATTATTTGGCATATCCCCATCCAGGATAACAATTCTGGCCGAGGGAATTTTATTAACACAATACTCTATTTCCACCGAAACTATCTGGACCGTATCTGCGACTGCCTGGCCGTTGCTGGTCAGGGTTAACGATACAATACCGGTGCTATCCGTTAATGGGGAGTCGGCCATGACAAATCTTAGTTGAGCGGTGGAAATCGCAGCAGCATTCCCGGTTTCAAATCACGGAAATGGGTCAGGTTATTGGCACGCGCGACTTCCGGGTAATACGCACTATTCTGGTAAATCCGGTAGCAAAGCAATGGCAGCGTATCGCCTGCCTTTACTTCAACCTGATGCGTCAAATCCGGGGACTGATTATCCGCTTCCTTGGCAATTTCTTCACTGCTTTGATATTCGACAAACGCCAAAGTTACTTTGGCGCGCAATGGAACACCACTGGGCTTGAAAAGCGTGTAATCAAACTTGAGTGATTCCACGCGGCCGTAAAACAGAAAACTGCCCCACTTTAGCTGCACAATTGGCGCTTCATGCTTGCTGCCATCATAGGTATACACAACATTGCGCAGCAGTTCGATCTGATTCTTGACTGAAACAGGTTGATTATTCGAAGACCGGATAACGCCGGTACCGTCAAATATCAGCTCCTTCAGAACTATTTTTTCCGGATGACTTACATCATATTTGGTCTCGGTGCCAGGTTGCCCCAATACTTTGTTTTTTGCATATCTCAGACTTAGTACATGTTCATATCCGGATGGATTGATCGTCGCCTCAAATTTTTTTTTGGAACTGTCAATGCTGATTTTACCGTCTGAACTGACTGTGCAGCGGGAAATGGTCAACAGCGCCTTTTTCTGATTCGCCACTTAACGCTCCTCTTTTTCGCGCATGATGTCCCGAATCATATGCCGGCACTCCGCCAACAATTCTTGTTTTAAAGCATTGCGATCTTCGTAAACATCCTGTGGTTCGTCCACGGCACGCTGAACAATATTTGATTTAATCAGTAATTCTTTAATCTCTATAGGCATTTTTATGATGCGCGTTACACAATACGTTTCGAATAATTATAGTTCAACACTATTTTTTCGATAGCCACCTCGTTTTTAGTCGAGCCAAAGCTTTCAATTTCCCATTTCACAGGGTAAGCAGAATCGAACAACCAGCCGCGTATCGGCTTTTTATTTTCGTTCATTAAAAAAACCCGTATGGCTTGTGTCTCAATAGCTGTCACAAAGTCACCTTCCATGACGGCAATACACCACTTCACCAGCGGTGAATCTTTGGATGCAACGCCGCGCTTTAGTTCAAGATTGGGATGCTTGATCCCTTTGGGCAATTGATGCACAAAACGGTTTTCACCACCTTCAACAACCGTTTCAATCTCCACTTCAGAAGCAATGCCGGACACTTCCTGAAAAGAAGTATCCGTATTCTCATGGGTACCGCCAAACATCACTTTGAAGTAAAAAGCCGAAGGCGGGTAAATTGTATCTTTTTGTGCATCCGGCATCTGTCAATTCAATACCTTCCGTCTTTCAATTCATATTTTAGCTAGCTTGCCCTATTAGCCATTGGCAATCGTCAATCCTTCATGAACGATCTCGATAGTTTCGATCGCAACTTCATTTCCCTCAGACTTCAAATCGGTACCGGTAATTTTGCTGGGCCACGCATTCGTCAGCGTCCATACCATAGTGGCGTTGCCGCCCTCATCCAGCAAACTGATAGTTACCGGCAGCCGTTTGATGGTATTCATTTTGATTTGCGTAAACCAGTCCCAGAATTTATTATCGCCTTTAAATACACCTTTTTTCATGGTGACATTGCCAACCTTTTTCATGCCGGGCATTTTAATGACTGCGAATTCCGGGCTGTCACCATGCCGGTACTTTATTTCTTCGGATTGAATGTCGAGGCCGCTGACCTCCTGAAACGACATAACCTGCGAATCCCATTTAACCTGAAAATAAAATTTCGGCATGGGCCATACGGATGCTGATTGACTTGATCCATCATCTGCCATAATTCACCTCTGTCTCAATAGTTTAAAATTGCGTACGCCGATTTAGCCGGTCATTCAAAACACTATACATATCATGATTTCTGCATTTGCTGCTGGAATGTAATCTCGATAAATTCTGCCGGACGGCTTAAGGCAACCAGTACTGTAACGCGCAAAATACCATCGAGAATATCCTGTGGCGTCATGGTCTCACCAAGTCCCACATACACACCAAATGCATCTTCGGGTGTAGTACCCGCCAATCCGCCGCGCTTCCAGATACTGATCAAAAAATTGTTAATCATACTTTTGATCGTCACCCAGGTATTGGAAACATTGGGCTCAAACACATAAGCCTTGGCGGCCAGCTTGATGGATTCCTCAAGCATGATCATGGTTCTGCGCACATTGATATACCGCCAGTCCAGACTATTTCCATCCAGCGTACGCGCTCCCCATACCAGTGTTCCTTCCCCGATAAACGAACGTATGGCATTGATCGACTTACCGGCCGTGGTTACGTTCAAATCTTCCTGTTCATCATGTGTAATTTCGATCGACGGCGAAACCACACTGTTGAGGCTGACATTGGCTGGTGCCTTCCAGACGCCACGGGTATTGTCGACCATTGAATAAATGCCGGCCATAGCGGCCGCCGGCGGAAGTAAATTCAAGCGGCTTCTGACGGCCAGCAGGATCATTCCGTATAACGGGCTGACCACATTCAGCGTTTTATGCAATTCCGGATCGTCCGCATCCGATATTTTTTTTGTCTGCGCCTTTATTTCATCTTTCTTTGCATCGGTCAACTGGCTGTTGTCGACTTCGGCGTCCAGCAGCTCTTTTAAGGTATCCAGGTTGGTTATGTTGGAGAAACTCAGTTCACCAGCCTGCACGACCGATGTGTTCAACCAGGGATAGTACGCTGCAGCAAAATCCAGAAAACTGGTGCCGAGCTTATTGCGGAAGCTTTCGATACAGTTACCGTCCGGATCATGTTGATCTCTGTAACCATTGTACAGGTCGAGAATGGCAAAACGGTTTTTCATCACGTAACCGCAATGTTTTAATGCAGCTTGCTGCAATGCAATGCAATCGTCTTCTTTGTCGATGGACATGGCATCCGGAATCACCACCATGGTGGGTTCCTGTTCTTTCAGCAGTACTTTGATGCCGCCTTCAAGTTTTGCCTTATCAATAGCGCCTTCGTTATATTTGCCGACCGAGATCACATAACATGCCCCGCCGCCATTCTGGAAGAACAGTATCATACTGTAGTAGAGCAGAAACCGTTGATTCTGGTGTATCAGGTAGTACTCTTTTCCATCGCTGGAGAAATCCGCTTCCGCCGATGACGCATCTTCAGGCTTTTTATCCTGAATTTCAAACTGCGATTTGGGCGCACCACCGAAAAAACTGATGAACTCTGCCATCGACGAAATGCGCCATGCTTTGTTTAACAGCGTTTTACCCTGATTATCGGCGCGTTCCGTATACCCGATAAAGGCCGGCACCGCAGTTGCAACTTCAACCACGGAATTTGGAAACGCATTTTTTTCAACAATGTAAACACCCGGTGTTTTGTACTGCCCCATGATTTGCTCCTTTAGATTGGATTATTACGCCTTGTTTCCTTTGTCACCCTTGCCACAATACAACAATGAATAAATTGGCCGTTTTCACCTGTGAGATTGGATTATCTCCAGAACTGGTATTATTAATCTAATTTACGTAAATCTCCGAAATTTTTTCCATTTTTCCACCCACCCAGTCTGAATGCATGTGACTGACTGAAGCATTGGGTAACCGGTTGATCAATACTCTATCTCTTGGATTCTGTGATTCTTTAAGCGATTCTTTAAGCTGCAACCGCTGGTGCGGACGCTCATGCATCTCGATGGCCTGCGTCGATTGCAATATCTTGGCCGAATGATTTCCTGGCAATATGGCTTCACCGATTTCTTCAAATACAACGCTGCTGTCCAGATCCTTGATATACAGACTGCGCCGGGACAAATCGTCCATCAGATAGTACTTCCAGAATGTTCGGTTACTCGCAAATGAAATAAAAAAAATACGCGCGTCGCCGGTTTCTTGATCCAGGGACAATAAATGAGAATCGCTGTGTATCGTGAATTGAATGATAAAACAAGGCGGCACGTGATAATCCCGTGGCTGCAGGCAACGCCTGATCCGATCCGAATTCAAATATTTATAGTCCATGTCGGATACGAAGGTGTCACCATGCAGCAACTGTCTGCCCACTGCATCTCCGGTTGGCTGTTGATTGTCAAAACACAGCAAGACGTCTTGAGATCGTCCGGCGGGCGCTGTATACAGAAAAAAATTCGCATCGTTCGAGAACACCTTAAAGATCAGTGTCAATCCGTCTTCTGCATACATATGCAGGCGATCCTGCTTGCTTGTCTCGAAAAAAACTGAAAGACGATTGGCTGCGGTTTTAAACAACAGACCCGGACGGTTGAATAAGCGGGATGTCCCGGGCGTCGGAACAAAAACAAGCGACTTACAGGCATGATTGGTAAAATACCTATGTTCGACAGTAACATTAAACAGTAACTGATAGGCATTCATTGGCTTGATTCAAGCTCCATCGTAACCACGGCAAGTTTGGCCCGTCCATTTAAATACGCTAACCGACACTGTAAATGCAAATGTTACCGGCTGTCAATTGTTACCAAACGGCGGGACCGAAGGCTTGGGCATAGTTACAACCGGCTGACGCCCGACGATTTCGTCCGAATCAAAGGTAACCATGCGCACACGATACAAAATCGAAGGCATGTATTTCCCGCCTAATGCGCTCCATAAGTTGCTCAGGTCCTGTACCGAAAGATTCTCTATATCCAGAGCCAGTTTTTCAATTCTCTTGTCCATCTCGGGCGCTGTATGATGGCTAAACAATGGATTGCGCTGAAAAAAACTGATCGTACTGGATAAAAATTTTAATGCTTCGACATAATTGTTGCCGGTGAAATTTGCTGTTATCATGACATACAGATTGAAATGCAGCGCGGTGTTACGTTGCAAGACCCGCTCGCCAAACCCCTGCGCGCCGGCCGATGGCCCCAGCACGGAGTCCTTTTCAATATTGGTTAGAAAAACCACCAGTTTGTTGTGAATATTCGGCGCAACGCTGCCATCCATATCCAGCAGATTGGAAACAACTACCATATCTTCATTCAGCGCGTAGGTCCGTCTCAAATATTGATTGAGCTGACCTGCCAACAGCTGTATTGCCAGGTTAATCATCTTATTTCCTCAATTTGGCATGCTTCGATACCTGCTAACGTTCATAAATCCACTGCAACAGCGTATCCGTTGCCTCGCGGGAACGAGCTGCCTGCGAATGATTGACAAAAACAACCACTACAACGCGCCGTCCCGACTGATCGAGCATATAACCGGCCAGCGCGCTGACATTGTTTAGCGCCCCTGTCTTCATGTGCGCAAGACCGCTGACCGCCGTTCCGGCCAGCCGCCCCCTCATGGTACCGTCAACCGCCGCGATCGGTAAAGACGCGATAAACTCCGGCATCACAGGACTGTTAAACGCCGTCAGCAGCAGCTGCCCCATATGCCTGGCACTGATACGTTCGATCCGCGATAATCCTGAACCATTCTCGATAACCAACTCTGGAAAGAACAATTGCTTGGCTGCCAGCCACTGCTTCAAGGCATGCTCGGATTTTTCAAGCGTCGCCGGAGAACGTGCTGAGCTTGTTGAACCGGCGGTTCCAAGCGTCAAAAACAACTGGCGTGCCGCAATATTATTACTGAATTTGTTAATACCGCGAATCACTTCTGCCAATGGCGGCGAATAATAAGTCTTTAGATGCGACAGATCCGCAGGCGCTTCAGCAATAATAACGTCGCCATCAAACACGCCGCCCTGCTGCGACCAGAACCGTTTAAACAATTCCCGCGTGTAAATTGCGCTATCATGCAGGCCAAGCAAAAGAGACTGTCTGCCGCATCGCGCGGAAAAACTGCCGTTCAAAATAACCTGCGGTGAATCATTTCCTTTCTCACCAGCTTCAATTTCCACATCCAGAAAATTACGCCAGCCGCCACATGGCTTGTCACTGAGTTTCAGATTGTTTACGACGCGCAGTGAGTCAGGTATCGGATCGGCAGTCACTCTGACTCCCTTCTTTTCCAAATCCGGCATAAGATGCAGGGCAGTGGAACGGTAGTTGACCAGCAACGCTTCCGGCAGGATGTTATAGGTCCGATAGGGCTGACCGTCAAACGCACCGGGGTCGCTTGGCGGAATATCGTAATAGCTATGATCCAGAATTAGATTGCCAGTAATCTGCGTCAACCCGGTCTGGCGCAGGCGGTGGATCAGCAGCCAGAAATGTTCCAGATCGAGTTTTGGGTCGCCATAGCCTTTAATCACCAGATCGCCATGCAGAATACCATTGAGAATTTTACCGTGCGCGGAGATAACCGTCTGCCAGGCATAAGCCGGGCCGAGAATTTCAAGTCCGGCATAAGTTGTAACCAGTTTCATTGCCGAAGCGGGATTCATGGCGGTATCGGCATTCAATGCCAGCATGGGTTGCGATGCGCCGACCTCTTGCACGTAAACACCCAGCGCTGATGTTGGAATACCGGTTCTGTCCAGTTTTTGTTGAACTGAAGCAGGCAATTGTCGAGTGATCTGCGGACTGGCTACCTGGCCAGCCGGCAAACGCAGCGGCAAACAAATCAGCAGCAAAAAAAACCACTTCAATATGCCGGAATGTATGCGTCTCACCATGGCTGCGTCACATGTACACGAGATGCAGGCTATTTCTGTTTACCGCATATCGAATAGCCATCATCCCAGCCGGTGCGGTACTGGCCGTCGCTTTCATAGCGTTCGTAGTCCTTGAAGCCCCATTCGGATTTTTTAGCGGTTTCGCATCCGTCAATATAACCCTCACGGGAGATAGGCGGATAACCCATCAGATTATATGTTGGTCTGGTGCTTGGCGGCAGCGGACCCGCCGGACGCTCTATGATCGGTTTTACTGCTGGACGAGGCGGATACGAAGCCGTTTCAAATAGCGCACAACTTGAAACGGCCAGAAACGCCAGCCCGGAAACACAACATTTAATACGGTAATTCATGTGCATTTTCAACCCTCATACACAAAAAATTGTTTGAAGTGTTTCGGACAATATCAATTCAACGCCGACTTCAGCAGTTTCCCCATCTCTGCGGGATTACGCGTCACCCGTATCCCGCATTCCTCCATCACCGCAAGTTTCTCTTGCGCCGTTCCCTTGCCACCGGAAATGATTGCGCCGGCATGGCCCATGCGCTTGCCGGGCGGCGCGGTCACACCGGCGATAAAACCGACGACGGGCTTGCGCATATGCTCTTTTACCCAGCGCGCACAATCCTCTTCGTCTGTGCCGCCGATTTCGCCGACCATCAGCACCGCTTCGGTTTCTTCATCGTCATTGAATAATTGCATCACATCAAGGTGTTTCAAGCCATTGACCGGATCGCCACCGATCCCGATACAGGTCGACTGTCCGAGCCCCTGTTCCATCAATTGCGCGACCGCTTCATACGTCAACGTACCCGAGCGTGAAACCACGCCGATACGCCCTTTTTTATGGATGTAGCCAGGCATGATGCCGATTTTGATTTCATCGGGCGTAATAATGCCGGGACAGTTCGGGCCGATCAGGCGCGTTTTCTTACCCTGCATTTTATAACGCGTACGGATCATATCGCGTACCGGAATACCTTCAGTAATACAGATGACCAGATCGAGCTCCGCTTCAACTGCTTCATCAATCGCCGCGGCGGCATACGGCGGCGGCACATAAATTACCGACACGTTGCCCCCCGTAGCATCCTTGGCTTCCTCGACCGTGCCATAGACCGGAACACCTTCAAAATTTTCACCCGGTTTGCGCGGATTGACGCCGGCTACAAAACACGACCCGCCATTGGCGTACTCCCGGCACATGCGGGTATGAAACCGGCCCGTTTTTCCGGTTATTCCCTGCGTTATCACGCGGCTGTTCTGATTGATGAGGATGGACATGAATCACAACTCCTTCAATGAATAAATCGAATGATCAAGTAACAGTTCAGACACCTTCAGCCGCCCTGACTGCTTTTTGCGCCGCATCCGCCATATTTTCGGCCGCAATGACGGCCAGACCGGAATCCGCCAGAATCTGCTTGCCAAGCCTCACATTGGTGCCTTCCAAACGCACTACCAGCGGCACTGTTAACCGCACTTCACGTGCCGCCTGTACTACGCCTTCCGCGATCACATCGCAGCGCATAATACCGCCAAAAATATTGACCAGAATTGCTTCTAGCCTGGGGTTTTTCAACATCAGCTTGAACGCTTCAGTCACTTTATCCGCCGTCGCGCCGCCGCCGACATCGAGAAAATTCGCCGGATTACCGCCATAGAGTTTAATGATATCCATCGTTGCCATCGCAAGTCCGGCGCCATTGACAAGGCAGCCGATATTGCCGTCGAGTGGAATATACGACAAATCATGTTCCGATGCCTTGACTTCGAGCGGGTCTTCCTCATCAAGATCGCGTAACGCGATTATATCGGGATGACGGAACAGTGCATTATCGTCAAAATTCATTTTCGCATCCAGCGCAAATACACGACTGTCAGCCGTCAGCACCAGCGGATTGATTTCCACCAGCGATGCGTCTTTGTCGTCAAACGCTTTGTACAACGCTTTGAACAGCGCTACCGCTTCGCTGTGGCTTGTATCAGGAATGCCTGTTTTCACCGCGATCTCCAGCGCCTCACCATCAGTCAGGCCTGCAATCGGATCAATCAACAGCTTGTGGATTTTTTCTGGTGTTTCGGCAGCTACCTGTTCGATATCCATGCCGCCTTCGGCGCTTGCCATCAGGCACACACGCTGGCTGCCGCGGTCGACCACCATACCGGCATAATACTCATTGGCGATATTGACACCTTCCTCGATAAACAACCGCCGCACAGTCTGTCCTTCCGGTCCGGTCTGATGCGTTACCAATTGCATGCCGAGCATGTTCCCAGCCAGTTCTCGCACTGCTTGCAACGACTTCGCAATCTTGACGCCACCACCCTTGCCACGCCCGCCGGCATAGATCTGCGCCTTCACAACCCAGGTATCACCACCCAGTTCCCGGGCAGCTTTCACCGCTTCATCAACACTGAAACTGGCAATACCGCGAGGCGTCGTCACACCATATTGCCGCAAAATTTCCTTGGCCTGATATTCATGAATTTTCATAACATGGATAATTGAATGAATTAATTGTTTTGATGTCCGTCAGTATAACGCACAATAATTTGACGGTAATCCCTCTGCTATTAACCTAAGCTAAAAGTAATAGTAATGATGCGTTTTATATTATGACCCATACACAGACTTATACAACAACTGCACCAGCCAGAACTTCGGTAAAACTTATTCCATGAGTACAAACCGTACTTTCGTTAGAACCCATGAAAACCAGCAGGCATCATAATGACAGGCCAAAATCCAGCGTACTGGTGCAATATTGGGTTAGCGCCTGTCGCGATTCGCTGCCAATGCTGGCCAACCAAAGCCGATGGTTCTTATCAAGCCACTAAAACTGCTGGCCGGGCATCAACTGAAAGTCATTGATGACTGGGGCAGCGGTCCCTAATAAAATATTTTTTATCTAGTGCTCTATCAATATGATATTGCCGGGTTCAGTGAGTTTGTCAGCGTACATGACAAGACGTGCCTTGCAGGCAATAGTCATTCTATTGTCAAAAGGCGCAACGCAGACCATGGACGCTGACAAGCTCACCCACAGGGCGCTACCGTAGTGCTCTGCAACTGCGTTACAGTACTTGAAAAGGGAGCAGCCCTTTCCTGCGTGCTGCGCCTTGTTGCATAACAGCACGGTAACGCTGTACCAGGCAATATCATATTGATAGAGCACTAGTGGTCGAACCCTTGAATCCTTCAGCCACGCGAAAGTAGACCCGCCTTAAGAATACGCCATTGCCGCGAATCGTACGGCACTGAATTTCATCGGGTCGAATCAACATTTGTTTTAAATCATCACCCGCCCTGATTTGCTCAAGATGATCCGGCTTCATGCCAATCTGAATAATCGGCCGATTTGTGCGCGGCTGTGATGGAAACCAATAGCTGTACATCGCACCGCTGTCACCAAACAGATTACGTGAACGAATATCGAGATTGCCACGCGTATGATTATAAAAATACAAACTGCTTGCAACCGACCATTTACTCATTCCAACGACTATTGGTTCCATTCCGGTCTGCTGCCTGACTTCTTCAGCAATCTGTTCAACCACTTGTGTTGTTTCACGCCAGAAATAATGTTCAGTAAACAAATGATACGGTATGCCGGGTATTCCCAGGACAAGATAATGCAGTATAAACGCATAAACCAGCAAGCAAATCGTGATTGTATGTTGCCAGGCACGTTGCAACCAGCGAGCAAATTGGTTCACGCCTTCCGTCTGGCCAAGCATCCAGGCAATAGCCGGCAACACTGCCAGCCAGATAGGGCCTGTCCAATGAAACTTCGGATGATCGAACGTGCTGAATACCAGAAATATCAAAAACGGCACCCCGGTCATGATTTGTATAAACAAGCGCTTTCTGTTCCGTATCATGCATTGATCCACCTCCTGATTACAGCCGCTATTTTGAATCAGTGCCAGAACTGCAGCAATGAAGCCTGTAGGCGTTAACAGAATCATGATATAAATCAGTAGGAAGTGCACCGAAAACTGATTACTGTTTGCTGTATGCCGGGTTGATTGAAATACAAAAGATACCCAGTCATGCTGGTAATTCCAGATCAGCACTGGTGAAAAAACAGATAATGCAAGAATAACGGTCAAATAAGGGTGCGGCCGCACCATCCACCGGCGCGCAACCGGATCGATCAGCACAAAAACCAGCGCGGCCAGCCCCAGCAAACCCAGCGTATATTTAGACAGTAATCCGAGACCAAATGCAACGCCCATACCCAGCCATGCCGTCTGCTGGCCTGCGACCAATGCGCGTTCCATAAAAAAAAGCGTTGCCATCCAGGCAGCAGCCAGCGGCGCATCCGGCGTCATTAAAAATCCGGATGCAAAGCCCATCGGCAGTACAGAAAACAGCAATATCGCCCGCAATGCGGTTGATTTATCGTATAGATTTTTTGCATAAGCATAAAGAAAACCCATAGCGGTCAGACTGCAAACGAAAGCCCCTGCGCGAACACCCGCCTCGTTATCGCCGAAAACAGCAGTACCCAGCCAGATCAGCCAGGCCACCATGGGCGGATGATCATAAAAACTCAGATCCATATGCTGCGCGTACTGCCAATAGTAAGCCTCATCCGGAATAAGTTGCACGAGCCCCAGATAGATCAGTCGTAACAGAATACAAAATGCTACGACACCGATGGCAGCGACACGCCAACGCATATTTTGTGATGGCAAATGCTGCTTGTTTGGAAAAACGTAAAAAGCGGAACCTAAGTAATTAACCAGCGCAGTTACAGCAATAGCCGGAAATATGGCCAGAGGCGGTGGCGCGTGCAGCATATAGACAAACAGCGCCAACACACCGCCGCGCAGCAAAAGCGCGAGCGTACCTACTGTAAAAAAACGTAAGAACTGTGCCCATTGCAGATGGTGTGTATTGCAGGAACGGAATGACCAGGTTGCGTTCATCGCATAGTTCACCCCTACCGCAATAAAGAAACTGACGATGTGGGCCAGAGCGAGTCCGGCTTCACGACTGATCATCCACTGAAATACAAGGATGTCCGCCACCATGCCGAGCAACCCGACCACTGCAAAACGCCCGGCAGTGCCAATCGATACCGACCCGCCGGCCAACGTCATTAGACGCTGCAAATAAACCAGCTGATGCGAAAATGACAGCTTGGACGCACCATGCGCCCTATCACGAAAACAGATTGGAATTTCTTTGACCCGCAGATTACCGTCGTTGGCCATCAGAATTTCAAGCAAAAGTTTGTAGCCGTGAGCCCGTTTTGAAACAGTCGCGGCAAGTTCACGCCGGAATGCAAAAAAACCTGAAGTCGCATCACTGACATCACAAAAAGGACGGGCCAGCCAACCACCTATCCGGGACAGCATATGTCTGTAAAAAGTCCATCCCTGAATACCGCCACCGTTTATATAACGGCTGCCAATCACCACATCGTATTGACCATGTAACAAAGGGACTACCAAAGTTTTTAACTGCTCATACGGATGGCTCAAATCGGCATCCATAACAACAATAATATCGCTCCGCGCCGCATCCGTTCCGGCCAGAACCGATGCCGTCAAATCGGGCTTGCCAGACCTTTCAATCAAATATACGTTTGTATGGTTCTGCCAAGCGCGTATTTTTTCCGGCGTGCCATCGTCTGAATTATCGTCGACAAAAATAACTTCAAAAGTGTTGGGTGGAATGTTTAATGCGAAAAGACGAGCCAGCAGTAAATCGATATTTTCAACTTCATTCAGTGTAGGCACAACGATCGAAAATTGCGTCATACAGATTTACTGAACACAAATTTATACTTTTTATTTAACATCTCTAATTATTTGCCGCCTCTGATACTTGTTCACAGCGCGGTTGTGATCTGCAAGATTGGTGGAAAACTGTGACTCGCCATTCCCTTTTGCCACAAAATAGAGCGAATCGGTCGTTGCAGGATTGACTGCCGCATAGATTGATGCAAGACCGGGCATGGCAATCGGAGCCGGCGGCAGGCCGGAGCGCGTATAGGTATTGTAATCATGATCCGTCTGCAGATCTCTCTTACGCAAATTGCCGTCAAATTGGTCCCCAAGACCGTAAATCACGGTCGGATCCGTTTGCAAACGCATGCCAATCCGTAACCGATTGATAAAAACGCCTGCAATTTCCGCCCTGTCGCTATCCATTCCAGTCTCTTTTTCGATAATAGATGCCAGTATCAGCGCCTCATAAGGCGATTCCAGAGGAAGTGATTCCATCCGCTTTGACCAAGCTGCCTGTAAGTGATTCTGCATAGTTTGATAGGCACGCTGCAACACCTCCACATCAGTACTGTTTTTAACAAAATAATATGTATCGGGAAAAAAAAGACCTTCTGCCGACTTTTCACTGGCACCGATTAACGCTAATATTTCCTCATCACGCAACCCAACCGTTGTATTACGTATGCCCGGATGCGCATACAGCGCCTCTCTGAATTGAGAGAAGGTCCAGCCTTCAATGAATCTGACTTCATTCTGCCGGACATCACCTTTAATCAGATATTTCAGCAAAGCTATCTGGGTAAATTCTTCGGTCAGATGATAGTCGCCCGCCTTAACTGCCGATTCTTTGTTAAGTAAACGTGATAATAGAATGAAAGACCATCTGTCGGGCAGAATACCTTCATCAACCAGTTGTTTACTAATCTGTTTTAAGTTGCTGCCCGGTTCAATTGAAAACTCATAAGGCACTACTGGCAGTGAAATATTGCGGTGATAATGATAATAGAGCCACCCTATGATCAGAATGGCCATAAAAACAAGACCGAGCAGGAAAACAAAAAGGCGTTTGAGCGTAAGCATTCGCCGGCGACTGGTTTAATCTATGCTTTTCGGAATACTAGTGTGCCATTGGTGCCACCAAAACCGAAAGAATTAGATAATGCAACATTAATCTTCATATCCCGCGCTTCATTCGCCACATAATCAAGATCGCATTGCGGATCCTGATTGTCAAGATTGATGGTCGGCGGTGATATCTGATGATAAACGGCCAATGCAGAGAAAATTGCTTCAACCCCACCTGCAGCACCCAGCAAATGTCCGGTCATGGATTTTGTCGAATTTACTGCCAGCTTCTTGGCGTGCTCACCAAAACAACGCTTTACAGCAATTGTCTCTGCAATATCGCCCAACGGGGTCGATGTGCCATGCGCATTGACATAGTCAACCTCGGATGGATTCATTCCGGCATTTTTGAGTGCATTCACCATACACCGTGCAGCCCCTTCCCCGTCTTCACTTGGCGCTGTCATATGGTAGGCATCCGCACTCATACCAAATCCTGCCAGCTCAGCATAGATAGTTGCACCCCTGCGTTTGGCGTGTTCCATTTCTTCCAATACCAATACCCCAGCACCTTCCCCTAACACAAAACCATCGCGTGACAAATCCCAGGGCCGGCTTGCGGCTGCCGGATTATCATTACTCACCGACAATGCTTTTGCAGCAGCAAATCCACCAATTGCCAGCGGCGTTACACAGGATTCAGCCCCTCCGCAAATCATGATATCTGCATCGTCATATTCAATCATTCGTGCGGAATGTCCAATACTGTGCGTAGCCGTGGTACAAGCGGTCACGATCGCAAGGTTGGGTCCTTTGTAGCCGTATTTGATGGATAAATTACCTGAAATCATGTTGATGATTGTGCTTGGAATGAAGAAAGGTGAAATTTTTCGTGGTCCACCCTTATGATATGCTTCATCGGTACTCTCAATCATGGGCAAACCACCTATGCCCGAACCAATATTCACGCCGATACGTTCGGCTTCCAGATCGGATATATCCTCTATATCCGCGTCTTTTATAGATTGTATCGCTGCTGCAATACCATAATGAATGAACACATCCATACGGCGCGCTTCTTTAACGGGCAGATATTCACTGACATCGAAATTTTCGATTTGACCCGCAATTTGTGAGGAAAAAACTGATGCATCGAATCGTGTGATACGGCCAATCCCGGATTTGCCAGTTACGATATTCTTCCAAGCTGTAGAAACTGTATTACCAACGGGTGAGATAATACCCATCCCGGTTACAACCACCCTGCGTTTGAACAAAATGACTCCGCTAAGTAAGAAGTATAAGAATTAATTCTTAGTTATTTGCGTTATTATTGACGTAGTCAATTGCTTCCTGCACGGTATTGATTTTTTCGGCTTGTTCGTCTGGAATTTCGCATTCAAATTCTTCTTCCAGCGCCATTACTAACTCCACTGTATCCAGTGAATCCGCTCCCAAATCGTTTACAAATGATGATTCATTCTTGACTTCATCCTCTTTTACACCAAGCTGCTCAGCTACGATTTTTTTAATGCGCTGTTCTACGTTTTCCATTTAAATGCTTCCTTCTAAATAAGAAAAAGATTTTTGATATAGTAACAAATTTTAAAACTCTGCAAAACTAGAACATGGCTTGCGTCGGTGCCGGCAGTAAAAAATTCTACAGAGTGTCTGCTTAAAAGAATTACATGCAATGATATTCAATTGGATTGCTAATCCATATACATACCACCATTTACATGCAAAGTTGAACCAGTAATATAACCTGCTGCAGAAGAGGCTAGAAAAGCAACTGCCGACGCAACCTCTTCAGATTTTCCCAGCCTGCCAAGCGGGACGTGCTGAACCAGGCTTTGCTGTTGCCCGTCGCTAAGCGCCCGGGTCATATCGGTATCGATAAAGCCTGGCGCCACACAGTTTACCGTAATATTACGGCTGCCCACTTCGCGCGCCAGTGATTTACTGAAACCGAACATAGCCGCCTTTGCAGCCGCATAATTTGCCTGCCCAATGTTACCGACGGCGCCCACTACAGAAGAAATATTAATAATGCGTCCATAACGCGCCTTCATCATGGCACGAAGTACTGCTCGGCTTAATCGGAACGCCGATTTGAGATTAGTTTCCATAATATCGTCCCATTCTTCGTCTTTCATGCGCACCAGAAGGTTATCGCGCGTAATACCCGCATTGTTGATCAAAATTTCAATTTCACCAAATTTCTCACGGATAGTTTCAACAGTACTGTCGATTTGATCGGCATCATTCACATTTAAAACAATTCCCGCTCCCCGGATTTCTTCATTTTCCAAATATAAGTCAATTGCTTTCGCGCCATTTTGTGTAGTTGCCGTACCAACCACAATCGCACCCTGCGATCCGAGCTTCTGTGCGATCGCCTGTCCGATACCGCGACTGGCGCCTGTTACCAACGCAATTTTATTTTCCAAATCATGCCTCCATAAAATCCATCCTGACACACTCGATATGCTAAGTTTTGCCAATCTTGGTTACGAAAGAACGGTACGCGCTTGATTGACTGTATCGCCGTCGAAAAACGACAGATACTGCAGATTGCGGTCAATACGCTTATTAAGTCCGGTTAATACATTTCCAGGGCCGCATTCAACAATATGCGTAACTCCCTCAGCAGCAATTGCTTTTATCGTATCGACCCAGCGAACAGGACTGTACAGCTGATTCGTCAGCATCATTCTGATTGTATCCACATCATCATGCACTTGCACATCAGCATTATGTAATACAGGAATATCGGGCAAACGCAGGTTAGTCTGTGCAAGCCGCTGTTGCATTTTTTCTGCTGCCGGTTTCATTAGCCGGCAGTGCGACGGAATACTCATCGGCAGCATTACAGCCCGTTTTGCGCCTTTCTCCTTGGCTATTTCAATCCCTTTCAGAACTGCACTTTTATGTCCGGCAACAACCACTTGACCCGGCGAGTTATAATTCGCGGCTTCCAGAGATTCTTGCGCGCTTCGCGCTGTGACATTATGACAAACCGCTTCAATAACCGCATCTTCCAAGCCCAGTATTGCTGCCATACCGCCGACGCCTTCCGGAACCGATCGTTGCATCTCCTGCGCACGGAAGCGCACTAATTTAAGCGCATCTGCAAAACCAAGCGATCCTGCCGCAACCAATGCTGTGTATTCACCTAAACTGTGACCAGCCAGGAGTATCGGCCGACTGCCACCTAATGCCAGCCAACTCCGGTATACAGCAATGCCTGCGGTCAGCATCAATGGCTGCGTATTCACCGTCAGATTCAGAAGATCAGCCGGGCCTTCATTGACCAGCGACCAAAAATCCTGCCCAAGGACATCGGATGCTTCAGAAAACGTTTCATGTATAGCCGGCAGTTCTTTATACTTGCCCATCATGCCGACCGATTGCGAACCCTGACCGGGAAAAACAAAAGCGAATTTCACTGACATTACCAGCGGAGTAACACCGCACCCCATGTAAAACCGCCGCCGACACCTTCCAACAGCACAAGCTGGTCCTTACGAATGCGCCCATCTTTAACCGCGATATCCAATGCCAAAGGAATGGACGCAGCAGAAGTGTTACCGTGCTTATCAACGGTAACGACAACTTTATTCAAGGGTATGCCCAGTTTTTGTGCAGTTGAGCGGATGATACGGATATTGGCCTGATGCGGGATCAACCAGTCGATATCCGAAGGTTTCAGTTTATTCTCTTCAACAGCCTCAAGCACCACGTCTTCCAGAACTTTTACAGCAAATTTAAACACCGTACTGCCTTCCATATTAATGTACGGGTTGCCCTGAACAGCGCCACCCTCAATGCTGCCGGGAACAGATAACACATCCTTATAACTGCCGCTGGCGTGTAAATGACTTGATAAAATACCGGGCCGATCACTTTGAGATAGCACAACGGCGCCAGCACCATCACCAAACAGAACACAGGTGCTGCGATCATCCCAGTCAAGTATTTTGGAATAAATCTCACTGCCGACCACCAGCGCATTTCTGCATTTTCCAGAGCTGACAAACTGGTCGGCAGTAGCGAGCGCATAAACAAAACCACTGCAAACCGCCTGAATATCAAAAGCCGGACAATTATCCACACCGAGCTTGTTCTGCAGAATGCACGCTGTACTCGGAAAAATCATATCCGGTGTCGTCGTCGCCACAATAATCAGATCAATATCCCTGTTGGTAATGCCCGCTGCTTTGATGGCTTCCTGACTGGCATACAAAGCCAGATCGCTTGCCTTCTGATTTTTTTCCGCAATATGACGTTGTGTTATTCCTGTACGTGACCGGATCCATTCATCACTGGTTTCCACCATATTTTCCAAGTCATGATTGGTCAGAATTTTTTCAGGTAAATAGCTGCCAGTTCCTGTAATTTGTGAATACATTGCTTATCAATTATCTTAAGTGCACGCGTACGGCCGCAAATCCATTCAGGGTTGTTGGGAGAGTTCAGCCACACGTTCGCTGATACGACGTAACATTCCTCCCCGTACTTCGTCTGCAGCGCGTTTTATCGCAGCAGTAAACGCGATGGTATCAGCAGAGCCATGACTTTTTATCACAATACCTTTGAGTCCAAGAAAACTTGCGCCATTATACTGACGATGATCAACCCGGCGCTTGAAAGCGTTGATTGCCGGCACGGCAAAAACACCCGCCAGTTTTGTCAATAAGTTGCGTTTAAATTCTTCCCGCAAATAAGTTGCCAGCATTTGTGCCAGCCCCTCGGATGTTTTTAGCGTAACATTCCCAACAAAACCATCACAGACGACAACATCCGTCGTTCCTTTATAGATATCATCACCTTCTACATTACCATAAAAATTAAGCCCGCTACCACGAAGCAGATCAGCTGCCTGTTTTACAACATCATTACCTTTAATTTCTTCTTCGCCAATATTCAGCAACCCGACACTGGGCGCGGTTTTATGTTCAATGGAAGCCACCAGGGACGCGCCCATTACGCCAAACTGCAGCAAATGCTCAGCGGTACAATTTACATTGGCGCCCATATCCAGTACATACGTATGTCCGATTATGGTCGGCAAAACCACCGCCAATGCCGGACGGTCGATTCCCGGAATCGTCTTCAAAACGAAACGCGATGTAGCGAGCAACGCACCAGTGTTACCGGCACTGACGCATGCCTGCGCCTCTCCTGTTTTAACCAGATTGAGCGCGATACGCATCGATGAGTCTTTTTTGTTACGTAATGCCAGTGCCGGCGATTCATCCATACCAACAACTTCGCTGGCCGGATGAATCCGCATCCGCGGACCGGATTTAAGTTTTTCCGCCTGCAGTTCCGCTTCAATAGCTTCCGGGATGCCCACCAGAATAATATTGGATTCACGATCATGACGCAGAAAACCAATTGCCGAAGGCACTGTCACATGCGGACCATGATCTCCCCCCATGCAATCTATCGCAACGGTGGTGTTCAATTTCGTAGCCTTTCTGGCCGACTGTATATCAACACTTGAAATGAAAAAACAGAATCAAAAGATCGACTAATCGTCAGATTTTGTGTTTACAACTTTTTTACCGCGATAATAACCATTTGGACTGATATGGTGGCGCAAATGTACTTCGCCGGTACCCGGCTCTATCGCTAACGGCGGATTTTTCAGCGCATCATGCGATCGGTGCATACCACGCTTTGACGGTGATTTCTTATTTTGTTGAACAGCCATATATTTATAACTCCTTATTCAAATAACTATACCTTTTTCAGCTTCTTCAGAGCTGCAAACGGGTTTTCAGAATCTGTATTTTCTATCGTTTTATACCGCTTTGGATTATAGATATCACACTCACCTTCCTTATGACGTGAGGATATTGCCAGACTCAATATGATTTCTTCCTCAATTAAATTCTGCACATCCATATCTGAAACCGCCAACATTGCATCTACAGATTCACCTTCATCTGCCTGTATTAATTCAGCCTCAGTTTCCACCAATACCAGTGACCTCTCTATCGCCAGCGGTTGGGTCAAGCTGCCCAAACAACGCTGGCAGCTAAGGTTCATTTCGCCTTTTATCCGCAAAAACAGATACGGTTTGTTATCCTGGCCAATGTCGCCATTGATCCAATAATCGATTTCACCACTGTTTTCATGAAGAAAATCCTGTACACGATCCAGATCAGAGAGCAGTATTTTACCATGACGCTTTCCTGCTTTGCGCACAAAATCAAGAGCATCGATTACAAATCGCACAGACATAAGGCGCGCATGTTATATTCTTTGTCTTTAAGTGTCAAAAAATGTAAATGGATGTTTTAAACAAAAAAAAAATTACACGTACCATTGTACTGGGCTCCAGCTCCATTTATCGCAAGGAATTACTGAAGCGATTACAAATACCATTTGAAACGGCCAGCCCTGAAATTGATGAATCGATACTACCCGACGAAGCGCCCGAACAAACTGCTCAGCGCCTGGCTGAAGCCAAAGCCCAAGCCGTAGCCAAATTATATGAACAAGCACTGATTATCGGCTCCGACCAGGTTGCTGTTTTCAACGGCACACATCTGGGTAAGCCGTTGACCTATGCAAATGCATTCATGCAACTGCAACTGATACGTGGCAATGAGGTCACTTTCTTTACAGCATTGTGCTTGCTGAACAGCCATACAAGCCAATTACAGACTCGTGTAGTACCTTACCATGTCAAATTTCGGCAACTGAGCGACCAGCAGATCAAAAACTACTTGGATAAAGAACAACCGTTTCACTGTGCAGGAAGCGCAAAATCAGAAGGCCTCGGAATTGCATTAATGCAATACATGCGCGGTGACGACCCTAATGCACTCATTGGTTTGCCGCTGATTACGCTCATAGAAATGTTTAGCAATGAAGGAATTAAAATTATCTAACTCCCGCGCAGTTCGAAACGATTAACCTGAATATTGCATCAGTTGCTGGAATTTAAGCGCTGAACTGTTTTAATTGAGCGTGCTCGCGGCCACAGACGCAGTTATTCTGCGGCACAGGGAGCATATGCGTTCAATCCAGGACAGGGCAAGTTAATAAAACGAAAATTAACTGCAAGGTACAGTATTGAATATTTTAAAGTACGAGAAGCGGCAGACAATGCGCACAAATCAATCATTAAACAAAAACAGTGGCCAATTACAATATAGACTCAATACTTGAGAGGATTTAACAGCTTTACGTTGCCGTAATTATTTATCAGAGCTTTTCGAGCATGCGCCAATTAAACACAACAACTTGTTTTTTACAACAATCTAATGACCGGTCCATCAAAGGAGGAAGCAATTGAGAGATCTACTGGTTTTTTTGATCGTTTTCGGGCTGCTGCCCTTCGTATTCAAAAGGCCGCATTGGGGAATATATCTATGGTCATGGATCGGCTATATGAATCCTCACCGGTTGGGCTGGAGCTTCGCTTTCTATTTTCCTTTTGCACAAGTTATCGGTTTGGTGACGCTGATTTCCTTTTTTGTTTCCTCGAAAAAACTCAAATTTTTCTGGTCACCCACAATGAGTTGGCTCATTCTCTTCAATATCTGGATACTTATATCGACGATCTTCGCAATGTATCCGGAAGAAGCGTGGCCACAATGGGAAAAAATTATAAAAATACAGTTGGTCATCTTCTTAACTTTGTTTGCACTGGTGGATCGGGAAAAAATACATATTTTTATCTGGATTATCGTCATATCTATCGGTTTTTACGGCTTTAAGGGCGGTATTTTTACACTTACCACAGGCGGCGGCTCTCATGTATTAGGTCCGCGTGGCGGTTTTATCGCCGGTAATACAGAAATCGGCTTAGCGCTCGTCATGATCCTGCCGTTAGTGTGGTACTTATACTTACACACTCAAAACAAATGGCTACGATACGGATTGATGCTATCCATGTTTTTCATCGCGGTTGGAATACTTGGCACACAATCACGCGGCGCATTCCTGGCAATTTCAGCCGTCTCAGTATTCCTATGGCTCAAAAGCTCACGTAAAATGGCCATCTTTATGGCATTGCTATTACTATCTCCGTTTTTTTACATGGTCATGCCACAGTCCTGGCATGATCGTATGGCAACCATTCAAGATTATGAACAGGACGGCTCCGCCATGTCGCGCTTGAAAGCATGGGAATTCGGTTATGCCATGGCCCTCGACCGACCGTTTACCGGCGGCGGCTTTGAAAGTCATTCTGTCGAGAACTACGAACGCTATGTTCCTCACCAGATAGAACAGGGCGTTGCAACATTTCATGATTATCACAGTATTTACTTTGAAATTCTGGCCGAACATGGATTTGTCGGATTATTTATCTTTTTGATGTTATTTGTTCAATATTGGCGAACTGCAAACAAAATCATTACAATCAGCAAAAATACCGATCAAAACAAATGGGCGCTTGATCTTGCTGCGATGCTGCAAGTCTCATTTATCGGATACGCCGTTGGCGGGGCTTTTTTGGGTTTGGCCTATTTCGATCTTTTTTACCACTATCTGGCCATCTTAGTTATGACATTAAAAATCCTCGAAGAAAAAAATAGCCCAGTTCCTTTAACCATACCGGCAGCGAAAAAACATGAAGCACATGTCTATTAATCAATTAATCACGCTCCCGGCAGTAAGGTTAGCGCTAATCAAGCCATGCACAGATTTGCATAAGCGGAGCAGATCTGATGCAAGCGTCTAGTTCATTGTTTTTACGATCAATATAACTGCCTCTACAAGATATGTGTGGGATATACGGCGGCATTGCACTTCGTTCAGGTGCAAAACTAGATGCTTCGTTACTGAACCGAATGGGGAATATTACCGCTCACCGCGGTCCTGATGATGAGGGGATTTTTGTCTCCAGCCATATCGCAATAGGTATGCGCCGCCTGTCAATTATTGATTTGACCGGCGGTCATCAGCCGTTATTCAATGAAAACAAGCGCATTGCCGCTGTGTGCAACGGAGAGATATATAATTTTCGAATGCTTAGGGAACAGCTTGTCAATCAAGGGCACCGTTTCTCCACGCACTCCGATTCGGAAGTTGTTATTCATCTCTACGAACAGTATGGCGAATCGTTTCTACATCATTTAAACGGCATGTATGCACTCGCATTGTGGGATGCAGATAAAGAAGTGCTGATCATTGCCCGCGACAGGCTTGGTATAAAGCCCGTTTATTATTATCTGGATGATAATGTCTTATTGTTCTCAACGGAAGCGAAAGCGCTTTTTCAATTTCAAGGGTTGACACCGAAGCTGGATAATATTGCTGCAGGCTTATACTTACAGCTCGGCTATGTCCCGGCGCCCCATTCAATTTTTGAAGGTATAAAAAAATTACCGGTGGCTTCATATATCAAAGCGACCCAAGGTAGTTTTACTATACAGCAGTACTGGCAACCCGATTACAAGCAGCAGATTTACTCCGTCAGCCAGTGGAAAAGCGCCATTCGCGAACAATTGGAAAAGTCCGTCGCATCGCAAATGGTCAGCGATGTGCCAATAGGCGCATTTTTATCCGGCGGCATTGACTCCAGCCTGGTTGTTGGTTTGATGGCAAAGCATACCTCGCACCCTGTCAAAACCTATGCCATTGGCTTTGATATGCAGGGTCCGGCACAAATCTATAACGAACTTCCTTATGCCAAGCAGGTTTCCGATTTATTTGGCACAGAACATCACGAAATTATTGTCAAACCCGACATCGTTCATTTATTGCCTAAACTGTTATGGCATATGGATGAACCGGTTGCAGACACCGCTTTTATCACAACCTTTCTGGTCTCCGAATTTGCCAAAAAGGATGTAACGGTCATTCTAAGTGGCGTTGGCGGCGATGAATTGTTTGGGGGTTATCGGCGCTATCAAGGAGAATATTACAATCAGTTTTATCAAAAAATTCCCGCATGGCTACGAAATAACGCTATCCAGCCACTGGCACGTTTGCTGCCAAGCGACCGCCATTCAAAATGGCTGAACTATAGCCGCCTGGCAAAAAGCTTTCTGTTGACTGCAGATATGTCTTTTGAGAAACGGTATCAGTCCTATATTGATATTGCTGATGAACAGTTACGCCGGCAATTGCTGGTAAACGCCATAGACTGGGATGCCCATAACGTCGTTTCTGGCGCTTTTCAGAATTGCGCAGATATACCTGCGTTGCACAAACTGTTTGAAGTCGACCGTCTTACGCAATTACCTGACGACCTTCTGATGCTGACAGACAAAATGACTATGGCAACCTCACTGGAATGCCGTGTGCCGTTACTGGACCATGAGCTGGTGGAGCTGGCGTGCAGCATGCCGCCAGAACTTAAAATAAAGGGCGGCGAACTTAAATATATTTTAAAAGAATGCTTATCCGATTTGCTTCCCAGAGAAATCCTATACCGGAAAAAACGCGGCTTTGGCGCACCGATGGGCGCATGGATAAAAAAAGAATTATTACCGCTGCTGCGAACCCTGTTAAGTCCTGATACCGTCAACGCGCGTGGCGTCTTTAACGCAACTGTAGTGCAGTCTTTGATAAAAGAACATCTCGACAGAAAGCAAGATCACACGGATATTCTAATTGGTTTATTGAATTTTGAAATCTGGTCAAGATTAATGCTTGACCAAACTCAACCAGAAACGTTAGAAGATGAATTAAAACAATTGATCCAATGAAAATTTTATATATTTGTCATCGCTTTCCGTATCCGCCAAAACGGGGCGGCAAAATCCGTCCGTTTAATATGATCAAACACCTGTCACAGCAAGGGCACCAAGTATGGGTCGCATCACTGGCGAGATCGCAACAGGAATTCGATGAGTGCTCCGGGATAAAAGATTACTGCCATCAATACACTATTGGCTTGGTTAACGACACAGTGCAGTGGGCCCGAATGATCATCAATCTTCCAACCCCCACGCCGTCATCGCTCGCCTATTTTTTTAGCAGCACGTTAAAAAAGCAAATCAACATTTGGCTATCTGAAGAAAAATTCGACTTGATTTTCGTACATTGTTCATCCGTTGCCCAATATGTTGAAAACATAAAACACATACCAAAAATCCTTGATTTCGGAGACATGGATTCCCAGAAATGGCTGACTTACCGAAGCTTCAAGCCTTTTCCGTTCAATTGGGGTTACTGGTGGGAAGGCACGAAAATGAAACTCTCCGAAAAAAACCTGGCGCAAAAATTTGATATAACCACATGCACCACAAAAGCAGAGCTGGATACGCTTAACAACTACGGTACGGCAATAAAAACCGACTGGTTTCCAAACGGCGTGGATGCTGATTTTTTTCAACCCGATAGCACCGTATACGATCCGCACAGTATTTCATTCATCGGCCGGATGGATTACTTCCCCAACCAGCAATGCATGCTGGAATTCTGTCACCGCACCCTGCCACTGATCCAAGAGAAAATACCCGATACAAAGCTGTATATTGTGGGCGCTGAACCATCCAAGAAAATAAAAGCACTAGAAAAAATAGACGGTGTTGTCGTTACCGGCAGCGTGACTGATGTGCGCCCTTATATTTTAAGAACTGCAGCTATGGTTGCCCCCTTGAATATCGCCCGCGGCACGCAGAACAAAATTCTGGAAGCGATGGCAATGGGCGTTCCCGTCGTATCTAGCACGCTGGCAGCTGGTGGCATTGATGCAGTCCCTGACGAACATTTTTTAACCGCGGACACCCCGGCAGAATACGCGGAAAAACTGGTCAATCTTATGAAATCAGCGCCGACAAGAGAAAAATATGCCGAAGCCGGCCGTGCACGAGTGTTGGCCAATCACGCCTGGCAAAAAAGTATGAAAAAAATGGAATCGCTTATTTTAAATTGCGTAAGTAGCAATTCATGAATAAATTCACAATAGAACAAACTGACATTAGTTCAGTATAAACGCTTCCAGAATTTGGATTTCAAAAATTAGGAGTTGGAATGGATATTAGTGTATTTGGTTTAGGTTATGTTGGCGCAGTTTCTTTAGCATGTCTTGCGAAAGAAGGTCACAATGTAACGGGGGTTGATATAGACAGTACTAAACTGGCGCTGCTTCAAGCCGGCAAATCCCCAGTCATTGAAACCGGCATGCCTGAACTCGTTCAAGAGGTTGCTGCCTCAGGCCGGGTAAAACTTACCGGATCAACTCAGGAAGCCATAGCACAGACACAATTGTCATTCGTCTGTGTCGGAACGCCTTCTCAACCGAATGGCAATCAAGATCAATCAGCGGTAGTGCGGTTAACCGAACAGCTGGGAGAAGCGCTTAAATTAAAAAACGATCGTCACACAATCGTCTTTCGTTCGACACTAGTTCCAGGCACAGTGATGAACACGTTAATACCCATTTTGGAAAAATTCTCGAAAAAAACAAACGGCGTTGATTTTGACGTATGCTTTCAACCCGAGTTTTTGCGTGAGGGTTCATCCATCAAGGATTACTATAAGCCGCCATTTACGGTTGCCGGTCTTTCTTCCAATGAACCGAAAGCGGTTTTCGAGCAATTATTCTCTAGCCTGCCGGCAGAAATCATTTACACCGATATTGCCACCGCAGAAACAATGAAATATTTCTGCAATATTTTTCACGCACTCAAAATCACATTTGCCAATGAAGTTGCCCGCTTGTGCGAGTCGATACAAGTCGATCCGCACGCAGTCATGGAGCTGATCTGCAAAGACAGACAACTGAATATTTCCAGCGCCTATATGAAACCCGGTTTCTCGTTTGGCGGCAGTTGTCTTCCCAAAGATCTTAGAGCAATCAACTATATTGCCAAACAAAACGACGTTGATATTCCTATGCTTAAGGCAGTATTACCCTCCAATCGCGTGCATCTGGATTGCGCACTACAGAAAATCGCACAATCGGGACTAAAAAAAATTGGCTTTATCGGACTCAGCTTTAAAACCGGAACGGATGATTTACGCGAAAGTCCGCTTGTCGACCTAGCCGAAAAACTGATTGGCAAAGGATACACACTGAAAATTTATGATCCTGAGGTCAATATTTCAACATTAATTGGCGCAAACAAACATTTTATCGAAACAAGTATTCCGCATATCGGATCATTGATGACTGCAGACTATGAAAATCTGTTGTCCACAAGTGAAATCATAGTTGTTGGCATTTCAGACCCGGACCTGGTGGCAACATTAATTAAATCTTCCCGTAAAGAACAAATTATCTTAGACTTAGTCAATATTAAGGGAAGGGATGGACTAAGTGCTTCATATATAGGAATATGCTGGAAATGAACAAAAAACGATATTTTCTACAATTGGGTTTGGTGACACTAGGTATTGTTGTCAGTTGCACCTATTTATTCACATTGGCGACACCCTCAGAGGAAGCAGCCAGAGTACGCAATTCACTCGTCCATGAGCCAGGAAAGATCGAAGATTTCAGCTGGAGTCCATCAACTTTTCCGGCAGATTTCAAAGTTGAAACCCAAACACCCCCACTCTATTTTCAGCAATTTATCAACTCCCTGCCCACAGATCCTGGCATGTCTGAAATGGACAAGTTTTTGCTCGCAGCGCAAAAAATTCTTGACCGTAACCGTCGCGGCGGACCAATTCAGTCCAATACAGTTGATGCGTTAAAAAAAATTCAGAATGAAGGTATCGGATGGTGCTCAGACTATACCCAGGTATTCAATGGTATTGCGCATGCATTAAACATTCCCGTCAGGGAATGGGGTATGTCTTTCGATCGATATAACGGAGACGGGCATGCCTTTAATGAAATTTATGATCAACAGTTGGACAAATGGGTTTTTATTGATACTTTTAACGCTTTTTTTGTTACTAACCAGGAAGGCCAGCCACTGTCCGTTTTAGAGTTTCGGCAGCTACTTGATACAGACCGGAATCAGCTTGTCATCCAGAAAATAAGTCAGGCGCAATTTGGCTTTCAGAATGATACGGTTGCGTTGGATTATTATCAGCGCGGCATGCCGCAATTATTTTTGATATGGGCAAATGATGTGTTCAGTTATGATGCCAATCCCCTTATTCAGCTAACCGGGTCTTTCTCCAGAATGGCGGAGCAGATCACAGGCATACTACTGGGTATTAATCAAGAGATCCGGCTGTACCCTGACCCCGATAGCGCACAGCAGCAAAAGGAACTGCTATCGCTTAAATACACAGTCATCTTTATCATTGTATTAAATGCTGCTTTAGGTACACTTTTTTTACTGATTCTTTTCCGGATGTTCAATAACCGCATGAGCCATGGATAAAGATATCAAAGTACTACACGTGCTTGATCACTCTTTGCCTCTGCACAGCGGTTATACTTTTCGTACACGCGCGATCTTGTCAATTCAGTGCCAAATGGGAATACGAACGGCATTAATCACCAGTTGCAAACATGCTGAAAACAGTGATTGCGCCGATACAACCGAAACCGTTGACGGATTATCATTTTACCGAACCTATCCATCGTTTCTAAGTAAGCTGCCATTGCTCAATCAGCTCGATGTCGTACTAACGCTAATCAGGCGGATCGAATCGATCATACCTGTTGAACAACCCGACATCATTCATGTTCACTCCCCTTGTCTTAACGGATTAGCTGCTTTGCGCATCGGCAGAAAATATAAAATTCCAATATTGTATGAGATGCGCGCATCATGGGAAGATGCAGCAGTCAGTCATGGCACTTGTCAGGAAAATGACTTACGTTACAAAATTTCCAGAGCACTGGAAACTTATGTACTCAAACGCGCAGATCATGTCACGACGATCTGCGAAGGTTTGAAAGGAGATATTCAAGTGCGCGGCGTCCCATCTGAAAAAATTACAGTTATACCCAATGCCGTCAATCCAGATAAGTTTTACCCTATCCAGGAAAAAGACGCACGTTTATGTAATCAGCTAAACCTGAGTGACAAAAAGGTGCTTGGATTTATCGGTTCATTTTACGAATACGAAGGACTTGAATTACTGATAAAAGCAGCAGCCATCTTGAAAGACGAATGTCCGGATTTTCATATTTTACTGGTCGGTGGCGGGCAAGCTGAAAGTTCGCTAAAAGCAATGGTCTTTCAACTTGGCATTTCCGATCGCATCACTTTTACCGGCAGAGTCAACCATAATGAGGTGATGAAATATTACAGCATTATCGATTTACTGATCTATCCCAGATTGCCCATGCGGTTGACGAATCTGGTCACGCCTCTGAAACCATTGGAAGCCATGGCTATGGGAAAACCGTGCATCGCGTCTGACGTCGGCGGTCATCAAGAGCTGATTGTCGACCATAAAGATGGGTTGTTATTCAATGCCGGTAATCTGGATAACCTGGTTACACTGTTAAAAACCGTTTATTTGCAGTCAGATTTTACCGACCTTGTCAAAAACGGACTTGAAAAAGTTAGGCAAGAACGTAACTGGGCAGCCAGTGTTGCACCTTACCAATCAATTTATCTATCACTGGCCGAACAAAACTAAATACTCATTCTCACGTAATAAATCCAGAAGTGAACAAACCACGCTCTTTTGAAAAACTATGGCGAAAAAGATTCGAAAACTTTGCCGCACATGCAGAAGATGATGCAGGTATTGCCGGATGGTCGCCCACAGGTCTTGATGCGCGGCTGCGTAAATTCAAGGAAATATGGCATAACAGCAATCATGTTCTAGATAAAAAAAAATGGCTTGATGCCGGCTGCGGCGCAGGAACCTACTCCAGGTTTATCGTACAACAGGGCAAAGAAGTTGTCGGGCTGGATTATTCTTTACCTTCTTTGCAGAAAGCCAGACTAAAAGGCGAGTCGTCAATTGTCTGGTGTGTAGCGGATATCAACAAGATACCGTTTAAACCCGGTTATTTCGATGGCGCAATTTGTTTTGGCGTAATACAGGCATTAAATAATTCAATCCATGCGGTCAGCAGCTTGTCCAGAACAATCAAACCTGGCGGATACATCTGTATGGATGCACTCAATAGCCGGTGTTTGCCCCATATCTGGGAACAGTTTAGTCGGCGTGCTCAAAACAAACCCATACATTTACGCTACGAAACAGCCGACAATCTGCGTCGTTTAATGAAAAAAAATGGATTGGTTAATATCCAGATACACTGGCTACCCATACTACCTGCCCGCTGGTATCGCTATCAGTGGATCATGGAATCACGCCTAACCAGATGGCTGTTTCATTATTTCCCGTTTTTAGGGCAACTTTTCTGCCATTCGTTCATGATGAGCGGACAACGCCAGCAGGATATGCACAATGTCTAATTTTTTAGACCGTATGGAAATAACACTTGTCAACGCAGTTGCTTCGCTATTTTCGCCAGCGGGAAGTCACGCACGTTTATCCATTGTACTTTATCACAGAGTACCGCACGAGCCGGATGAACTGTTGTTTGGCCAGGAAGATGCACATAGCTTTGAAGCACAGATTCGTCACCTGTCCACGCATTTCAATATACTTCCGCTGCATCAGGCCATTCAAAAACTACAGGAAAACACACTCCCGAGCCGGGCTGCCTGTATTACTTTTGACGATGGTTACGCCAACAATGCTGAAGTTGCATTACCTATTCTACAAAAATACAATGCCACGGCAGCTTTTTTTATTGCCGCAGGTTTTATTAATGGCGGCATGATGTGGAATGACAAATTAATTGAACTGCTGCGACGCGCACCCGGTCCTGTTCTCGATCTAGGTGAAATCGGTTTGGACAAATACGATATCAGCACACTTACGAAACGCCGGGAGACGCTGTTCATACTGATTGATATATTTAAGTATCTACCCCATGAAGAAAGATTTGAACAATTAAACCGTTTACGCCAGTTGGTCCCCGCGGCAGTGCCGGAGAATTTAATGATGACCGCCGACCAAATCAGGCAATTGCACGAAGCTGGTATGGAAATAGGCGGACATACCGTCAACCATCCGATTCTGACGCGTTTGGATAAGACAGCTGCTTATACTGAAATCGAACAAGGTAAAAAAATCCTGGAAAATATCATACAGGCACCTGTTCGCTATTTTGCCTATCCAAATGGCAAACCCGGACGCGATTATTTATCCGAACATGTCGACATGCTTAAAGAAATCGGTTTCAATGCTGCAGTATCAACCGCATGGGGAACAGCAGCAAAAAACGCAGATATTTATCAGCTTCCGAGATTTACGCCGTGGAACATCAGCCGCAACCGTTTTGTATTACAGATGATGCAAAATATGTACAGACCCGTTCAAACCGTATCGTGAATTCGTTCAAGAAACACTATGCAACCAACCGTTGTTGTCAATCGCCATCGCCAAACTGCAATTATAATTGCCAGACACGGCAGCAAATATGAAATTATTAAATTAGGTAAAGGCAGGCTTACAGTAACATCATTGTCGGCAGCCGAGCTCGAAATACAAGGTTACGAAGCCTGTCAATATCCGCCCAGCCAGGCTGCTTGCGCTTACCTTCGACACGGCGCAGGCGTCAGCAAAAAAGCGAGAAAATACCTGGAAAATATCGCCTGTAACAAATTTTCAGACATATTATCGTTGACGTAATTTTTATAAGCGCAGTCTGAATATTGCACCAAATATTCTGTCAACTTAATCACAATGAGGCTGTATCCTTGCGCGCGGCCAGCTATATAACAGATCGTACCGGCTTTAATTTGCAGGATCTCGGGAATTGCTCAATGTAACAAAACAATAAAAAAACCATACGCTTGTAAATTCTCAACGCTACCAATCGAGTTGCTGCGCATTGTGACAAAATAGATCGGAAAACCATCTGAAGATAAAGTGTACAACTTAACTGCCGCAACCAATTTGCTGACATTGCACGCCATTCATTTCACGTTCCAAATAATTGATGACTGCCGGTCAAAATGAATCGTATAACCTTGCCCTCTGGCTGATTATTACGGTCGTTATATGGATCACAGTTACATTAATATAGTGCGACCGTGGTGTTGTCTGCCAGGCGCCCGCTGGGCTGGGCAGCATGGAGAACTTTCCCGAACAGTCTGCGTACTGCAAACCGGGGGCGTTGCTGCCATGAAAAGCAAGACAGATCATCCTCGCGTCTGTCAGCGACAGATGCCAACCGCGCGCGATCTGCGTAAAATGCTGCCAAATTTGTACAATGGCAAAACAATTGCCGGTAAAATGCCCGCCGTTTCCATAAAGAAACATGAATACCGTCAACACTCATCCATTCAGGTTGCGGCTCATACAAGACCAACTGATGCTGCGCAGCCAGTTCGCACAGTCCCTGATGAACTGCGCATGCACGTTCGACTATCTCGTCACGGGACAATCTGCATGTTGGAAACAAGATATTTTTTAACATCCAGAACCGGCGTTCGGACATCGCCCTAACCGAGGCCATCGGCAAATTTGTCATCACAATGCGCGCACCGTTTTGCTGTAGCTGCTGAATACACCATGACACCCAGCGCAGAATCTGATCAGGCGAATAACCGTAAGGTATGTCGTTGCCAATATCCGTCAGAAATGCATAAACCGGCTGTGGCCTGCTTACACGCAACTGTTCCCATAAGCCGCATTGCACAATCCCGGGCAACTCACGTACCAATACCACGCTATTCTGTCCGTACGAGCGTCCATGTCCAGCTGCGACCAATACCTCACTGGGCGCGCCGTATTGTTGTTGCAACAACTGAATAATGATGCGCAACGAGAACGTCAAGTTGCTTGCACCCAGCAACACTATCCGATTAACAGGCGTCTGCATCCGGTCAGGCATTCCTCATGCCGCGATAAAAATTATTTTTGACAAACAGATAAATATAATCCAGCGCTGAAAGAATACTCAAAATAATTATAATAACCAGCAACCATTGTGGAATCATGTGCAAACCGGCAAAGCTTAAAAAAACCAGAAACTGGAATACGGTTGTCATCTTGCCGGGTATTCTGGGAACTACATTAAAAAAAGCACGCCAGTTTTTCCCCAGGCGATAAATGAGGCACCACAAAATACTGCAATTTCACGCGCGCCAAATAACAGAAACTGCCACCAGGTTATATCGGTTTCAACAAACATGACCATCGCGACCGAGAAAACAAAGCATTTGTCGGCTATCGGATCCAACAATGCGCCAAGTGACGTTTGCAGATTGAACCAGCGACCGAAGCACCGCCGAAATACTCGGTAGCCAGCGCCATTGTAACAATAATGAATCGGTATTGCTCAGGCGCAAACGGAAATACGAAGGCCAGAACCAATCGCAACAGCGTCAACAAATTCGGCAAATGCTTGAACATCTCCACTCACTATTATACGAAAAAAGACGTTTAAATCCGTCATGATTAAACTCCAGCTACGGATATATCCACATCTATTACAAAAAACGCCCAAGCATCGCATTTAACTTTTCTGTTCACGTAAATAGAAATAGTATCAGAGGCGTATTTTACCTGTTAAAAAAATACCAATTAGCAGGTCGTTAAAAACTATCCGCATTGCTGCTGCGACGTTAAAACAGACTCAAATTCGCATTTTTAAGGTTTATTGCACGTATATTACCTGAATCGGGGCAATAAAAAGGTATTGGCTACAACGGTCTAAGCTGATACGCTTTTAATCTTAAAAACATGTAACCATTTATATATATTTTCGATTGAACACACTAAAAAGGACAAATCATATGAATCCGGAAGCTCCTCCATTAGATCCACATCCCCTGAGCGAATATGTTGCTTGGGCAGGTGGGCGTAACCGCGAGCCGATACTTGGCGTATTAAAGGAAAAACTGCCTAAAGACCCTGAGCGCGTACTGGAAATGGCCAGCGGCAGTGGCATGCATATTAATTATTTTGCGCCGCATTTTGCGCATTTACATTTTCATCCTTCCGATAAAGATATCGAGGTTCTCGACAATATTAAAAATTTGGCCACACAGCAGGGCAACAACAATATTGCCGATCCTGTACATCTTGATCTGACCAATCCCGATACCTGGTTCAATCCCGGTCCGGAAAAATCGTTTGCGGCGATCTTCTGTATTAATATTTTTCAGGTGGCACCCATTTCAATTGCGGATGGCATGATGAAATGCGCGTCACATCTGTTGAAAGAAGACGGTTTTCTGTTGATTTATGGTCCCTTCCAGATTGAAGGCAAATTCACAACGGACTCCAACAAGGAATTCCATGAAACTTTGAGTTCTGCCGACGTATCGGAATGGGGGCTAAAGGACACCGCAGATTTAAAAAAAGCGGCTGCCGATCATGGCATGGAACTGAAAGAGACCATTGACATGCCAAGCAACAACTTCTCATTAATATTCGGAAAAAAATAATTGATGACACCATCCGGTTCAGCCCTCGTTGCAGGCGTCGGGCCAGAACAAGGTCTGGGCGCCGCGCTGGCGCGCTGTTTTGCCAAAAACGGCTTGCATGTGTTTATATCAGGGCGCAGCGAAGATAAACTGCATCATGTTGCATCCACTATTCAGCAATCGGGTGGAAATGTAACGTCCATTGCAGCCGATATAACTGTTGAGAACAGCGTGCGTTCCTTGTTTGACCAGATACGCGCACGGGGAGACATTATTCAGGTTGCGGCTTACAACGTCGACAGTAATATACCATCACCTTTCCTTGAAACCAGTGCTGAAGCATATACAACTTTATGGCAGCAGAATTGTCTGGGCGCTTTTTTATTTGCACAGCATTTGATGGCAATCATGCAGGCGCAAAAACAGGGGACGGTATTTTTTACCGGCGCAACAGCTTCACTCAGGGCCAGGCCCCCCTTCACGGCCTTTGCTGCGGCCAAAGCGGGGCTACGCGCGCTGGCGCAAGGCCTGGCGCGTGAATTCTCGCCACAGGGCATACATGTCGTGCACACGGTTATAGACGGCGTGATCAACGGTGAACGGGCACGCCGGCAGTTTCCAGACTATGTCAAAGCCAAAGGCGCCGATGGCTTGCTGGAACTCGAAGCGATCGTACAGACATACTGGGCCATACATCTGCAGCCGCGCAGCGCGTGGACACATGAACTTGATCTTCGGCCCTATAAGGAAACCTTTTGACAAAGTGACCCTTCTGAGACAGCCATTTGATTGATTAACACATACACATTGGAATTTCACAATGAACTCGTCAACAGACTGGAAATTACAAGGCAGTTATTTTGAAGCATGCAATTGCGAAACCGCATGTCCATGCGTTTGGCTGCAACCGCCTTCAGAGGGCAATTGCAAATTACTGGCAGCCTGGCATATCGATAACGGACACTTGAATGATGAAGCACTGAATGACCTGAATGTCGCCCTGGCCTGTTTTTCTCCCGGACATATGAAAGATGGCAACTGGCAGGCGGCATTATATGTTGATGAACGTGCCAGCGATGCACAATTTGAAGCGGTCACGGAGATTTTTAGCGGCAAACACGGCGGCCACCCTGCCTTGCTGATGAGTTTCGTCACTGAGGTATGGGGTATCAGAAAAGTCAGAATCGACTATCACGCACAAGGCAATCAGCGTGAAATGACAATACCCGGTATTGCAGATATGGCCGTTGAGTCCATACAAGGAATTCAAGGCGGCGAAGCGACAATTGAAAATCCGCCATTGTGCGTAGTCACCAGCCACCCCGCCATCGTAGCGCGCTCATCCAATTATACATATCATGATTTCGGCGAAACCTGGAAATTCTCAGACCGGAACAGCTACTTCTCCCGGTTTATCTACCAACCCTGATATTGCTTTCAAAAGGCATTACCGACCGACATTACCGGCCTTTTGATTGGCCGGTATGTGCTCACAATTTAGTCGCTTCGTACATGATATGCCGAAAAGCCGGACGATCGTCATCTTAATCCTGCTCGCCGTCATTATTGCTGCCTGGTTTTACCTGTACTACCAGCACTGGCAGATGACATCGTTACCCATGTCAGACATGTGGATGCCTCCCGCTGGAATTCATTCCTGGCGTTGGACGGACTTTTGGCTGGTTTTTACCATGTGGGCAGTCATGATGGCCGCAATGATGCTGCCATCGGCAGTACCAATGATTTTAGTGTACGCAAAAATTTGCGAACAGCATTATCAAACAGCACACCACTATACTTTTTTGTTCATTCTTGCCTACCTTGTTGTCTGGATCATGTTCAGCATTTTGTTAACCGCATTACAATGGCGAATGCACGGTCTGCATATCATGTCACCCATGATGGATATGCAACATGATCAATTGGCAGCAATCATTTTTTTTATAGCAGGCATTTATCAGTTCACTCCACAAAAAAACAAGTTTTTACAATCGTGCCGCACGCCGATGGGATTTGTTCTGACCGAATGGCGTGAAAAGTACTCAGGAGCTTTTCACATGGGATTCAAGCACGGAAGTACATGTCTGGGCTGCTGCTGGGCGCAAATGCTCATTATGTTTGCCGTCGGTGTAATGAATCTGCTGGGCATGGTCTTCATCACATTACTGGTGTTGATTGAAAAAATTTTTCCGCCGCATCATCGTTTTTTTTCCAAAATTATTGGCATTCTGTTTATAGTATGGAGCATCAGGATCTTTTTTAACATTAAATAACGTTTCATGAACGCTGACTCCTCTAGATCACGGACATCTGTCCATCAAAACGTTTCCATCAGCGAAGATTTGCTGGGTATAGCTCAGTACGATCAAAGAATGGAACTGTATAGCGAACTGAATGCAATCGCGTATGAATTCCTGGCGATACCCGCCCAACTCTCACATCTGGTGCTTCTGTCGGACCGGCAGTCGGTCAGCCTGGAACGCAAGCTCCTTGGCGAACTGTGTGATCAGCACAATGTTACACCACCGAATTGCCACAATAATGAATTCACAGTCACCATTGGTGAGGTGCAACTCATATGGGAACGACATACCGAGTATTCAACCTACACAGTCTATCAGACAGGGGTATTTGAAGTCCCCTTTGAGCAACCGCCGGTCAGGAGACTGCCGCGCAAATGGTTGGCCAGTTTGCCAGGGGAAGTACTCGTTGCTACGCATATTGCACTTGATGACCGTTCACGCCCAAAACGCAGTTTAAACGAGTTGGCACAGCTGTTCTCTTCCAACACTGTTATCGGATCCAAGGTAGCCGGCGGCAGCGCCAGCGTATGGAGCGACAATCAGATTCACAAAGATGGATTCGGTCGCATTCTGATTCATGACGACAACCTGCGCAGCCGGCAGGTCGGGCGTCTGGTGCAGCGTCTGCTGGAAATAGAAACATACCGCATGTTGGCGATGCTGCCATTGCCCATGACCCGTGACATGATTCCCAAACTCGCACAAGCCGATCATCGTCTGGCGATGCTGCGAAACGCCGAACTCAGCAATATCAATGACGAGCAGCAATTGCTGGAAGAGTTAACCACGCTTGCCGCCGAGATTGAGGTGCTGTCGGCGCAAACCAGCCATCGGTATAACGCTTCACGCGCCTACTACGATATTGTCAAACTACGCATCAAGGAATTGCGTGAAGCACGCATTGAAGGATTGCAAATGCTGCAGGAATTTATGATACAACGATTGTCTTCCGCGATGGGCACCTGTGAACTGGTGCATTCAAAACTGGAAAACCTGTCGCTGCATGTCGCACGCGCTTCCGAATTGCTGAGAACACGTGTAGACATTTCCATGGAAGCGCAGATCCGAGACCTGCTCAAGTCAATGGATGACCGCGCACATGTACAACTTCGTCTGCAAGAAACCGTTGAAGGTTTGTCTGTAGTGGTTCTAAGCTATTATCTGCTTGGCCTGATCGGTTACGGACTGAAGGCCATCAAGGCAACTGGTTATATGATCAATGTGGAATTGATTACCGGTATCGCCATTCCGATTGTCATCACCGGTGTATTTTTTGCTGTACGGGGGATCCGCAGCCTGGTAAGCAGGCGGCATCAAAAAAAATAATGTTATCCGTCAGATTATAATTAGTCGGTCCTTAAAATATATTCAAGCAGTTGATATTAATAATAATTACTTGGACTTTTGCTGTTCATTCTGGTCGAAATGGTGACTAATCGGTGCTCATACCCAGCAAACCAATTCGCCTGTGATGGTTGGGTTATTGATTCTCAAGCAACTGGATAACTTGAGCGATGAAGCGGTGGTGTTGCAGTGGAAGCGCAATCCTTACTACCAGTCTTTTTGCGGCATAAAGGAATTCCAGCGGAAACTGCCTTGCCATAGCACGGAACTGGTTCATTTTCGCAAGCGCATTGGATTTGGCGGTGCTGAGCGCATTTTCCGGATGAATGTTGATTTACATGGCCAGGCGGCGCTGGAAGATGCGGTGCATATTGACACGGCGGTTCAAGAAAAAAACATCACTGACCCGGCGGACAGTAAACTTGCAATCAAAATCATCAACCGCCTGATCAAGATAGCCAAAGCACATGGCGTTCCTCAGCTTAATTCTTGAGTTTTGCAAGTCTCTCTGTTGAAAATCCAATTTTACGGAAAGACAACTTCACGATAATTCCACTTGTCAATCAGCATTAAAAAATGCCATACCAGCCTGGCCGAAACAAAATAACCAATAGTGGAGTTTGGAAATAAGAAATCTGTTGACAAAATATGCTGTTTGTCTCTATAACAATAGTAAGCTGTCTGTTTTTATCAAGTCACCGTGATAATTGCGGCCATCGGACACGGAAACTTAGAAGTCGGCTGCATCGCAGCAACCCTTTATTTGCAAGATGACTGCTGTAAAGTTGCTGAAAACTGACTGACCTGACGCTGGATTTGGGAATCTGTTTAACATATATTTTTATGTTAATACTATCGGACAGAAAGACTGTTAGAGGAGGATAGAGAAATGAAAATGATGAAGCGTATATTCATTTCACCGCCTGCCGGTAGAACAGACAAATCAAATCTGCGTACAATCTTTTCCTCCACGCTTTGCTGCAACAGTTTCCTGATCCTGATGCTTGCGGTTTTACTGGGCGCCTGTACGACCGTCCCGGTAGCAAACCGGAATGTTGCAAGTGCCGGCGGTTTCTGGGAACAGGACGAAAACACCGATCCACGTTTCCACCATATGGCGAAGGAAGCCGAAAAGGAGATCGGTATTTTGTATGCTTCCGGCAGCAGTGTTTTAGTAAACGGCACTGCGATGGTAGAAGATACGATGGACATTGAAAATAACAGTTTTGTCAGCACAGGCCCCAAAAGCAGCGCCCGCATTGAATTTAAGGACGACGGTTTTTGTTCAATACAAGTCGAGGATTTTTCCGTAGGCAACGGCTATGGAGACACCGCAAATTGCGAATACAGTATTGTCACAACACATGCCACCGCCAACACACAGGATACAATATACCATATCAACGTGTCCGGCCAGCGCACTGAGATTACAGTTTTACGCGGGTTGCTCAAGGCGTCACTGCTTGCAGATCCAGCTCAAAGCGCTATCGTCAATAGTGGCGAAGAGATTATCCTGACAGCCGATTCAATTATTGGACCACGGCCTGTTTCCTTTGAAGAAATCGAAAGGCGAATTCGCTGGAGGGACAATTACACGTTTCATACAAGTAAAGTCAGCTGGGTTAAAGTACTTGTAGGCGCGGGTGTTGCCGCCGGTATTGTCGCTGCCATATTGCGTGGCAAATCCGGCGGCGGCAGCCCGCCCGATCGTAGCACCGGCTCCGGTCCAAGTCATAATTATCCCGATTGATCGCAGGCGTAACCGGCGATGGCCAGCTCTACTTTATCTATCGATTAACGATTGCGAGAGAAAACAACGATGCAGGATGCAGACAGTTTTACAAATCAATACCTCGGTGGAATCAGGCAAAACCCGTTGTATGCGGCATTGATCATGCTGGCGTTCTGTTTGTTTTTAAGCATACAGCCGGCACATGTACATGCGGCACTCGGTACAACAGCCTTGTCCAAGGCATGCGCGGCAAAAAATGTCACTCCATCCGAAGACGGTCTTCGCCGTCTCGCGCTGATCGTGGGAGCCGGTCAGTATAAAAGCGCAAAAATACCGGACCTTCCAGGTCCGCCGCAAGATGCGCGGCGATTCTATCAATTGCTGACCGGTCCGAACGGCTATGGCTTTCCAAAAGAAAACGTATGCGTATTAGTGGATGAAGCGGCTACCACGGCGAATTTTAAGCGGTATTTTTCGAACTTCCTGATCGAACAGGCGCAACCGAATGATGAGGTTGTTATCTACTATGCAGGGCACGGTTCGCAAACACGGGATCGTGATGGGGACGAACCGGATGGCATGGATGAAACATTCGTTTTCCATGATGCCAGAGACAGCGGTATCAAGGATTTTACCGATGACGAATTCGATGAATTATTGACCCGCCTGCATCAGAAGACCAGTCATATCACCGTTTTTCTGGACTCCTGCAATTCGGGCACCGCTTTGCGCGGTGACACTGAGTTCTTATCGCGCTATATACCGCCGCCGGAAACTGAAACCACTCGCGAACGCAGTACAGCCGCAAAACCCGCAACAAATGGCCAGAAAACCGGCTGGATTTCAAAATCCTTGCCAGGGATCGTCGTTTTCACGGCTGCGGGGGACGGGACGGTTGCACTGGAAAGAAATGCACGCGGTATCTTTACCGATGCGATACTGACAACATTCGGACAGGTTAACGCAACACAGCTGACCTACGCACAGGCAGCCCGGCAGATCAGGCCGCTGGTAAAAGCGGAGAGTTATCAAATCCCCTATTTTCAGGGAGATTTGCAGCGTACAGTTTTCGCCGGGGTAAACAGAAAATTACCACTGGCCTGGGAAATTATCGAAATCGCTCCGCAACTTAAACTGGGTGGATTTCCGCTTCCCGGCATCGACACAGGCGCTGAATTCAGAGTATATGATGGCTTTGTAAAAGGTCCTGATCTTCAGGATCCGACAAAGGCCAAGGCTGTAATTATTGTGGAAGAAAGCACGCGCTTGAACGCCACAGCCCGGATTATTTCCAGACCAGCCAATGCAAAACCTATCCGCCCGGGCGATCTGGCGATTTTATCAAGACCCAGCGATGCCCAGCGAACGCTGAAGGTCACGCTTCGTCCGCACACCGAACAAGGCGGTATTTCGGCAGAACAAGCCAGTCTTATCGGCGCGAGTCTTAATCAGAATCAGGACGCAAAAAACATGATACAGCTGGTCGAGGATAACGGCATCTTCGAAATCAGTTATGAAAACGATCAATACATTGTAAGCGGCCCGGAAAATCGGGTGCGAAACCGTTTTGCCAAAGCCGACGGCGTAATCGAAAATTTGCGATTGCATGCGCTGCAGCGTGTACTGAGTACGCTGCGTGGCGAAGGCGGCAGCCTGTTTGAAGATCAGGAAACGTTGCAGGTCCAACTGGTACCGGCGGACAAACAGGACCAGTGCGCACAGAAAGCCGACTGGCGGCAGGCGCCGTCAAATACAGTATCCGCTCAGGAAATTCCGCTTTGTTACAAATGGAATGTCAAAGTAAAGCTCAGTGAAAAATCTCCTGTCCGCCTGTTGGTGGGCGGTCTGATTCTATCGACTGACGGCAGTATTTTCGGTTTACCGGCCGATGGAACGGCGATACCCCTGGGTCCGGGTGAAGAAGCCGTTTTTGCGGCTAAAGGCGAAACATTTATTGCTTCAGAACCATTAAATATTGAAGATCAAATAGTTGTCTTTGGAACACAAGAGACCAATCCGGTTCCGTGGTCTCTGCTAACACAATCCGCTGTACAGCGTGCCGGCGATACCAAAAGCGGATTGTACAAAATACTGGATCAATACTTGAAAGGCACACGTGGGGTCTCACAACCGGTTGAGACCGATGATACTGATACTGCATGGACCAAAAGCAGTATCACGATGCGCGTGACAGATCCCGGTCAATGACTTCACGCGCGCAGCCAAACCCCGGTAATGTAAACATAGAGAACATCACAATGTATTTTGCAATCTTCAATCCGGCCTTTTTTGCAAAAATCTGCTGCGTATTATTTTTAATTGTTTCTACAGCTTCATACGCTGATGAAAAAAACAGAACGATTAAACGTTTCCCGGCGGACATTCGCACCGATACTGACAGAACCCAAACGATCCAGCCGCGCAAGCTGCAAATTCAGGAAACACCGCGCAATCAAGCGCCGTTACGCAGCAGGGAACTGCTGCGCACTCAGGAGAGAACGCCAGTAAAGAATGAATCTTCGTCCACCCAGGAACCGGAACGGGGCTTGATTCAAAAACCATTAGATCAGGACCGGCATCTACAGATACGCAAAGAATTAAACGATTTGAAAATACAAACCCGCCGCGTGCGTGGTAATGCGTTGCAGCTTAAACGCCGGATTAGAGATAAACAGCGCGTTTTAGACAGCACCACACAACCACAGGTCCGGTATCAATTGGAGCTTGAAATAGGCCGGATGCATGAGCAGTTAAATCAAATGAACAATCAGATCGAGAATATGGAAAACCAGCAGCAAATCATGCGTAAAATGACTACCGGTCAGCAAGGTTTCGCGGATGACGAAGATCACTTAAGCGATTCCGGCTATGGACCGGGACAATCAAATATGGGTGACCGGCGTCAAAGCCACCCCTGTTTTATCGCGACTGCCGCATACGGCAGCCCTCTCGCCGGAGAGGTGCAAATTCTCAGACAATTCAGGGACAACCATTTGGCAAAAACAGCGCTTGGCAGAAACATGATTGGTTTATATGAGACCTATTCGCCGCCTTTCGCCGGCTTCATCTCCAGACACGAAACAGCCAGATCGTTAACCCGGGCGTTGCTTTGGCCGGTCGTAACTGTTGTCAAATACCCGGTACTGTTGATTTTGAGCCTGGGGTTTCTGCTGGCAATGCTTTCATTGCACAAAAACAGGCGGATTTCACATAGTCCATTATGATGTGAACGCAGACAGTAACCACAGAAACCGCACACTCTATCAGTCTGTAGCGGTCAGGGGCTGCATAGCTTTTTTGCTGACTGTTTATCTCTCAGCGTGCGCATCATTACATGATTTTATTGGCGGCAAACATGTTGGCCGCGCCGAGGTTGAACGTCATGCCGGTTTTACGGCCTACCAGAAACAAGACTATCCGGCAGCACTGAGACATTACCAGAATGCGCTGGTTTATTTGCCGGCCGATAACAGCGATGCCCAGCGTGCAGATCTTTATTATAAAATGGGCCGCACTTACCTTAAACTACAAAACAATACTGCCGCCATCGCCAGCTTTGAACATGCGCTTGCGCTTCGAAAAACGCACAGTGAGCGCGACCGTGCCATCTTGCACAATATGCTGGGATTGACACACCAAAAAACAGGCAACATTGAAAAATCCCGCGCACATTTAAACAAAGCGCTTGAATTAAGAATTATCACCAGGAACATACTCGGCGAAGCCCGAACACTGGGTAATATGGCTGCCACTTACCTTGCTCAGGGACGTTATATCAAGGCCATTGAGCACTATCAACAGGCACAGCAGTTATTCGCAAAAACAGCACGTGCGACCCCGACTGATCTGGGAAATATTCAAACGAACCTGAGTTCGGTTTACGCCGAAATGGGCCAGTATGAAAAGGCGCTGACTCATCAGTTTCGGGCACTCGCCATTTATCAGCAGGCAGGCAATACAGCGGGTATCGCGTCTTCCTATCACAATATCGGCTATATTGAATCAGAGCAGCAAAATTATGCTGCCGCACTGGATGCTTTCAGACAGGCTGTTGCGTTGCGAGAAAAAATTCAGGATCGATTCGGTGCAGCCGAAACCCGCAACAATTACGGTTTGCTGCTTAGTGAAATGGGGCGCCATAAAGCAGCGCTGAGTGCATTGCTTCAGGCGCTGCCGGTTCTGGAGGAATTAAATACCCGCATACAAATTGCCGCAACCTATGACAGTATCGGCAGTGTTTATGCACGAATGAACAGACACGCTTCCGCGCTGGAGGCTTTTCAAAAAGCGCTGCTGATTTGGCATGAAACCGGTGACCGTGAAAGTGAAAGAATTACCCTGGCTAACATGGGTGATTTGTTCACACAATCCGGACAAGACACGCTGGCCATTGTTTTTTATAAACTGGCAGTCAATATCAGCGAAGCAATTCGCGAAGAACTGCAGATATTGCCGCAACAAGAGCAAAAAGCGTATTTAAACCGCGTACAGGGTTTTTACCGCAAACTGGCTGATTTACTGCTAAAGCAGGACAGAGTCATCGAAACCCAGCAAATCCTGGATTTATTAAAAATCCAGGAAGCAACAAACTTTCTGGGGCCGGTTCGCGGCAACACCAGTACAGCCACGGGCGTTGCCATGCTGTCTCCCGAACAGCAGATTCAGAAACAGTATGCGCAATTACTGCAGCAGTCTATCCATATTGGAAAAGAACTGGCTGTATTAAACAGCATAGATAGAAGCGATCGCACTGCAGCGCAGAACGAAAAGCTGCGGCAGCTAATCAAACAGGAACAACAGCTGCAAAGAGCGTTTGTCAGCTTTATTGAAAGTAGTGAAATCAGAGATTTGATCGATCAACTCGGCCGTGAAGTACGTACGCAAATGCCTGCTTTGGAATATCTGAGGCCATTGCGTGACAATTTAAAACGACTGGGGGAGCATGTTGTATTGCTTTATCCTCTAATCATGCAAGACCGGCTTGAACTGGTTCTGGTAACAGGTCTCAGCCCTCCCCTGCATATACCGGTTCCCATCGACCACCAGGATCTTAACCGAACGGTATTGAATTTTCGAACCGCGTTAATCGGCCGTCAGGACACAGTACAGAAGTTCGCGCAACAGTTATACCAATGGCTTATTAAACCGGTTGAACATTTATTAACAGAAGTTAATGCGGATACCATTCTTTATGCGCCGGATGGAATACTGCGGTATGTTCCCTTAGCTGCCTTGCACGACGGACAGCAATGGCTGATACAACAGTATAAAATTAATAACATTACCGCATTTTCTTTGACCGATTTGGATACCCGTCCGGTCAAGGAAGCAAAATTATTGGCAGCCGCTTTTACTACTGGAAATTACACATTTACCATCGGAGATCAGACGTTTGATTTTAGTGGACTGCGATACGCGGGCGAGGAGGTAAATAATTTAACGGAAATTTATCCCGACATGACTAAACTTCTGGATAAGAATTTCAGCCCGGATACGGTGATTACAGAAATCAATCAATTCAATATCGTTCATTTCGCAACGCACGCAGCGCTGGTGCCTGACAAAGCATATGAATCATTTATTCTGTTTGGTAACGGTGAAAGAGTAACCGTGGATCAGGTCAAGTACGAATGGAACCTGACAAATGTCGATTTGATTGTATTGAGCGCCTGTGAAACCGCCTTGGGCGCCGTTTTCGGCCAGGGAGAAGAAATTCTGGGATTGGGTTTCTTAATGGAAAGTGCTGGGGCAAAAGCCACGCTGGCCTCATTATGGCCGGTCGATGATCGTGGAACACAATTGCTGATGAATAAATTCTACACAGAGCTCAAGCAACACGGCGCCACAAAAGCAGCTGCGCTTCAAAAAGCGCAGCTATCCATGCTGTCGGAATCGGTACTTTCACCGGTGTCTGATGCTGATCGCGGCGTGTTGCGTGAACGGGATGCAGCGCCGGCCTCGAATCAACACACCGTGCATCCCTATTATTGGGCGCCTTTTATCCTAATTGGCAATGGCTTATAAATGGGTTGCGCAGTGTTATGACAAAAATCAATGGCTTTTTTAATGTCTGGCAATTTTGCATCATCAGTGTTAGCCTCGACATGTTTATAAGATTCAACTAACTGAATGCAGTCTTATTTTCAATCAAAAATAGGTGGGATGGCGAAACGGGGCCCGGCCGCAAACACAGTTTAGTATCAGGTCAGAGTAAGCACAAAATCAGGCAACATAGCGTAAAGATACTTTTAGCGGGATTATTTGATCTTATAAATTTTGGGAGATAAAAATGCATAAAGCTATTATATTGATTATTCTCAGTATCGCGCTAGCCGTGCAGTTATCTGGTTGCGCTCAAATGCAGCATCAGCCGGTCGAACAAATACCGGATGCCCTGACACCCGGCATTTTTCTGGATGAAACGCGCGGCTTGATTCCAGAAGGTGTTGAATTAAGAGAAGTTTATCCACCCGGAATAGAATTAACCAAGATATCTGAAGGCTTCCGAAGCGAATTGTATAATGACGCAGCGGGGTTTTGCACCATAGGTTATGGACATCTGATAAAAAAAGCGCCCTGTGACGGCACTGAAAAACAGGAATTCATATTCGGTATCACGGAACAACAGGGCGAGGCGTTATTGATTGAAGACATGGACTGGGCCAAATATTCTGTGATGAAAGCCGTAACTGTCGAATTGACTCCAGGCCAGTATGCGGCGCTGGTGGATTTTGTTTTTAATGTTGGCAGCGGCAACTTCAACAGGTCCACTCTGCTCAAAAAATTAAATGCTCAGCAGCATTCGGAAGTTCCAGCGCAATTCAGGCGCTGGATACGCGCTGGCGGCAAAATGTGGCAGGGACTCGTAACACGCCGGGAACGTGAAGTAGATTTATATTTGGAAGGAACGGCTATTCCACGTTTATTACCACAAGAGGGTGAAGAATTACCGGACATCGATATCCGCAAAGGCGAGTCCGGCAGTTAACCAGCTGATTTATTAGACCTACACATAATTTAACTTTACAGGTGTCAATATGGATAATTTTGTAAGCTCCAGGTCAATGATCACGCCCGGTCTTGCTGGCAGCGCAACCACCATGATTACGGGTACTTTGGTAACGACATTCGGATTTCCCGGTGCCGTTACCGCACTGATAGTCAGTTTTGTATTCGGTTTAATGGCTCTCGCGGACAAATCAGTCGCGGCTTATTATAAATTTATTTTCTATATCATTAATTCAGTCACTATTTTTTCAGTGGCGGTCGGCCTTAACCAGGCTGGTATGGCAATTATAGAGCGCGATAGACAAGCGCCTACTGTAGAAGAAAGAACTCTGGGGCCGGCTGAAGACGAAGAACATGATGCAATGCAAGCTGAATCAAGACCATTTTTTCAGGAATGGTTTTGATCGAAAAACCTGATGGATCAATAACAATATCAATTTGATAAGGAGCTGCGAATAAATAAGTGTGGCAATCGGGCGCGTCTGGCGGGATGCAATGCAAGGCGGGAGGATGAGTCATAACCAAGCTATGGCGACGACGAACAACGCCGCAGTGCGCCCGCCAGATGCGACCCAGGTGTTACACTTATTTATGAACGACTCCCAAGGTTAAAATTCAATGTTACTCAGTAAAACATTCGCTGCGATTCGTGTTGTATTTGCTTGAGCTTCGATGTGGCATTATTGTTCGCGCAGCGTTATTGAGCTTCATGTATTTGCAAATGGCGCATTATGAAAAATGAAGAACTTGAGCGATGGACATTCCTGCTCACTTTGACCCTCGTTTCCTGTCTTTTTTTATACCTGCTCAAGCCATTCTTCGCCCCGATTCTGTGGGCATGTATCATTGCAATCCTGTTTCATCCCATGCAGATCTGGCTGCAGAAAAAACTGGGCGAACACCACAACACTACCGCCTTGATCACATTGACTGCCTGTGTATTTCTGGTCGTCATACCTGTGCTGCTGCTGTTAACTACATTCCTGCAGCAGGGCATTGCCTTATACAAACTAATCGACGCAGGTGAAATTCAGCCTGCACAGTACATTGACAGAATTCGCCAGGCGTTTCCGGCAGTACAGGATTTTCTTGAGCGTGTGGGCGTGGATATTACTTCGTTGCGGGAAAATGCAACCAAAGCCGCACTGGCTACCGGTAGTTTTCTGACACAGAATGCCGTGGCTGTGGGCGTGGATACATTCAATTTTCTGTTGAAACTTGCTTTGATGCTTTATATCGCCTTTTTTCTGCTGCGTGACGGCCGTACACTGATTGAAAAACTGGTTTTCGTCATCCCGCTCGGCGACGACCGCGAGCGACTCCTGTTTCGAAATATTGCCGGTGTTGCCCGGGCAACGGTCAAGGGTAACCTCGTAGTGGCGATGGTACAAGGCGCGTTAGGCGGTATCATTTTCTGGATTCTCGATATTCCCGCACCGCTGCTGTGGGGTGTGATAATGGCGGTTTTTTCCTTGATTCCGGCTGTTGGCGCCGGTTTGATCTGGTTGCCGGCAGCGATCTATTTATACGCAGACGGACAATGGATCGCTGCATCGGTATTGATTGCCTACGGTATTTTAATTATCGGCCTGGCAGACAATGTTCTGCGCCCGATTCTGGTCGGTCGCGACACCAAGCTGCCGGATTGGATGGTGTTATTGTCAACACTGGGCGGGATCGGATTATTTGGCATTAACGGTTTTGTGGTTGGTCCGCTGATCGCTGTGCTGTTCGTGGCTTTCTGGCGGATTTTCGGAAAGGATTTCAATACCGGCGATACAGGCAATGACGCGCAGCAGCCGGAGACTGGCGCAAATACAAATCATCAAATTAGCATTAACAATGAGAGAACGAATAAATCCTAGTTATATTGTATGAACGATACACATAGAAAATATTCGACAGAGAAATTAAACCGTTTAGCCTGGCTGCTGGATAATTCTATCCGCATACCCGGCACTGACATACGGTTCGGCCTTGATGGGTTAATTGGACTCATCCCCGGACTTGGCGATGCCATCGGTGCGATAATTTCAACACATATTCTCACCCAGGCGGCACAACTGGGCGCGCCGAAATCGTTGCTCATAAGAATGGGATTCAATATCGGGCTGGATACCCTGCTGGGTATTATTCCGGTTATCGGCGATTTAGCCGATTTTGCTTTCAAAGCGAATTACCGCAACGTACAATTACTGAATGCTTATCTGGGGAAACCCGGCAAAACCGCTCTGCACAGCCAATTGTTTATCGGGGCTATAGCATTTCTGGTACTGGGTACAGTGTTGCTGATCGGGTTTTTCGGATTTCTATTGATGCGCTGGCTATGGCTGTCAGTACAAGGCGGATAACAATGTTTCGTCACAGTTACGGCAATACATTATAACGCTTCATTTATAACAGCACCGCGCATAATCAATGCTGACAACCATACCCTTCACCACGCCGTTGCCAACACTACCCTCTTGGTCCGAACAGAAGCCACATAATCAAACCAAATACCGGTAACAAAAGTATCAGTACGATCCACAAAACTTTGCTGCCCGTAGTGGCAGCACTCTGTACAACCTTCACAATAGCCCAGACATTAAGAATCAGTAATATTAATCCAAAAAAACCACCCACTTCAACGCCCATCAGTTGCTCCTTTTAAAAAAACAGAATCGAATTGTAATTGCTATTTTGTAATGATACCGTAATTTAAGCGCTTAGCCATGAATCGACACCCCCAGTTGATCAACCATCGCCCCCTTTGCTCTCAATTAGTGAATTATTTCTGTTGTTCTTGAGATGGTGTCAGAAAAGGCGGTTCGCTAATTGAGTGCAACCTCTAACGCTTATGGAAAAACAGGCGATATCTGCTTTGTTTCTCGTGCGTCTATCCTCTTAAGAAATTAAGTTTACTGCAATCGCATGACGGTTCAATCCGTACAATGCGTATACAATTTTGTTACACTGTCATGAAATTATATTTAACTCTTGAATGAACCTAAATAATGCAAAAACAGAATACTAAACAACCTGTAGTCAAAAGAAGCAACTGGCCAAAGTTTGTTACGCTGGCTTTGATTTTGACGATCGTACTTTTTGCAGTTTCATTGTTGCCCCGCGGTTTTTCTGGCGATACTTCATTAGTTGGAAAAGGCACGCGCGTGCTGTTGCTGGTCCATGATGACAATATTCTGCAAAGTGGAGAAACGATGGCTGTCATGAACGAAATCAGAGATGAGTATGCTGAGCGTCTGACTTTTATTGTCGCCGACATCAACATCCCCGAAGGCAAAACATTTGCCGACAGACACGGTCTGATGCCAACTGCATTAGTGTTTTTTTCGGCCAGCGGCAGCAGGCTGCAAACGTTGTACACACCGCAAACAGCTGAATCACTGCGACTGGAATTGAACAAGTTATTCCAGTATTAGGGAATGCGTCATGTGCTATGCGTAATTATGCGCGTACAGATTTTTGATGAATGTTTGTGAAAAGCGTGCAGGGCATAGCCATGGGCTATGTTCATGGGCTTTGAACAAACAAGTGTAAAAATATGGCCGCGCCCTTCGGGTTTGTTTTTCGAACAAAATTATCGTCGTTTTCACGCCTTGAATATGCTTTGGCATGTCCTGCGGCACAAAAGCTTGATCCTTTGTCCAAAAAACAAACAGAATTGCCACAACACATGACGACGCCCCTAAAACACATCATTTCCTGGAAGATCTGCACACGTAAAGCTGACGCACTAATGAGCAAATCCCGACTGACTACTCCCACTCTATTGTAAATAAGGCTTTTATCTTTTATTTTCAATGAATTATTTTCATGATATTCGGTAGCACCATGAAAAATACCATGCTCAGAAATTTCTTAAAAATAATTTTATTTTTTTTGATAGCCCCGCCCAACAGGGTCACCACTAGGCTGACCGGGGAAAACTACTAACCCTTTGGGGACACCAGGAGGCGACCCATGTCTGAAGCATTACCACTGATGCTCAAGGAACTCAGGTTGCCTGCCTTTGGGCAACATTTTCAGAAGTACCAGGAGCACGCTGCAGAAAACGGCTGGAGTTACAGTCAGTATCTTGCGGCGCTGTGTGAACAGGAAGTCGCACAACGCTTTCAAAGCAGAATCAGCAACTGGACGCGTGAAGCCAGATTGCCACGCGGCAAAAGCTTTGCAACACTGGCGTTGAATGACCTGCCGCAAAGCGTTCAGAAACAGATCATCCTGCTTCGTGACGATACCCAATGAGCACATCAGATTACCTTCACTTTCAGAGCTGAGACGTGTCAATATCGTGTTCCGCCCCCAAGTAAAATGAAAATCAGAATATATGTCGATGCGACTTAAACCGAGGACCGCACGATCAGAGCTATATATCGGTTTTTTTTCCGTTTCCTCTCCTTCGTCACGGCCTTTGACTATGTGCCACTTCGGTTCGAGACTTTCGTCTACTCGGAGGGAGACAGACACGGCGACGACATCACCTGGTTCAGGCAATGGTCCAGCATCGTTAAGACCGCATTTGTACTGAGCGTATTTACTTTCCTGAAAGAACCTCCTCACATCCTCGTCACTTTCGTCCCAACCTGTGAGAGTCACCCGTATGACGATGTTTTCGTTGACATTTTGATTGAAGAAATCGGAGTCAACGATTGAAAGCGAGGTCCTTGGCGCTAGAGCATAATCGAGTGCTGACAGGATAGTCGTCTTGCATGTATCCCCGGCACCAATGATACAGTTGAAAGTTCCCTTCACTGTCCATTTAAGGGATTTGATTCCACGAAAATTCCGTATCTCGATATGCTTTATACGCAATTGCTTGCCTCTTCTGATTTATTATTTATGCATCCACCCCAGATGTCCTTGCGGGATTATCATTCCAAACAGCTAAGCTGTCTAACGTTTCGACCTAAACGTTAAAATCCACATTACGATACATCTATGCCAATTCTTGCTGCGCGAAACATCTGAAGCATGCGCCCACAACTTCTGTCGCCGCTAGGGTCGTACCTAAGCCATCGTAGATATCGCTAATCATGTCTTGGAATGTTATGAGTCGTATAGGATTACCACCCATGGCATCGATAAACGGCTGGTGTTCTTCCCAAACTTGCTTGTTACCTATGACATGGGCTACAGCGAGGCTATAAGTGAACTCCTCTGTCCCGGTTGCGTTCCGTACAGCCGTTACAAAAGCCTCTGACCATTTCGGGACACAAAGCTCTCGAAAAGACTGCCAGGCTTTGCGGCCACGCACCTTCTTGTTGTTTACAATTGCGTTGATTTCGGAAGAAGGATTAAAACCACTCTGCCAACTCTTGCAGCTAACCGCCATGACAGCCTCTGGCCCTGAGTGTTGATACCGGTTTAAAATTGACCACCCATTACGGTTGAAATTTGACCAGGGGGAAACAGAGCGCAGGATACTACGCATCTGTGGATAAGTCGACCAGACTGAGTTGGTATTTTGCCTCCTGCTGATGCTTTGTGTTCAGTTGTTCGTTACAAATT
>NZ_FOGH01000077.1 GCF_900111165.1 Nitrosomonas sp. Nm51
TGGCCGGTTGAACCAGACAAGTGGTTGGAGATCAAGCCACCAAAATTGATTGGACGCCGTGCCATTCGCCATTGCTGACAGTTGAAATAGAAGCAAGAAGCAGCAGGTGCGAGGGACTCAACAAAAACAGTTTAGCAATGACGTTATTGAATAATAAATTTTCCCAAAAAATACAGAGACACAATATTCCAGTAGAAATCAAAATACGACCCTTTCGCTAGGGGAGCTAATCTCAAATACGTTTTCGCGGGTATGTAAGGATGAAATTATGCCTAAGTTGATTAAAGTATGTGGTGCCAGCCGCTCCGGAACAACAATGCTGGATCTTATGCTAGGAAATTCCACCGATGTTTTCTCTTGTGGGGAGGTCGTTGCTTGGTTCAGACCCTGGCGGCACCATCATTTTAAACTTGAATGTCAATGTGGACAAAGCCCCTGCTCTGTATGGAAACAAATCGCATATGTACAAGCCAATGATTTTCATGAAAATGTCTTTTCAAAACTTAATGTAAATTTCGTTGTCGATTCTTCCAAGGATCTTTGTTGGGTTCTGGACTCACAAGAGTGGGCTACTTCTAAGGGAATAGACACGTATAATATATTAATTTGGAAAAATCCTGTCAATTTGGCCTATTCGCATTGGAAAAGGGGAAAAGGACTTGATCACTGGCAACAAGAATTTATTTCATATCATGACAGATTTTTCAAATCGAATCTCCCTTTTCGGGCTGTAAACTATAACGAACTGGTAGAAGATTCTCAAAAAATGCTCTCGGTGATCTGTAACTGTCTTGAGATGCCTTATTTCGAAGGTAAAGAAAGATTTTGGGAAAATCAACACTGTCATTATTTATTCGGAAGTGGCGTTACTGCTAAGCAAGTATCAGAGAAAAGCTCAAAGATATGGCATAAAGATAATTTTCCTCCGGAATTTAAAAAACATATTCATGCACTTGAAAAAGAAGTTGGTCAGAATGCCAGGATTCAGCAGATATTATCTGTACTTAAAAAAAATAATATTAAATATAATTTGGATTATTCTGAACAGGATAAAAAATTCACACCACAGAAACCCTATCCACTGTGGTATTATGGTAAAAAGACAAAACAAATGTTTAAGCGTTATTTTCCTGAAAGCTATTCTGGGGCAATTTAGGATCATAAATAGAGAGCATGTAAACTCCCCACCTTTAGGCGGGACTAATGAAAGCCTTCTTCCCTTTGGGGAGAAGGTTTGGAAGAGGGAAGCGGCGGGGTCGTTAGATAGTGTCGTCATGAGATGCTGGCCCAGATAGCGACATCGAATATGGGTGGCTGCCAAAAACGAAGCGGTATTCTTTTAGAATCCTAGACTTGCCAATAAGTCATCGACCTGGTCTTGGCTGCTTACAGTATCCGGTGATTTTTCCGGATTAGTTACAGGACCGTTCATGAGTTCATCATTAGAGGAAATCTGTTTTGTGACAGGAACATTTGCCAGTAGAAGCTGCACAAGATCGTGCTCCAATCTCTGCACCATGTATGTAATTTTTTTAATCACTTGACCGGTCAAATCTTGAAAATCTTGCGCCATCATTATTTCCATCAACTGTGCATTGGTTGCGTCTGCTTGTTCAGGCACTTTGTCAACAAAACTGAGTGTTTCTATCAATAGCTGCTTAAATTTTTCTGTATCCGGTTGTACTCTTTGCTCCTCAAATGCAAGCTTCCATTTTTCAGAAAGCTGCGATGCATCCAGAGAAAGCTTCTCTTGAATGGGCATAGTGATTTCAGTCGCACTTATTACACGCTCAGCGGCCTGCTTCGTTTTAGTCACAACATAAGTCAGTTTGTCTTGTGCGCCTGGCACTTCAGAAGCAAGTGATTCAAGCCGTTTATCATAACCGAGTTCACGCAGGCTGTTATGAAGATTTCGCGTTAAATGGCCAACCTGATCAATAACATTTTTTTCCATACTACTTGGCTTTTCTGTTGCGTCAGACGATACTGTTTCGTCTTGAGTATTTTCACTGGATGCGTGTGTCATTTCATCAACGACTTGCATCAGCACAGTTTCGGGCACATCGTCTGAACTCACAAAGTCTTGCTCTGATCTAATTTTAGTCTCGCTAAGACAATCAGTTTTGCTATCTTGATTGACCAATATATCTTCATTCACTGGTTCAATTTGGCTGAAAGTTTCTTTGGCCGTTTCTGTCTCGATCATACTCTCGCTTCCATCTAGGTCATCATTAACCATTATTGAATCAATTGATTGTCCATTTTGATTAACAGTAACAATTTCCTGCGATACAAGCTCACTCAAAACTGCATACTCAGATTCAGCTGTATCAATGTTTGTTTCGGTTACTGACGACGTCATTAATTCATAGCTATCTACCAATTCAGTATTATTTTGATTTTCTTTACAAGAAAGATTACCGATAATATTTTGTTCAAAACTGTCTTCTTCAAGAAGAACCGATACTGTATCAGTTAATTGTTTCGCTGACCTGACCTCAGCATATATGTTCATTTCCGTTAATTCAGATTCATCATGCATAATATCAGATGGTTGCATGTCAGTTTTCTCCCGAATAAAAGAATCGGTATTTCTACTCAGATTCATTTGGTTTGCTATAAGTTTGACATCAAATTTTTTAGGCCGATACCTTACTTTCCATATTCTGAAAAATTTTATTTAATTTTTCATCAAGCACTGCAGCTGTAAAAGGCTTTACAATATAACCGCTTGCTCCTGCTTGGGCGGCAGCAATTATGTTTTCTTTTTTTGCTTCGGCAGTTACCATCAGTACAGGGATTTTGTTTAATCTTTCATCTGCACGAACTGACTGTAACATTGTCAGTCCATCCATATTCGGCATGTTCCAATCTGACACCACAAAATCGTAGTTACCATCTTGAAGCTTGCGCAGTGCAACAGCACCATCTTCAGCTTCGTCAACATTGATGAAACCTAATTCTTTCAATAGATTACGCACAATTCTACGCATCGTAGAAAAATCATCTACAACCAAGAATTTTAAATTTTTATCTGGCATTCTGTACTCCAATTAAACACTGTTTCAAACAAATATACGTTTATTAATGAATCAGATCGACTTTGCGTATGTTCATTTACACCTTTTAACGACCAATCTTTAGAAAACTTAACAGGTACTCCAACAATTGTAATGGCTAGTTCGATCAAACTGGCAAGGCCATCTGCTGGCGGCCGATTATGGCGGCTACAAAGCATTGTTCTCCAGAGCGGGCACCTGTATTGAACTTGCATGCTGGGCGCATGCCAAGCGCAAGTTCTTCGATCTGCATCAGGCCAATGACAGCCCGATGGCATTCGAAGCATTGCAGCCTATTCTTCTCAGGGAGACGATGACGAAGCCCAGGAAAAGTGCAGCTGGCCGCAAACCCTTTGATCGGGTGATGTTATTTAAGATGCTGGTTTTGCAAAGAATGCATAGTCTGTCGGATGACCGGCTGGAGTATCAAATACGGGATCGATTGAGTTTCATGCGTTTTTTGGGACTTGATTTGGCAGGGGTAGTGCCTGACGCAAAGACGATGTGGGTGTTTCGGGAGGAGCTGAAGGAAAACCAAGCTTGCCGCTGGTATGTTTGGGAAACTCCGGGCAGCTTTCCAGAAAATATTGTACTTCGGTTTTGGTATGAAACCGTCCCGATGCAAAGCCTTTCATAGCCTCACGTATGACCGGAGCTGCGGCTTCATCTATAAAGAGCATATTGCCTTGCGTTTTTGTTTTCTGAAAATAATACCCTGTCGGCGCGGCTGTGTGCGGCTTCGGCCTTGTTCCCGGCGTTGTGTTTTGAGTTGTTCACGCCTTACCTGTTTCACCGAGTAACGCCTTTACATCGCGGCTTTGGTGTATAACACGGGAGATAACGATAAAGTCCTTTTCCTGCTTGTAAAAAATAACGTGGCTGACATATTCAAACCGGAAATATCCTTCTCTGATACTGTCGCAGCGACGACCCAGAAGGGGATTTTCTGCAAGTAATCCGAATTTTTTATTCAGATCGTTTAAATAATTCCGGCGTTGATCCTTGCCCCATTTACGTTGCGTGTAATGGCCAATCTCGCGTATATCGCCCCGCGCTTCTTTTGAAACCTTACAGCGCATTACTCGCTATCAAGCTCACGTTGTATCGCCTCAATGTCATAGTCCTCAGCAATGCCGCTTTCCTCACCTTTGATAAGGGCAGCGCGTAATGCCTCCAGTCTGCTTTCCTCCTGTTCCAGAAGCCTGAGTCCTGCACGTACGGCATCACTTGCAGAAGCATAGCGTCCCGCCTTGACCCGTTCATCAACAAAAGTTTCAAAATGATCGCCAAGCGAAACACTGGTATTTTTAGCCATTTTCCAACCTTTCTAAATTATGATCCTCTTTATAATTTACCAAAGATTGGTATTTATGCCAAGGAAATAAGCTAAGTCCTTACTTTGCCTTTATTGGGATTTCGTCTTGCTACCATTCCCAATCCGGACTGTGCTGACGAGGCTGCGGACGGCTGCGATTTTGTTCCCGGCGCTGTGCCTCTAACTGTTCAAGGCGTTTTTCACGCATAGCTTGATACTGTGATTTATCGTGTTCCAGTTCATCCAGCCGGTAAGATTTCAGCGCTTGCAATCGCGGGATACGCGATTGCAAGGAACGACGAATTTCGAACTGATTAAAAATCAGCGTATCACGCTGCTGTTGCTGGTCTATTTTGACCTGCCAAGCGTCTTGTTCGTTGCATTCTTCGATTTTGCGGCGCTTTCCTGTAATGCGCTCAAACAGACCGCGAGAGCCTTTGTTAAGGTTATTGCGCCATTCCTGTTGCTTGTGTTGCCATTGCTGATGCTGTGCATCGTGCAGTTTTTGACGCTTGGCCTTGTGCTGACTCATTAAACTTTGCCGCTTTTCTTCCAATTGAGCCATGCGGGTTTCAAATGCGTTTGCTTGTTCTTGGAATAACGTATCCAGCCGCACGGTCATATCCTTTGCAATCTGGATTCTGGCTTCATCGACAGACGGCAGGCTTTGTTCATCGCTCAATTGTAAGCGTGCGGCCCTACCGTCTGTTATTTATTCTGTTTTAGTGATTCAATAAATTCTGGTGCCAATGGCAGTAACTCATCGATACGGCTATTAGGCCAGGCTGGAAGTTTGTCGAGTGTTTCTTTGAGCCATGCGGCTGGGTCGATGCCGTTGAGTAGTGCGGTGCCGAGCAGGGTTTGAATGGCGGCAGCGCGTTGGCCCGCACACTCAGATCCTGTAAAGAGCCAGATGATATGACCTATATACTAGTTGCGGCAAGATCGCACTATTTCTGTGGAGGTTACATCATGACTACTGCATTATTTCATAACGCTTATATTGGGCTAGATGTTCATAAAGAAACTATCGCCATAGCAATTGCTGACCCGGAACGTGCGGGCGAGATACGTTTCTGGGGCAATATTAATAACACACCAGATTCTGTCAGGCGCACATTTACCAAGCTCCAAAACAAATATTCTTCGCCTTTACTTTGTTATGAAGCCGGTCCGTGTGGTTATCAACTTTATAGACAGCTTACGCTAATGGGGCTTGAATGTCAGGTAGTAGCGCCCTCCAGAATTCCGCGTTCGCCGACTGACAGGATTAAAAATGATCATCGAGACGCAGTGGCATTGGCGAGGCTTCTGAGGTCGGGTGATTTAACTACCGTCTGGGTTCCTGATGAGACACACGAAGCTATGCGTGATTTGGTTCGAGCACGCTCAGCAAGCAAAAAAGATACAAAAATTGCACGGCAACGAATCCAAAGTTTACTCCTGCGTGCTGGAAGGATTTATGATAAAAAATCATGGACAAAGCGACATCGTATTTGGCTTGCCAATCAAACATTTCCAAACGCGTCACAGCAAATTGCATTTCAACATTATATCCAGGCGCTAGAGCAATCACAGGTGCGGACTGAGCAATTAGAACAAGAAATCGATCGTTTGCTAGAAGACTGGTCACTCAAAGATCTTGTTATTCAACTACAAGCACTGAGAGGAATTGCGACAATCATTGCTGTAACAGTCGTTGCAGAGATTGGTGATTTTTCCCGGTTTGATCATCCCAAACAGATGATGGCCTATTTAGGCTTGATACCGGGAGAGTATTCCAGTGGCAATACAACGCGCAGCAAAGGAATTACCAAGGTAGGCAATAAAGAAGTCCGGCGGCTTTTGTACGAGGCGGCATGGTCGTATCGCAACAATGCAAAAGTAGGCAGCTGGATGCTTGCGCATACCCCATCAGCGGTGACGCAAGTCTCAAAAGATATTGCCTGGAAAGCACAGCAACGTTTGTGCTTCCGCTATCGCAGTCTGGCAGCGAAAGGGAAAAAATCTCAAGTATCAATTACTGCAGTTGCACGCGAGCTTCTCGGTTTTATGTGGGATATTGTGCGCGCCTATAGACAACAGTATTCAACGGTTTAAATGGTTTTGGTGGGGCAGTATCAGTGCACGAATTGAGTAATCCTCGGGAAGAATTCAAGGGGGAGATATTTTCCTATACTTGCAGCCAGAAAGAGGCAAGCTCAGTACGAATATCATACTGGGGCTAAAAGATCCCCGAATAAGAGTCTGTAAAATTCAAGTAATTGCATTATGCTGTTCCAACCAATCTAAGTCATTGGTTAACGGTTTTAGAGGGAAAACTCTAGGGAGAGTTACGTTTAAAACTTGACAAAAGGTCATAAGAGTTTTTCTTACCGACAGCGATGGGACGGATTGAATTTTCTACCGGGTTATTGTCGATCGGCAGATTGCCTGTGTGAGCATAGCGTACCAGCGCTGGCCAGCGTTTCAGTGTATAGTCCAACGCTTTGGCGGACGCACCGCCGTTGGCTGTCTGCATGCGGGTTTGCATCAGCCAGTCGTGTAATGCATCGAGTGCCGGCAGACTTTTTTGTTTTCGCAGGTGTTGACGCGCGTCAATGGTCAGCTGTTTGCCTTCGGCCTCGATTGCGTACAGTTCACCAATACGCTGCAATGCCTCGAATGCCATCGGACTGCCGTTGGCCTGATGCAGGTCGAAGAATTTACGTCGCGCATGCGCCCAACAACCGAGCTCGATACACGGCAACTCCTCTCTGGAGAACAGTGCTTTATAGCCAGCATAGTCATCAACCAGCAGGTGACCCTGCCAGTCCTGGAGAAAGTTTTGTACATGCCGGCCGCTGCGACTGGTCTGATAATCGAAGACAACCATGCGCGGCCCGGGATCAAGGTCATTACTGCGGTAGGCCCATAGATAGGCTTTGCGGGTTTTGCCGTTGCCGGGTTCCAGTTGCGCTACCGGCGATTCATCCGCATGCAGGGTGTTTCCCTGCAAAAGATGCCACTTTAATTGATC
>NZ_FOGH01000001.1 GCF_900111165.1 Nitrosomonas sp. Nm51
ATCAGTCTGTAACCGAGGAAGAAGCCTTGCTGGCATTGGATCAATTTGCCGCACGCTGGGACGAGAAATATCCGCAGATCAGCCGATCATGGCGCGCACATTGGGACAATATTTGCACGCTCTTCAAATACCCCGAGGATATCAGAAAAGCTATCTATACAACCAATGCCATCGAATCACTCAACAGCGTTATTCGGAAAGCGGTCAAAAAACGTAAATTATTTCCAACCGATGATTCCGCCAAAAAAGTCATCTTTTTGGCAATTCAGGAAGCTTCCAAAAACTGGACGATGCCGATAAAAAACTGGAAAGCGGCTTTGAACCGGTTTATGATCGAATTCGAGGATCGACTGATTGAGTATGTTTAACCCAGACAGTTACACAGTTTAATTTACAGTCCCTGTTTCCACTGATCCGTTATGCCAATATCAGCGGTTTCTCTAACATGATAAATCCGTTCCAGCACGCCCTGCGTAATATATTGTTCCAGCTCAACGGCTTTTTCGGTAGGACAGAAGATGATAACGGTGACGATGCTTTTGGCGTATTCGTTAGTGCTGATCATGACGCGCGGCTCTGGCCCCGCAATATCGACGCCGGTTCTATGCTCGATAAATGTGTTGTAGCGGCGGGCGATCTCGATGAAGTCGGCAGAAAGTGTCTCAATCTCACTGATAATCCATCGCGGCATGGCTGCAATATTCAAGTAAGGCTCAATCGTGATGCTGAAGCGGTGAAACACATAGCGTTTAAAGAAATTCAGATTTTTGATCGATTCGGACAGAAACAGACTATTGGGTATCACAATAGTTCTACCGGTAAAACTGTAACTGTTAGGTGTTTTGTCCAGTTCCTGCAATGTGGTGTTCAGCATGTTGTAATCAATGACTTCGCCCTGATGCGCGCCAACTTCGATCCAGTCGCCGATGGTAAACGCGCCCGTTCCCGCGCGCAGCATGGCGCCGCTGAAGCACAGAATCAATTCCTTTGTGGCGATCACCAGCGCCAGCGTGACGGCTGCAATTGAAATCGCAAATTCGCTCAATTCCGGCCACCAGATCGCAAGCAACCCGAATACGATAATCAGCCAGCTGGAATTCTTGACGCTGGTAATCCAGTGCCGCTGAGCTTCGGTCAGGATCGCGCGGTTGCGTTTGATCAGATGGACCAGTGCTATGCGTAGCGACAGTAAAACCGCCACCAGTGCGCAACTCTGGGCAAGCTGGTTGTCCAGAAACAAAACGGTTAATTCAGACATGTGCGTGTCAAGTATATTTGAGCGCGATGATAACAGCTAATGATTAAAACGAAATTGCACGCCGTAGCACGGATCAACTGTCAGCTTAGCAGTAAATCAAAACATTATCAGAGATGGTTCAAACACTCGATTCAATATTAAAAATTCTGGAAAAGCAAATCAATCGCATCGGTTATATACGAACGGCGTTTTTCTATATTTTTACAAATGTTTCAATGGCTTTTTTTCAGCTCAATCCCGGTAGTATCATATGGATAGCGTACTAGCTGATCTGGAAAATAATCTATGTATTTTCTTCAATCGCGTCCATCATCATCTTTGCAGCATTAAACCCCGTTTGTTTATAAATCTCCTGTATACCGGTCGGGCTGGTGACATTGATTTCGGTGAGACAATCACCGATAACATCAAGACCGACCAGCAGCAGACCCCGTTCGGTCAGTTCCGGGCCGAGTGTGGCCGCAATTTTTTTGTCGTGATCCGATAAAGGTTGTGCAACTCCGGTGCCACCGGTATTAAGGTTGCCACGGGTCTCACCGGGTTTGGGAATGCGCGCTAGCGCATATGGCACGGATTTGCCTGCAATCAGCAGAATGCGTTTGTCGCCCTTGACGATCTCCGGAATAAAGCGCTGCGCCATGATGGTCCGTGTGCCATAGTGAGTCATGGTTTCAAGAATGACGTTAACATTATGATCCGCGTCGTGCACCCGGAATATGCCCGACCCGCCCATGCTGTCGAGCGGTTTCAGGATAATGTCGCGGTGTTGATGCAAAAATTCCATAATCAGCGACTCCTGGCGCGTAACCAGTGTCGGCGGCGCGAACTGCGGAAACCGGATGATCGCAAGTTTTTCGTTAAAATCACGAATGCCGCGCGGGCTGTTGATTACCCGCGCACCCTGTTTTTCAGCCAGTTCCAGCAGGTAAGTGCTGTAGAGATACTCCATATTAAATGGCGGGTCCTTGCGCATCAATACGGCGTCGAATGCCTGCAGCGGCTGCATGCTTTTTTCGCCCGCCTGATACCAGCCTATTCCCGGATCGGCCTGCTCAATCAGCGCCAGACCGCGTGCGTAACAAACCACAGAATTGTCGCTCCATAACAGGTCTTCCTGGTGAATAACAAAAATCTCATGATCGCGCGCAACGGCTTCGCGCATTATGGCATAACTGGAATCCTTGTGAATTTTAAGGGCTTCGAGCGGGTCGAGAATAAAGGCCAGTTTCATGTTATGCTGGGATCAGAAGCCGCGCCGAATCAGCCGGCCGTTTGCCGCAGCTCAAGTGCAGCGGCTAACAGAGCCAGCCGCGCGACAACGCCATAGGCATAATACCGTTGCGGCATCAGACCCTGCTGCTGAGTGCCACTGGGCAGCAGACAATCCGGTTCGAATGATATCGGCACAAAATGCATACCGGGCGCGTTAAGGTTTTCATCCATGCCGCGACCGGTATGCACACGGAAAAAACCGCCGACGACATAATGATCGATCATGTAAATCACTGGTTCAGCAACCGCATGATTAATATTTTCAAATGTATAGACGCCTTCCTGCACCAGCACATTGGTGACCGACATACCCTCCTTGACCACAGCCATTTTATTACGCTCCCTGCGGTTCAATTGATACACCTCCGCGCCGTCTTTGACCGTCATGATTCCCATGCCATAGGTGCCTGAATCGGCCTTGACGATGACAAACGGATCTTCTTTGACACCATATTCTTTGTATTTTTCGCGAATAACACCGAGAATTTTATTCGAGGACTTGGCGACACAATCTTCGCCCTGTTTATCCCTGAAATCGATTTTCCCGCACGAGGTAAAGTAGGGATTAATGAGCCAAGGATCAATCCCGACCAATTCGGCAAATTCACCGGCAATGGTATTGTATGCCTTGAAATGCTCTGATTTTCGGCGTGTTGCCCAGCCTGCGTGCAAAGGTGGAATAATGGTCTGATCCAGATTCTGCAATATTTCCGGAATACCGTTTGACAGATCGTTGTTCAGCAAAACCGCACAGGGATCGAACCCGTCAACATACAAACGATTATTTTCCCGGATCACCGGTTCGAGCTTAATAGACTGGCCATCGGGCAGGTTGAACATCGTAGCGGTTTTGATATCGGGTATTAATGAACCGATACGCACGTTCAATCCTGCATACTGCATAATTGCCTGTATCGATGCAACATTCTGTAAATAATAAGTGTTGCGCGTATGGTTCTCCGGAATCAACAAAATGCTATGCGCATCGGGACAGATTTTTTCCACAGCCGTCATCATGGCCTGCACGCACAGCGGAAAAAATTCCGGACTCAAATTATTAAAGCCGCCGGGAAAGAGGTTGGCATCTACTGGCGCGAGCTTAAAACCGCTATTACGCAAATCAACCGAGCAGTAAAAAGGGATGCTGAACTCGTTCCACTTGCCGCGCAACCAATGTTCAATCTGTGGTCTGGCAGCGTTAATCCGGTTTTCCAGATCCAGAACAGGTCCGCGCAGTGCAGCGGATAAATGAGGTACAGGCATGACGCAGAACAGTGGGTATCCATCAAGATACAGTAGTATACATCATGCATGTCAGATTGTATTCCGGGGTTTGATTACATTCTCAGGGATTATCCACTTCCTTTTTGTTTACATATAGTCTTCACACATCAAATTTCGGCAGTCATATTCTATATTTCTCTGTATAAACAGTGTAATGAAAAAATATTGTACCGAAATTTGAAGAGTAAAAATTATACGTATCCGGAGCCGGCCGGCCCACTCCTGTCGCACACGTAAAAACACAATTAACATAGTTAATAACAATCATTTTCAAAAAGAATTAAATTGTCAGCGTGACGTCGCTATTGAGTCGTAATTTCTCACTCAAGAACTCAAGGAGTTAATCATGAAAAGAATTAAGTTTACTATTCATTTGTCAATTATCGCTTTTTTAACTTTTTTATTACTGACCGGATTTTCTGTGTATGCAGGCGAAAAAAGCGGCAGCAATATGGATTCCGAAAAATCCCGCCAGGACGCAAGTCACGGCAGACATTCTGGTAATGAATCGGATTACGACGACACCCGGGATCAAGGGATGTTAGGTGGCGATAGTGATGACCAGAAGTCTCCCACCAAAAAAAACGATTACGACAGGAAAGACACCGGACATGACCGCAGCGAAATGGATTTAAAATTTGCTCCGGCCAATCTTGCTTACACGATGAATGCCAAGAAATTGCTGGAAATGGACATCGTGGACGGAAACAGCAATGATCTGGGAAAAATTGATGATTTAGTATTAAGCCATAACGAAAAAGCGACTTATGCAATCGTATCAGCAGGTGGCTTGTTAGGCATCGGCGACAAACTGATTGCAGTTCCGCTGAATGACTTAAAGATCAATGAGCAGGATGAAAAAATTGTCGTCAATCTGTCTGAAGATCAGTTAAAAAGTATTCCGGAATTTAAATACGAGTATGTCGGCGATCGCAATTATCAAACAGATAACCGGCCTGTGGATAGCAGCGGGAACAGCAAGTACAGCGCAACCAATATCGACTTTGATATAAATGCCAAGAAGCTTTTTGATAGTACTGTTATTGACCGGAACGGTAAGGAACTGGGAGAAATTGAAGACTTTGTCCTGGACGATAAAAATACGGTCACATACACAATCGTATCGGTCGACGGCATCCTCGGAATGGGCGATAAATCGGTTGCAATACCGTTTCAGGCTTTTCGCATGAACGAAACTAACAACAAAATGATATTGAACGCCACTGAAAAACAGCTTGAACAAGCTCCCGGATTCAAATTCAAAAAATCTTGATTTTCAAAAATCCATATCCAGTCAGATTGGATCTTTATAAAACTATTTAAACTGCGGTAATTTATCAACAAGGAGAAGTATTATGAATTGGGATCAAATTAAAGGTAACTGGAAGCAAGTAAAAGGAAAGGCACAGCAGCAATGGGGTAAATTGACTGATGATGACTTAGATACTATAGAAGGAAAGCGTGAGGAATTAGTTGGCAGAATTCAGGAAAGATACGGCATTGAAAAAGAAGAAGCTGAGAAACAAGCAGATGAATTTTGTAACAGATGCTGATTAAAACTAGTGTTTTAATGAATTAACTTCCCGTCCGGCGCACCTCGATCACAACAAATTCCGGTTGGGTGCGCTCTTTTTTACAATTGCAATCAAGGAGCTACAAAATGATTAATTTAGCTATAACTTTTTTAATTATTGCGATAATCGCAGCCTTGCTGGGTGTAACCGGCGTTGCCGGCGTTGCTGTCGAAATTGCATGGATTTTGTTTGTTGTCGGTTTGGTTTTGTCGATTGTTTTTTGGATAATCGGACGACGTCCGCCGCCCGTTTAAAAACGATAAATTTTGTTGCAACGCTGGATTAATAATGAAGTCCAGCCATTTCAATGATTGAATAAAAAATGCTTTTGTCAATCTTTAACTGTAAACCCAATTAATTGAAGATATAGCAATTTCAAACACGCATTTTGTTTTGCCATCAATCAAGGGTAAAAGGACAGATTGGTTGGCACAGAGATTGATGAAGACTTCTTTGAACGACAAGCAGCACCGTACTGCGGCTAGATTAAAACATGGCCGTAGTACCTTAACACAAACCTGTTCCGGCGATTCATTGGCTAATACTAAAAAACAATATTCACTGGAACTATTCGTAACGTGAATGCTATTGCAAACGATTATTTGACGAACCCTCTCGATTTAATATAAGCTGTTTACAACGATTTATCACGATGAGCGTGGTAAGTTTTTTTCTGCTAATGTGTGGTTTACTGGCTTTAGCCTAATTTTCTATCACACCCACATCCACATAAAAAAATAATCTGGAATGAATGTTGTTAGTTAATACCGGTTTCGCTGGTATTTAAACATTCCTGATATCCCAAAAAAATTAATAAGTCATTGAACATTAATGATATAGATATTTCCGTTAGTGTCGCACTGACTCTGAAAACGTCTGAATGACGAAAATTACCCGGCATCGCTCGACCAAGAACTGAGGCAATTCGTCAAAATTATTAAATCCATAACTTAATTATTAAGCGAGGTGATTTGATGAATCCAACAAAATTAACTGAGAAGAAGTTAAAGTCATATAGTCCGCTCACTCTACCACTTGTAAAAAAATTCAATCTGTTATGCGAATTTAACGAAGCCGAACTTACAACCTTGGTTCAAATGCATGAAAACTCCATGTCATTAGATGCGCAAACTACCTTTTTAAATCAAGGAACTCATTCCAACAAAAGCTATATTGTCAATCGTGGCTGGGCATACCGTTACAATGACTTGAGCGATGGAAGCCGGCAAATAATTAATTTCTATTTACCAGGTGACATAATTAATCCGCTTGCTACGTTAACCCCCAATACGGCGTATTCTGTGGCCAGTATTACACCTCTCGAGCTATGTGAATTCAAGCTCAATGCCTTTATCAATCCCATTATAGCCCAACCCAGGTTAAGCTTATTTTATGCCTGGATACTTAGTCGTCTCGATTCGATTATGGCGGATCAGACTGTCAGAATCGGACGACTGCTTGCGTATCAACGGACGGCACATCTGCTACTGGAGATATTTCACCGTTTGGAAGCAGTGGGTCAAACAAAAAATTGTACTTTTTCGATGCCAATTTCGCAGCATTTTCTTGCGGATACACTCGGGTTGAGTTTGGTTCATATGAACCGGACTTTAAAAAAACTGCGGATTAACAATTTAGTACATATCCACGCAGACCAGGTTGTCTTAAAGGATATAAAGAAACTGAAAAAAATTGCTGAATACCGTCCTTGTGATCTAGCCCAGACAGAAAATCTTCTTGCCTCTTTTAGCAATAAAACTAATCCAGATTTAAAGTTTGCTTACGGCGCAGCATAATCTCAAACGATAAATAAGTATACGAACTTATGATTCTATTTTAATTTGCCTTGCAATCGTTTCATTTGTTTAATCAGTTAATTTTGGGAACCGAATGAAAGTGGCTTAAGCAAACCGCATCAACATATTAATTTTTTGACGATTTTTCTCACCCACCAACCTGACATATCGTTTTTTGCGCCAGCATGCAGCCATCCAGCAATTTTTTTCACAATATGTTAATATAATACATTACGTTAGTGTTAGTTATTGAGCACATTTTCTAATAGAATATAGAAAGCAATCTACAATATTTTTTAATTAGTCGACATCAAATAAAGGTAAACCATGAGTAATATAAAATATCTTATCGTCTCGATTATATGCATAGGACTGGCTGGTTGCATATCTTATACTTCAAAAAAAGAAGAAACGGTTACGCCATCTCCGTCAAGTTCTCTCAACACAAATGAATACGCAGAAATTTCTGAATAACGTATGGATAGAACAGCGATCCTGAGTCTCTGATCTACATCTGATTTTTGATACCATTCGTACTACCGCAAAATAACAAATGGCGACAGTTTAATTAATGCGACTTTGGCTACAGGCATTTGTAGTGCGGTTTTTATGAAATCTTGTACCCAGTACTTTTCCGGGTATTATTTTTTGGCAATAATCCAGACAGCATGCACAATTCCCGGGATATATCCAAGTAGTGTCAGTAAAATGTTTATCCAGAAATGCTTCCCAATACCTACTTGCAAAAAGACACCTAACGGCGGAATGAATATTGCAATTATGATACGTATCAAATCCATAATTTATTTTCCTTTATTGGGGGCCATAAACTAAGATGGTTAAAAACGGCACATGTACTGTACGCATAACAACAGTACATGGTGATTAATTATTAAAATAACTAAGCAGGTGGCGGCCGCCGCCCAATTATCCAAAAAACTATTGATAAAATCACACCCGCAACAAATAAGATCCAGGCCAACTCAATTGCAAGACCCGCAACCCCGGTAATACCCAGTAATGCTGCGATTATAGCTATTATCAAAAATGTAATGGCCAAATTAATCATTACATTTCTCCATGTTATGGATAAGATAAACCAAAATATTTACTTCAAAAACAGGATAGTAGAGATAGCCTATCCAAATCAGGAAAATTCTGATTTGGATAGGCGCTGTTTTTAAATTTTTGGATTAGACTTCAAACTAACAATTGTTGGAAAATTCATCAACTTCCTTTTCTGCCTGCTCTCTTGCAATACCATATCGTTCCTGAATTTTTCCAATCATCTCTTCACGCTTGCCTTCAACAATATCCAAGTCATCGTCAGTCAATTTCCCCCACTTTTGTTGCGCTTTTCCTTTCATTTGCGTCCAGTTACCTTTTATTTGATCCCAGTTCATAATGTCGCTCCTTTTTGTGATGTTACTACTACAAAACAATGCCCAAATCAAATTGACACAGCAGAAAATTACGCGGCTTGTTGAATTTGAATTCAGGCGCCACCTAAGTTGCCGACTAATTTAAACCTTAGGAGTCGCTCATAAATAACTGTAATAACTGTAACACTTGGATCGCATCCGGCGGGCACACTGCGGCGTTGTTCGTCGTCGCCATAGCTTGGCTATGACTCATCCTCCCGTCTTGCATTGCATCCCGCCAGACGCGCCCAATTGTCACACTTATTTATTCGCGGCTCCTTAAAACAGTACGGCAACCAATTTATCGCCTACTACGAACACTTCACTTCCTATTGATTTTTAAATAATGAATAAGAATGTGTGTATACGATATATGGGTCTGTAGAGAGCTGTTATTAACTATGTTAAAAATTGGGTAAAGCGTCGAGTAAATCGACTGTGTCATCGCGCAAAGAAACTACCAGCGGCAAACTATGCTGCTGTAGTATGCAAGAATACGGAAAGCCAGACAGACTTTTCTTCTGAAAAACTTGTGTATGGATTGACACAGACCGGCATGCATGCGGATTGCACGTTGTCAAATTATTCAAACATTTCATGCGCGCTGTCGCAACCAGTATCCACAGTCAAAAATCAACCAAAATTTCAACGGTTTCAGAAAATACAAGCCCGGAATCAGATCAATGCTGTTTATAAAATGGCTCCATCACGGTGATAATTAACAGGCCGTTGGAAACTATCCACGTGCCGTTGCATCGTTAAAAACAGATTCAGAATGTTCGTTTATTATGCATAAACGCCGCTTTCGTCTGTTTCTTTCTTGCATCGGCTGCCTCAAAACGTTTTTCATCAACCCGTTAAATGACTGCACTACAATAAAAATTCCCTTCTTTTCATGCACTCGGGATTATATGCAAGCGGTTATTTATTAACATAGTTAATAGCCTCTATCACATAATCTGATTACAGTATTGCCGTAAACAGCAATATATCCATTTATTAAGGATATGATCTCACAAAAAATCAGCTAACAGGAGGAGCTCAAAATGATGAAGATATTTGAAGCCAAATTAACTGCTATTGTGGCGATAGTATTCGTTTTTGCAACATTCAACAGTCATGCCGAACACCCCGATTCTGAAAGCATGAACGAAGCGGCCGAGAAAAAAGCGGACAGATTGGAAGAACGAGCAGACCGAATCAGAGAAACAAATGAAATGATGCAAGACAGCAGGCAAGAGATCAGAGAAAAAAGAGCCGACAGCCTGGAGGAGCAGGCGGATCGAATTCGGGAATCTGCCGAAGTAAAGGCTGACCGGCTAGAAGATAAGGCAGATAAAATCAGAGATGCGGAACATTAATACCGTCATAGAGAATGATAAAAATCCATCGTCTTTATAAAGATAGGTTGTCGAGCCGCACCATCCTGTCGTTATATGGCTCCTATTATTTGGACGAACTTGCAAATGCTACGGACAAAACATACTGATTAAAACCGTGGATTACATACAAACTGACGAAAATTGGTTATTCCAAAAGAGCGGCAAATAACGCGGTATGGCGCCGCTTCAGGGACAGTCCAAAGATCATCCATACAGCTTGGTCCGTCTCGGTCCCGCAGCAGTGAAAATTTACTAATTATTAACCCCTTTAGCGTTCATCTTGCTCGTGTAAGCAACTATTTTCGCACACAGGATTGGCGTTGACCCACTACGGCAGATTTTGCCAAGAGCCTCGTATTAAACACCTATATATCCCGGTCATGCATACTGAAAACAATCAGCTTTTTGCCGTGATCAACCCAGTTGCAGGAAGTTGTGACGCCGAAACCGTACAGCATACGTTGACAAAGGCTTGCACCAATGCCGGATTTTCTCTGGAATGTCATTTTACGTCGATCGGCGAAAAAAATGAGGATATCATCCATGCCGTGCGTCAAGCCGTAAAAAATCGTTGTAGTCGCGTAGTTGCCGCCGGCGGCGACGGCACTATAGCTGCGGTTGGCAGTGGGCTTGTTGATACAGGGATTCCGTTGGCAATATTACCGGTTGGCACTGCTAATCTCCTGGCACGCGAGCTGGATATTCCATTCGATCTATCCACAGCCTGCCAATTGGCTGTGAATGGTGACAAACAGCGCCGGCTCGATGCAATGCGTGTCGGCGAGCAGTATTTTCTTTCACATATCAGTCTCGGAGTCTATTCAAAGATCGCGGAGCGCACTTCACGGGCTGCCAAACGCCACTTCCGGCAAGTTGCCTATATCTGGAATGCGCTACCAGAGCTATTGAGCGGCCGCACCTGGCGTATGGCCTTAACCGTAGACGATCAGAAAATTCTTCTGCACGCTTCATTTATTATGATCGCCAATGTAGGCGGACTGGGTGCTGCTGAACTTCGTTGGGGAGAAAATATTTTACTCGATGATGGCCATATCGATATTTGCGTTGTCCATGCGCGCACCTTGAAAGATTATTTAATGCTTGCAAACAGCATCTTGTGGCGTCGTCACAAGTTATCACCTAAGCTGACCTACTATCGCGCCACCCGTAACATTCAGGTTACGACAACAAGCAAACGTGTGCCGGTACGCGGCGACGGTGAAATCATCGGTCATTCGGCAGTTGAAATCACTTTGGTGCCAGCAGCCATCAGGATAATCACGCCGACTACTGCCGAACATGGCTAATACTTTATCCATCTGATACTGTCATCGGCATAAGCTGCATTCGAAACATTTAAAACTGGTTGAAATTTTATCGTTCCCACAATCAGCCCAGACTGCGCCGGTTTTTGTTTCAGCCGAGATTAAATCAAAAGCTTCCTCGTCTGGTCACTGTCATAAATATATCGCCGCAATGGTTGAGCGAATGATTAAGATGTCTGGATCGATTACAAACACAGGAAAAATCCGGTTGGCGGTTGAACCCATGGATATGCGCCGCAGCACTGACAATTTGTCGATGATTGTGCAGCAGTTATCAAAAAATATTTCTGGCTTTACAATGAAAATTGAAACATCAGACCTTGATAGCAGCTTCAGATCAGGCCTGTGATTAATCCATCACACTGCAGGATTGCGTTGCATTTGGGAAAATAGTTCCCAAGGCAACTGTCCAAAGATTTGGGACCATATTTAACTTCCATTTTTCAGTTACCATTAATGTAGCGATTAATTAACAGTCATCACAACCCTAACAGGAAATCAATATGTCACAACCTAAGACGAGGAATACGAGAAACAAGCGCACACAATCTCGCCAGCAGACTTCAAAGAAAATTGATCAGACGATAGAAGACACTAAGGAAAAAGGCAAGCAGATTGTCAGCGAAGCAAAAGAGGAAGCCAGTAAATTAATTGATGAAACAAAACAAGAAACCAGTAAAATAGCTGAGCAACAGCTGCAAAATGTAGCGCAGCAGATCAATAGCATTGCTAACGCTTTAATAAAAACTGCAGACAACATGGAAGACGGCCAGTCCTGGATAGCTGATGGCACCCGGCAAACGGCCCAAGCGCTTGATAAAGTATCAGGTTCACTTCGTGATAGTGACGTTGGCACCTTGGTACGCAATTTTGAAGATTATACGCGCCGACAGCCTGTAGTTGTTCTGGGTGGCGCTGCTATCGCCGGTTTCTTTCTGGTCAAATTTTTAAAAAATTCAAGCAATCATACCCAAGAAACCATCAAAAAAAACAGCGACAAATAATATAAATTGAATATCGCTCATCTGGTAACCCTAGGAGACCATTATGCATACCGGTAAGGAAGATCGAACGCTTAGCACTTTATTGAATGATTTGGCGCGACAAACATCTGATTTGATCCGTCAAGAAACAAAATTAGCAATCGCTGAAATGTCAGAGAGGAAATCGGAAACCAAACGGAGTTTAACAGCGCTGGCAACAGGTGCCGGGTTATTAGTAGTCGGATTGATTTATATCCTTGATGCTGTCGTTTACGGTCTCGCTGAATTACTGCCGTCTGATTATTCACCATGGCTAGCTGCATTGATTGTAGGCATATTAACAAGTGTGATCGGATATATGTTCATAACAATGAGCAAATCAAATTTGGCACCGGAAAATCTGGCGCCCAGAACAGCAGATTCACTTCAACGTGACAAAAATATGGTGGAAGAGAAGTTGAATGGATAATAATTACAAAGATCCCCAAACGATAGAAACCGAGATAGAAAAAACACGTCAGCATATGCGTGTAACGCTGGAAGAAATTAACGGGCGTTTGTCGCCGGATCAGCTTTTAGATCGTGCTTTTGAATATATCAGTGACAAGATTCTGAGAAATAACATTAATACTGCCAGCCTGACAGAAACTGCCAAAAAAAATCCAGTAGCTACAGCATTAATTGGTTTAGGCGTGGGCTGGCTGATAGTTTCTGGAAAATCTGCCGGAAATCAAGGCGGGACTGCGGAGGACCATAAAGACAGCAGCGCTAATGCCGTAACAGATAATCAATTGAAAAATAACAAATATTCAACTGCAGGCAATGCAAACAACAAACAGAACGCTGACGCGGAAAATGCCAAAGAAAAAGTCACTCAACAGAATGATTCCCAAGCCGAGCATTCTCTACATAAATTGCATGAACAACCTTTTGTCTTGATTGGCGCAGGTTTGGCATTGGGTGCGGCGCTGGGCGCGTATCTAAGTTCGGCACGCCGCGACGAAAAACCTTTTAAAAAGAGTCTCGAAAAACAAATTGACCAGGCAGCAGAAACCGGAAATGAGCAATTGGAAAAAGTGAAAGAAGCTGTCAGCTCGGCAGTTGAGACCATTAGTCAGGCAGTTGATGAAGTAAGCAGTACCACAGATGCTAATGAAGACAATAACAGACAAAACAGTCCGGAAAAATAAAACGACTCCGCCAGACCCTGTTTATAAAAGGTTTTATCGTGGACTGGAAGTATTTATTGATAGACAACTACACAGTTAATGAGACAGTCTCGTGAAACATCATCTGCCAACAGTTACCGGTGGCATGATGGTGAAATTGTTCAATTGTACTCTACGCCCAGATAACCATCTTGAAGCGTTCCTTAACGATACCGAAGTAATTGCATTTCCAGTCGCTTTGCGCGAAGAAATCAAGGTGGTGCCATTGGTCCTTTTGTTTCAGAATGCGAGCAGCTGCGTCGTCCCAGTCTATGGCTGCAAGCCTGGCTTCCAGTTGCTGTTTGCGGGTTTCGACTTCATGGTAATCGAAACTGTCGTATTCCCAATGCAGTACCTCAAAAACATTGCCGTCGCGGTCGGCATAGTCCATGCTGAAATCAAGCCCCCATTTCGGGCGGATGCGGATGATCTTGTAAATGAGCGGATTGATTTTTGCCCATTGTTCCAGTTGTTGCAACGCTTCTCCACCGTAACCTTTGCGCTCAAACAGCAAGCTGTGATTCAGCACAGCACCTTCAACCCGCTCCGGCTGCGTGAACCATGGTGCTTTCAGCGCAAACCGGTGTTCGCGGTGCGCATGCGCATGCGCTCGGTTGGCTCCAGCATAGCGTTGTTCTAGGTCGGTCAGATCATAGCCGTTCTGATCAAACAGCGCCAGATCGCTCGCAGAGGGTACATCCGTTGTATCCAACGGTCGATACCAATGACCGTCGGGGTCGAATTGATGGTTGGTTAATTTGAGGTAACGCATGAATGTTCAAATGCTATCGGGGTAGCACACGTATAAAAAACTACAGATTGTGACAGGATGCGACCAGAAATACCACTCGGCCTGCATTTTATATATATAACAATCTGTTTATAAATAATTTTTAATTATTTTGCGCGATCAATTGATTCCGGTCTTTTCACATTAGAATCGTCTTCCGGCGCAATGCCGGCCATGACATCGAGCGCCGCTTTGTGTTCGCCGGCGGCTTTTGTCAATAAGGTTTCGGTAATGGCTTTGCGCAGGTTATCTGAAGCCTGAGAATTATTATTGGCAGTAATCTGTTCGGCTGAGGCTGGCAATGCTTCGCGCCAAAACATATCCAATAGATTGAGACTATGGTGGTCATTTGGATCAAGCAACAGACTTTGAATTAGGAGCCGCGAATAAATAAGTGTGAGAATTGGGCGCGTCTGGCGGGATGCAATGCAAGACGAGAGGATGACGCCCTGAAAAGGGCGAAGTGCGAACAAAGCCACTGACCCGGATTGAGCGCCAGGCAAGTGGCATGAGTATCGAGGCCGTGCCGGATGAACTGCCCCAGGAATGTGATGCAGGTGCCGGGAAAAACAGCAAAGGCTATAAAACCAGCTGGACGGGTTACAAACTACATATTGATGCCGCAGATGGCGGCATCCCGATTAGTTGTGTTTTAACGGCGTTAAAAACTGGCGCGATTCGTAAGCTGATGGATGCTGGCAGTATTCAATTGACGTTATTTGATGAACGCAATCTGCTTGAATTTGTACATCCTGACTTTCCTGAAGAAAAGCTGGTCGCTTGCCGCAACCCCGATCTTGCGTACCGGTACAAACATAAGCGAGAGGCTTTATTAAAGGCAACCACTGAAGCGCTGGAAAAGGTTCAGGCAATGGCCGCGCGAGGCTATCTCAAAGACGCAGATAAAATCGGTCTGCGTGTCGGCCGCGTCATTAATCGGTACAGGATGGCTAAACATTTCAACCTGGAGATTTCAGAGAAGCAATTTAATTTCAGCGTTAACCACGAACAGGTTGACGAAGAAGCCGCCCTTGATGGCATTTACGTCATTCGAGCCGCCCGCCCTGGACGATAAACTCTCAGCTGAAGATGCAGTGCGCCACTATAAGTCGCTCAGTCAGGCAGGGCGAGTCTTCCGTTCCATCAAAACCATGGATCTGGAGGTTCGTCCCATCCGTCACTATCAGGAAGACCGGGTCAAAGCGCATCTCTGTATCTGTATGCTTGCCTGCTATGTTAAGTGGCATATGATGGAAGCATGGCGGCCGCTTTTGTTTGCCGATGAAGACCAACCGGCCAGGTTGACACGGGATCCTGTTGCGCCGGCAATACGTTCTCCAGAGGCACAAGAAAAAGCACAACATAAAAAAAGACCGGATGGAACACCGGCACATAGCTTCCAGTCTCTGCTTCATAACCTGGCAACGATTGTTCGTAATACCTGTCAGAGCAAGGAGACAGATACCTCTTCTTTCACAATTGACACTCAACTCACACCAAACCAGACTGAAGCATTCCGCCTGCTAAAAGATATTAAAGTGTAGACAGGGCCTTGCAGGCTAATTCTCAAATATTATGTTGATATTAATGAAGAATTGTGCGATTACTTGGAGGGAGCTTCAGACTAATTCAAAGCGTGAGACATTGTATCAGCATGCTCAAAACCTCATAGGCAGCGCATTACCTTATTTTAAAACGGCCGCTTTGCGCCAAATGTGTAAAGTCCATTACGTCGCCGCCAATCGAGATCCGTGGCCTTAATCACGAGATACCGGAGAATGCTCACAATCAGTTGCAGATTAAAAGATTGATTTCAAAATTGTCCTGCATTTGTATTTTTATTTCACTTCAGGATAAGGATACAACATGTTCATGGCAATGCTTTTGCCGGCTGTTTCCACAATACGGACATGTTCCCGCCTGAACTCGCGCGCATGACGCAGGCCGCATGAGTGGGCGATCATGGCGACTTCTTTGTTATAATTTCTGGCGTAATTGGTAACGCGAATGCATTTTTCTTCAACGACCAGGCCGCTTTGCAAGCGCGGGTTGTGTGTTGTGACGCCAGTGGGACAGGTATTCTTATGACAGCGCATCGCCTGTATGCAGCCGAGCGAGAACATAAACCCGCGTGCGGTATTCACAAAATCAGCGCCTGCGCACAGCGCCCAGGCGCCATGGGTTGCGGTAATGAGCTTTCCGGCGGCGACAATGCGGATGCGCTCTTTCAGATTGGATTCGATTAATGAATCGACGACACGCGGCAACGCTTCCATAATGGGCAGACTGACACTGTCCATGAGTGTCTGCGGTGAGGCGCCACTGCCACCTTCGCCGCCGTCGATGGTGATAAAGTCAGGTGCATAATGCAGACCTTTATGGACAATACGACCGCACAGTTCATTAATAAAATGCCAGCCGCCGATAGCGGTTTTTATGCCTATGGGGCGCCCGGTTATTTCGCGCAACTGATTGATTTTATCCAGTAGTTCGTCGATATTATCAATGTCCTTGTGGCGGTTTGGGCTGACTGAATCTTTGAAGGCGGGGATGCCGCGAATCATCGCGATTTCTTCTGTAATTTTGCTGCCGGGCAATAGCCCGCCTTTACCGGGTTTCGCGCCCTGCGAAAGCTTGATTTCAAATGCTTTGACGACTTCTCCCAATTCCGTGGCGCGTTGCGCGGAGAAATTGCCATGCTCATCGCGGATACCGTATTTTGCGGTTCCGATCTGCATAATCACGTCGCATTCACCTTCCAGATGGTAGGGTGCAAGGCCGCCCTCACCGGTATTCAGCCAGCAACCCGCATTAACGGCGCCGAGTGACAGCGCACGCACAGCGGGCTTGGAAATTGCACCGTAACTCATGCCGCTGATATTGATAATGGATTTTGCAACGAACGGATGCCTGGCATAACCTTCGCCGATGATCTGAGGCGGGGTAGGCAGCTGGTTTTCTTCCAGAATCGGAAATGCCGCGTTGACAAAAATAATCGATCCCGGCTCACGTAAATCGTTGGTTGAGCCAAAGCCGATTACCCCTCCCTTGTCTTTGGAATGCCGGTATACCCAGTTGCGGGTAGCCCGGTTAAAGGGCATTTCTTCCCTGTCGTTCGAAAAGAAATACTGACGGAAATATTTTCCCTGCTCTTCAAAAAAGAAGCGCAGCCGCCCGATGATCGGGTAGTTGCGCAATATAGAATGTTTTTTCTGGGTAATGTCCTGGATAAACCAGAATACGATCAAGCCGATCACGACGAGACCCAGCATCGTTGAAAAAATATAAGAGAGCAGATCGAGCGCGTTTGACATACATTCTCCTGTTGCTGATGATGCGCCTATCTTATCTGTTTAATCGGGATTTTTCATGTTTCGAGAGTTTGATCATTCCGATAATGTTACAGATGGTCATTGCCCGGCTGAAGACGCGCAGCCGCTGATGCTGATGAAAATCGGTATACTAGCACTCTATCCATATGATATTGGCAGGCTCAGTGCGTTTGTCTGAGTACATGACAAAACGCGCCTTGCTGCATATCGCCATGGTAACGCTGTACCAGGCAATATCACAAGGATAGCGTACTAAGCATTTAATCAATATACAAAGACTGCTGCAGGTATGCCATACAACTTGATCGAAGAAATAAATAACAATGTGCGCAGGGCGCTGACGGAAGATACCGGAGCAGGCGATCTGACCGCGTTGCTGATTCCGGCGCAGCAGCGGTCAACCGCGCATGTTGTGAGTAAAACATCAGCGGTATTATGCGGTTTACAGTGGTTTGAAGGCTGTTTTAAGGCGGTGTCTCCTGAATCGGAAATACGCTGGCTGGCCAGAGATGGTGATACTGTTACCGCAGAACAGAAACTATGCGAAGTTACCGGTAGCGCACGCGCGCTACTGACGGCGGAACGTGCCGCGCTGAATTTTTTGCAAATGCTGTCGGCCGTGGCAACGCAGACCCGGGCATATGTGAATGCCATTGCCGGTACAAAAGCCGTTATTGTCGATACGCGCAAGACTCTGCCCGGTTTGCGGTTCGCGCAGAAATATGCTGTCAGATGCGGCGGCGGTTGCAATCACCGATTCGGTTTGTATGACGGCATTCTGATCAAGGAAAATCATATCGCTGCGGCGGGCGGCATCGCTGAGGTGATGATGCAGGCCCGATCGATTGCGCCAGAAGATATTTTTATCCAGATTGAAGTCGAATCCGTACCGCAATTACGTGTAGCACTGGATGCCGGCGCGGTCATGATTCTGCTGGACAATTTTGCTGTAAATCAACTTGAAGAAGCTGTTGCCGTCAGCCGGCACTACAGCCTGAAATCCGGTCAGCCCGTTTTGCTGGAAGCTTCCGGCAATATTGACCTGGACAATGTAAGGCGCATCGCTGAGACAGGGGTCGACAGAATATCCATTGGCGCGTTGACAAAAAATATTCAGGCCATTGATTTATCGATGCGGTTTGTGTGATAACGCCCCCTAACCAATGCAATTTTGTCAATTGCGCTTCTCGTAAAAGGGTGCGGCCATCGGTTCACCCACAAACAGGCCCTGTCCGGGCCAGGCTACGCTTTTCCAGTACGCCTCTATGAGTGATTCGCCCCGCGTGTATCGATCAATAACAATACCCGGATGCGGAAATTTCTGTGGAAACGCGCAAGGTTCTGTCACGGTGCCATAACTGGCAGTAACACCGGCATCAAGCCAGTTCAGTATGCTCATTTGTTGATCGCCAAACAACACGCCACCGGAAGAAGTCAAGTGATCGGCAATGGCGCCGGGCAAATAGCGGTTGGTTTCCAGATTATTTACATTAGCTCTGCCGGTAAAGTAAAAAAGCACGTCCGCTTTTGCATGGAGTGCGTCGGTTTCAACAATGTCTATAGCGATACGGCGGAAGAGCGCCGTCTTAACGTTCTCGTACACATACGAGCGCACGTTTCGTGCTGAGTCCGTCGTGCTCACCAGATAAGCCGTTCCTTTCGGAAAGGTACCGTCGGATTGTACGCCGTTATCAATTACCACTTTTGTCCGTTGTATATTGCTGCCCGCCAGCATCATGGTGGGCCGTATCTTAAAATCATCGAAGGGTGACGAAGAGTCTGAGTTGAAATATATACTGGATTCTGTCGGAGAGCAGTCATATGCGCAGTATTGCCTGTCAAATCCGAACGTCATAGCACTGGTGATAGACATACAGGCAACTTTATAGGGTTTTGACCAGGCAAGCACGTAAAACTGGACATGATCAGGTGTCTGCAAATAAATTTGTTTTCGCAGGATATTGAATAAGTGGCTGCCCATGGAACCGGTTACCGGAAATGCGATCCGAATAATATTTTCGTCAGGAATCTTTCGTTTTTGCTGATAATAGTCGGCAATTTCCAGACTTTCCGCATCATTTTTATTGGCGATCACCGCAATCCGTTCAGGTATAACGGCGGCATGCAGGATGGGTGCCGAGAAAATACTCCATATTGCGTAGTAAAAAATGAAACGCATCGCAGACTTCAAGATTGGCACAAATATAGATATATGATTATTACATAATCATTTTCATAAACCGAATGCGGGTTGATATTTACCGGTTGCATCGAAAACGGTTTTCAACAGTATGCAAAATAAACTGCATAGATAACGACGATAGCATTCGGCCCTGACCAGCGGTTTATGCCGTACGGAGGATCATCTGAAGTCATCCGGTTGCCAGAGAGTTAGCGTTTGATAACGCCTGCCAGCCAACTAATTCGATTGTTACAGAAAAACCACCCTCTAGGATGAGACGATACAACCGGGCGCTCATGACTGGGAAAAATTGTTGACGCCGAACATGCTCAATTGGTTTCAATCACTATTCAAGTAGCGCTGACTGCTATGCTATCGTCGCATTGCCTCACAGCTTATCCACTGAGTTATCCATTGAAATTCAATTCATTCAATTCAGTAGTTTTGTAGAGCGGTATATTCTCAAAAAAACGGAATTTGAATTCTTTTGTTTGGCAAAATGAATTAGCTTTGATTGATATCGCTATTCGATGCCTCTTGTTGGGGCGGAACAGCCAGCTGCGCGAATTTACTGGGTGACCTGAATGCTTGTTCTTATATTCAAGTTGAATGTTGTCGTTGAATTTTTTTGACTTCGTTTCGCCTATTCGAAAACCGAAGTCCGCTAAATACATTGCAAATCCTAGACCACAAGCTTTAACGTAGGATTCTTTTAAGGTCCAGTAGTCAAAGAAACGGCTGCGTTGTCGGCCTACCGGCGTATTGATTAAATCTGAATACTCAGCTATGGAAAAAATATTTTTAGCGATTGATAGAAAATTACAGTTCCTGTTAATACTTTCGACATCGCAGCCAATTTCATTGTTTTGAGTGATAGCGCATAAGATTAAATCATCTGAATGACTGATGTTGAATTGTAAAGGTAAAAGGGATTGAATAATTTTTGGTTTATTGTAGTTATCTTTTTTAAATTGCCAGCGGGATGGATGAATATTTATGTAATGTGAGAGTATGTTTCGTATAAAAGAGCGTGTTATCAATTCGTTATGGCGTTTATTTGGAAAGACGTAACTTTGCTGCTTTAATATTTCTTGTTCGGAGAGCAAGCTTCTGTATTGTTTTAGCAGGCCGGTTTGGTGAATGGTATTTGGCTTTGTGAACCAAAGATGTATTTCATTGGTTTGCGATTGGAACAATACTGGTTGATTAATACAGGAATTCATCGAGGATATACTCAGAAGAAACGAATCAGGCGAATTTGGAAGTAATCATCTTTGCGCATTCCTGTTAAAATATCCGTTGATTGACCTTTGGTGAAATCATTTGGCGCTACATTTAAAAAAAGTGTTGTTTCTGCCTCGATTTTCCATTTCTCATCCAAGCGCCGGCTTGCATTTAGTTTAAAGATAGAAGCCTGTGTTTCCAAATCGATGGTATTGCCGACGATTAATTGTGTATCGGATACATCATTTAAGTTCAGGCGAACACCAAAATACACATCATTATCAAAAGGTGTTGGCGGCGCCGTTATATCCCGGCCATCGTATAAATATTCAAGCAGAATGCCCATGTCGGCGTTGCTGTTCAGGATGCCGTAAAAAGAGTATTCAAAACCAGCCACTACGGCAGCGAACCGGCCCGAGCCTTGGCCGCTACGTGTCATTGCTTCAAGTTTCCATAACCAATTATCAATGGCGCCTTGTATGTCAATACTGGTTTGATGAATCAATTCGTAAAGCGGTGTCAAAGTGCTGGTGCTCTGGTTGGGCAATATGCCTTCGTCAAAAAATCTTAGGCTTGGTTCGCGGCCAATTCCCCAAAAATGTGCAATTCCGATATCCCATGGGCCAATGGTATGATCCCAGCGCCCTGCAAAACTCGGGTGCCAGCGATCGATACCGTCAAAAATCGGATCATGGGTATCAACCGGAAATTCAAATCGTAATCTGCCGCTTCGTGCGGGAAAGGTGCGGTCGCGGAAATAGGGAAGGTAGAACAAACTGAAATTACCGAAATCGCTTAAATAATTAAAATTTACCATCGGTTGACCCAGCTTCGCTTCTCCATATAAATTTTCGACCAGATCAATTTGATTTATTACATCAACCAGATGGCGGGATTCTGTGGTGCCCCAGAAAGTTCTGCTTACTCCCAGCTTTAAATCCCAACTATTTGCGACATGAAACCAATTCAGCTCTCGAATATCAAAATGCGTTCTGTTTTTATCTTGACTGTCTACCCGTCCGAATGGAACAAATGTTATACGATTACTGCCAGTATGCCATTCATGCCGGAATTCCGGTTGCAGCATCACGGAAGGATTTAAAGTATCGTCATTTTGTACTGCGTAGGAAGGAGATTGTGTGTAAAGCCTGAAATCCAGCGATCCATGTCCGGAAATTTCCAAGGCGAATACCGTGTTCGATAGAAATGCGGCTAATGCAGCAATGTAGCAATTAACCGCATAACGAAAAATCATATTATTACCTTAAGTTTCTCAGCGCATTGACGGCAAAGTCACGATCATTGTAACCGTTTCTGAATTTGTAGTTTTTACGCAGCAATTCAGTGCTTTTTCCATTTTGATGATTTGTCATGACCAATTTCCCGGCTTTCCAGAAACGGTCTAAATGCAGCGTGTAGTCGCTGAAAGCAAGTGTTTTTAATAACTCGTTTTTACGGTCATAAAAATCTATTCTACGCGGTTGGTAAATGGTTTTATCGATCCACTCCACTTGGCGTGTATAACCGGAATATTCGTATGCAGGCGTATTTTCTACTACAAAAGTATCATATTCGCCAAGCTTCTCGTCTCTCAGGTACTTATAGGTATACTTTTCAAGTTCCCAGGAAGCAATATCTTCGAAAGCAAACTCGCTGCCAACAAATGGACCAGATTTATTGACGGTTGATATACGTTTAACCCGTTTTAATGAGGGTAAATAAAGCCATTGATCATCGGGCTCAAGACCATGTGAATGCGTCAGGACCGCTGTGCCCCTGACATCAGCGGGGCTTTGAAAAACGCCGATTTCTTTATCGCCATCGCCCTCAACTTCTAGTGTTTTTACCAGAAAAATACGGGTGCTTTCTTCCCCCTGAGCGCTTCGCAGGGTCATGAATGCTTCATGCATGCTGTCGATAAAGCCATTGTCCCGCCGATTGACCTCCGCTTGTATGGAGTAACCCCGTTCTTCGGGAGTTTGAGCCAGCCCGTTAATACTGACCAACGAAAAGAGTGAAATGAATAGGATTATGTTTCTCATGAAAATTCTCCTTGAGCTTGATAGAATCTTAAAATGTTATGCTACTTAGGTAATGTTGCATTTTGCATATGTAGAATTTTCTTGTTTTTTGAACAGGTTTTTAATTTTTCAATAAACAAGAGTATGGGCGGAAGTAACAGGAAATCGGCTAGAAGACCGAGTGCAAAAATTATTGCAGTTAGCATTCCCATTTCCTGGTTGATTTTAAAGCTGGATAAAGCTAATACTAAAAATCCGAGAATTAGCACAACCGAAGTGACCCACAAGGCTTTGCCAACTGTCGTAAAGGTGTAGCGGATCGCATCATCAGGTGATAGCTGCATATGCTTGCGCGCATGCTGGTATCGGCTCAAAAAATGCACAGTATCATCAACCAGGATGCCGAGAGTCATGGCGATAACAACCGATGAAGCCATTCCAACCTGACCTACCAGTAATGCCCACATGCCGAAAGCCATCCCCGCCGGAATCAGGTTCGGTATCAAGCTAAGCGACCCGATTATTGCTGATCTCAATACAAACATCATCAGGATGGAAATTAAGCCAATTGCCAGTAGCACGCCACCGATCATACTGACGATGTTGCGTTGCCCGATGTGTGCAAATAACAGCGTGGTGCCGGTTCCTTCACTATGGCTTAATTCGGGTGCGAATGTTTTAAGCCATTCCTGTGCTCTTTTTTCCAGATCAATTACCTGTTGACTTGAAATACTATGCAACGATGCAGTCACGCGGGTTGCCGATTTGCCAACATCGATACGGTCATTCAAATCAAGGCCATAGGGCAAAGACATTTCAAAGACCAGCAAGTATTGTGCTGCCATCTCAGCGGTTTCCGGCAGCCTGTACCATGACGGATCCCCGCCATGCATGTTCTGATTTAGACGTTTAAGAATATCCGTTATAGCGAAGACATGAATTGTTTCCGGCTGCTGACGGTACCATTCTACAAATGCATCTACTTTTCTGAGATATTCGGGATTGTTAATCCCACTGTCTGTCATGGTTTTCAGGGAATAATCGATGCGGTAGATACCAGTCAGGTGCTCTGTCGTATAATCAGTGTCCTGCCGAAACTGGACAGACTCGTCGAAATATTTAACATACTCGTCATCCAGAGTGTTCAACGGAATGCAGGCAATCAGCGCAACAACCAGCACTGTTGATAGCGCGAAGTAAGTGCGCCCATGTTTGATAATGTTGTTGGCCAGGTTTTTCCAGATAGGATTGCTTTTTAGCGATAATTTATTTTTTGGCTCGGGCAGCAACGTGACAAGCGCAGGTAGAAAGCTGATGGCAAGAATGAAGGTAACGCCAACACCCATTGCTGTAATATTACCCAAATCACGAAAAGGGGGTGATTCACTGAAATTCATGGAAAGGAAACCGATGCCTGTGGAAAAATTTGTAAAGAAAATAGCTTTAAAGTTTCCTTTTAAACTATCCGACATTGATTGAATTTTCTCAATGCCATGCGCCAGTGAATGATAATAACTCGTTAAAATATGGACAGTATTTGCAACAGCCAATGTTAACAGGATAGTCGGCGCCGGAATACTGGAAGGTGAAAAAGCAATATTCATCCACCCTGCCAGCCCAACTGCGGCAACTATTGATAGCGTTATCATTATCGTGGCCGCGAGCACACCCCACACGGATTTAACAAGCAATCCCAGGACAATAATAATGACGGTTAGCATTGCTGGCGTCAGCGTTTTCATATCCAGTTCTGATGATTCTGCAAATGCCGTATCCATCATAACTGATCCGGTTATGTGGATATCCATTTCTGGATGAGCGGATTTAAGTTGCTTGACTTGCTGGCGGATAAAATGGGTAACTTCCCTGGTTTCAGAATCCTGATGAAAGCCTGGCCGTTGAATAACTACATTAAAGCCCATTACACGCGCATCGGGAGATACGAGTCTATTAACAAGCAGCGGTTCATTCAATGCATAATCTTTAATTTGAGAAATTTTTTCGCTGGATAACTGCTCTGCATTTTTTACCAGATCTTCTACGATAAGGTCATCGCCTATCGCATAGCTATGCTGAAAATTAGTGATTGAATCAACGCGTGTTGAATACGGTGTTTGCCAAAGATCATGTGTCAGTTTCTCAGCAATGGCCAAGTTTTGCGGTGAAAAAATATTGTTGTCAGCTGGTGTGAGAACCAGTAAGACGTTGTCATCTTTTGTATATGTTTTTTGTAAACTTTCATAAGCAATCAGCTGCGGGTTTTCTTCGCTAAAAAACATACGGTAATCACTTTTGAAGTGAAGATTCTTTATGCCGTAACCTGCGATGCTTACAAGCAGCAAGCTGCTGACAATTATTAACCAGCGGAAACGAAGTATGAAATGCGCATAAGTTTGTATCATTCTGAATACCTCTTAGCTCAGCGTGTTTAGGGGTGAATTGTCTGTGTTCGATAGTGACTTTATTTCTTTTGCGAGCGTATCCACTGTATAGTTCACTTCATCTTCAGCGAGGTTGCTTGTTATAAAGAAACGCAGTCTTGCTTCGGATTCCGGTACTGCTGGATATAGAATTGGATGAACGCATATACCGGCATCAAGCAGTTTTTGGCCTAGCTTTAAACAGGCTATTGAATTTCCCGTAATGATGGGAATCACGCCGGTTCCCTCAGCCAGGCCGGTGTCCAGTCCCTTTTTCTTGGCCCGTTCTATAAAAAGTTTGGCGCGGTCTCGAAGGCGTGCAGCCCGTTCCGGTTCTTGCTGCAGAATTCTGGCTGCCTGCAATGCCGCGGCAGTGTTAGCTGGAGAAATTCCCACACTAAACAAGATTGCTCCAGCAGAGTTATACTTAATATTTTCAATTAACGCATTTGATCCGCAGATATAACCGCCACAGCTGGCAAATGCCTTGCTGAGCGTTCCCATCCAGATATCGACTTCATTCCCGTTAATCCCAAAATGATCGTGAGAACCGAGCCCCCGCGGTCCTATAACGCCGGCAGCATGAGCCTCGTCTACCATGAGAATACTGTGATTTTTTTTCTTGATTTTAATAAATTGAGGCAGATCGGCGATATCGCCGTCCATACTGTAGACACCTTCAATGACTATAAGTACGCGCTCATAGTCTTGGCGGTTTTCCCTGAGTATTTGGTCAAGTGCTTCCCAGTTATTGTGTGGAAAAACCATTCTGCGTGCGCCAGAGAGAATACAGCCTGTAATAATGCTGTTGTGTGCCAGGCTGTCGTGCAACACGAGATCTCTGGGCCCGAAGAGATGTCCTATTACTGACACATTGGTCGAATAGCCACTGACAAGCGCAATCGCGCTTTCAGTGTCATGAATTTTTGCCAGCTCTTTTTCCAGCTCTCTATGTAAGGGTATTTCACCCGAAACGATCCTGCTGGCTGATACGGATGTTCCAAACTGATCAATCGCATTCCTGGCGGCGTTATTGACATCGGGGTGTCCTGATAAACCTAAATAGTTATAGCCTGAATAGTTGATATACTTTTTTCCATTAAAGTTAGTGACATGATCACTTACTCCATGGTGAACAGAAAAGTAAGGATTATCCAGTTTCAGTGTTTGAAATGTCTTTTTTTGTTCGCTGAGCATAGAATAACCGGGAAATTTTTCAAACTGATAAAATTCTTCCGGAATTGCATTCTTGCCCGTGGCGTTTAGAAGTGTATTTTGCTGTTCGGCAGCGCTGCTTGCCAACAATTGGCGAAGAAGCTGGCGCTTGCTGGCACTGCTCATGCTGTCAACATCTTTATGCATTTTGATTACTCCATTTATGACATCAATTGTTTTAATAAAACATCAACATCTTCATCAGTGAGCTGAGCAACGACTGAATCTTTATTTAAGCCGGTTTCTTCTGGTTCAGATAAGCGAGAAATATTTGATTTGTCAAAAATCATTTTTGCTGTTTGACTTAGATTATTACCACGCAGCAGTTCTAACGCTGAAATTCTTACGCCAAATGTCTGGTAAATCGTGGTTTGCAAATCGGCAGCCATTAAAGAATCAACGCCTAACTGGGTTAAGGAATGCTGCAACTCAATTTTGTCGGCGGGGATGCACAGTGTTTTTGCGATTTGTTCGCACAAAGCAGCCGACATTGCGCCTAATTGTTTATCAGCCGGCAATTGACTGATTTCCTGGCAAATACTAGTCATTTGATGATCTGGGTCACTAGAATCGGATAGCATTAATTTTGAATACCGTGGAGAATTTCCACCCATTGGTTCAAACGCTTGCCAACGCGGCCAGTTCGTATCCATCAGACCGTATTGAGGTAAATTCATATTGGACATGTGCATCCATGAATCCAGCGCTTGCGTCGAGGTAAGTGGGGAAATCCCCATATTTTCAAGATGTTTTTTAACCTCATCGTTATCAACCGCCATACCGGCTGCGATAGCGCCCCAGTTAATACTGGTAGCAGGCAACCCCCTTGCATTGCGATACCAGGCCAGCGTGTCTAAAAATGTATTAGCCGCTGAGTAATTTGCCTGACGGCTATTACCAATCAAGCCAGATACCGAAGAAAATAATACAAAGAAATCCAGCGGCATCTTTTGGGTTATTTGATGAAGATTCCAGGCGCCAACAGCTTTGGCTTGCATTACCGTTGAAAGCCGGCACGGATTGAGCTCATTGATTGGCGCATCATCCAGTACCGCAGCTGTATGTAAAATTCCTTTGAGAGCAGGAAATTCCTGTTTTATTTTTTCAATTAATTGATTTATCTGAGCGTTATCGCAAATATCAGCGGCAACTTCCATTACTTTAACACCCTGTTTTCTCAATAAGGCTACCGTATCAATCGCAGTTTTGCTGGCAGCACCGCGCCTTCCGAGTAAAACCAGATATTTTGCACCATGTTTTGCTAGCCACCTGGCGCTTTCCAGGCCAAAACCGCCAAAACCGCCGGTAATTAAATAAGTGGCTTTGGGATCGAATTTATTTGTATTACTGTTTATCAGTGAAATTGACGCTTTATCTTTAAGCGATACCACAGGTGTAAATAAATTATCGGAAAATTGCTTGCTGAATACTGTTTTGAAGCTTTTCTCCGGAGAGACAGGGTAAGCCGTGCCGGGTTCTGTTGAGTACTGATTTACAAACTGCGCCAGTTCTGAAAGCAGTTTTGTAAACAAACCGGGTGAAGAAAGTGCAATGTTCAATCCGTCTGGACTGTAAAACATAACATTCGTTTTTTTGGATAGTGCCGGTTGCTGTGCATTGGTTTGATTGATTATGATTTCGCGGGTACCGGGGGTTTTGAGAATTTTCAAAAGTCCCGGTTGTTCATCGCTGCCGGCGTGAATCCACGCACCCATGTTACAGGTGCCAACCCTGTTCATTAATATTTTTCCAAAACCGGGTTTGCTCGCGTTTAAAACAGTAATACTTTTGAATGATTCTAATAGTTTGATTTGTTGAGAATTATCACTGTAATAAATCAAATCGAGGTTTAACCATTTGCAAATGTTCGTTAGTGCGGAGGCTGGTATGCCGGTTTGCGCATCAACTATGACAGTCTCACCTTCTGTAAGGCTTGTTAGATATCTAAGTAAATAGTATGCAGGCAGCATTGATGTTGCCAGTGCAACCAGTTCTTCAGAAGTAATTTTTTTAAATTCAGCGGTACTGAAGACCTGCTTGACCGGTATAGTGCAATGAGAAGCGGGAGTATGATTTGCGGCAATGAGGACGCGATCATTTTGGTTTAATTGTGATATGTTCTTGCCTTTACTGCAGATATTCCCAGCTGCGAAAAAGCCGCTTGATGAATTTTCACGATTTTGATCAGCTATGGCGCTTGCGAGACTGAAATGGCTGACTGCAATTTCCACTTCATTTGCTTTGGGCCTGACACGGGTAATGGGACTAAAGTCTGACTCATTACCCGGATCAACCTGGAATGCCTCTACCTGTGTTCCATTGAGCGGAACGGCAGGATTCAGAAAATAATTATCCGGTATTTCAATACGTTCCAAACGATGAACAAACCGTTGTAAATTCCTGAGTGCAACATCGTCTTCAGCGCTGTTAACTAACAGCTCAGTCTTTAGTTGTTCTATGGCAGCATAACTGTGTTGGGTATCAAGATCGATTGTTGTGCATTTAAAATCCGGGAATTCGTTATGTGCAACTCTTATCAAGCCTATCAGAGAAGACTGTGCAAGATGTGTAACCGTATCTGTTTCTATTACTGGATTGACCCCTTGTGTTACGAAATATAGCCTGGGTACGTTTGATGTAAAAATGTCACTTAAACACTGTAATACTTGCAAGGCCGCAGACGTCTGCCCGATTCCGGTCGGGTCATTATCTTTTTCATGTGGATTTAAACCCCATAAATAGGCGACGCCAACACAACTCTTGTCTTTTACATAGTTAAGGATTGCTTTCAAGTGATGAACCTGATCACAATCAAGTGGCCGAATAACCGGATCGTTTTCTTGAAAAATATCGGACAATTTAATTTGAAAAACAGTATTGCCCGGTTCAGTCTCAAGCTGTGTGCACAACGCATTGCATGTAAGGCTGTTATCGGAGAAAACAACCCAGCACCCCGCATTCGTCTCTCTTGATTCCAGGTTTTGGGGGTACCATTTCCAGGCATGTGCGTAACGGGATAATTGATCGTGAGGATTTTCTTTTTCGTTTTGTAAAGCCTTGCAGAATAATCCTTCTATTTTGGCGCATATACTGCCATTTTCATCATACAATGCCAGAGAGCCGATTATGCCGTTGCTATCTCTTTGTAAAAGCCTGCCTTGGCACCAGAGCATTTTTCCAGGAGATTTGTGGAACGTAATTTCGCTGATTGAAACGGGCATAAAGAATTGTTCATCATCTTCAACCAAGGCGATGAGCGACTGAAAACAACCATCTAATAAACAAGGATGCAAATAATAGTTAGACAAATCGTCTAGCAACTGGTCATGTAACTGGATTTGTGCAAAGACTTTGTTTTTGCCGCGTCTTAGCTGGCGAATGGTACGAAAATGCGGGCCATAGTCTAGTCCCCTGTGTCTTAGGTTTTGATAAAGATAATCTATATCTACATTTTCATCGCAATCCCTGAAATTTTTTTCTAACTGAGCTGTTGTTTGCTTGACAACGCTTGTCTTTGCTTTTTTGATTATTCCTGATGCATGCAGCTGCCAATTCATCAGCTCGTCAGGTTTTTTGCTGAAGAATGAATATTCTCCTGTATGCTCGTCAAGATTAATATGAATAGTTGGGTCATTAATAGACTCAAGTATAAGCGCATGATGAAAATGAATATTTTCAATTAAACAAGCTGGCTCTGCAGTTTCCGCTAATTCATTATGCGCAGCAATGCCTGCTTCAATATAGGCAGCGCCGGGCATAACCACTAAACCATCAACCTTGTGGTCTTTCAAATATGGAATAAATTGATGGTTAAGCGTGCCTTGCCAGCTTGGCCGGGGATCGCGTAAACGCTGATCAAGAATTGGATGCGCAGGAACATTAGTGCGTTTTGAAACTGAATCATCCATTTCATGCCAGTAGATTTCTCTTTGCCATGGGTACGTCGGAAGTTTGATGTATTGTGCATTTTCCGCATACAAGCGCCGCCAGTTCAAGTTACATCCGGCAGTATATAAGCCTGCCATACCCAGTTTAAAGGTTAGCTGCTCTGGTGCGCCGCGTTTCAAAGTAGCGGCTGTTTGTGCAGGAATATTTCTGGCGCTGCAGCATTCCTTAATTGCGGTTGATAATACCGGGTGAGGTCCGACTTCCAGAAATACGCGATGCCCGTCTTTTAGTAAGCTTTCCATGGCCTTGGCAAAATAAACCGGTTTGCGGATGTTGTTACACCAGTATTCAGCGTCGCAGGCAATATCATCAACCAAATCTCCCGTAACGGTCGAATATAACGGAATGCTTGGTAATGAAGGACTTAACTGTGCCAGTTTTTCACGCACTTCTGGTTTGAGCGCATCCATATAGTGGCTGTGATAGGCAACTTCAACTTTCAAAAATCTATTGAATTCATTGATAGCAGTTAAGTATGTTGAAATGGCTTCAAGGCTATTGCTGTCGCCGGCAAGCGTGATGGATGTGGGCCCGTTAATAGCGGCAATGGAAACTTTGTTTTCTGTTAAGTCGAGCAGTTCCTGGCATTGTTCATAATTGATGCCGACTGCAAGCATTCGCCCTTGTCCGGCTGCTTTATTTTGAATCTGGCTACGGTAATAACTTACTTGAATCGCTTCTTCGAGAGTCAGTACTCCGGACACATAAGCTGCGGTTACTTCTCCGACGCTGTGACCCACAATTGCAGCTGGCTCAACGCCATATGCGCGTAACAGTGCGGCCAGTCCAACTTGAATAACAAAATTTGCAGGCTGAGCGATTGTCGTTTTGGTGATGCGCGATTGCTCTTCATCAGCAAGTATTTCGTTGCGGATAGACCAGCCGGCTAATTGAAAAAATAAAGTATCACAGGTATCAACAGCTTCCCTAAATACAGATTCACTTGCATAAAGTTCGCGACCCATAGCCCACCACTGCGGTCCCATACCGGTGAAAACAAAAACCGGATTTTTAATTTCGTTGTCCAGGGTTTTTCCTTGCGCCAGCCATTCTCCTGCACCTTGAGAAACAAATTGTTCAAGCTGAGTGCGGATTTCTGTAAACGTACTGCCGACTGCGGCTAACCGGTGATTATGGTGACTGCGGCGGCAGGATGCCGAGTAACAAAGGTCATCAAGTGATATAGAACCGGTCTCTGAAAAACGATCAAGCCAGGACTGTGCAAGTGCCGAAAGCCCGCTATCACTTCTTGCCGATAAAGGCAAAATATAAGGCGCCTTGTTTTGCTCCGGTTTGATGGTTTTTATATTGGGATTTATGGGTGCATTTTCCAGAATAACATGTGCGTTTGTTCCCCCATAACCGAAGGAATTGACACCCGCAAAAAGCTGATCTGCGTTTGGTGCCAGCGACTCAATTTTACGTGGCAAACGAAGCCCAAGTGCTTTGAAAGGGATATTAGGATTGGGGTTTTTTAAGTTGGCTTGAGGCGGAACCTGGCGGTGAGAAAGACACAAGGCTGCTTTAATCATACCCGCTACGCCAGCGGCTGCTTCGGTATGGCCTATGGTTGATTTTACCGATCCTATGAAACATGCATTTTTCTGCGAACGTCCTTGACCAATGACTGCGCCCAATGCTTGTGCTTCAAGCGGATCGCCAACCGGCGTTCCCGTACCATGGGCCTCAAAGTAGCAGATTTTTTTAGGATCTAATTGATATTTATTGCATACTTCCCGAATCAATGCAGACTGTGCTTCAGGATTGGGAACGGTAATACCGTTAGTGCGGCCATCCTGATTAACACCGGTACCCCTGATCAATGCGTAAATAGAATCGCCATCTTTTAATGCTTCAGATAAAGATTTCAATACCACAACTCCGGCACCCTCACCACGACCATAACCATCCGCGTTTTCGTCAAAACTTTTACTGCGGCCATCGCGAGCCAGAAACCCGCCTTTACACATTGCAACCGGGTATTCAGGGCGGAACATAATATTTACTCCGCCTACTAAGGCAAGGTTGCATTCACCTTGCCATATGGACTGACAGGCTAGATGCGTAGCAACAAGCGATGAAGAACACGCGGTATCAAGGCTCATACTGGGACCATGAAGGTCGAGCATATAAGAGATGCGATTGGATAGAATTGTCATGGTAGATCCAATTGCTGTATGCGTCGTAATAAAATCGCGATTCGTGCTCCCCATTTGCGTTAGTTTATGATCCAATGTAAAAGCGCCTATAAAAACGCCCGTATTGGAGCCTGCAATTGATTCTATGGGAATACCGGCATCTTCCAACGCTTCCCAGCTTGTTTCTAACAATAATCGCTGCTGTGGATCCATGCATTCGGCTTCGCGCGGTGTAATGCCAAAAAATAATGCGTCAAATTCGCTAATTTTTTGCTTAAGAAAACCGCCTGCGTGTGTATATATTTTTCCAGGTTTGCTTGAATCTGGATCGTAAAATCGTTTCAGATTCCAGCGATCAGGCGGTATATCTGAAATTGCATCTTTTCCGCCGAGTAATAATTGCCAAAAACTCTCGGGATCATTCGCATCCCCTGCGTAACGACACCCGATTCCAATAATTGCAAGTGGTTCTGTACTACTGTTGCGGCTTAGGGTATTTGCAGGTTTTTGCATTTGATTACTCCCAATAGATATATGTATTTGTATTGATCTTCAATGCGTTTCTTGTTGGGAGGATTATGCGAATTTGAGAAATTGTACGCAGTGTGAAAAATCACATTGCATGTGAGATGCTGTTAACAATTTAATTGCATGCATTGGTTTTTAGCGCCATTCAGCGGATTGCATGTTTCAAAAACCGGCCCAGTGGGATGAAGTGTCTGGCCTTCCAATCATGCGCTTAAAAAGGACTCGAATGCGTCCTTTTTGCTCATCAGAAACAAGCGCGATTGGCAGAAATAACGCGCTAATCTGGCTGTTAAATTGTGCAGCCAACGGTGCAGGTTCGCGCTAAACTCGGGACATCCGTTTAAATTTCAGGTAATGCTGTGGTGATGCCAATGAATTCAGATTATCTCTTTTCGATCCGGCAGGCGATGGGTGCTATTTATTTGGCCGATGAAACGACATTGGTTCAGGACTTGCTGTTGAAACTTCCGGATTACCCTGCGTCCGATATCGTGGTCCAAGCGCGCCATTTGCTGGCACAGTTGCGCAGTGACATGGCTTCTGAATCGCAACGACACGTTAAGCAATCGATAGTACAGGCGTTTCTGCAAGAATATCAGCTCGATAGCGAAGAAGGTCTGGTGCTCATGGGTATCGCGGAAGCGTTGCTGCGCATCCCCGATCGCGCGACCCAGGATCGCTTCCTGGCTGATCGGTTAAGTGCGGCCGACTGGCATCAGCATGCGCAGCACAGCGATTCGTCGCTGGTTAATCTGGCAACAGACGCATTAGCGATTTCCAAATTGCTGGAACGGCAACAGCTGCCAACGCAACCGGACCATCAATCACACATTCAGACGATTTTTAAAGCGCTGCATGAGCGTCTGGGTCGGCCTGTCATTCGTACGGCATTGGAACGGGCGATGCATGTGTTAGCTGAACAGTTTGTGATGGCGGAGACTATTGAGCAGGCGATTGCCAAGTCTGCCAATGCAGTAGATGATCAGGCAGGTCTCGCAGATCGTTATTCGTTTGATATGCTGGGAGAAGCGGCGATTACAGCGGCAGATGCCGAGCGGTTTTTCAAAGCATACAGCCGTGCAATCACACAGCTGGGCCGAAACCTTCAAGCTGAAGATTGCAGTAATATTGATTTGTTTTACGCAAGACCCAGTATTTCCATCAAGCTTTCCGCCTTGTATCCGCGCTATGAGCCTTTTCAGCACCGTTATGCCGTGCCGGCGCTAACTGCCAGATTGTTCGATCTTGCTCTGCAAGCACGTAGTGCCGGCATCGCGCTGACTATCGACGCCGAAGAAAGTGAGCGGCTAGATCTCTCAATGGATATTTTTGCGGCGGTATTTAACCGTGCAGAACTGGACGGCTGGTCAGGGTTGGGCATCGTTGTGCAGGCATATCAAAAGCGAGCGACGCATGTTATCCGCTGGCTCGCGGCACTGGCGCAAGGTAAGCAGCGCAAAATTCCGGTTAGACTGGTCAAGGGCGCTTATTGGGACAGTGAAATCAAAAGAGCGCAGGAAAACGGACTTGATAGTTATCCGGTATTCACACGAAAATCGGCGACTGATATCAGCTATCTGGTTTGCGCTCGCTTATTGATTGATCATCCGGATTGCTTTTATCCGCAGTTTGCTACCCATAACGTCCATACGATTGCCGCCATTATACAGATTGCACGCCAGCATCCGTGTTATGAATTTCAACGTCTGCATGGCATGGGGACAATGCTTTATCAGTTGATACAGGCGCATCATCCGCAAATCGTGTGCCGCGTATATGCGCCTGTGGGCGAATACCGGGATTTGTTGCCGTATCTGGTCCGGCGCTTGCTGGAAAATGGCGCCAATACTTCATTTGTTCATCATATGGAAAATCCAGATGTCGCTATCGAGGAAATCGTCAATGATCCTGTGCATGTCTGGCAAAATGAGACGCACTCGGAACTGGTATTGCCTGCGGCGCTTTATGGCGGGCAGCGTCGCAACTCGCATGGACTCAACCTGGCCGATCCGCTGGTGCAGACGCAGGTAAAGCAAAATCTGGATAAACTTGCAGACACGCGGTATCAGGCTTTTCCATTGATAAATGGCAAAGCTTATACAGGGCACATACATACTGTGAGCGCGCCTTACAATAGCAATCATGTGGTCGGCGTTGTGAATTTTGCAGATAAATCCGCCGTGGCTGAGGCGCTGGATGCCGCGGAATCTGCATTTAACGACTGGCGTTTGTGTTCAGTAAAAAAGCGTGCGGGTTATTTGCTTAAAGCAGCTGATCAGATGGAACAGCAGCGTATGGAACTGGTGTCTTTGTGCATGCGTGAGGGCGGCAGGACAATTAAGGATGCGTTGGCTGAAGTGCGTGAAGCAGTCGATTTTTGTCGTTATTATGCAGCCAGGGCTCTTGAATTGTTTGAGCGGCCGACTGCTTTGCCAGGACCGACTGGAGAAGATAATGTATTGCGGTATTATGGGCGTGGCGTGTTTGTGTGCATTAGTCCATGGAATTTTCCGATTGCAATTTTTGCAGGCCAGGTTGCTGCGGCACTGGCAGCCGGCAATACGGTGGTTGCCAAGCCGGCGGAACGAACGGCACTGACGGCCATGGTTTGTGTACGCATTCTGCATCAGGCCGGCATTCCGGAATCTGTATTACATTTTTTGCCAGGTAAAAGTTCTGAAATTGGTCGGCAGTTGCTTGACGATTATCGATTGGCTGGAGTGGCTTTTACCGGCTCCATTGAAACCGCGCGATACATCAACCGGCAGCTTGCGAATCATCCGGCAATCGTGCCGCTGATTGCAGAAACAGGCGGACAGAATGTGCTGATTGCCGATACGTCTGCGCATAAGGAACAGTTGGTGCAGGATGCTGTTTTGTCAGCTTTCAATAGCGCCGGACAACGTTGCTCCGCTTTACGTGTTTTGTTTGTGCCTCAGGAAACGGCAGACACGGTTATTGAAATGCTGGTTGGCGCGATGCAGGAACTGCGAATAGGTAAACCGGATGATATCACTACCGATGTGGCTGCGGTGATCGCGCAACATGCCGCGCAGCAGCTGGGGCTGCATGTTGAACAAATGCGTAAGAGTAACCGTGTGATTTATCAATTGCCGTTGCCGTCCGGGACCGCCAGTTTTCAGTCCGGCAATTATTTTCCGCCAACACTGATTGAAATCAATGAGATGCGGCAGTTACATAGTGAAGTGTTTGGTCCGATTTTGCACATTGTCCGGTATCAGTCCGGCGATTTGAATGCAGTTATTAACAGCGTTAACGCTGCCGGTTATGGATTGACGTTCGGCATTCACAGTCGTATCCGAGGCACAATCAAAAAAATTCAACAGCAGGTTAGAGTCGGCAATATTTACGTCAACCGCAATATGATCGGGGCAGTAGTCGGCGTGCAGCCTTTCGGTGGCATGGGCTTATCCGGCACCGGCCCTAAAGCGGGCGGGCCAGATTATTTACGCCGTTTTGCCGTCGAACAGGCGGTGGCTGATAATGCTGCGGCTATGGGTGGAAATCCCAGTTTGCTTGCACAGAATTTACTTTAAAAAGTTATTATTAATTATATTGTTAATAAGTAATCTGGGAGGGCGTGGTTTCTCTGATACCCTGTCTCTTTGATTAAAGTTTACGGGTTTGAAGACGTAAACAGCACAATGGGAAAACACTATAAAACGAATTAATTATGATGCTACGGAATAATCTTAGGTTTCTTCTGATCGGATATTCAGAAACAGACGCCATGGCGCTGGGTGCGGAACTGTCAAAAATTAATAGCAAGATAAATTGTAAAGCAATAACGGATGCAAATGATATCCGGATTGCATTTTATGAGTGTGAATGGCATGTGCTGATTTGTAATTACACGAAAGACTCCGGCAGTCTGAAAGAAGCGCTGGAAGTGTGGAGACAAGTTGGCCGTGATACGCCCTTTATTATTTATGCTGATGAAACCAGTGATGAAAAGGTTATCTCTGCAATACATTATGGTGTGCATGATTATGTTTATAAAGGGCATATTGCGCGGCTTGTATTTGTAATTGAGAGAGAGCTGAAAAATTTAGAAATCAAACGTGCAAAATTACAGGCTGAAAGTAAAATTTATCGATTGACCTACTATGATAATTTGACGGGCTTTCCTAAGCGGAATTTGTTTTGTGAAAAAGTTACAGAGATTCTGTCAAAACAGTCTAATGAAAAAAAACTGGCAGGGGTGTATTTGATCAAGATTGGCGGCCTTCCCGATATCAATAGTACCTATGGATATCACGTGGGCGATATGTTGATTCAGCAACTTTCGTATCGCATGTCTGTTTATACAAACAGTCAATGTTTGTTGTCCAGAATTGGCGGCAGTAAGTTCGTTTTTTTTAATTGCGATGTAAAAAATTTGGAAGATGTGCAGAATTTTGCGGACAAGATTATGCACATGGTGTCAATACCGATGGTGATCAATGATCTTGAGTTTTATGTAACACTCAACATTGGCGTCAGTATTTATCCGACGCACGGCGACACTGTTTCATCATTGCTTGCAAATGCAGAAAATGCTTTTTGTGACCCGGGATATAAATGGCACAACAGCTGTCGCTATTTTTTGAATAAGCCGGATGAGATCTCCACTAAACGTGTTTTTACAAGAGAAGCATTACGAAGAGCAATTATCAATAACGAACTTGAGTTATTGTATCAGCCTATTATCAATCTTGACACGGGTGGTTTTAGGGGGGTTGAAGCCATTCTGCGATGGAATCATCCAGAAGCCGGGCCATTGACTCCTAGCGAGCTGTTTCCTTTTATTTATGAAAACGGATTAATTCTCGAAATCGGAAAATGGGCGCTCAAACAAGCGTGTTTACAAGCCAAGTTCTGGCATGAAATGGGTTATGATGCATTAACGATTACACTGGCCTTAGCAGTTTCTGGATTTGATCAGGCACATTTTATCAAATACGTTCAGAATATGCTGGCTGAAACCAAACTGCCACCGCAGTTGTTGGAATTGGAATTACCTGAATCGTTTTTACAAGGTGCGGAATTCTGCATGGCTAATTTGAAAGAACTGAGCGATACAGGTGTGCGGTTTTCGATCAATAACTATGGTACAGGTGGCGCATCAATCAGATGTTTAAATATTTTGCCAGTCAATAGCCTAAAACTGGATCCGGAATTGACATCAAATCAGAATATTAGCTCAGAGAATTCTGCCGTTGTGACAGCAATCAATGCAATGGCGAAAAATCTGGGGCTGTCCGTTATTGCGCAAGGCATTACAGGCAAAGCGCAATTAAACATCTTATACGAAACGCAATGTAAATTTGCTCAAGGAGATTATTTCAGTCAGCCGGTCAGTGCTGAAGATTTTCTCAAACTACTGGAACAGCGCAAAACCGGCACACTCGATTAGCATTTTTCCGCTGAGCGGCAGATAATCAACAAATTTTTTCATGGTGATCATCGTATTTATTTTAAAACTCAGTGCATTAAATAATTATAATAATTTAATGTAAGTAATTAATTTAATCATTTAAATTAATTGACTTTTTTAATTTTGTAGGAAAAATTCTTATACTACGATAAGAGTTTTTCCTATTTTTGTTTTAGCGTTGCTTCCATTTACTTAAATACACAAAGCATTGAAAATCTACATGTATCCGGTGTATTGTTTAACTGTTCTACTCAGTTTATTAAACAGGAGAATTTAAAATGGAAACAAAGCAGCTTTTGGATGAAATCAGAGAAATCAACTTGGCTTACTTGCTGCTTGCCCAGCAATTGATACGTGAAGATAAGGTGGCAGCTATGTATCGACTAGGTATCAATCAGGATGTTGCTGAACTTATTGAAAAACTGACTACAAGCCAGCTTTTGAAAATGGCTTCTTCCAATAGTTTGCTATGTCGTTTTAGATTTAATGACGCTTTGATAGCAGAACTGCTGTCGGGTAGTAATCGTGATGATAATAGTGCCGTATCTCAATCACACGCTGCCATATTGATGGCCGGACAACCCGCCGAGGCAATTACTTAGGCTTTTGGTCGTTTTCTAAAGGGAAATAATATATGCGCAATCGAAGCATACTTACAGAAGCTAAACAAATTCAGTTGGCATCCGAGTTGATTAAATTAGGTGCACGTTTACAGGTATTGGAAGTGAATTCCAATTTAAGCCGTGAAAGACTCGTAAAGCTATACAAAGAAATAAAAGGGGTATCCCCCCCCTAAAGGAATGCTGCCTTACTCCGAGGACTGGTTTATGAGCTGGCAGCCTAACATGCATTCTTCATTATTCATTAATATTTATAATTTTATTACGACGCATGCAGATATTAACAGTATTGATGCTTTGATAAAAGGTTACAAGTTATATCTTGAGCATATCGAAGCAAACAAGCTTGAACAGGTGCTCAGTCTGACACGTGCCTGGACATTGATCCGTTTTGTTGAAAGTGAAGTGTTATGTATAACGCCTTGCGTAAAATGTGGCGGAGAATTTTTAGTGCATTCGCTTGATATTCATTCAAACCATATCTGCGGATTATGTAATATTCCATCCAGGGCTGGAAAAACCAAGAAGGCTGCTGCTGAGTCAAGGCTGCATTAGCTGCTTGCGTCTAATCTAGTGATCTAATGCTTGTTTAAGCCGGGTTAATGCTTTTTCCAGATTATCCATGGAAGTGGCAAATGACAAACGCATATAACCTTCGCTGCCAAATGCTGAACCTGGAACAACTGCAACACCGGATTTTTCCAGCAAGTATTCACAAAATGCCAAATCGTTTTTATGCTGTATAAGGCCATTGCTATATAGGTTGTCAACCGCTTGGCGTGCATCTGCGAATGCGTAGAAGGCGCCTTCAGATTTTAGACAGGTAACTCCCTTACACTGGTTTAATTGTTCAGAAATAAAATCGTTGCGCGTGATGAATGCATCAATCATTGGTTTTATACAGGATTGATCGCCGTTTAACGCCATTTCCGCCGCCGCTTGGGATATCGAACTGGGATTTGAAGTGCTTTGTGACTGGATATTTTCCATGGCAGTAACGATTTCAGCAGCTCCTCCACAGTAACCGATGCGCCATCCGGTCATTGAGTATGCCTTGGATACGCCGTTCAAAACAACCGTTCGTGCGTATAAATCGGGACAAGCGCTTAATATATTGGCAAATTGGTTGCCTGACAGCAGTATATGTTCATACATATCGTCCGTGGCGATGAGGATATGAGGGTATTTGCGCAGTACTTCACCTAACGACCGCAGTTCCTCCAGTGAATAAACAGCGCCGGTTGGATTGCTTGGGCTGTTTATGACAAACATTCTCGTTTTTTGGGAAATAGCCTTCTCGAGTTGATCGGCTGTAATCTTGAAACCTTGCTCAATACCCGTGTCAATAAATACTGGCCTGCCTTCGGCAATCATCACGATGTCAGGATAAGAGACCCAGTAAGGTGCGGGGATAATAGCTTCATCTCCCGGATTGAGGGTGGCTAACGCAAGATTAAAAAAACTTTGTTTGCCGCCGCAGGAAACCAGAATTTGCGCGCTATCATATTCCAAATTGTTTTCACGTTTAAACTTGGCGATGATAGCTTTTTTTAATCCAGGGGTGCCGCCGACAGCCGTATATTTGGTTAAGCCTTTGCTGATAGCTTCTATTGCGGCGTCTTTGATATGTTGAGGCGTATCAAAATCAGGTTCGCCAGCACCTAAGCCGATAATATCTTTCCCTTCAGATTTCAAACGGGCGGCGCGGGCTGTAACAGCCAGGGTAGGTGATGGTTTGATGGCTTGTACGCGGCTGGATAGTTGCACAACAAATTCCTCACTCTAAAATAGACAGACCGGCATGTTAAAATAACGATCAAACAATTGTAATGACAACATGAAAATGGATTATACCTGTGATTCAGACCTTCCCCAATAGTTTATATAAATTGCATCAATCGTTTAAACCTGCCGGAGACCAGCCGCATGCAATTGAAGATCTTGCCGAAGGGATTAATGATGGGCTGACCTATCAAACGTTGCTGGGTGTCACTGGTTCAGGTAAAACATTTACCATTGCAAACGTCATTGCGCGGTTGGGCCGTCCCGCAATTCTGATTGCGCCCAACAAAACGCTGGCAGCGCAACTATATGCAGAAATGCGTGAGTTTTTTCCTGAAAATGCGGTTGAATATTTTGTTTCCTATTATGATTATTATCAACCTGAGGCATACGTCCCTTCACGCGATTTGTTCATTGAAAAAGATTCCAGTATCAATGCTCATATCGAGCAAATGCGGTTGTCGGCAACAAAATCGTTACTTGAGCGTGACGACACAGTGATTGTAGCAACCGTTTCCTGCATCTATGGTATCGGCGATCCTGTTGATTATCACGGTATGATTTTACATTTGCGGCGGAACGAGAGATACTCGCAACGCGATATTATTAAGCGTCTGGCTGAAATGCAGTATGAACGCAATGAAATTGAATTTGCTCGTGGCATGTTTCGTGTCAGGGGTGATGTGCTTGATATTTTTCCGGCAGAAAGCTCCGAGGCGGCTGTGCGAATATCGTTGTTTGATGATGAAGTTGATGACTTGTCATTGTTTGATCCGTTGACCGGCCGTGTTTTACAGAAATTATCACGTTATACCGTTTATCCTTCCAGCCACTACGTGACACCCAGAAGCACTGTCTTGCGGGCGATGGACTCGATAAAGCATGAATTGCGCGAGCGATTGGATTATTTTTATCAGGGTCATCATCTGGTTGAAGCGCAGCGTCTCGAACAGCGCACCCGGTTTGACCTCGAGATGCTTAATGAATTGGGTTTTTGTAAAGGCATTGAAAATTACTCACGGCATCTTTCGGGAAAAAAACCAGGCGAGCCGCCGCCAACACTGATTGACTATCTGCCCAAGAATGCCCTGATGTTTATTGACGAGAGTCATGTGACTGTGCCGCAGATTGGTGGCATGTTTAAAGGAGATCGCTCGCGTAAAGAAAACCTGGTGCAATATGGCTTTCGCCTGCCCTCGGCGTTGGACAACCGCCCACTGAAATTTGAAGAATTTGAAAAAATGATGCCGCAAACCATTTTCATTTCTGCGACGCCGGCGGATTATGAACACCGTCATAGCGGACAGACTGTCGAGCAAGTCGTTCGGCCGACAGGGCTTGTCGATCCGATGATTGAGGTGCGCCCGGTTACATCGCAGGTGGATAACTTGATGTCTGAAGTGACTATCCGCGCTGAGCGGAATGAACGTGTACTGGTAACGACACTGACCAAGCGTATGGCAGAGGACCTGACCGATTATTTTGCGGATCATCGGATAAAAGTACGTTATTTGCATTCTGACATCGATACTGTGGAGCGTGTTGAAATCATTCGCGATTTAAGACTTGGTGAATTTGACGTGCTGGTTGGTATCAATCTGCTGCGTGAAGGACTTGACATTCCGGAGGTTTCACTGGTTGCAATACTGGACGCAGATAAAGAAGGATTCTTACGTTCTGAGCGTTCTTTGATTCAGACCATCGGCAGAGCTGCGCGTCATATTAATGGAACGGCCATTCTTTATGCGGATCAGCTTACCCGTTCAATCCGTGCAGCCATCGATGAAACAAACCGCCGGCGTGAAAAACAACTGGCCTTTAACCGTAAGCATCAAATCACGCCGCGGACTGTGCACAAGCGGATAAAGGATCTGATTGACGGTGTATATAATCTTGATACGGCGCACAAGAAACAGAAAGCCAGCGACACGCAGGCGGTTTACCAAGCGATGGATGCGCGTCAGATTGGCAAGGAAATTCAACGGCTGGAAAAAAACATGTTGAGTGCTGCCAAAAACCTGGAGTTTGAGCAGGCCGCGCACTGCCGGGATGAAATCAAGCGGCTAAAAAACCAGCTATTTATAGGCGCAACCGAGATGGAATAGCTTTATTTTTTTATCATCGTTGATGAAACGAAAATAACGCGTCTGAACGTGCGGTTTAGTGTTTTGCTGGTAAAATTTTCCATTGACATGCTTTCCACAAATTTGATGTGGTCTCCGGGCTTGACTTGCGTAGTCGGCGCGGCTATCCAGAAAAGCCGGTCTCCGTTTTCGATCTGCATGTAGGTATAGCCAGCGGTGTCCAGGACATCTACAACTTTTCCTTCATTGTTAGGATATTGTTTGCCGGGTGCAACTGTAACGGTTTCTTCGTGATGCAATGCCAATGTGCTCAAAGGATAAGAAAACAGGCTAAACGTTATTAGCGTGATTGGAATGAAAAAAAGCCGCATAATTCCTCCACTGATGTTTGAATCAAACAGGCTATGATACACCGCTATGATGCTAAGTTCCAATCACAGCGCTCAATTCAAATGTTTTCGCTGCCCTGAAATTGCGTATTCATGTGATGAGCCTGCCATTGCTGGCGCACTTTTTCGAACAGAAAAACTGCTGCGGCAGCGGCGGCGTTGAGTGATTCTGTTTGGCCTGGCATGGGAATGGCGATTGCTCTATCCGCTGCTTGGAGCATCGGTTTTGATAGTCCCGCGCCTTCATTGCCAAAAATGAAGGCAGTGGGTTTGTTTAAGTCCGATTGATACAATGTTTGAGACCCTTTCGGCGAAGCAGCTAACACCTGGCCATGAAAACTTCCTGCAATTTCAATGAGATTACAATTATTATGAATGGTTGTAAAAAAATGCGCACCCATGGCTGCGCGCAGTGTCTTGGGCGACCAGGCATCGGTGCAGTCTTTGGATAAAAAAATGTCTGAAATATCAGCAGCTGCGGCTGTGCGGATAATTGCGCCCAGGTTGCCCGGATCCTGAATTGATTCCAGTAGAATACAACTGGCCGACTTTGAAACGGAGCTTCCGGGTTGATTTGTGATTGCCGGAACAGAAATACAGGCGAGAATGCCGGTTGGCGTTCTGACCGGAGAAATCTTTTCGAACACATGATCGGTAACCCGGAATACACGCGTTACCGTTTCCGGAAATTGCCTGCATGTATTCACCAGTGATAGGATATCGCTGTTTTTTTGACCGGTTTCGCTGACAATAATGCTTTTCGGTGCTGTCAGATCTGTATCGGCGGCAAGATAGGATTGAATCAGATGGATGCCGTCGAGAACCGTGCTGGATGATTGTTCGCGCAATCGAGCGGATTTTTGCAGCTTAACCAGATATTTGATATACGGATGTTCGCGTGAGGTTATCCGCTGCATTTAAATCATCCACAAAGATGCGGCAGCGGGAAAAACGCCGGGCTGGCACGCCGTAAACGGTGGTTATGCTTTAATCCGGTATTCCGCGGAACGGGCATGTGCCTGCAGGCCTTCACTGTTTGCAAGAATGGATGCGATTTCGCCGAGTTTTGTGGCGCCTTGATCGGAAACCTGTATCAAACTGCTGCGTTTTTGAAAATCGTAAACGCCTAGCGGAGATGAAAACCGCGCTGTGCGCGAAGTTGGCAATACATGGTTGGGACCGGCGCAATAATCGCCCAGCGCTTCGCAGGTATGTCGTCCCATGAAAATAGCACCGGCATGCTTGATTTTGTCAACCCAGAACTCGGGATTATCAACGGAAAGTTCAAGATGCTCGGGAGAGATGGCGTTGGCAATTGCGCACGCTTCTTCCAGATCCTGAATCTGTATCAGCGCGCCGCGGTTTTCCAGCGCTGCGCGAATGACGTCATGACGTGGCATGGTATCGATGAGCCGGTCAATACTCTTGGCAACCTGATTTAGAAAATCGGCGTCCGGTGCCAACAGTATCGATTGCGCCAATTCATCATGTTCGGCCTGAGAAAACATATCCATCGCAATCCAGTCAGGTTCTGTTTTGCCGTCGCAAATCACCAGAATTTCAGACGGGCCAGCAACCATGTCGATACCGACAATACCAAAGACGCGACGTTTGGCGGCTGCGACATAGGCGTTGCCGGGCCCGACGATTTTATCAACCTGCGGTATGGTTTCGGTGCCGTATGCCAGCGCGCCGATGGCCTGTGCGCCACCTATGGTAAACACGCGATCGATTCCACTGATAGCCGCGGCTGCCAGTACCATGTCATTTTTCTCGCCGTGCGGCGTCGGTACAACCATAAGAAGCTCTCCGACGCCGGCGACTTTGGCGGGTATTGCATTCATTAGTACTGACGATGGATAGGATGCCTTGCCGCCAGGGACATAAAGTCCCACGCGATCGAGCGGCGTGACCTTTTGGCCGAGCAGGGTATTGTCGTCTTCCCGATAGTGCCATGAACTGGCAACCTGTTTTTCATGATATGTTTTGATGCGCTTTGCGGCAAGTTCAAGCGCTTGCCGTTGCTCAGCCGGTAATGACGACAGTGATTGATGCAGCTCGTCGTGCGTTAATTCCAGCGTTTTAATCGAACTGGCATGCACATGATCAAATCGTTGGGTGTATTCAATCAACGCCGCGTTACCGCGTGTCTTAATTTCAATAAGAATCTGCGCAACGGCGGTGTCAATCGATTCATCCATAATGGCGTCAAAAGCCAGTAATTGATGTAGAGCCTGATTGAAATTGCTGTCAGTTGAAATGAGCCGTTTGATTTGAACCATGATTAGTTGTCCGGGTGATAGAAGCGAAAAATGATGGTTAGCAATTAGTTGTTGACGGCATGAGAGAATGCGCTCAGGATAGGTTCTATTGTTTCCCGCTTCAGTTTTAGTGCGGCCTGATTGACAATCAACCTTGAAGATATCGGCATTATTTCCTCTACCGCACGCAGGTTGTTGGCTTTCAGCGTGTCGCCAGTTGAAACCAGATCGACTATCGCGTCCGCCAGTCCTACCAGTGGCGCGAGTTCCATTGAACCATACAGTTTAATGAGATCGACGTGAACACCTTTGTCGGCGAAATGTTCGCGTGTTGTCTGTAAATACTTGGTGGCAATTCTTAGTCGCGCTCCTTGGCGTACTGCCGAATCATAATCGAATCCGTCTGGTACTGCGACCATCATACGGCAGCGCGCGATGTTCAAATCCAAAGGCTGATACAGGCCGTTGCCGCCATGTTCCAGCAGAACGTCTTTTCCTGCAATTCCCAGATCGGCCGCACCGTATTGCACATAGGTCGGTACGTCGGAAGCGCGCACGATAACCAGCCGCACATTGTTACGGCTGGTTGGTAAAATCAGTTTGCGTGATGATTCGGGATTGTCTTGGGAGACGATACCGGCAGCTTCCAGTAATGGTGCGGTATCGTCAAATATTCTCCCTTTTGACAAGGCGATGGTGATGTCGGTCATACAGCCTGCTGGCTGATCAAGTTCACGCAAGATTAGCCTGTGCAAATTCCCAGTTTATCAGTTTGTCAAGAATGGTATTGACATAGTCGGCACGCCGGTTCTGGTAATCCAGATAGTATGCATGTTCCCAGACATCAATCGTCAACAGCGGGCGAAGATTCTGTGTGATGGGAGATTCTGCATTACTGGTTTTGGCTACCGCGATTTTATCACCATCCTGGACCAGCCAGGCCCACCCGCTGCCAAATTGTGTCATGGCTGCGTTGGCAAATTCTTTTTTACAGGCATCAATACTGCCGAATGATTGCTCTATCTTTTGTTTGAGCGTTGCAGATGGTTCTCCGCCACCATTGGGGCTAAGACTATGCCAATAGAACATGTGGTTCCAGACCTGCGCCGCATTATTGAAAACGCCGGCTTTATCCGCTTTTCCTGCAACTGCCAGAATGATTTGTTCGAGCGATTGACCTTCCAGGTCGGTACCTGCAGCCATTTTGTTCAGGTTGTCAACATAAGTTTTGTGATGCTTGCCATAATGAAAGCTGAGTGTGTTTGCGGATATCACCGGTTCCAAAGCATTATCTGCATAGGGCAGGGGCGCCAGAACATATTCATTGCCTGATAATGCAGCACTGGAAAAATTATCAAGATTAAGTGGCATGCGAGTCTCCTTTCTGAAAAATTGAATTAAATGGTTGACGAAGGTTTTTATAACTGTTGATTAAAAATTATTATTTTTTTAGAACACCTTATTTTTCCGGTTTGATTTCTGTAACAAATGTAATTTTGTTGTAGCCAGCAAGGCGTGCGGCTTCCATGATTTTGATCACAGATTGATGAGAAGCATTCTCGTCACCGTTAATGACAATCAAAGGATCCGCTTGTTCCTTGGCGGCATTACGCAGCGCATCGCGCAGATATTCAATGCCGGTCGATTTGATTGGTACCAAATCGATTGTGTATTCTCCCATCGCGGTGACAGTGATATCAATTGTTCCAGGGTGCTCTGCATTTTTATCGATTTCTTTATTGCTGGCTTCAGGCAATGTAATTTCAAGTTCGGCAAACTTAGAATAAGTCGTAGTGACCACCAGAAAAATCAGTATCACCAGTAAAACATCGATCATCGGCACCAGATTGATTTCAGGCTCTTCCTTGGGTCTGCCACGTTGAAAATTCATTTAGGGTACGTTTTTAATTCGAGTTATGGTTTAGAATTATATAGCGCGAGTTGCGTATTATAAAACAACATGCAAAACAGCGTAGCATCTGCAACATGATACGCGGCGCGTTTGCTGCGACATGTTTTTATTATTGTAATTTTTTCGTTAATGTGATTACCTCGGACTTCCGGACATATATGAAAGAGCCATTAGTCAGCGTTGTCATGGGCAGCAACAGCGACTGGAATGTCATGCAGCATGCGGTCGCGGTACTGAAGGATTTTGACCTTCCGCATGAAGCGCGCGTCGTCTCTGCGCATCGCACACCCGATGCCATGTTTGCGTTTGCCGAAACCGCGAGCCAGCGCGGTATTCAATGTATTATTGCCGGCGCCGGCGGTGCCGCACATTTGCCGGGCATGATTGCTGCAAAAACGACGGTACCGGTTCTGGGAGTTCCTGTCAATTCGCGTTACCTGAAAGGACTTGATTCCTTGTTGTCAATTGTACAGATGCCTGCAGGTGTTCCGGTGGCGACCTTTGCGATCGGTGAAGCGGGTGCCGTCAATGCAGGACTGTTTGCTGTCGCCATGTTGGCAAATAATCAACCGTCAATCCGGGATCAGCTGAATGCATTCCGGAGTAAGCAGGCAGAAAGTGTGGTGGCAATGCAATTGCCAGAAAAATGATCGCATACCGGGTAAGATAAACTGAATGGAACCAATTCTTCCAGGGGCAATGCTGGGTTTGCTGGGTGGCGGTCAGCTTGGCCGGATGTTTGTCATGGCTGCGCATCAAATGGGATATCAGGTAATGGTGCTGGATCCAGATGCCGATAGCCCAGCTGGCCGGATAGCCGAACAATTTCTCTGCAAAGAATATACCGATCAAACCGCATTGCAACAACTTGGCACAAGGTGTGCCGCAGTTACAACCGAGTTTGAAAATATTCCGGCAGATGTGCTTTCTGCATTGGCGTCATATAGCGCAGTCAGTCCTAACGCCGAAAGTGTTGCGATCGCCCAAAACAGAATTGCAGAAAAGCGTTTTTTACAAACACACGGTTTCCCCGTCGCGCCGTTTGCAGTAATTGATAAGATTGACTGTGTTGATGAAGTAAAGCATTTATTTCCCGGCATACTAAAAGTCAGTCAGTTCGGTTATGATGGCAAAGGGCAACGGCAGGTAAGCGATGCGGACGAATTGCATGCGGCCTTTGTTGAGATGCGTTCGGTGCCATGTGTGCTGGAAAAAAAACTGCCGCTGAAATCCGAAGTTTCTATCGTACTAACCAGAGGGTGCGATGGCGCAATGGCATCTTTCCCAGTCGTGGAAAATCAGCATGTCAGCGGTGTCCTCGACATCAGTATCGCGCCGGCCAGAATTGCAACCATGATTGCTAAACAGGCCAATGACGCAGCTGAAAGCCTCGCTGAAATTCTGGAGTATCAGGGCGTGCTCTGTGTCGAGTTTTTTGTATTGGAAGGTGAAGGATTGATAATCAATGAAATTGCCCCGCGTCCGCACAACAGTGGGCACTATACTGTCGATGCGTGTATTACTTCGCAGTTCGAGCAGCAACTGCGTGCCCTGTGCGGTTTGCCGCTGGGTAATGCGGCGATGCACCATTCTGCCGTTATGGTTAATCTGCTTGGCGATTTGTGGCAAAAAGGTGAGCCCGAGTGGCTGCATGTAATCAAGCAACCGCTGGCGAAACTGCATTTATATGGAAAAAAAGCAGCGCGGCCAGGACGAAAAATGGGGCATTTTACCGTCCTTGGCGCGACTGTTGATGAGGCATTTGCCAGCGCACGTGAAATTCAGCAGCAATTGGAGTCTGTATAAATTAGTATGCTGAACGAATCTGCATTGTTTGAAACGCATATCGAAAGCCTGCCGTTCGTGCATCGCGGCAAAGTGCGCGATATCTACGCCGTGGACGACGACAGGCTGTTGATCGTACAAACCGACCGCATCTCGGCTTTCGATGTCATTTTGCCCGACCCGATACCGGGCAGAGGCAAGTTGCTGACCGCATTGTCGGCGTTCTGGTTCGAAAAACTCGCGCATATCATACCGAATCATTTGACTGGTATTGCGCCCGAGTCAGTCGTCGCTGCGACCGAGCGCGAGCAGGTTCAGGAACGCGCTTTTATCATCCGCAGGCTCAAACCGCTGCCGGTTGAGGCGATTGTGCGCGGTTATATCGTCGGTTCAGGATGGAAAGATTATCAGACAACCGGCGCCATTTGCGGTATTCAGCTACCGCCGGGGTTACAGCAGGCGGAAAAAATACCGGGTGGCGCCATCTTTACCCCGTCGACCAAAGCAAAAGCAGGTGCGCATGATGAGAATATCCGGGTGTCCGAAGTAGAACGGCAGCTCGGAAAAGAATTGACCGCCAAAGTCAAGGAAAAAGCATCGCAGTTGTATACCGAAGCGGCGGATTATGCCGTACAACGGGGCATCATCATCGCCGACACCAAATTTGAGTTCGGGCTTGATGAGACCGGTGAGCTGTATCTGATCGATGAAGCGTTGACGCCCGATTCATCCCGTTTCTGGCCGGCCGACCAATACCGCACCGGCATCAGCCCACCGAGTTACGACAAACAATTTGTGCGCGACTGGCTGGAAAGGCAGAGTTGGAACAAAAAACCGCCAGCACCGGCTTTGCCGGTTACAGTCATTCGGCAGACGATGGAAAAATATCAGGAAGCGTTGAGGCGGTTGACTGGAGTTTGAGATAAGCGGATGATCAACGGATAAGCTTGCGTCATCCAGGAAAGGATTCTGGCAAGAGTGAACAGCGATTAATGATTGAGAAAGAAGTAATTTTCAAGAAAACTGTAATTTTGTGTAGAGTATAAACTTGACCTTGCGTACTGTTAGCCTATCGCCGTGTGGCGAGAATTTTGATTATACAATTAGACCATGTCATTATGAGTGACCCGAGCTGTGCCTTACGTTACATCGGCTAATTAAATAAATATTTACAAGCAACTCAAGAGTGTTGTTAAGAGAAGATCAGGGCTAATTTGTTCTACCTTTGAAACATAGGAAACACGTTGTTTTGGCAAAAATAAGACCTCATGAAAAACAAAGACTTAGATTTAGAACAAATTCGCCCTGAAGAGAAAATACTTAAAATGAAAATGGGATCAAATATCTCCGCTTGGTTATCAGTTATTGCCATTGTTATATCGTAACTACTTACCCCATGTTTCGTGAGCTTTACCCGCCAATGCAATTTGAATGGCGATTAGCGGATTATATCCCTTGTTGGCCATAGACCGGCAGCGCTAATCCTATAAAATTGGACATTCCAGTTTGAGAAAGATTATGACGGGACTAATGCCAGGGCATAATCGGAATGGTGGAAATACTGTTTTTGGGTGATCCTTCAATGATGCGATCACTATACGTTAAATAGATGAGTACGTTTCTTTTGGGGTCGTAAAAACGAGCAACTTGTAACGATTTGAAGAGTAATGACGTGCTTTTTTTGAATACTTCATCGCCATCTAAATCACCATTTTTAATTTTTTCGGGCAATGAAATCGGCCCAACCTGTCTGCATGCGATTGATGCGTCGGAAGTGTCTTCGGCAACGCCAACCGCACCTTTTACACCCCCGGTTTTAGCTCTGCTTAAATAGCATGTGGCACCGCCGATGTCGGGGTCGTCAAACGCCTCGATAACAATTTTGTCATTTGGGCCGAGTAATTTGAATTTGGTCGATACGCTTCCAATTTTTTCTGCGCTCAAAAATGATGCAAATAATAAAGCGGACATCAAAACAAAAACGTGTGCAATTTTAAGCAAGGTAAATTTTTTTGTGTTGATTGCTAAACGTGTCATGTTTTTTCCTTTCATTGGCTGCTGGCAATTTCTAGTGTGCATAAATCAATTTTTGATATGGTTGTTTGAAATTGCTGCATTAGTGGGCGGTTAAAATTAATAAATGTCATTGTACATTTTAACTAAATCATCAATAATTTGTTCCAAATTTTTTAATTGTTTGATAAAATCGAGATCAAATTTTTATGGGCTTCGAGAGCCCATTTTTTATTTGTGTTGGCCACTATGATGCTGGAAAAATTGCTAGAATTAACACTTGAAGGCATGGGGTATGAGTTGGTTGATGTCGAACATTTATCGCGCGGTAAACTGTTAAGGGTGTTTGTAGACAAGCAAGAGGGTATAACTATTGATGATTGTGTCACAATCAGTAATCATTTGAACCGTTTGTTAACAGCAGAAAATATTGATTACGGTCGCCTGGAAGTGTCTTCGCCGGGTTTAGACAGGCCACTTAGAAAAGAAGGTGACTTTTTTCGTTTCATTGGCGAAACAATTAGATTAAAACTGCGTGTCCCAATACAAGGACAAAGAAATTTTGTGGGCATTTTACGGGAAGTAAATGATGGCATTTTAAAACTTGAAGTCGAAGGAAAATTGTTTGACCTAGATATGCGCAATATTGGAAAGGCTCGGCTAGTTCCAAAATTGTAAGCAATTAAAAATTTGACTGGAGGACTATGAGCCGCGAGATTTTACTGCTGGTTGATGCGTTGGCACGTGAGAAAGCTGTAGAAAAGGAGATCGTTTTTACAGCATTGGAGATGGCATTATCTTCTGCAACAAAAAAAAGATTTCATGAAGATGTCGATACACGGGTATCAATTGACAGGAAGTCAGGTGATTATGAGTCCTTTCGCCGCTGGTTGATAGTTGAAGATGATGCAGTTGAAGATTTTTCTCGACAGATTGCTTTGACTGATGCAAAAAAAATCAACCCTGATATACAGGTTGGAGATTATACCGAGCAACCGTTGGAGCCTATCGAATTTGGACGTATTGGTGCCCAGGCAGCCAAACAGGTTATTTTCCAAAAAATTCGCGATGCGGAACGTGAACAAACGCTCAATGATTTTCTCGAGCGTGGTGATTATTTGGTAACAGGTACAATAAAGCGGCTGGATCGTGGCAATGCTATCGTTGAGTCAGGCAGAATAGAAGCGGAGTTGCCACGTGACCAAATGATACCTAAAGAAAATCTTCGTATAGGGGACCGTGTGCGTGCTTATCTGTACAAAGTCGATCGCGCGGCCAGAGGTCCTCAATTAAAACTTTCACGGATCACGCCAGAATTTCTTGTGAAATTGTTTGAACTTGAAGTGCCTGAAATTGAAGAAGGCATATTGGAAATTAAAGCGGCTGCAAGAGATCCCGGGTCACGGGCAAAGATTGCTGTAAAATCAAACGATCAGCGTGTTGACCCCATAGGAACATGTGTTGGAATGCGTGGCTCCAGAGTACAGTCGGTTATCAGTGAACTGGCAGGTGAACGTGTGGATATTATACTATGGTCGGATGATCCGGCTACCTATATCATCAATGCGCTGGCACCCGCGGAGATCAGCAGTATCATGGTTGACGAAGAACAGCATAGCATGGACATTGTTGTTGATGAAGAAAACCTTGCGCAGGCAATAGGCCGTGGCGGACAGAATGTGCGCCTTGCGTCTGAATTGGCCGGCTGGGTTCTTAATATTATGACTATTCAGGAATCCCAAACAAAACATGAGCAGGAAGCTGCATTCATTAGTCAGCTTTTTATGGATAAATTGCATGTAGATCAGGAAATTGCTGAGATTTTGGTAGAAGAGGGTTTTGCGACGCTGGAAGAAGTCGCGTATGTTCCATTAAATGAAATGCTGGAGATTGCGTCTCTGGATGAGGAAGTAATTAACGAGGTTCGTGAACGAGCCAGAAATGCGTTGTTAACAGATGCGATCGCCAATGAAGAAAGAGTCGAGAATGTAGCTGATGATTTACTTTCTCTGGAAGGTATGGATATTGAGACAGTGCGTATATTAGCTGCAAAAGGAATTAGCAGCCAAAGTGATTTGGCTGATTTGGCTGCCGACGATCTGGTGGAAATGACAGGAATGGATATTGAACGTGCCAATAAATTGATTATCAAAGCACGTGAACCATGGTTTGTTTAAATATTAATAAACTGAATATCATAACGAGTTGATTTGAACAGTATAGTGACAGTCTGGTTTTTTGTTTTATTTGGTTTAAAGAAGGCTTTAAAAGGTTATACATGGCGCAAATAAGTGTAGAACAATTTGCTAATGAACTTGGTTTGCTACCGGCAGTGTTGCTGGAACAGCTGCAAGCTGCCGGTGTGAAAAAAATGTTGGCAGGAGATAATCTAACCGAGCAGGATAAGGCGCAGTTACTTGATTACTTGAGAAAGACACACGGCGCCAAAGAAATGAAAAACAAGGTGACTCTAACCCGCCGTCAGACTTCGGAGATTCGTAAATCTGATAGTATGGGTCGCGCACGCACGATTCAGGTGGAGGTAAGAAAGCGGCGCGTATTTACCAAACCTTCCTATGAAACAAGCTTGGAAACCAAACCAGTCGGAGCCGAAATAAAGCCCAAACCACACTTAACAGAGTCTGTTATTGATGCGGAACAGTTAGCGAGGCGTGAAGAAGAAGCAAAAAAACAAGCAGAGCTGATTGCGCGTCAGGCGGCAGAAATTCAGCGCAAGCATGCGCGAAAAAATGTTGAAATCACCCACGAAGAAAAAAACCAGCCTGGATCAATCACGCCCGCTTCTGAGCAAACCGGACAGCAGAAAGTTGCCGGAAAAATGCCAAAGCCAGCGCATGAAGAATTTCCTCAAACAGCTGAGGGAAAAATTGAACTGGAAAAGTCACCTGGTGGCGTAGCAAAGGAAGCAAAGCCGGTTCAGTCGACTGTTGCGGTAACGGATAGCAATAGCGAATCAGTAGAAAAAAAACTTTTGCCTGAAGGATCGGCAAAAAAACAAGAAGACAAAACCGAGAAAACAGACAAGACTGAAAAGAAAAAGAAGCAGGTTAAGCAATCAGGCTGGAAAGAAGATACTGCACGCAAGCGCGGTGTAAAAACGCATGGAGATATAGGAGGCCAAGGGTGGCGTGCTCGCCGTGAAAAACAGCAGAAATCAATTTCAGTTGAAGCGAAGAAGGAACATGGTTTTTCCGCGCCGACTGAACCGATTGTGCGGGAAATCGTCGTACCCGAAACCATTTCTGTAGGTGCATTAGCCCAGAAAATGTCTGTTAAAGCGGCTGATATCATTAAGGTATTAATGAACATGGGTTCTATGGTTACGATCAATCAAATGTTGGACCAGGAAACAGCCATGATTGTCGTCGAAGAAATGGGACATGTTGCGCAATACGCTGCAATAGACAGTCCTGAAGCATTTTTGGCTGATACCGAATCGCTTATTGCTGAAGCGCAATTGGAACCACGGGCCCCCGTAGTTACAGTTATGGGGCATGTGGATCATGGGAAGACATCCTTGCTGGATTACATCCGCCGTTCACGCGTGGCAGGTGGTGAAGCCGGCGGCATTACGCAACATATCGGCGCATACCACGTTGAAACTGAGCATGGCATGATTACGTTTCTGGATACACCCGGTCATGAAGCGTTTACTGCCATGCGCGCGCGCGGTGCAAAAATCACCGATATTGTTGTTTTGGTAGTTGCCGCAGATGATGGTGTTATGCCGCAGACAATCGAGGCTATTCATCATGCCAAGGCTGCCGGAATTTCATTAATCGTTGCGGTGAACAAAGTTGATAAACCTGAAGCTAATATCGAACGAATTAAACAGGGGTTGGTGGCACATGAAGTCGTGCCTGAAGACTGGGGTGGCGATACCATGTTTATTGAAGTGTCAGCAAAAACAGGCCAAGGCATAGATGGTTTATTGGAAGCGATCTTGTTGCAAGCAGAAGTTCTGGAACTTAAAGCGCCCAAGAAAACAACGGCAAAAGGTGTGGTAATTGAATCACGTCTGGATAAGGGCCGTGGGCCTGTGGCGACCGTTCTGGTTCAATCGGGTACGTTAAAACGGGGCGATGTCCTTCTGGCAGGTGCAGTCTTTGGCAAGGTGCGTGCTATGAGTGACGAAAATGGCAAGTTGATTAAACAAGCAAGCACATCAATACCGGTGGAAATACAAGGAATGTCAGAGGTTCCAGATGCAGGGGATGTTGTGTTGGTTCTTGATGATGAGCGTAAAGCAAGAGAAATCGCTCTATTCCGTCAAGGAAAATATCGCGATGTCAAGCTTGCCAAACAGCAGGCCGCGAAACTGGAAAATGTGTTTGACCAGCAAGAAGGCGTTAAGGTACTGTCATTGATTATTAAAGCTGATGTTCAAGGCTCCTGTGAGGCGCTGACACATGCGCTGCAGAAACTTTCAACTGATGAAGTCAAAGTTAACATTATACACAGCGGCGTGGGAGCAATTATTGAATCAGATATTAATTTGTCTTTGGCATCAAAGGCGGTAGTAATTGGATTTAATGTGCGAGCGGATGCGGGTGCACGGAAATTAATTACTTCAAGCGGCGTGGATGTGCACTATTACAATATTATTTATGAGGCTGTCGATGAAGTGAAAGCGGCTCTTTCCGGTATGATGGCGCCTGAGCGAAAGGAGAGTATTCTGGGCCTTATAGATGTTCGGGAAATATACCGGATTCCAAAAGTCGGTGTGGTTGCAGGTTGTTATGTTCTGGAAGGTTTTGTTAAAAGAAATTCACTAATCAGAGTATTGCGGGATGGCAAAGTGATTCACAACTGCGAACTGGATTCTTTGAAACGTTTTAAAGATGATGTGAAAGAAGTCAAAGAAGGTTTTGAATGTGGTGTATCTCTAAAAAATTACAATGATATCCAAGTTGGCGATCAGTTAGAAGCTTATGAAATAATTGAAACGAGTCGCACGCTATAATTATCAATGCCCAAGGATTTTCACCGTTCTCTGCGTGTGGCTGATCAAATTCAGCGTGAGCTTGCCGATATGTTGGGTCATGAAATCAAAGATCCACGCCTTAGTAACATTACGATTACAGCTGTTGAAGTTAGCCGCGACTATGCTTACGCCAAAGTTTTTTTTACAACTATAAGCGATCAGAAAAATAATATCTTAACCGAGAAAGGATTGGAAAAGGCGAGTGGATTTCTTAGATCAAGCCTGTCCAAGCGGATTAAATTACGCGTTGTGCCGCAACTGATTTTTATTTATGATAAATCAATTGAGCACGGCGCATATATGTCCAAGCTGATTGACGAGGCTGTTGCGCAAGAGCAGCAAGAAAATAAGAATGGTAGCTGAATCGACATGAACTTTCTCAATTGATTATATCGGTACCTCACATGACGGAATTCCTGTCAGCATCAACTAATCAAAATCAACAAATATAGTTTGTTTGCCTTTAATATAACCCGGCGCAATATCAGTGGCATATTGCTGTTAGATAAACCTTATGGAATGACATCCAATCAGGTGCTTCAGAGAGCAAAATATTTATATGCGGCTGCCAAGTCGGGACATACGGGTACGCTGGATCCTTTAGCTACGGGTATGCTGCCTATTTGTATGGGGGAAGCAACCAAGTTTACTTCGGTCTTGTTAAAAGCCAGCAAGTCATATGAAGCCGTAATTAAGTTGGGTTATCAAAGTACCACTGGTGATGCGGAGGGAGTCATAACAAAATTATCCGACGCAGCTAACATACGGCTGAATATAGAAGATTGTAAATCGATGTTGCGGCAATTTGTGGGTAAAATAGCACAAACGCCGCCGATGTACAGTGCGCTAAAGTATCAAGGCAAGCCTTTATATAACTATGCTCGCAAAGGTGCAACGGTTGAACGCATACCACGTGCAGTTTCAATTCATTATCTGCAGATTAAATCATTGTCAGGCAATGAGCTGATTGTATCGGTGCAATGCGGAACGGGTACCTATATACGTGTTTTAGCTGAAGATATCGGTAAGGCGCTGGGATGTGGCAGCGCGTATCTGATTAGCTTGAGACGTTGTAGTGTCGGTTGCTTTCATTTGAATCAGGTGAAAACGCTTGGAATGCTGGAAGAAATGAATCTAATGGAACGTGATCGTTGCTTGTTGCCGATTGATAGCATTTTACATGAATTTCCTTCGGTCTCGCTGGATAAAGCTGAAGCACAGGCTATTTTGTGCGGACGTACGGTCCCCAGGAATAACACGAAAAATCCGATGGACCATACTCAACAAAAGAATATTGTACGCTTATATTATCAACAGTTTTTTCTGGGGCTGGGAGAAGTTTCAATGTGTCAGTCGATAAAGCCTAAACGATTGTTATCTGATAGCTATTTTGCCAAGCAAGATCATAACTTGCTTAGCCGAATTTGCTGATTTGAATACGGCTTGAAAACCTGTACAGTGTTACGGATTTAATCCGAAGCGTTATGATTTTATGTTCAACTTTACAAAATAATTATGTTGCAAGGAACCAATCTTGCCTGTGTGCGCGGTGACCGCAAACTTTTTGAATCAATCAGTTTTACATTAGAAGCGGGCGGATTAATGCTGGTAAACGGGCCCAATGGAAGTGGGAAAACCAGTTTATTGCGGATACTGTGCGGATTATCAAGTCCTGCCATGGGTAAAATTATCTGGAATGGTATAGCCATCGGGTCGCTTGGTAGCGAGTATTATCTCGATTTAACGTATATCGGTCATTTGAGTGGAACAAAAGATGACTTGACCGCATTGGAAAATCTACGTATTTCCAGTGCGCTCTGTGGCACAAAAATAACCGATATGCAGGCTCGCGATGCACTTGAGAATATGGGAATGGGCGGTCGGGAATTTCTTCCGGCAAAGATTTTATCGCAAGGTCAACGCAGACGCGTTGCGCTTGCCCGGTTACTGGTTTGCAGAACCAAGTTATGGGTTCTTGACGAACCTCTAGCGGCATTGGATGTCAGCGCCGTCAAGCTTATCCAGAAATTGCTTGAACAGCATTTGAAGCTAGGTGGCATGATTGTTATGACAACGCATCAGAAAATTGATGTCACTGCCGCCTCAACCGTGCAGCTGCAACTGGCGTAATATGTTTCTTTGGATTGTTCAACGTGACTTGTTGCTGGCCGTTCGACGCCGTTCCGATGTTTTGACCACCTTGTTTTTCTTTATAATAGTTGTCAGCTTATTTCCACTGAGTGTTGGTCCGGAAATGAATATGTTGCGCATGATGGCGCCCGGTATAGTCTGGGTTGCCGCTTTGCTGGCCTCAATGTTGTCACTGGGCAGACTGTTTGCTAATGATTATCTTGACGGTACTTTGGAACAAATGCTGCTTTCTCCTCAATCATTGTCTGTTCTTGTATTGGGGAAAGCGTTGGCACACTGGCTGGCAACCGGCGTGCCTCTGGTCATGATGGCGCCGGTTTTAGGCATTCAATATGATTTACCGACAGATGCGTTGTTTGTTCTGACACTATCGCTGCTGCTTGGAACCCCCGTATTGAGTCTGATTGGCGCAATTGGCGCAGCCTTAACCCTGGGATTACGTGGCGGAGGGGTTCTGGTATCTTTACTGGTATTACCGCTTTATATTCCGGTATTGATTTTCGGAGCAGGTGCGGTAGAAGCCATCATGGCCGGTATTGATTATGATGCGCACTTGTCACTGTTAGGTGCATTTTTATTGGTGTCAGTTGTATTCGCACCCTGGGCCGCAGCGGCTTCCTTGCGGGTGTCTATGGAATAATGGTGGAAAAATTAAAATAATTAACCTCATCTTATTAGAATTAAATGCTATTTTATTTGAATCAATGCAATTTTCTGATTCACCGATTTTAGTATAGAATTATTTGTAATGAGCCAGGGTCAAAACAACCACATTCTGCTGAAGTAATCAGAAACTTAAAAAATAACAACACGTCTTTCAAAGAATATTGCATATGGCTATTAATTGGTATAAATACGCGTCTCCTGCAAGCTTTTATTCTCTTGCAGGCAAAATGATCCCTTTCTTCGCAGTAGTTGCTTTTGGTCTGCTGGTTGTCGGGCTGTATATTGGATTTTTCGTTGCACCAACAGATTTTCAGCAAGGTGAAGCATATCGAATTATTTTCATTCACGTTCCTGCCGCATGGATGTCAATGTTTCTCTACGTTGTGATGGCATTTTGGGCTGGTATCGGCCTCGCATTTAATACTCGTCTTTCTTCAATGATGGCGACTGCCATAGCGCCTACGGGGGCGTTGTTCACATTTCTGGCTCTGTGGACAGGTTCACTCTGGGGAAAACCAATGTGGGGAACATGGTGGGTATGGGATGCGAGACTGACATCCGAGTTGATTTTGCTGTTTCTTTATATCGGCTTTATGTCCCTGCAGGCTGCAATTGATGATTCCCGAAGAGCCGACAAAGCGGGCGCAATTATTGCGCTGGTCGGCGTAATTAATATTCCGATTATCTATTTTTCTGTACAATGGTGGAATACTTTGCACCAGGGGGCTTCGGTTAGTGTGACACAAGCACCCACTATGGCTTCGACAATGCTGACCGGAATGATGGTCATGGTTTTTGCGAGCTGGATGTATTCGATAGCGGTTATTTTAAAACGCGTGCGTGTCATTATTCTTGAACGGGAAAGTCATACCGCATGGGTCGCCGAGCTTAGACAAAAAGGAGTGCTGTGATGAATTGGTCAAGCTGGTCTGAATTTTTTTCGATGGGCGGATACGGTGTTTATGTATGGGGGTCCTATTTTGTAACGTTTGCATGTGTGATCGGTGAAGTACTTCTTGTTTCCAGACGCAAAAGAACTTTGATTAAAAGGGATGGTCTGACACACAAGTCAAATAAAGAAACGTACTCAGTCCGGGATGAAGAATTGAATAACTGAACAAAGAGCCACAAATGAACAAAAAATCTCAGACCCAAATGAGATTTCAAATAAAGAAGAGATAAAAAATGAAACCACGTCATAAAAAACTTGCAGTAATCACTGCTGGTGTTACAGCATTGGGGTTCGCGGCTGTTTTAGTATTAAATGCATTTCAAAGTAATTTGGTTTTCTTCTTTAGTCCGACACAAGTAACAGCTAATGAAGCGCCCATAGGTAAAAGCTTTCGAATTGGCGGTTTGGTAGAGGAAGGCAGTGTTAATCGTGAAGAAGGAACAACAGTCAAATTTGCGGTAACAGATACGTCCGAGGCGATTCAGGTCGTCTATACGGGGATACTTCCCGATTTATTCAGAGAAGGTAAAGGTGTTGTCGCGCAGGGTAAATTAAACGAAAACGGTATTTTCGTTGCTGATGAAGTTCTGGCAAAGCATGATGAAAATTATATGCCGCCAGAAGCTGCGCTAGCTTTGGAAGAAGCCGCAAAAGCTCAGAAAGCTTCTCTGACACAATAAATAAAGATTCTAAAACATGTATGCGTGTTTTAGGTTGTTTCCAATTGTCTTTGTGTTTGAACAAAGACCTTACATATAAATTTTAGACATCATGATTCCAGAAATTGGCAATTTTGCGCTCATTCTTGCGTTGTTACTGGCAATTACACAAGGAACCTTGCCGTTAATTGGCGCAGCTCGTGGTATAACTTCTTGGATGGCATTAGCAAAACCGGTTGTACAGGGTCAGTTTGTTTTTGTCTTGATCGCTTTTTTGTGTCTTGGTTATTCGTTTGTTACAAGTGATTTTTCTGTTTTAAATGTGGCACGAAATTCCAATACAGAACTCCCGCTGCAATATCGTATCGCGGCAACCTGGGGGTCTCATGAGGGCTCACTGCTGCTTTGGGTATTGATGCTGGCAGGTTGGTCGATTGCTGTCAGTGTTTTCAGCAAACAGTTGCCTGAAGACATGACCGCGCGGGTTTTAGGTGTTCTGGGTCTGATCAGCGTTGGATTCCTGTCGTTTATGTTATTGACATCCAATCCGTTTGATCGTCTGTTACCCGCTGCCATGGAAGGCAGTGATCTTAATCCGCTGTTGCAAGACCCCGGTATGGTTATTCATCCGCCCATGCTGTACATGGGCTATGTAGGATTTTCAGTAGCATTTGCATTTGCAATTGCTGCTTTGCTCAGTGGCAAACTGGATGCAACATGGGCGCGTTGGTCACGTCCGTGGACAACCGTTGCCTGGGTATTTTTAACCTTTGGTATTATGCTTGGCAGCTGGTGGGCTTACTATGAGCTGGGATGGGGAGGTTGGTGGTTCTGGGATCCCGTTGAGAATGCCTCTTTTATGCCTTGGCTTGTTGGCACGGCACTAATGCATTCGCTGGCAGTAACTGAAAAACGCGGCAGTTTCAAAAGTTGGACAGTTTTATTAGCAATCTGTACGTTTGCGCTATGTCTGTTGGGCACATTCCTGGTGCGCTCGGGAGTACTTACTTCTGTGCATGCTTTTGCGACTGATCCGGAAAGAGGCGTATTCATATTAGGGTTCTTGTTTGTGGCCGTTACTTTATCACTGTTATTATTTGCATGGCGGGCACCAAAAGTTGGTTTGGGAGGTAAGTTTGACTTGCTGTCACGTGAATCAATGTTGTTGGCAAACAATCTATTATTACTGGTCGCTGCTGCCAGCGTTATGCTGGGCACTTTGTATCCGTTAATAATTGATGCGCTTAATCTTGGAAAAATTTCAGTCGGCCCGCCTTATTTTGAAGCTGTTTTTGTGCCGATTATGACGCCAGCGATATTTTTAATCGGACTGGGGCCGATCTCCCGCTGGAAACAGATGAGCTTGCCATCGTTGGCCGTTCGAATTCGCTGGGCAATTGGCGTTAGCATTGTAAGTGCGATTATCGTGCCATTCTACATGGGTGAATGGAAACCGCTTGTCAGCTTCGGTTTATTGCTGGCATTCTGGATTGTTATGAGCATATTGGTTAGTATGAAGCACCGTTTAAGTAACAGCGGGCAGGGTAATGTTTTTGTCAAGCTTGCCAAACAATCCAGAAGCTTTTATGGAATGCATTGCGCACATTTTGGCGTGGCGGTATTTATTATTGGTGTCACACTAGTCAACGGTTACGAAACTGAAAAAGACGTGCGTATGGATATAGGCAGCCGCGTTACCATAAAAGAATATGCATTTCAGTTTAATGGCGTATCTGATGTCGTAGGGCCTAATTATATGTCAGTGCGTGGAGACATTGATGTATTAAAAGACGGTGAGTTTGTACGAAAACTGTACCCAGAAAAGCGTACTTACAATGCATCAGGCATGGTAATGACAGAAGCTGCGATTGATACGGGATTTTTCCGTGATCTTTATGTTGCTTTGGGTGAACCTCTGGCTAATGAGGCCTGGGTTGTTCGTGCTTATCACAAGCCTTTTGTAGACTGGATTTGGCTTGGTTGTTTATTGATGTCAATCGGTGGTATTTTAGCTGTAAGTGATAAACGCTATCGCTTGAGAATCAAAGAGAAAAGCCAACAGATCCTGGGCAAAAAATTTAACCAGGAAACTCCTGCAACAGATGAGGCTGCTAAACCAGTTGCCACGGAAGGTGGCACAGCATTGGCTTCAGATACAAGGAAAGTTTAATGCGATATCTGTTGCCTCTATTTGCTTTTTTAGTGTTAGCGGTTTTCTTATTTGTCGGCTTGTCATTAAACCCGCGCCAGGTTCCGTCGCCCTTAATAGATAAACCAGCACCTGAATTTCAACTTTACAGTCTGCATGAGCCGGACAGGATTTTTTCTTCGAAAGAAAACATAGGTAAAGTTTGGTTACTGAACGTATGGGCTTCCTGGTGTGTTGCATGTCGGGATGAACACCCTTTATTAGTACAACTTGCGAATTCAGGCATTGTGCCTATATATGGCCTTAATTATAAGGATGAGAACACAACGGCTAAACAATGGTTAAAACACTTTGGGGATCCGTATATTGCAAGTGTGGTTGATCCAGATGGTGCGGTTGGGATTGATTATGGAGTATATGGGGTGCCGGAAACATATGTTATTGACAAACAGGGAATTATTAGACACAAGCAAATAGGTCCGGTTACTGTAGATTCATTACAAAACAAGATTATTCCATTGATTGTCGAATTGCAAAAGCAGACATGAAAAAATTCTTAGTTTCATTTTTATATAATTCGGTTCGTGTATGCGCTGATGGGATTACACTGAAAAGGTTTAGTGACGTTTTTTTCAGCAGCACGGCTGTAATGCTGGTAATCCTATTTGTGATGCCGTCACAAAGCCTGGCTGAAACAGAATATAAAGAGGCGGTTCCAGTAGCGGAAAATCCGGAAATAGAAAAAAGAATGCTGGCCTTAACAGAAGATCTTCGTTGCTTGGTATGTCAGAATGAATCAATAGCAGAGTCCCGGGCTGATTTTTCCAATGATATGCGTCGGATAATCCGTGAGCAGATCAAAGCCAATAAAACCGACGATGAAATTATTGATTTCCTAGTTGATCGCTACGGAGATTTTGTATTGTATAATCCGCCCATGAAAGCCACGACGGTTTTGTTGTGGTTTGGACCGCTGGTTTTCTTTATCTTAAGCACATGGTTTTTGGTTAAATTCCTTAAAGGACGCCGCCAGGAGATTAAAGAAGTCACTCTGAGTGAAGCGGAACTGAAAAAAGCAGCTGTGTTGCTGGATGAAAGTCATGCCAAAGTATCCGGGAACCAACACAAAGAAAACGATAACTTAAACGAACGAGATAATTCTTCAACTCGGAAACAGCACCAAAAGACGGATGTTTCTGTGCGTGAAAATAAAGGTAACAATGTATGACGGCTTTCTGGATCATTTCAGGTATTCTTATTGTAGTTACGCTCCTTTTTATTATTCCCACTTTATTAAAAAATAAAAATCTCCAGGAGGAACTTATTGAGCGTGACGCGGTGAATGTTACAGTTTATCGTGATCAACTAAAAGAATTAGACAGAGATCTCGAAAATGATATCTTGACGCAAGAACAATATACGCAAAGTAAACAAGAATTGCAGCAACGCATGTTGCAGGATGTTCAAGAAGGCGAAGTGATTAATCGTAAAAAACCAAATAAAATAATGAATATCGCCGTTTCAACGATATTTGCGCTGACACTGCCGGTGGCAGCCATTTATTTATATTTGGAGATTGGCGATACGCGTGGACTATTGCCGCAGGCGCAACTGGCAAATGCGGTGCAGATGCCTCAAGGCAGTGATGGCAGTAACAATGCCATGCCTGAAGGGCATGATAACTTTAATTCTGTTCTGGAGAATTTGATTGCAAGATTAGATAATAATCCTGATGATATAGAAGGCTGGTTTATGTTGGCGCGCACATATGCAATCATGAATCAGTATGATGAAGCCGCTGCAACTTATGCCAAACTGAACGAATTTATCCCAAACAATCCCCAGATTCTCAGTGATTATGCTGATGTTTTAGCAATGACGAACGACGGGAGCCTTGTTGGCAGACCTAATGAACTGATTCAAAAAGCTTTGAATATTGACCCGGAATATCCCAAAGCGCTGGCATTGGCGGGAACAGTTGAGTTCGAGCAGAATCATTTTGATCAGGCCGCAATGTATTGGGAAAGATTATTGGCGGTTATTCCGGCTGATTCTCAGCTTGCCAAATCAGTGAGTGAAAGCATTGCAGAAGCCAGATCTTTGTCAGGTGAAGGAACATCTGTGCCTCAGACACAATTGGCTGCTTCAGAGTCATCAGAAACTGCGGCGCAACCCAGTGTATCGGAACCTGAACAAGTTTCAGTTTCGTCAAATAAGCCAGATGAACCAGCCTCACTGTCAATTTCTGGTGATGTGTCTATCAGTGATGCGGTCGCTGCCAAAGCCAATCCGAACGACACACTATTTATTTATGCGCGTGCTGAAACCGGTCCTAAAATGCCGTTGGCAATTCTAAGATTGAGTGCCAAAGATCTGCCTGCAACATTTACACTCACAGATGCAATGGCGATGACACCTGCCATGAAACTGTCAAGTTTCCAAAATGTTATTATCGAAGCGCGTATTTCAAAATCGGGCCAGGCGGTTCCTTCCAGTGGAGACTTACAGGGAATGAGTGAACCTATCACGGTTGGCGATAATGATGTATCAATTGTGATAGATTCGGTTATACCCTGATAATTATTTCTAGCATCGTATTTTCATAGTTTATTTGTGTTCTTGGGCAATTAATTTTTCAATTTTATAAAATCCAATGTTGACGATTAATCAACCTGTTGACGATTTCCAACTACCCAGTACTGATGGTAAGACATTTACATTGTCAGAAGCACTTGGAAAACATCTTGTTATTTATTTTTATCCAAAGGATAATACGCCCGGATGTACGACAGAAGGTCAGAATTTCAGAGATAACTACACAGCGTTTACAGATCTAAATTGTGAAATTTTTGGTGTTTCACGTGACAGTATAAAATCGCATAAAAATTTCAAAGAAAAAATGAATTTTCCATTTGAGCTTTTAAGTGATTCTGATGAACAGATATGTAAAATGTTTGATGTCATCAAAATGAAAAACATGTATGGAAAACAAGTGCGTGGTATTGAGCGCAGTACTTTTGTTATTGATGCTGAAGGTATCTTGAGAAAGGAATGGCGCGGTGTCAAAGTGCCGGGGCATATAGAAACAGTGCTTGCTTTTGTTAAAACGCTTTAACGAGTTTTGCTGTTGAACAGAAATCTCGACGATGGACGATGATGTTTTGTATTTAATGGTTTCAAGCTAACAAATGCATGATAGCACTTTGTTCTGTGATTAATTCTTCGTAACTTTTCTGCATTTTGTTCTTGTCAAAATCACTTAACTCCAACCCTTGAACTATCTGATAGTTACCACTATCGCAAATTACCGGGAAGCTGTATATGATTCCTTTAGGAATGCCATAACTTCCATCGGACAAAATTCCCATTGACGTCCAGTCATTATCGCGAGTTCCAAATATCCAGTCCTGCATATGATTTATGATGGCATTAGCGGCGCTAGCTGCACTGGACCGGCCATGCCGGGCTTCAATAATCGCCATGCCGCGTCTTTGCACAGTTGGGACAAAGCTGTTGGCAATCCAGTCATCATCGCTAATGAGTGATCTGACAGGAACATTGTCAATTACAGCGTGGCTCAGATCTGGGTATTGTGTATTGGAATGATTACCCCAAACAATCATTTTTTTTATGCTGGTAACGGGTTTTGACAGCTTCTTGGCGACCTGTGATAAAGCCCGATTATGATCAAGTCTGAGCATTGCGGAAAAATTCTCAGGACTGAGATCGGGGGAATTTTGAAGCGTGATATAAGCATTCGTATTTGCGGGGTTGCCGACAACTAGTACCTTGACATCTCTATTGGCAACAGAATTCAGTGCTTTTCCCTGTTCAATAAATATCGGTCCATTTGCTTCAAGCAAGTCTTTGCGTTCCATATTCTCACCGCGGGGCCGTGCGCCAACCAGTAGAGCGATATCAGCATCCTTGAATGCTGTATATGGATCATCTGTTGTGATGAGTTCTGTCAGAAGTGGAAAAGCGCAGTCTTGTAATTCCATGACTAGCCCGTCAAATAACGGGCGTGCATTCGGAATGTCAAGTAACTGTAAAATTATCGGTTGATCTTTACCTAACATATCACCCGCTGCAATACGGAACAGCAGACTATAGCAAATCTGGCCTGTTGCACCAGTGACAGAAATTCGAATTGGCGATTTCATGTTTTCAATCCTTGAGGTATCCCTGTAGGCTCATTAAATCAACAGTACATGGGAAATTCGACTTTGGATTATACGTGTAATTATGGTCTCGAGGAAGGCTAGGATGAACCCGGATGCTAAATAGTCGATCCTGAAAAAGTATTATCTGAAAAAATTCAGTAAATAGAGTAGCTTGAAAAACTCAAGAATTAAGCTGAATTGTTAAAAACTCGAAAAAGATCAACAAATGAAAAGACTGCATAAGGCTTTATCACAAACCTGACGGAACATACAAAGTTCGTTATTTCCCCGGTTATCAGAAGAATCAGGTCCATTAACGAAAAAACAACAGGAACTGGTAACCACGCCGGAATTGGTTCGCATAGAAAAATTCATCATTACTTATCACGGTTATCCAAGGCACCCGGTACAGGATCGCTCGGCCATTAAGGCAAAGTACGGGTTAAGCAACAGACGCGCATTGAAAGACAGATGGGCGGCATGGCATTACCGGTATGATCGCGGACCTGCCAACGGCTTGTGAGATTGGTAGCAGGAAAGCAACAAGGGTTACAAAGAGAGCTGGACAGGCCAAGTTACATCTTGATGTGGCGGACGGGTAGTATACCGGTGAGCGGGCTATTAACATCGGCATCGACAACGACGGCCAGGCAGCAATCCCTTTGACGTACATGACCGCTGAATTTTTTCTGGCGCGATTGTTGATAAGCAGAATATTTGAATAGCATGTTGAACGCGGGTTCCCAATAGAAATGTTTTGGCTTGAGTTTTAACAAGTTAGCAGCTATTAACATAGTTAATAACGATTATTGCAAAAATCCTATATCGTAAAAATGCACGTTGATTACTTGTATTTGAGAAATTTTATTGTGTGGTTCCGTAAGCGGTTCGTTCAGTCTTATTTTTTGGCAGGCTGGGTTCTACGATGGCTAAAAACGACATCTGGTGGTACTCATCTATTTGCCGCAATCACGCTGGTTGCGGATCTGCAGTGTGCTAAATACACGCTACACGCGGCGCGCGCAGTCAAAATAGCAGGAAAAAACTGTTGCCAGTTTACGCCGCTTGTTAAAAATGGGTTTTTATAGAAATATTTTTGTGCCTTGACTATTTTGTTAGAAAAAGGAGTGCAACATATGAATTCAAAGCATATGATCACAACAATTAATATCGCAAAGAATAGTACGCAATTTTCAGGCTTACTTATATTGCTGCTATTGCTGCTGGTGTTGACACTTTCATCTTTTTCGGTACGGGGCGCATTGTTTATTGAGGACATAGACATCACCCATCATATAGAAAAAGAATTCCAATCTGATCCGGTTATTCCATTCAACACCATAGATGTAAATACAAATCAGGGCGTTGTCACACTTACTGGCAGTGTCACAAATTTGCTGGCCAAAGAACGGGCGGTTCATCTTGCTCAGACTGTGCGCGGCGTACGATCAGTCATTAATCGGACGGAAGTAAAACCTATTTCGAATTATGCAGCCAGTGTGCTTCAGGATGCCGTAAGAAAAGCCCTGCTGTATGACGCCGCAACGGATTCCTATGAGATTGAAGTCCAGGCGGATGATAACGGTCAGATTTCTTTAAGCGGCACAGTGGACTCCTGGGCAGAGCGGGATTTGGCAGAAACTGTTGCCAAGGGTGTCAGTGGCGTTGTAAGTGTCCGCAATAACATAGATATTCAATTGCAATCAAAACGGCCGGACAATGAAATCAAGCGGGAGGTGGAAAAAAGATTGTACTGGAATGCGCTAATCGATAACGGGTTGGTCGATGTAAGCGTCACAGAAGGCAAGGTGTCTTTATCCGGAGCCGTCGGTAGCGCGGCAGAAAAACGTCTGGCCGAATTGGATGCGTGGGTTCACGGAGTCAGGACTATTGATACATCTGATTTGCAGGTTAAGAAATGGGCGCGTGACAATGATTTACGCGAAAAAAAATACGTAGCGCGTTCTGATGTGGAAATTCTTGCAGCGATACAGGACTCTATGCGGCATGATCCACGCGTGCATCTCTTTGATATGGAAATTAAAGTTTCAAATGGATATGTCACGTTGCGGGGTGTGGTCGACAATATCCAGGCTAAAAAAGCCGCTATCAGTGATGCGCGCAATACGGTGGGTGTTGTGCGCGTAAACAATCTTATCAAAGTACGTTCTGGTGTGGATCTGGACGATGATGAAATTGCTGCAAATATACGTTCTGCATTGTTGCGCCATCCTTTCACCGAAAGTTACGAGATTAACGTACGTGTGAAAAATGGCGCGGCACAGTTAAACGGAACCGTAGACACTGTTTTTGAAAAAGGCGTGGCAGAAATTGTAGCGCAACGAGCTTCAGGGGCTACATCTGTGCGCAATTTTCTGGGTGTCAGCAATCCCGGTACCGTGACCTATAACCCTTATGTATACGACTGGGCCGTTTACGATTTTTCCTGGTACGGCGGCGCCAAAATGGCGACCAATAAAAGTGACCGGGAAATTAAATTGGACATTGAGAATGAAATGTTCTGGAGTCCTTTTGTCGATCTTAAAGATATCGACATAGATGTTAATGCTGGCGTTGCTATTCTGACAGGAACCGTCGATTCCTGGATGGAATACAATGCCGCACGGGAAAATGCATTGGAGGGCGGAGCTATTTCAGTAATCAATAAACTCAATATCCAATAAAAAAATATCTAAAGCGCAAAGATTGAATACGCGATAGATATTGTTGTCTGAAGTACTTATTTAAACCAAACTAAGGAGAGGTTTTATTATGAAAGATAATAAATTAGTCTTATTGATGGCGGCAATCCTGTTGTTTGCTTTCACCAATGCACACGCTGGTAGCGAAGTGCATAGTGCTGAAAAAATCGAGTACGGCAAATCGGGTATTACTTACAGGGTTGATAAAGATGTTCATAAATTGATAGGAAAGGATGTTGTCAATAATAAAGGTGACGCCCTGGGGACGGTTGAAAACTTTTTAATTTCCAATCCTGAAAATATTCAATATGCCATCATTTCGGTTGGCGGTTTTCTCGGTATCGGCGACAAATTAGTCGCTGTTCCGGTTAAAAACCTGCAAATGAATAAAGAAGAAGGAAATGTTTCGCTCAATAATGTGACAGGAGATGAATTAAAGAATGCGCCTGCATTTGAGTATGAAAAAGCGGAAAGCGGTACCGAACGCTTTCCGGAATATGGCCCTAGTCAACATTAAGTGATTTCAGGTTTTCAAAATAGTAAGGAACTGAACTTTAAAGCATTTTGCTGGTGTTTAAAGTAAATTTGTGTTTGATTGCAAAGATAAGATATCTACTTTTAAATAATAAGCTATTGTTTTATATGTTGCTATTTGAAGTAGATATCGAGTCGATGCAATTGAACACAAGTTAATTGATCATTAGGAGGAAACTACTATGACTCAGGCTAAAAGCATTTCCTTATTGTAGAACGCAACAATAGGCCACCGGTAAGGCCGATGGCCTGATTTTTTGCTAATAACTTATTGTTAATAAGTTGTAAAGTGTAAACAAAACCGCCGTTAGTGCGAGGTTTATCGCTGTGTTCTACAGTTGACTTATCTTCATACAGATTTCTTGCTGTATTCAAAAGGACAAGCATTTTTTAAATTATTCCTTTTTATCGGCTGATTGGCTTATACCGTATCCGCTTCGGTTTCGCGCCTTCTTCACCTAAGCGTTTAATTTTGTCGGCCTCGTATTCATGATAGTTGCCATTAAAGAACATCCATTGCGATTCGCCTTCTGCGGCGAGAATATGTGTGGCGATGCGGTCGAGGAACCAGCGATCGTGCGAGATGACGAGCACGCAACCGGCGAATTCGAGCAGCGCGTCTTCGAGCGCGCGCAGCGTTTCAACGTCGAGATCGTTAGACGGCTCATCCAGCAGCAGCACATTGCCGCCCGCAATCAAAGTTTGCCCAAGGTGCAGGCGCCCGCGCTCGCCACCGGAAAGCTGGCCGACAATTTTCTGCTGATCCCCGCCCTTGAAGTTGAAGCGGCCGAGATATGCACGGGCAGGGGTGGTGTATTTACCGACGGTGAGCAGGTCGTTGCCGCCGGATATGGCTTCAAATACGGTTTTGTCATTCTCAAGGGCATCGCGCGCCTGGTCGACATGCGCGATATTGACGGTGGGGCCGGTTTTGACTTCACCCGAATCTGGTTGTTCCTTGCCGGTGATAAGTTTGAACAGCGTCGATTTGCCTGCGCCGTTCGGGCCGATAATGCCAACAATCGCGCCAGGTGAAATCTGGAAACTCAGGTTGTCGATCAGCAGCCGGTCGCCGTAGGCTTTGGATACGTTCTTAAACTCAATGACTTCGTTGCCGATCCGGTCGCCAACGGGGATGAAGATTTCCTGCGTTTCGTTGCGCTTCTGGTATTCCTGCGAGTTCAGTTCCTCGAAGCGGGACAGACGTGCTTTGGATTTGGCCTGACGGCCTTTGGGATTTTGCCGCACCCATTCGAGTTCTTTCTTCATCGCTTTCATATGCGCGTCGATCTGTTTGCCTTCCTGCTCCAGACGTGCTTCTTTCTGCTCGAGCCAGCTGGAGTAATTGCCCTTCCATGGAATGCCGTGTCCACGGTCGAGTTCGAGTATCCATTCTGCGGCGTTGTCGAGAAAATAACGGTCGTGGGTGACGGCGACGACCGTGCCCGAAAATCGTACCAGAAACTGTTCAAGCCATTCGACTGACTCTGCATCAAGGTGATTGGTCGGCTCGTCCAGCAGCAGCATGTCAGGTTTTTCGAGCAGCAGCCTGCACAGAGCAACGCGGCGTTTTTCACCGCCGGACAGGTTTTTCACGACTGCGTCCCAAGAGGGCAGGCGCAACGCGTCTGCGGCAATTTCCATCTGATTTTCGGTGTCACTGCCCGCGTTAGCAAGGATTGCTTCCAGGCGTGCCTGTTCTTCGGCCAATGCCTCGAAATCAGCGCCTTCTTCGGCATATGCAGCGTAAACAGCATCGAGCTTTTGCTGTGCTTCAATGATTTCACCCATGCCCGCCTCGACTTCCTGGCGCACGGTATGATCGGGGTCGAGTTGCGGTTCCTGCGGCAGGTAGCCGATACGAATATCAGGCAACCGTTGTACTTCGCCGTCAAATTCGCTGTCCACACCGGCCATAATGCGCAGCACGGTGGATTTTCCCGAACCGTTCAAACCCAGCAGGCCGATTTTGGCGCCGGGAAAGAAGCTCAATGAGATATCCTTGATGATTTGACGTTTTGGTGGAACGATTTTGCTCACACGCAGCATTGACATGACATATTGGGCCATTGTTTTGATCTGATTAATTGAAATTTGGAAAATAAGGATGTCTACAGGGACAAAGTTTAACGCAGCTTTTTCAGCAATGAAAGCGCGCAGGCATGTCTATGCGGTGATTAGCTGTTACTGACTTGTTTAATCGATACGAATTTACGGTTTTGGTCGATAATCAATTCAAACAAACCCTGTATGCCGTTTGCCTGCACCACGGAGCGCAGAATGCTGGCGGGGAAACGGATGGTGCGCCCGTCTGTCGTTCTGGCGACAACTGTGCTGATATTTCCTTCGTAATAGTGAATAAGCTGTTGCGGAGAAATATTGAGAACGACGTGTAAACGTTTATGCATTGGGGTATTTGCATAATGTAATGCATCAAGTTGCTCTGGGTGCAAACATGATAATTGCCATGCCAGTTAACGCAACGGATGCGCCAATCAGATCCCAGACGGTTGGTTTGATACCGTCGACAGTCCATAGCCAGAAAATGGCGCAAAAAATATAAACGCCGCCATAGGCCGCATAAACTCGTCCTGCTGCGGTCGGATGCATTGTCAGCAGCCATGCGAATACGGCCAGACTTAATCCGGCGGGAATGAGCAGCCATGCGCTTTTCCCCTGGGTCAGCCACAGATAAGCCAGGTAGCAACCGAGAATTTCCATGATGGCAGTAACGAAAAAAAGTGCAATCGTTTTAATAAAAAACATAATTTTCTTTCAATGTTATGTTGTCATTTTGTTGGTTTGAGTGTTGCATGGGTAGTATCCGGATTCCTCATTGGCCAGATTACTTTATGGGTTTGGGCCTTGATACAACGGTGAAGCTAGGCTTTCAGAAAGCTGTGAATGGTGCGTTTGAGAACGGCCAACTTGCCGTGAAAGAAATGCTCAGCACCTGGGATGACGACAATCGGTAAAGTATGTGGTGTTGCCCAGTTAAGAATGGTGGTTAATCGGATTATTTCGTCCTGGTCTCCCTGGATGATTAAAACCTGTTCGACGTTACTGCATGAAACAGCTGCATCAGCAGTTTGTTGGATGGATGGTGCGACCAGGACAAGTGACTGCGGGTTTAGCCGTTCAGCAGCACGTAATTGCACGCCGCCGCCAAATGAGAAACCGGCGAGCAATAATCGTTTGTCACGCAACTGATGACTAAACTGATGCTGAATGGTTTGTGTGACGGCGACGATATCTTCGGTTTCGCCGATACCGTTGTCAAAGGAGCCATCGCTTTTGCCCACACCGCGAAAATTGAATTTGACCGCGACAAGTCCAAGTTCAAGCATACTGTTAAACAGTGTATAAACGACCTTGTTATCCATTGTTCCGCCATGCAACGGGTGAGGGTGCGCAATGACTGCGATGCCTTTGGGTAAGTCACGTGGTTCAGCCAGAACCGTTTCTATTTTGCCAGCCGGGCCGTCGATAAAGAATTTTTGCAAAACAATACTGGTCTCGCTGACCGGCTAAATTCTCAAGCGCTCAACGATCCGGCCATTGATCAGATGTTCATCGATGATTTCATCAACATCGTCTTTGTCAATATAGGTATACCAGATATCTTCGGGATAAACCACAATAACAGGTCCTTCCTCACAGCGGTCGAGGCAGCCTGCGTTGTTGATGCGTATCTTGTTTTCACCATTTAACTTAAGCGTTTTAATACGGCTTTTGGCATAATCGCGCATTTCCTGCGCATTCATGTTGTTGCAGCAGGTAGCAGAGCCTTCACGCTGATTGACGCAGAAAAAAACATGATATTGATAATAACTCATAATGATTTCTAACGCTGAAGCATACAATTCTAATTATACGTTGTACACGGCGGTATTTTCAAAATAAACTTCTTCTTTCGCAGAGTTCTGTTATTTTGACTGTCAATCACAGAAAAATTTTTTCAGGTTTAAAAGAGACTTAAAAGGTTTAGCATAAGGTAAATAATGACGTGGGTGTGACAAAATTGCACATTCATTTGACAGTCTGTGATGTTAAAAATATAACCGTCTGTATTAAAGTGAATATTGTAATTATGAATAAACATTATCAAAATCTGGTTCAGAAGTTAGAAGAAATTTCGCATTTAAATGGTGTAATGAATACACTTGGGTGGGATCAAGAAGTAATGATGCCAAGCGGAGCGGCACCAGCACGCGCCAGACAGGTTGCGGCACTTGCTGGCGTGATTCATGAACGTATGACGCATCCGGCCTTGGGCGAGTGCCTTGACGCATTAGAACAACACAACCATCATGTGAGCTCGGTTGAGCAATGCAATATCCAGGAAGCAAAGCGGCAGTACGTTTTAATGACCAGAGTTCCGAAACGGCTGACTCAAGCGCTTGCAGAGCTTAGCTCCAGGGGACACGAAATCTGGGTGCAAGCGCGTCAGGAAAATAGATTTAATGATTTTGCGCCAGTAATTCAAGAGTTTCTGATGCTGAAGAAAGAATGGGCTGAGTGTGCTTTTCCTGAGCTATCTCTCTATGATGCCAATCTTGATTTGTTTGAACGCGGTACAACGGTGGCGCAGATTTCCACAGTTTTTGATCAGTTGAAAGCTTCTCTGGTACCGTTGATTGATGCAATCAGACACAATGGGTATCAGCCGGATACCAGTTTCTTAAAAGGCCGCTTTGGCATAAATCAACAGGTAAAATTGACACAGAAAATCAGTAAAGATATCGGCTTTGATTTTACAAAAGGGCGCATCGATGTTTCAGTTCATCCGTTTTGCGGTGGTGGTCATCCCACTGATGTCCGCATTACCACACGCTATGCAGAGCATGATTTTATTGAATCACTGTATGCCGTCATTCATGAGACCGGACACGCGTTGTATGAACAGGGACGCATGCCGGGGCTCGAGGATCTGCCGGTTTCTGAGTCGCTAACGATGGGTATTCATGAATCGCAATCGCTGTTCTGGGAGCGTATGATTGGTCAGAGCAAAGCATTCTGCACACATTATTTCAAACTGTTTTGTGATACCTTTCCGGACAATTTGAAAAATGTAACGGTCGATTCGTTTTATCAGGCTGTCAATATGTGCCAGCCTGCATTGATCAGGGTGGAAGCAGATGAACTGACCTACCCGTTGCATGTCATTTTACGCTATGAGATTGAAAAGGATTTATTCGAGGGCAATATTGCAGTCGATGATTTGCCGGAAGTATGGAATGAAAAAATGATTGCGTATCTGGGTATCCGGCCACCAAGCGATACGCTGGGTGTGCTTCAGGATTCGCATTGGAGTGGCGGTGCATTCGGTTATTTTCCGTCTTACACGCTGGGTGCAATTTATGCTTGTCAGTTTTATGACGCCATGCAGCAGGCTTTGCCGGACACAGAGAAAAATATTGAGACAGGAAATTTTGCACCGATAAAAAAATGGTTAAACGAAAATGTCCACAGGCAAGGCAGGCTTTATACACCTCAGGAACTTGTGCTACGAATAGCTGGCGAGCCCTTAAATCCGCAGCACTTTCTCAATTATCTCAAAGCCAAATATAGTGCGATTTACTGTTTAAATGTAAGCGCATAAATGTTCTTGCCTTTTGTATATAGACACTGAATTTCATTACCCTGCTGCGTGAGTTAGCGTTAGAAATTAGCGAAAGTCTCCTTTCTTTTGAAGTGAGGATTTAGACGATGGGAAGCGGTGAGGCTGCAAGAACTGATGTGATAGTTGTATACTCGGTCCAGCCTTCTCCTTCGAGCGGAACGGTCAGCCGAGCGACCAATTAATCTGGCTTACAGTCGTAGCCTGAACCCACCGGCTTCAGCCGGTGGGGTATTCACTTTTGTTTTATACAAAGAGTGTTTCCAGTACCAGCAACATAAGCATAACAAGGGTTATCGCATAATAAGTTCCGGGTTTCATTGATGATGCCTCCTATAAAAAATAAAAAATAAAAAATAAAAAATAAAAAATAAATTAACCAACGTTGTTATTTATTCTGATGCGTATTCTAACAGAAAGTTCACAAAAAAATCACAAAAAAATCACAAAAAAATAACAAAAAAATCACAAATAATTGTGATATAAAAAATATTATTTATATTCATATACTTAATTACCTTAAATATTAGATCGAGTAAGTCGGAGGAATTTCATATCCAGTTTTTTGTAAAGCAGCTCGTTCGTGAACTTCTCTTCAATGGCTTCTATCGGTCATTCCTATTAGTTCATAACCCAGATTTTTTTGCAAAAGCTGCCTAAAATGGCTTGAAATCATTTCTTGTAAGGTGACTCTGAAGGTATTGTTCAGATTAGAGGCAGCTTCTTACCCCGGTAACGCACAAGCTTATCCAGGAAAAATTTGAAAGTACTTGACAGGCAAAAAACATAAATTGCCATGATATAAGCTGAGCAGATAAGCTAAGGTAGTGCATGAAGTGCTGGCGTAAATAAACACAGGTAAGGCAGGAAAATGATGGTTACAATTTTCTTTAAAAAACATCACAATTTTTTTACAAACGGTATGGTAAATTACGGCCAACTAAGGATATGGATATTTGTTATGTCGTAAATCTTTTAAGAGCTTAAAGTTGAAATGTTAAGCATGTTTTAATTGATATTTAAAACTCAACATCCGCACTCGTAGTGGTTTCCTTAATTTTCCTCTTTGATTGGCTAAGATTTACACGTCTAATAAAATGAACTGTTCTATTAGACGAAGTTGATGATTTTTATATTGCGTGAAATTTAAATAATAACTATATGATTTTAGATCTTATTTATCATAAATTGATCATTTATGTGAAATCAGTGAAAAATCCTTACTTTCTCGCTTCTCCTTGCTATAAATCGGAAATAAAATTGTTACAGGTCCTGTTGAGTCAGGATGAATAACGGGTGCTGTTTCAATGCCTATGAAATAAAACTAGTGACATATTAAGAGCATTAAAAACGTTCGATCTTTAGAAGATCAGTAAAGCTTATTATGCTCGAAAATTCAAAATAGATTTGAAAATAAAAAGTTAGTATTAGAGTTATATTAAGAGTGGCTTTGTTTTTTTTGAGTAGTAAATAATTAAATACAAAAGGGGTAATAGTCTATGTCGATTTCTGATGTTTTAGTACCTGTAGCGCTCTTTTTCGCGCTGGGCATGTTTGCAACCTTGATAAAATCCGATTTAAAACTTCCACCTGACATGCATAAAATGATTGTCGTGTATCTTTTGTCAGGAATTGGTCTGCATGGGGGTATGGAATTGGCTCACGCAGGAATAGGAGCAGCCCTTCCTGCTGTATTGGCGGCATTGGTATTGGGTTTTGGTCTTCCTATAGTGGCATACGTGATTATGCGTATGAAAGTTGATCCGATGAATTCGGCCGCGATTGCTGCGCATTATGGTTCTGTCAGTGCAGGTACATACATGACAGCAGTTGCTTTTTTAACCGGTATCGGCGTAACTTTCGAGGCCTATCCTGTTGTTATGCTTGCAATTATGGAATCTCCTGCGATTATTGTCGGCTTGATACTGGCTGGCTATTCACGCGCAGTGGTTAGAAAACGTGAAGGCGGCTCCACTGACGACAAACAAAAAGGCGTCTTCAAACATTTACTTATAGATTCTTTTACCAATGGCAGTATTTTGATATTGTTCGGCACCATGTTTATTGGCGCCATTGTTAGTGAAGCAAACTACGATAAAATCGAACCGTTCTTCGGTACTCTGTTGATGGGCGCTTTGTGTTTGTTTTTATTGGACATGGGGCTTGAAGCAGGAAAAAGAATGGCTGAATTCAAAGATGTTGGTATTTTCTTGGTAATTTTTGGTATTCTGATGCCTCTCATCGGTGCGGCGACAGGGCTTGTTATCGGTCATTACTGGCTTCAATACTCTATTGGGGGCGTCACGCTGGTAACAGTATTGGCAGCCAGTGCCTCGTATATTGCTGTTCCTCCAGCTATGCGTATGGCTGTTCCCGAAGCGAACCCGTCCTTCTATTTAACTTTGTCACTCGGCGTTACTTTCCCGTTTAATGTGTTGGTAGGCATACCTCTGTATTATTGGGCGGCACAGTATCTCGCCGGTGCTGTATAAAATAATGAAACCCCGTTCTTTTCTAGTGTAAAGCTTGTTTAAGATAGCATATGATTAGCAACGGGCTTTCTTTGTATTTCAAATTATTAAATTATTGAAGATGTTCCGATATTTGGCGTGTCGTTGTTTAATCTTTTTCTTGTATCTTGGGAACTATTACCATTAATTACTTAGGGGGTAAAATTATGACTTTGCAGCACGATGCTTTAGTACCATTGAAACGAGTAGAAATTGTTTTTGATGAAGAGGGCATGGGAGAGTTGGAAAATATACTAAAAACAATAGGTGCGCGTGGATATACATATATAAAACATGCTGGGGGATATGGTTCGCGCGGAGAGCGCAGTCCCGATACCTTTGGGCTTAGAGAAGAAAATGTAGTTATTATTCTTGCCTGTACAGTTGCACAAACTGAAAAGCTGGTTACAATGCTTTCTCCTAAAATGGAGGAACTTGGCGGTATGTGTCTGATTTCAGATTGTTACTGGGTAAAAGGAGCTGCTGAGTCGTATTAAATCTCCGCTGCTAGATTGTGCCGTCTATCTACCGAAGCCTACTGATTATTGTTTGAAAATAACAGGCATTCGATTGTTATCAGCACTTCGCTGCCTTGCGGCGAAGTGCTGTCGCTGTTCTTCTGTTATTCCAGGAAAGGAAAAGTTTCTGAAGGCGAAGGCTTAAGTCAAAATCGTTTGCGATTCTAACCCATTGTTCTGTTACTTTAAAATTTCATCAGGCTTGGGATTTAAAGCAGTCATTATTTATATAATGAAATAATTATCGTATCGTTAGATAAATTAAATGCAGAAAATACACGAGAAATCTTAACGCAAACTTAAAAAGCATTTATTATAAAATATGTTTTTATGCAACATGCTTAAGCGCATTCACAGTTTTTTATAACCCACTCAATCTGGATATGTTTATGAGGTTTGTATGTCTATCGTTGTTTTAGTTCCCTTACTTCCATTAATAGGTGCGCTTATTGTAGTTGCAGGGGGCAGTGACTCCTTGCATAAACGCGCCAAACTTGCAGTCTATTTCCTCGGCGCGGCATTCATTGGCTCTGCTTTGACGCTTTGGCATGTGGCAACGGAGGGACCGATCACTATTCGTTTTTATGATCCGGAATCCCTTGCTTCCCTGGTGTTTCCAATGGGTTTTTATATTGACCGGTTGAGTGCCGTCATGATGACGCTGATTTCCTGCGTTGGCATGATCGTTTATACCTACTCTGTCGGTAATATGTTCCAGGATTATAACGCCAGAAGATATCTATCACTGATGGCGTTTACGGTTTTCGTATTGCTTTGCATGGTTTCCAGTGCGAACATTATGATGCTATTCATATTCTGGCAGTTATTGAGTTATCTGCTTTATATCCTGGCGCATAACCATTCTCATGGGCCAACGCTTGCGGGTGCATTTAGAACGTACACGTTGCTAAGGGTAGGGGACGTCGCGTTTCTAACGGGTATTGTGCTGGCCTATCAGCTGTATGGCACACTCGAATTTGGCACGCTTTTTGAACGAGCAGCTGAAACGTCCGTTTTGCTTGCACCGCTTCCGGGTATTGAGATTAGCGGTGCGACAGCTGTTACACTATTCCTCTTGATCGGCGGATTGTGTAAGTCCGCTAATTTTCCTTTCCATATCTGGCTGCCTAGTTCCCTTTTTGCACCGACGCCTATGCATGCTTTGCTTCATGCGGGGATTATCAATGCGGGTGGATTTTTGATCAATCGTCTGGCGCCATTGTTTGGTATGAGTCCAACGGTGCTGCATCTTGCTTTTGCGATAGGTTTGATAACCGTTATTGTCGGCGGTCTCATGATGCTCAGGCAAAACGATATCAAGAGAAAGCTGGGCTATTCGACGATTGGCCAAATGGGCTACATGATTATGGAGTGTGGACTGGGCGCTTTTGCATTAGCCGTGTTCCATCTGATCGCGCATGGTTTCTTCAAAGGTTCGGTCTTTCTGTATTGCGGTAATGTGATTCATGATGCGCGTAAACATCCGGGCATGCCGCATGTGGGCCATTCCGATAAGCCTAGAGAATTTTCCTTTCTGACATGGTTTACAGGGTTATTCACGACTTTGTTGATTCCGCTGGTTATTCTTCTCGCTATACATGATGTGCTTGATATGCCGTTACTTGAGTCGCAGGGATTGATGATCTTCCTGTTCTTTATTTGGATAACTTCTACGCAGGCGATTTTGTCGCTTACACGCATTCAAGGCGTGGCATCATGGAAAGTGTCGGCCAGTATGATATCTGTCTGGTTCTTCATCATATTTATTTATTTGTTTCTTGCTGAGACTTTCACGGCGTTTCTGTATCCGGATCCGGCGGAAGTCGAATTTTATCTGCAGGCTGCAGCGCTTCCTGACTGGCTTTTTAGTACCATTGTGGTTGCCGTCTCTTTGGTAATTATTACAACCTGGTCGTATATGTATATTAGCGCAAAAGGCGGTTCCATCCGTGTGCCTGGCTGGATAAAATCGTTTAAGGTGCGTTTATACACGTTATCTATGAATCGGTTCTATATTGAAAAAATGTATGAAGGGTTAGGACGGGTATTTTCGCGCGTTCTAAATCGAATCGTTGGGCATGATAAAGGATGGTCGAAATGACATTTGAAGCAAATTCTTTAATTTTGACAATGGTGCCGTTGTTGGGCGGATTACTGGGTTTTGCGGTCTGGTCCCAGCCGAATAAGCTGAAGATGTTACTGACTCTCGTCACGCTGCTCAGTCTGGCGAGCGTGATCGTATTGTCAGGACAGGTCACAACATCAGCGGGTGGATCGTTATTGCTTTATCTCCTGCCGCTGGCGGCTTGCGTATCGTTACTCGTGCAGTTCAACAACCATGACGACCCACTCAGCTCGCTGATGACCGTCGTGCTTCTTGGGCTGGGGTTAGGTGCTTTGACAAGCGAAGGCGTCACGAGCCAGATATTCCTGGCTGTAATACTGGGCCTGGTAGCATTTCTGCTGTTTAAGTACCGCAATCCGTTGTGGTCGTCATCCTGGACGGGTATTGGCGTTTCCGGTTTTGCTGCCGTATGTGCCGGCTTTTCTGCCGGTGCTGATGCTTCAGCTGCTTTGATTGTTTCATTACTGGTTAGCGCGGTTCTGTTGCCGCTTCTTCCTTTGCAAGCGGGTTACGTAATGGCCGTTACGCGGTTGCCGGGTAGTCTGCCGGCATTTATGATATTTTTGTTACCTGTTCTCGGTTTGAATAATCTGGCTGGTCTGATAGTGGAAGTGCCGGAGGATATGGCGTATTCAATATCAATATTGGCCCTGGTCAGTATCGTTTTCGCAACACTCAAGGCAATGCTCCAATCCCGAGTGCCCTTGGTTCTGGCTTATAGCAGTTCCGCTTTCTTTGCAATTCTTTGGTGGTTCCTGGCATCATCGCAAACGGTGACGCCTCAGAATGTCATCTATCTTGTTGCGGTAGCTCTGATGGCAACCGGTCTTATGCTTGCCTGGCAGGTCATCTGCAGCAAATATGGCGATGATGTGGATATGAGAGCCGTTCATGGTCTTGTCTGGTCAATGCCGCAGTTTGCCGTTCTGTTGACGCTGGTGGCGCTGGCTGCAATGGGCATGCCGCCATTTGGCGTTTTTGCCGGCTTTGTGGGTATGCTTCTGACCACTGCATATGCAACGTATATTCCGTTGATATTTATCCTTGCTGCATGGCTAGCGGCCTCCTGGTACATTATGAGCATGGTGCAGAAAATGCTCTTTGGTCAAAAACAGCTGGAGATTCGCCAGATTAGATTGCATCAGTCGGAATTTGCATCTCTTCTGATAATAGTATTGATTAGCGTTGCGTTGGGGGTGCTGCCAAGCGATATTGCTGGCATCTAATCTAATGTCCCCAATGATTGTAACTTTAATGGAATTTGTATCATGAAACTAAAAGAATTGACTACCAGTAATACCTTAGCGGGGGTGGGATTAGTAAATGAGAAGGAAGACGAGATTGCGGTGAGAGCCGATGTCGATGGTCTTCGTACAAAACTGCGCGACGACGTTAAATCGGCTAATGAAGTGATCGCCGGATTCTGGCCAATGCGTACGTTTGTGCATCATAATCCGCTGCATTCCCTTGAATACCTTAAATTTGACGAAGCGGCGCACCGCGGTAAGCAGTATCTGAACGGTAAGGGCTACCTCCCGAATTATATGTACCGTAAGTATTTTAAATTAGGGAGAATTCTGCCTCGGCATGTTGATTCAGTACTTGAAAAACAAGTACAAAATGAGCAGATACTGATCGGTTCGCGTCAAATAGGCCATAAGGACGTGTTGCGCACATGCCTGACTGAACGCATTTCTTCTGCTGAGGAAGATTTATCCGGTGTCAATACACCAAGCGACTCGGATTATGAACTCGTCAAGGCACTGTCCGATCGACTCGCATCCGCTATTCCAGCACAGAATGCCGCCGAGAAACTACGGGATGTGGCTACACAAGATGAAGCTGCGCTGGTGCGGACAATGACCATCGCACAGTGGTGTGACAAGGTACTGGATACGCAGATTGTCGATGTGATGGTGAGCGATCTGGTCGGCCGATGTGAGCCGTTTCTTGATGAAGGGTATACCACCTGGGAAATGACCGGTCGCGAAAAAGGTTTTTTTGTAAAATGGAAAAACACCTTGTCGGATGAATGGTCAACCTGCGGAATTGATAATCTTGGGAAAAAAATTGCCCAACTTCCCGATGACGCGGAATATGTCGTAATAGACTGCCTGCAAACACTCGGAATTCCGCAGAACGCATGGAAGGAATATTTAACGCTGCATATGAGTATCCTGCCCGGCTGGGTTGGCTATATCAAGTGGCGTGCCAAACAGGATAATTATGTATGGCAAAACGCATATCCCATCGATCTGGTTCAGTATCTTGCGGTTAGCCTTTGGTATGAGCGTGAATTAGTCAAAAAATACTGTGATCAGTTTCTTGGTATTGACGGGCGTTATCCGGAAATCGTTTCTTTCATGAAAAATTCCTCACGTGAATATTTTTTGCGTAGAGAGCGCAATGCAGGCCGCTTAGCGGCAGCTTACTCTGCGGAAGTCGATCGTCTGTCGCATCGCAAAGGTGCAAACTGGGATGATCTGTTCAATCATTACTGGGAGAACGGTAATCCTAAAGTCGTCAGGGCGGCGCAGAACAAGCTGTCTAGAAGCTTGTGCCTGCTGGCGTCAGCGCTGAAGATAGAGCCGTCCAGTTTGCTGGATTGTTCTCCGGCAGATCTGAAAAAGCTGAATGACTGGATAGCCGCATTTCCGGAATCGGATCATGGCCCCGTATGGCTCAGAGCTTTTGAGGCGGGCTATCAGGAGCAATTACTCGGCAGAATTATTGAATCAAAAGCGAAAAGCGACGAATCGGCGCGTAACAAGGTGCAAGACAAAGTGCGCCCACATACACAATCGGTTTATTGTATCGATGTGCGCTCTGAACCCTTCAGACGTCATCTGGAAGCTTTGGGACCAAATGAGACGTACGGGTTTGCAGGTTTCTTTGGCGTGTTGATTACGCACAGTTTTTGGGAACATGAACATCAAACCGAACAATACCCGGTTATTGTCGGCCCTAAAACTGAAGTGCATGAGATACCGCGCAGCTATCTGGAAAATATGCTGCCGATGTATGAACATCGTACCAGCATGATTCATGCGAGTCATACACTGCTTCATGATTTGAAGCATAACGCGATTACGACTTACGTTATGGTTGAAGCGGTCGGCCTGTTTTACACTATACAGATGTTCGGCAAAACCATATTGCCAAGACTCTATCTGAATGCGAGTAACTGGCTCCAGAAGAAGCTTATTCCGGCTATCTCGACGACGATCACGGTTGACAAGCCGAGTGAAGCTGAAACCGAAGAAATGCTGAAGGTTAAGTATGAGGGTGTCATTTATAAAGTGCTGCAGAATGTTACTGGCCTAAGTAGATGGAAGGTGCCGAATAATCTGGTTAATGCCTTGTGGCAACATATCTTGAATTCCGAGATAGAATTGGATGGCGCATTGATCGAAATGGCCGATAAAGCCGGAATTTCAAAAGAGAGACTATCTGACGCAGTCAGCCGCTTACAGCTCCACTACGGTGTCGAACAAAAAGAAATTTCTTGTCAGAAAGAACATATTCTGCAAACCGGGTTTTCTTTAGAGGACCAGGTGCAGACAGTCGGCAACGCATTGCGCATCATGGGCCTTACCACCAATTTTGCGCGATTGGTGCTGATTTGCGGACATGGCAGTGAATCGGATAATAATCCGTATGAGTCGGCGCTGGATTGCGGTGCCTGTGGCGGAAATGAAGGCAAACCAAATGCGCGCGTTTTTGTCATGATGGCGAATAATCCTCTGGTAAGAGAGCGATTGGCCAAAGGCGGTATTGAAATCCCGTCTGATACCTATTTCGTTGCCGGTCAGGTGAATACGACAACGGATGAGGTGGAGCTGTTCGATCTGGAAGATTTTCCTTTATCACATGGTCAGGATATCGCAAGATTGATTGAATACCTGGATGAAGCTGGGCGCAGAACGAGCCAGGAGCGCTGCAGTCGATTCGCGGATATTGAGAACGCTTTGACACATAGCGAGGCTAAATCGCATGTAATTCAGAGAAGCGCGGACTGGAGTCAGGTAAGGCCTGAGTGGGGGCTGTCCAGCAATACCGCTTTTGTGATCGGACGACGTGCACTGACTGATTCGCTGGATTTGCGCGGGCGTGTTTTCCTGCATTCGTATGATTATCGTTTTGATCCTGAATTCAATTTCCTTGAAGTCCTGATGACCGCGCCTCAGGTGGTCGCACAATGGATCAATATGGAACACTATTTTTCAACGACTGATTATGATGTGTATGGTAGCGGGAGTAAAATTTATCATAATGTGACCGGAAATTTTGGTGTAATGGCAGGGCCCTGGAGCGATCTTCGTCTTGGATTATCATGGCAGACAGTAATGGATGGAGAGCTGCCATTCCATGAACCAATGCGCCTGGTTTCAATTGTTGAGGCGCCGCGTAACGAAATTGAAAAGTTAATTGCTAAACATGAACTATTGCAGCATTTTTATCATAATGAGTGGGTGCATCTTGTAGTGCTAGAACCGGAAGAAGGGACTCTCTATCGTTACCTGCCTGCAGGCGAGTGGGTTAAATTCGATAAAAACGTTATCGATAAACAATGATGACTGAGATTTGTTAAAACTCGACGAACTGTCACAGTTGCTGTGGTCAGTTCGTTTGTTTTTAACACCGTTTAAGATTAACCGGCTAAGCCTTCTCTATTTCTGGCGATCATTTGTTCGAATCTCTGTGACGCTATTTGTTTTATAAAAACTACCTCGACAAAACCGGCCGTCTTAATGTCCGGCTTCTTTGACCTGATCTTCAACGAACGTGCAACGTTCAGTGCCAGCTATATCACTTATTGCAATTTGACAATAAAGCAAGCCTTTTTCATGGAGTTGTGAATAACGTGCCTCTATTGCTGCTTTGACACGCCTGCAACGTCTTATTGTGCGATTACGCGCACCTGGCACATGCGAAGAGTAGTGATAATGCACTAGTATGGGAATTGCCAAACCATGCTTGATATTAAGTTCAGTAAAAATCTTGATGCCCACATCTAAGTCGGCTGCACCTTCTTCAACTGTGTTCAGATGGGCGAAATAATATTTATTGCGCAAATATAATTCTTTCATGGATTCACCGGCGCAGATGAAACGCTCGTTATGACCAATCACCCGATAACGCCCGGCATGATATTGAATTACAAATTCAATTTGCGATAGATTGGCTTCAACCAGGCCAAGCACCAGGTTTCGCATGCCTGTTGCCATCTTATCTTTTTTTTGATTGATCCCATTTTGCGATTCTGCTTTGGACACAGATTCTGCAATATATGTCCGAGCAGCTTCTTGATCCATTCCTAGCGATTTTTTATATACATCGCCGCTATCAACATAACGGTCAGGAAGAATATTGCCGCTGGCATCTGGGAAGTGAACACGAATGGAATCGAGATCTGTATCAACGCCAATTAAAAGAATATCTGGTGCAGCTCCGCGGCCATAAGTATTATTTATGGCGGCGCGCAATTCATTTAGCCTTGCCAGCGCGGATTCGCATGCTTTCCTGGTGTCACTGCCATGTGCGGCACAACCTTGGTGGGTAGGATTCGAACTGCTGTAGTGATATACCGCTATTTTCAAGTAATTGTTATTTTCATGGCCGGGGAGGCCGCCAGATAACCGCTCGAGCTCACGATGCGCCCAATCAACAATGTTTTCTTCGATATTAAACATTGTGCCGGCATATGACTTGATATAAACAGATTCGCTAGGCCCGATTCGGAGTATGAAAGGTAACAATCCTTGCAGACGACCATCTGCACAGGAGCTGATATTTACCGTGTGGTATCCGCAGGAATGTATGAAGTCTGTATTTAATACATAACAGTCGCGCCAGGATGCCTGATCAAAACGTGCCTTAGCGACACATTCCTTAAAACTATGGAAAACACAGTATGAATACAGCGCACGCAAGTTTAGGCCAGCTACCCAGGAGTCTTCCAATAAACTGACAGGCAACATATAGTGCAACTGATCCATTGCAATACGCTGTGCGTGAGTGACAAAATCTAGATCGTGTTGATAAATGGAAAGTGTTTTTATAGTGTTTTTAATTGCTGAAAAGCGGCTGCGAACAAGCTCCTCATAAATATGTAAAAACTCATTTAAATCAGTATTGACAAGCGAGTGTTTACAAGCTTGCTCTGGTCCGTCAATGCTGACCGGGTCAACAAATTGTTCGGTTATAACAGGTGAATTTTCAGTCTTATCCATTTAGTCATTTGCCTTTGTGCGGTTATTATTTGCGGTTGTGTATATGTATGTATGTTTATTTATTTAACTACCTTTTTTATGCACGTGTACCACCAGAAATAAACATGCAGCATTTTTGTCTTTACTGTCTGCTGGTCCGCTAATACGGTTCTTTAGTACTGGATACAGAAGATCGCTCCATTTCGCGCAGTGTAAAAAGTGTAAAAAGATTCTCATTTAGGGCATCTCGAGATTTCTTGGCCGTTAAGAGAATTGAGAAAATTTGTGGTAGACTACATTATGGCGGTTTTATAGATTAGAGCGGTCTAATATAACGTTCACAAAAAGCAAGCAAACCTCCATAAATAACTCCAAAAAATAAATTTTCTCATTTATCACTTGAAAAGATTCTAATCCAGCTGGCATAAAAATTTTGTGATAAAAATGTAAATTATTTGTAAATTCTGAGAAAATTTATTGCTATCAATTGTATTGATACGTCTGGGTGCTTAGTCTAATCTACATGATGGCCCCGCACTCTGTCAGTGTCCTGTAACGGCACAAATACACAATGGCAGGATGCGGTATTGATCTTTCTGTCCATGGAAGAAGCGGCTTTTCAATTTGTCGTGAGCGGATTCATTGATCGCATCAAAATCCAATAATAATATTTTTAGGTGCATTGTTGAACGGGGCAATGAATTACTCAACGATTACTTCGCGTATACGCCATACTGCCCGGCTGTCTGAACGATTTGGCAGGAGTTGTTTCTCTTTTTTGCACTGTTTTAGCTAGCGCCCAAGCAACCGGGACCGCTTCTGCCGACAGCTTATTTCGTTGCGAAAAGCCGTTTAAATTTCTCGGTTGCTTGAATTAGTGCGTGAAGTATACTGGGTTCCCATACCGAATGTCCGGCATCGTCAATAATCTTGTATTCTGCCTCGGGCCATTTCTCATGTAAGTCATTTGCGCTGATAATCGGACATACAGCATCATAACGACCTTGAACGATGATTGCCGGAGTTTTGTGCAGCTTATGTACATTATTCAATAGCGAATTTTCCGGTAGAAAAATGTCGTGGCTGAAATAGTGCGTTTCCATGCGTGCCAGGCCCAGTGCCACCGTATCTTGCGCGAAATAATTTACCGTTTCCGGACTGGGTAGCAACGTCGAACATGATCCTTCGTAAATGCTCCAGCTGCGTGCAGCGGGCATATGAACAGCCGGATCAGGGTTTTTTATACGCTGATAATAAGCAGAAAGAATATCGTTGCGCTCGGCTGTATCCAATTGAGCGACAAATGTTTGCCAGGCTTCCGGAAAAAAAATTTTCAGCCCATACAAAAACCAGTCAATTTCTTGTTTTCGGCATAAAAAAATACCGCGCAAAATCAGCCCCAGGCAACGATCTGGATGGGTTTCGCCATAGGCAAGTGCTAGGGTGCTGCCCCAGGACCCTCCAAAAACCAGCCATTTTTCGATGCCGAGATGTTGCCTTAGTTGCTCGAGATCATTAATCAGCAGCGGTGTCGTGTTATTGCGCAATTCGCCTAAAGGCGTTGAACGTCCGGAACCGCGCTGATCGAGTATAACTATCCTGTAGTACGATGGATCGAAAAATCGGCGGTGAGACGGTGTCGATCCCGCTCCCGGTCCGCCGTGTAAGAAAACAACCGGTGTTCCTGCGGAATTTCCTGATTGTTCCCAGTAAATTGTATGAATCGAATCCACTGGCAACATCCCCTGTTGATAAGGTTCGATCTCAGGAAATAATTGAAATGTGCTGTTGGTTTGCATGGTGTTTAATATTCTGTCGGTGTGCAGAAAATATATGCGAAAAAGGTGATAAATAGCACAGAATTTAAGGCTTGAGTGATTTAACGTTCTGGTATATTTACTGATATATTTTAACTGCATCTATAATTAAAAGGTAATATCATGCATCATACAATTTTAAGAGAACAGGAAATATCAATGTTGCGTGCCGAAATCGAGATGTTAATGTCGGAGCGTCAAGGCTTGCTGGAAGCAGTTGGCGCGGCTGCGAGATTTATAGCTTGTCTGGATAGCCAAAAGCTGCCTGAAGAAGCCTGTGAAACAGCTGATAAATTAGCTAAATCGTTGAATCAGTTAAGCGAGGATACCTTGCAGGATGCACTTGAAAAATAAAGGCATAGTTTGTTGTTACGGACAATAAATACCAGGCAAAAGTCAAATGATGATAAATCAAAAGTCGGCTTGGTGCTGACCGGGGGAGGTGCACGAGCGGCATATCAAGTGGGTGTGTTGCGTGCAATTGCCGAGATGTTACCCGACGGCGCACGTAATCCTTTTCCGGTAATTTGCGGGACATCGGCGGGCGCAATTAACGCCGCTAGCTTGGCTGTTGCTGCAAATGAATTTCAGGAGGGGGTGCGTCAACTTGAGGATGTATGGGCCAATTTTCATGTGGGGCAAGTGTACCGTTCTGATTTTCTGGGTGTGTTGAAAAACAGTATGCATTGCCTGGTATCTTTGTTTTCAGATGACTACGGTCGCCACCGGGCAATCTCTTTGCTGGATAATGCACCGCTGAAGTCGCTGTTGTCACGTAAGATACCTTTGCGCATGCTTCAACATTGCATCCGTTCAGGTTCGCTACATGCCTTGGGCATAACAGCCTGGGGATATACTTCCGGTCAGTCTGTTACTTTTTATCAGGCAGCACATGAAATTGAGCCCTGGAAACGCGCACAGCGGGTCGGCGTATCAACGCAGATTCGTGTCTCGCATTTGATGGCCTCATCGGCAATTCCGTTTTTTTTTCCACCAATCAAATTAAATCGTGAATTTTTTGGGGATGGCTCAATGCGTCAATTGACGCCCATTAGTCCGGCACTTCACCTTGGCGCAGACAAAATTATGATTCTGGGCGTGCATAAGGTGGCAAGAGAGCTGCCTGGGCGCGTGAGTACTTCTGATTATCCTTCACTGGCGCAAATCGCCGGCCACGCCATGAACAGTATTTTTGTTGACGGTCTTGATGTGGATCTTGAACGTTTACGCCGAATTAATCAAACACTGAAACTGGTGCCGCCGGAAGCACATCGGGAAAAAAAAATTACTCTGCGACCGATTGATTCCATGATGATTTCGCCAAGCATTGAAATCAATGAAATTGCACAGCAGTTTGCACAATCGCTGCCGTTTACAATGCGTTCTCTTTATCGCGCTGTTGGTGCGATGAATCCAAATGGTTCGACACTGTTGAGTTACGTTTTGTTTGAAGCATCATTTTGCAAGGCTTTGATTGAACTGGGGCATCATGATGCTTTACAGCAAAAAGATGAAATTTTAGAGTTTATTCAATGTCAATGATTCTTCAGCGTAAATCGGATTTTTTGCGTCTGTTATTCGGTATTGACAGCGGGGCATGATGGAATGGAATTTAATAGTCCTTAATTTTAGGTGGCGTTCATGCGTATATCTAGCAATTGTTATTGGTACTGCGTTATGGACTTGAATTGTTGGGCTCAGGGCGATCAAGCAGTGTCATCAGGATTTGCTGAGAAGGCTGAAATGCTTGTGAAAAGTATCGCAATTATTTGGCCAGGAACAGATTGCGTGCAGCTATCATATCACTGCAGGTAATAGTCCGAGATAATCGAGCAATTTGCGACGAAGTTAAACTGTGATCGAGCGGCCATTAGCGCACGCGGCCGGCATCTTAAGATCTTGTTGCTGGAATCGGCGGGAGCAGGGTGGTGCAGTTGTCATCAACACCAGTGCGACTTATTAAATAGTATAATCATGTGGAGCGGTTAAGTGAAGCTCAAAGTATTAGGGTGTAGCGGGGGTATCGGCAGCGATTCAGATACAACGTCCCTGTTAATCGACTCAGATATCTTGGTCGATGCGGGAACGGGCGTTGGGAATTTAAAACTGGATGAGCTGATTCAAATTGATCATATCTTTGTTACCCATTCTCATTTGGATCATATCGCTTTCATTCCTTTTCTGGTTGATACTGTTGGATTCCTCCGTAAAAAACCGGTTACTGTGTATGCGACTCGGGAGACGATTAGCATTTTACGGGATCACATGTTTAACTGGCTGGTTTGGCCTGATTTTACAAAAATTCCAAATACTGAAGACCCCTACATGCGGTATGGAGTTATTTCCCTTGGCGAAACAATCGATTTGGATGGCAGGATGATAACTGCATTGCCTGCCAATCATGTCGTGCCAGCGGTTGGCTATCAGCTGGATTCGGGCCGCTCGAGCCTGGTTTTTACCGGTGACACGACTACTAATGATGCGCTCTGGTCTGTCGTAAATACAATGGAAAATTTGAAATATCTTATTATTGAAGCCGCTTTTTGTGAAGCAAAACGGGATATTGCCATAAGATCAAAGCACCTGTGTCCGAGTTTATTATGCGCCGAGTTGGAAAAACTCAAACTTGATGCAAAAATCTATGTTACGCATTTAAAACAGGGTGAAGATGAATTGACGATGCGCGAAATACTGGCATGTGCCGGAAGATTCAATCCGCGCAGATTAGCGAAAAATCAGATATTCGATTTTTAAAGTATCATGGAGAAGTGTTGAATGAATACAACGATTGCAATCAAGCCGGCTGATGGAGAGTCTTCCGACATCAGTGATCGCTTAAGTTTTTCTAAAAAACTGCAAACAGTTACCAATAAAATACATGCAGCCAGCGATATTGACGAAATTATGCTGGAAGTCAGCAAGGATATTTGTAGTTTATTCAATGCTGACCGGCTGACGATTTATACACTCAGCGATGATAAAACGTATTTGTCTTCCAGGGTAAAAACAGGACTTGATTCGTTTCAGGATTTGAAACTGGCGGTTAACGAGCATAGCATCGCGGGATTTGTCGGGTTGCAAAAAAAAACTGTCAATATCGAAGATGTGTACAATAAACGCGAATTGAAGTCATTAAATGAGAAACTGACCTTTTTACAGGATGTAGATAAGCGTACGGGTTACCGGACCAAACAAGTGCTTGTGGTGCCAATATTGAGCGCAGATGACAATGCATTGGTCGGTGTCATGCAGGTTATCAATAATAAAGAGGACAAGCCCTTTTCACCAATATTCGTTGATGGTGCCGAAGAAATTACGCGAACGTTAGCTATCGCGCTCAAGCAGCGGCAGAAATCTTTCAAACTGCTTAAATCAAAGTATGATCATTTGGTGCTGGATGCGGTTATTTCAGCGGGGGAATTCGAGCTGGCAACACGATCGGCACGGAAAAAAGGATGTGATCTGGAAGATGTGTTAATTGATGAATTCCAAATACCCGTACCTTTGATTGGCCAGGCGCTGGCGTCATTTTTCGATGTGAAGTATGAGCCCTTTAAAGCCGATCGGGTAAAACCGATAGACTTGCTGCGCAATTTGAAAAAAGATTATGTGAATACAAATGCATGGCTGCCTATTGATGACAGCAAGGATGGGCTGGTCGTAATGACACTGGATCCTGAACGGATCAAGTCACTTCGTATCGTTAACAATATTTTTCCCAAGTTCAAAGTCATTCATACAGTCACAACCAAACGCGAATTCAAGCAGACAGTTGATCTGTTTTACGGTAGCAGCTCGGATGAAATCGACGTCGGTGATATTAACGACATGCTGGTCGGCCTGGAAGATGAAAATGAAGAATTCCAGGAAGCTGACGAGACCTCCGCCGCATCGGATAACGAACTGGTTAAACTGGTCAATAAGATTATTATTGATGCCTATAAAATGGGTGTTTCAGATATACATGTTGAACCCTATCCGGGCAAGGAGAAAACCAAAATCCGTTTCCGCAAAGATGGATCGTTGATGCCATATATAGAAATTCCCGCCAGTTTGCGCAACCCTTTGGTAACCCGTATCAAAATCATGTGCGATCTGGATATTTCCGAGAAGCGCCGCCCGCAGGATGGAAAGATCAAATTCAAAAAATTTGCACCGTTAGATATTGAACTCAGAGTGGCGACTATTCCCTCGGCTGGAGGGCTCGAAGATATTGTAATGCGTATTCTGGCTGCCGGAGAACCGATTCCGCTCGACAAAATGGGCTTTACGTTACACAATCTGAATGAACTGAAAAATATTATCAGTAAGCCTTACGGGCTGTTTTTTGTTTGCGGCCCGACTGGTTCAGGTAAAACCACTACATTGCATTCCATCCTGAAACACCTTAACCGGGCGGAAACCAAAATCTGGACGGCTGAGGATCCCGTAGAAATTACGCAGAAAGGCTTGCGTCAGGTGCAGATGAATGTTAAAGCGGGCCTGACATTCCCGGTAGTCATGAAATCCTTTTTACGGGCAGACCCCGATATTATTATGGTTGGTGAGATGCGCGACAAGGAAACCACCAGTATCGGTATCGAGGCTTCATTGACCGGTCATCTGGTCTTTGCAACGCTGCATACTAACAGTGCGCCGGAGTCGGTCATACGTTTGCTCGATATGGGTATGGATCCGTTTAATTTTGCCGATGCCCTGCTTGGTGTTTTGGCGCAGCGTCTGGCCAAACGTTTGTGCAAAAATTGTAAAGAATCTTATACAGCCAGTGCGCGGGAAATACAATCGTTGCTGGCCGAATATTGTGAAGAATTAAGGCATATCGATCATTTCAGGACTGATATTGACAAAGCCTACACCGAAATACTGGCAGATTGGAAAAAACAGTATGGCGACGAGCAAGGTCAGATCATCCTTTACAAATCAGTGGGCTGCGACCAGTGTGCGGGAACGGGCTACAGCGGGCGTGTAGGTTTGCACGAATTATTGACTGCTTCGGATGCGCTGAAGAAAAATATTCAGGAAAGAGCAAGGGTTGCGGAGATGCTGGTTACCGCATTGAGTGAAGGTATGCGGACGTTGAAACAGGACGGGATAGAGAAAGTACTGCAGGGTATTACCGATATCCATCAGGTTAGGCTTGTCTGTATCAAGTAGGCCTGTGTTGTCGCGGTCTTATATTGTCGTTTTTTCGGATTGGCAAGAATCTGATATGATCGGGTTATGCTTTACTTATTCGAAGATGCGGCATGACAACGTTAAAAAACCAAGCGTATATCGTTTTCCTGACAATCCTGATTCTCGGATTGACAATTGCAACCGCGGCAAAAGCCGCGCAACAGCTGGATATTCGTCCGCATGAAACTGCTGATGAATGTAACCCGGGTATTTCTCAAATCAGGGTGACTGTCAATGGCGTCAGCTTTGGCGGTATGCTGACCGTCGGTTTGTATGATAATCCCCACCATTTTTTACTGAAACATGGACGTAAACGTCATGTCCGGATACCGGCAACCGGCGAGGAGCATATTGTGTGTATCAATCTGGATCAACATGGCACATATGCTGTCGCGGCATATCATGACAAGGATGCAGACCGTAAATTAAAACGCCAAAAAAATCTGCTGCCGGGCGAGCCTTTTGGTTTGTCGAACAATCCGGAACCGGTTTTGGGATTTCCAAAATTCAGCGATTCCGCGTTTAAGACGAAAGGGTTGGGTGCTGACATCACTATTGATCTGCGTCAACCCCGATTCTAGACCCTATCCATATGATATTACTAGTACTTATCAATATGATATTACTAGTACTTATCAATATGATATTGCCAGGCACTGCGTTACCATGGTGTTATGCAGCAAGGTACAGCACGCTGGAAAGGGTTGCTCCCTTTTCAAGTACTGTAACACAGTTGCAGAACACCACGGTAGCGCCCTGTAGGTGGGCTTGTCAGCGCCCAAGGTCTGGCGCTTCTGACGTTGCGCCTTTTGACAATAGACTGCTATTGCCTGTAGTGCATACAAGGAGAGATTGATTTAAGCCAAAGCCGCAATCAATAATTCGGTTTTATTTCAGGAAAATCGCTAATGAAAACGATGTTTAGCCTGCTTATCGTGCTTGGATGTGGCTATGGCGTAATTGTCCTGCTGATTTTTTTTACGCAATCACGTCTGATTTATTTTCCGCATGTGGGCCGGGAAATTGTCGCTACGCCCAGTCAGATTGGATTGAACTATGAGACTGTAGCAATTAATACGGGCGATGGTGAAACCCTGGACGGCTGGTTTGTGCCGGTTCCGGATGCGCTGGGAACCGTGTTGTTTCTGCACGGTAACGCAGGCAACATTTCACACCGGCTCGAATATTTATCCATGTTTCACGCCCTTGGGCTGAATACCATGATTTTCGACTATCGGGGTTATGGACAGAGTACTGGTGTGCCTACAGAAGACGGCACGTATGCGGATGCTGATGCGGCATGGCTGTATTTAACCGGCACTAGAAGTATAGAATCAGACAGGATTGTGCTGTATGGCGAATCTCTGGGTGGAGCCGTCGCGGCACGTTTGGCTGCGCACAATAACCCGGCGATATTGGTGCTCGCCTCTACTTTTACGTCCGTACCCGAACTAGCTGAAACGATTTATCCTTTTTTACCGGTGCGCTGGATTAGCCGTTTCGACTACAATACATTGGAATACCTGAAATCTGTCAGCTGTCCGGTGTTTGTGGCACACAGTCCCGATGATGAAATCGTGCCATTTTTACACGGACAGCGATTGTTCAGCGCCGCCGCTGAGCCTAAACAGTTTTTAACTTTGTCTGACGGCCATAATGATGGTTTTATTGCGATGCGAGATGAATGGATCGAAATCCTGAGCGCGTTTATCAGCAATCACTTGAAACCATAGTGTGTGATTTATTGGTGGTAAACCGGTTTTCAACATCATTCCGTTACCTAATTTGATAACAGCGCGTCATAATTAAGTGTAACCTGGTTTGAAGCAGTTAATTCGGTCGTTGTTTTGGTCGTTGTTTTTTGTAACTATGTGTTCTTGAGAATAGCCAAAAATTATACGACAGAATTTGAATTGGGAAAAATTAAAATAATAAACTGACTGTGCTTTAAGCAAATTGAATAATCTACATGGCTACCTACGCAATCGGCGATATTCAGGGATGTTATTCGGCATTTAGAAAGCTGCTTGATTTGATTAAGTTTGATGCCGGACACGACCGGTTGTGGCTGGTTGGCGATATTGTCAATCGTGGTCCCCAGTCGCTGGAAACATTGCGTTTTGTCAAACAGTCAGGTGATGCAGTGGTTACAGTGTTAGGTAATCATGACCTGCATTTGTTGATGGTTGACGCCGGCATTGCGCGTTACAATATCGGCGATACCATTCAATCGATTTTAGACGCGCCTGACCGTGACGAATTGCTGTACTGGTTGCGGCATCAACGATTATTTTACGTTGAAAGCGATTATGCATTGGTTCATGCTGGTTTACTGCCTGACTGGTCTATTCCAAAAGCAGCTCAATTGGCCCGGGAAGTTGAAACGGCTTTGCGCAGTGATGATTACCGGTATGTTTTTGCGCATCTATACGGTAATACACCTGATTATTGGCGCGACGATTGGACAGGTGCCGAACGTTTGCGCGTCATCATCAACGCGATGACGCGTATGCGCATTTGTAGTGTCGATGGACGAATGAATTTTTCACACAAAGGTGCGCCGAAGGATGTCCCCGCCGGTTTTTTACCATGGTTTGAGATACCGCAGCGCGCGAATCGGGACTATACGATTGTTTGCGGGCACTGGTCAGCCCTGGGGCTGCATGTAACAAGCTCGGTGGCCGCGCTTGACAGCGGTTGTGTATGGAATGGACGGCTGTCCGCTATGCGTTTGGAAGATAAGAGGGTTTTTCAGATTCGCTGTGATAGGCTGGCTGTGACAAATTGCGGTTAATTGCTTCTTCCGACATGCGTGCCAGTTCGCGCCGGTTTTTTTCTGCGCTGTAAATTGGCGCGTTGCAGTTTAATACTGCTTCAATACGAGGCTGGCATAAAACTTTTCTCAGTGAGGCTGCAAGTGAGATATCGGTATAGGCAGCATCGTGGCATATGCTGCCGGCTGTGTCCAGATAGCGAATTGCAACAGGATACAGCAGTGCCTGGGCATTAATTGCGGATTGCAGCAGCGATGCGTGAAAATGCAGTGTCTGCGTGCCGTCGCTGGTGCCGCCTTCGGGAAAAATGCATACGCGTTCGCCTGCAATTAAAACATTACCGAGTTCTTGATTGAGTCGCGCTGTATCGCTTCGTTTTGCACGTTCTATGAAATGGGTGCCTACCCTTTTACTTAAAAAGCCGATAACCGGCCAGTTACGGATTTCGGATTTGGCGACAAACTGTGTCGGACAAACCGCCATGACTGCACAGATGTCCAGCCAGGAAACATGATTGGCAATTAAAAGCGCGCGCTGATGGTTCCGGTTCGGAAAACTACCGATAACATTTATTGTGATATTCAGGGTTTTTAGCGTTCCTTTCGCCCAGTTTTTCATCATACGCTGTTGTATAGAACGGGAACAATACGGATAAACAATAGATTGCAGAATTCCCGATACAACCTGTAGTAGCAGACGGACTAAACGGAAAAGGCGGACAATTGGCGGAGTGGCTTTTTCTTTCATCTTTTTATGCGGCAGCTTTGAGAGCAATGCCACGATTTTACCCTGATCAATTTGAAGATTAAAAAATTTTCGCGCCCGTAAAGGCCGATGGCTGTTTCTTGATTATACTTTATGTGATAATTTGCAGTTGAGATTATAAAATTCAATACGGGTGCACGATGCAAACGTTATACGACAAACTCTGGGATCAACATCTTGTCCATACTGAATCGAATGCCCCCGACAGCATGGCGCTGCTTTATATTGATCGGCATCTGGTTCATGAAGTCACCAGCCCGCAGGCGTTCGAAAGTCTGAAATTGGCTGGACGCAAGCCATGGCGGGTGAATTCGATACTGGCTGTGGCGGATCATAATGTGCCGACATCAGGCCGTGATTTTGGAATTAATGATCCCGTGTCGCGTCTTCAGGTTGATACGCTTGATAAAAACTGTGACGAGCTGGGTATTACCGAGTTTAAAATGCGTGACGTGCGTCAGGGTATTGTGCATGTAATCGGACCTGAACAAGGAGCCACCTTGCCGGGCATGACTGTGGTTTGCGGGGATTCGCACACCAGTACGCATGGCGCCTTCGCCTGTCTTGCGTTTGGTATCGGCACCTCGGAAGTCGAACATGTGCTGGCCACGCAGTGCCTGCTAACTAGCAAATCCAAAACCATGCGTATCGCGGTCGAAGGAAAACTTGGACTGGGCGTGACTGCCAAGGATATTGCACTGGCGATAATCGGCAGAATAGGAACGGCTGGAGGTACCGGCTATGCCATTGAATTTACCGGTGATGCGATCCGGTCGCTGTCCATGGAAGGCCGCATGACGCTGTGCAATATGGCCATCGAAGCCGGCGCGCGCGCCGGGATGATTGCCGTTGACGATACCACAATTGAATATATCAAGGGAAGACCGTTTGCGCCGCAAGGTGGGTTATGGGAGCAGGCAGTCGCCTATTGGCGTACATTACATAGCGATACGGATGCTGTGTTTGACAAGACAGTTTCCTTGGAAGCTGCCGGTATCCGGCCACAGGTTACCTGGGGTACTTCGCCTGAAATGGTGACAACGATAGACGGTTGTGTACCCGATCCGGCGGGTGTTACTGATCAGGGTAAACGACAGAATATCGAACAAGCACTAAAGTATATGGGGCTGCAGCCCAATACACCGATTCAGTCGATTGCACTCGACAAGATTTTTATCGGCTCATGTACAAACTCGCGAATTGAGGATTTGCGCGCGGCAGCAAAAGTGATAAAAGGCAGGCGCGTCGCTTCAACAATCAAGTTAGCGCTGGTAGTACCCGGTTCCGGACTGGTTAAGCAGCAGGCCGAGCAGGAAGGGCTTGATAAAATTTTTACGGCAGCCGGATTCGAATGGCGCGAACCGGGCTGTTCAATGTGTTTGGCCATGAATGATGATAGGCTGTCAAAAGGCGAACGCTGCGCGTCAACATCCAACCGCAATTTTGAAGGCAGGCAGGGGCCCGGAGGCCGTACTCATCTGGTTAGTCCTGTGATGGCGGCCGCTGCTGCTGTTGCAGGTCATTTCGTTGATGTAAACGAGCTCGATGCGCCCCGAATGCCGTAAACTTGATTATTGCAGCGACTACCATAATTTTTATTCCTCTGAAGGAGAACATGATGAGACTTTTTGCGATAGTCATCGCTTTCATTGCATTATTTGGTTTAACGGCTTGCAATACAATGGCTGGTCTTGGTAAGGATATTCAGGAGGGGGGTGAAGCACTGGAGCGTACCGCACAGTAAGTATTTAATTATGGATAAATTTCAAATAGTTACGGGTATTGTTGTGCCGCTTGATCGTGCTAATGTCGATACCGACGCCATTATCCCAAAGCAGTTCTTGAAATCAATCAAGCGTACGGGTTTCGGACAGAATCTATTTGATGAATGGCGGTACCTGGATCATGGCGAGCCGGGAATGGATGCTTCGCAGCGACAGCTAAACCCGGATTTTGTCTTGAATCAACCCCGTTACCAGTCTGCCAGAATTCTATTGGCAAGAGACAATTTCGGTTGCGGATCAAGTCGTGAACATGCACCGTGGGCGCTCCAGGACTATGGATTCAAGGTCATTATTGCTCCCAGTTTTGCTGATATCTTTTTTAATAACTGCTTCAAAATCGGATTGTTGCCTATTGTGCTGAATGGAAACATTCTGGATCAATTGTTTCGTGAAGTAAATGAAACGGAGGGCTATACGTTAACCGTAGATTTGCAGGAACAGGTGTTGACCACGCCTGCTGGAGAACGTGTGGAATTTTCTGTCGATACATTTCGGAAACATTGTCTGTTGAATGGTCTGGATGACATTGGCCTCACGTTACAGCACGCGGATAAAATCAGAGAATTTGAGCAAAAACGGCGTAAACAACAACCTTGGTTGTTTGTGTAACAATAACTTATAACGATTATGAATATAGCAGTCTTGGCTGGTGACGGCATCGGGCCTGAAATTATCGCGCAGGCGGTGCGCTTATTGGATGTTTTAAAAGCAGAAGGATTCGATATCGAACTGGAGTACGGGTTAATAGGTGGGAGCGCAGTCGACGCAACCGGTGAACCTTATCCGGAAATGACGCACCAATTGGTTTCCCGGGCTGATGCCGTGTTGTTGGGAGCTGTTGGAGGACCGCAGTACGATGTGTTACCGCGGCCACAACGGCCCGAGAGGGGCCTGCTCGCCATTCGTAAGGCGCTAAATCTGTTTGCTAATTTGCGTCCTGCAATACTCTACCCCGAACTGGCCAAAGCGTCCAGTTTGAAGCCTGATGTCGTGGCTGGATTGGATATTATGATTGTGCGCGAACTAACTGGAGATATCTATTTCGGTAAGCCGCGTGGGATTGAAATGCGTGACGGTCAGCGTGTCGGCGTCAATACCATGGTTTACAACGAAGCCGAGATCCAGCGCATAGCGCATGTCGCTTTCCGGACTGCTCAGAAAAGAAATCGCAGGCTATGCTCGGTAGATAAAATGAATGTATTGGAATGCACGCAATTATGGCGCGATGTGGTGGAAGAAACCGGCAAAGCATACCCGGACGTTAAATTGTCGCATATGCTGGTTGATAATGCGGCCATGCAGCTGGTGCGCGATCCCAAACAATTTGATGTGATTGTAACCGGAAATATGTTTGGCGATATACTGTCTGACGAGGCGTCGATGTTAACGGGTTCGATTGGTATGCTGCCATCTGCCTCACTTGACAGTCATAATAAGGGGCTGTATGAGCCGATTCATGGTTCCGCTCCGGATATCGCCGGCAAAAATGTTGCCAATCCGCTTGCCACCATTCTCTCGGTTGCGATGATGATGCGTTATACATTCAACCAGGAAGATGTTGCGCAACACATTGAAGAAGCAGTAAAGAAAGTATTGGTACAAGGGCTGCGAACAAGCGATATTGCAAGTCAGGGAATGCATGTGCTTGGCACGCGAGAAATGGGTGATGCGGTTCTATCCGCGTTTTAAGCACCCAGACAAATGCTTGCAGTAAGAAAAAGAGACTGTTGGGATGTTATGATGATGCCTTATGGCAAGCGGTTGATTGAGAATTTTTTTTAACAAATGATGTTTTTTAGTGTGGCGGGGTAACAATGAAGCAGGTTGGTTTTGTCGGTTGGCGTGGTATGGTCGGTTCTGTTTTAATGCAGCGTATGCGTGAAGAGAACGACTTTTCCCTGATTGATCCTGTGTTTTTTTCCACATCCCAACAAGGTAGACAGGGCCCGGATGTTGGCAAGGATGTTCCATCGCTGAAGGATGCTTACGATTTGACTGAACTTGCAGCAATGGATGTCATTGTGACATGCCAGGGAGGCGATTATACCAACAAGGTTGTCAAGGATCTGAGACAGTCCGGCTGGCAGGGTTATTGGATTGATGCCGCATCAGCATTGCGCATGGATGATGATGCTGTCATTATTCTCGACCCGGTGAATATGCCTGTCATCGAACAGGCAATGCATGATGGCGTAAAAAATTATATAGGTGGCAATTGTACGGTCAGTCTGATGTTAATGGCGGTTAGTGGGTTGATTAAAAAAGGCCTGGTTGAATGGGCTAATGTCATGACATATCAGGCAGCATCGGGTGCCGGTGCCCGTAACATGCGTGAACTGTTGCAGCAGATGGGTGAAGCGCATCGCGTCGTCAAAGAATTGCTGGACGATCCGGCGTCCAGTATTCTGGATATCGATCGTGAAGTTGCTGGTACCTTGCGAGATAAAAACTTTCCAGTAGCCAATTTTGGTGTTCCACTTGCCGGCAGTCTCATTCCTTGGATTGATAAAGCTGTAGCCAATGGCCAAAGCCGTGAAGAATGGAAAGGTTTGGCTGAAACCAATAAAATTATTGGCAAAAAGGATCAACCATTACCTATTGACGGCACTTGCGTTCGAATTGGCGCAATGCGCTGCCACAGCCAGGCGCTGACCATGAAGCTTAAAAAAAATATACCGCTAGACGAAGTAGAGGGCATTATTGCTGATTCGAATGCCTGGGTACGGGTTGTTCCAAACGAACGTGAAGCGACAACAAGAGAGCTAACACCGGCAGCCGTTACCGGTACTTTGTCGATACCGGTCGGGCGTATACGCAAACTGGCCATGGGTGACGAATATCTGTCAGCTTTTACAGTTGGTGACCAACTGCTTTGGGGCGCCGCAGAACCGTTGCGAAGGATGCTTCGGATTCTAGTACAGCATTAAATTTAAACAATTATTGACTGATTATTAAGACAAATGGTATTGTCTTAATGTATTGACTCAAATTCTTTTTCAAGGAATTAACATATAATTTCGTGAATATTTAGCGCTTGCATTAGTTGTGTTCGTGCTAGGCTAGGTCTATTTTCTTTTGAGAACAAGAGAGGAGTCTTCAGTGTATACATCGTTTTTTAGAGCATGCCTGTTGTTAATCGGTTTTGTTTTTTCCTTAACTGCTCATGCTGCAGGACTAGGCAAACTGACTATCAACTCCTCTCTTGGGCAACCGCTCAATGCTGAAATCGATCTTGTCACTGTCAGTGAAGATGAAGTTTCTTCATTAAATGCTGAAATTGCCTCGCGCGAAGCATTTGTACAGGCCGGTATACGCTATGAACCTTTCTTCTCTACATTTAAGATTTCTATAGAATCCCGTGTCAATGGCGAACCCTACGTAAAAATTATTTCTCCGCAATCCGTAAACGAACCGTTTCTCAACATGCTGGTGGAGTTGAGCTGGGCCTCAGGGCGATTGTTGCGTGAGTATACCGTTTTACTCGATCCGGCAGACGTTACACCTTCGGAGCCAGTAGCACCGGTCGTGCCGATGTTTCAGGAAAGAACGGAAACAGTGGTTGAGGCGGAGACAGCGCCTGTCGATCAGGCTGCTGCGCAAACAACACCTTTAGCTGCCGCTGATGAACCAGTTACGCAAATGCGCCAACCAGTGCCGACATCACCGAGACCCGGTACATATGGACCGATTCTGGAAGGTGATACGCTTTCATCGATTGCCAGGCAGTTTAAACCAGAGTCGGTCAATCTCAATCAGATGCTGGTCGCGATATTCCGGGCAAATCGCGATGCGTTTATTGCGGATAACATGAATTTGCTGAGAACCGGTGTGGTTCTAAATATACCTGATCTGCAAAGAGTAACTGAAATCAATGAAAAAGAAGCCAATGCTGAAGTCAGAGTACAGGTCAGCGACTGGCATAAATACCGCCAGAGTCTGACTTTGTCTGCGGGGCAGCCGCAGGATATGGATGCACTCAGTCAAACGGCTGCTGGAGAAATAACAACTGCGGTAGACAATGCCGCGGCTTCTCGCAGCGAATCGCCAGTAGAGGTATTACGGCTGTCAAGCGGTGAAAAACTTCCGGATTCTCAGGATGGATTCTCTGACTTAAGTGCGCAGGAACGGATACGCATGATGGAAGAAGATGCCATTGCGCGCAATCTTGCATTAAAAGAGGCGAATGAACGTGTCGCGATGCTGGAAAAGAACATTGAGAATCTGCAAAAACTATTATCGTTGCAAAATTCCGAGTTGGCGCAGGCGCAGATAAATGCAGAAACACAGGCGCAACCATCGCAAACTGAAACAGAGGCGCTGGAGATCATTCCGGAGAAATCTGTTGCGTCGCCCGATGATGAATTTGGCGTGCTTTCCGAAAATGAATCTACGTTTGAGCTGGATGTTGCTAGCGAAGATGATTCGTTTTCATTGCCAGCCAAGGATGCAACTGTCCAGGATGGTGCTGAAACTGAAGCATTAGCTACTTTGTCGCCTGCTACACAGGTTGAATTAGCAGCAAATTCAGTTCTGGCTCCGGAGTCAGAGGAAGCGTCCTGGTTTGATCGGGTTACGGGTAATATGATGTATATTGGCGCTGTTTCTGCCTTATTGCTGCTTACTTTGCTAGCCTTCATTCTCAGGCGTCGCAGACAAGCTGCTGCGGCTGAAGCTGAGGCAGAGGAGTCCAGATACGAAGAATTGTCGTCGGCGCTGCGCGATAAAACGGCTGCTGCTGTTGCTGCTGCCCATGTTGTCGATCAAAAAACTGATGGTCAGAATGATTTTGAACAGACGAATCAATTTTTCTCACAAGAAGAATCACAGGAAAAAGATGATTCAGCAGCATTTGACTTGTCAACGGATGAAAATGAAAGCCCGGAAATTCCAAAAAATAAATTGTACGATGCTGATCAACCGATTGAATTGGATTTTTCAAAGGAAAATGAAGAAGCTGATGCGGGAATTGAGTCTTCGATAGATGAATCTGATGCTGCCTTAGGCATGAATGCTTTCGATGAAAGTATTTCAGAAGCGAAAAGCTTAGATGATACGCTACAGGAAAATACCGATCAGATACTTGATTTTAATGCTGAAACGGAGGCAATGGTTGCGATGGATCAGGAAGCTTCTGTTGAAAACAGTGAAATCGATGAAGCGCATATTATGGATTTTACGGCCGAAACATCGCGTTCGACAGAAGATGCCAAATCAGATTACGAACTGAAAATCGATTTTGATGATGAGCTAAACTCAGAAATTAACGACGCGATGCAGATGGATCTTGCAGATGACAAGCTGACAATGGAATCGACTGAGTCGGAATCAAAATCCGATATTGAGAATGCGCTTGATTTTTCAGTGGATTCTTCAACAATTGATCTTTCTGACGAGAGTAATCTGCTAAATGAATCAGCACATGGGGTGACTACCCCGGAAAGTGAGGATAATACCTCTGATGCGCCTGGATTGGATTTTACATCTGAGCCCGAATTGCCAGAAATCGTATCTGAGGGCAATGAGACGCTCTCTTCAGATTCAGACAAGCTTATATCTGAAGTTGATTTTTCAGATATCGACCTGAATGTAGAAAACACATCTGGATCTGTTGAAAATAAAGCTGATGAAGAGATTGAGACAGTTGAGTCTGCATCAGATGAACCTGAAGCAAGAAGTGAGCAATGGCACGAAATTGAAACCAAAATTGATCTAGCAAAAGCTTATCTGGAAATGGAAGACATGGAAGGTGCGCGAGAGATGCTCGAGGAAGTCGTGCAGGAAGGTGACGAAAATCAGCAAAAAACGGCTAGAGAGTTGTTGGAAAAGCTTTAGTGGATTGGTTTAGCATGTACGGCGGATCTCATTCGCGATGACCGCAACTCGCTGATTGCAGCTAGTACTCTATCAATATGATATTGCCGTGTACAGCGTTACCGTAGTGCTTTGCAGTAAGGCACAGTGCGCAAGAAAGGGTTATTCCCTTTTCAAGCAGTGTAACGCGACTGCAGAGCACCACGATAACGCCCAGTGGGTGGGCTGGTCAGTGACCATGGACTGCGCTCGTGTCTTTTGGTAATAGAACGCTATTGCCTGCAAGACACGCCTTGCCATGAGCACTGACAAGTTCACTGTACACGACAATATCATATTGATAGGGTACTAGATTGTGAGAATTGTACTCATACTTGAATACAATGGCAGCAATTATTGCGGATGGCAGAGTCAACCATGCAACTGTTCGATACAGGATAAACTGGAATTTGCTTTATCATGTATCGCGAACGAAAAGATTCGTGTGGTCACTGCCGGCAGAACTGATGCAGGGGTGCATGCTTTATATCAGGTGGTTCATTTCGAAACCACGGTGAGACGGCCGAAAACAGCCTGGATACGTGGTGTTAATACGTTTTTGCCAAAAGATATTGCTGTACTTTGGGCAAGCGAAATTTCCGGTCAGTTTCACGCACGTTTTAGCGCAAATGCGCGCCGTTATCAGTATTTATTGCTTAATCATCCGATTCGTCCTGGCATTCTTTACCAAAAGGCCGGATGGTGCCATCAACCGCTAGATCTTGAAAAAATGCAAACGGCCGCCAGAATATTGCTCGGCAAACATGATTTTTCTGCTTTTCGTGCAGCCGAATGTCAGGCGAAATCGCCAGTGCGCATGTTGACACAATTGGATATATCGCGTCGTGATAACATGATTATGTTTGACCTGTGTGCCAATGCATTTTTGCACCACATGGTGCGCAATATTGTTGGGTGTCTGGTTTACGTCGGCAAGGGGCGATATTCTCCAGATTGGTTACGAATGTTATTGGAAAACGGTGACAGAGCGGCGGCTGCACCAACATTTTCAGCGTCCGGCCTTTATTTGGCGGATATTATATACGATCCGGAGTGGAATCTGCCGCGGATGGAAGGACATACTAACATTACTAATCATTACCGGTTTTCGTAACCTCCTATTGGTAGATTTCAATCAAAATTAAATGTGTTTTATGGTCGTACGCGTAAAAATATGCGGTATTACCCGTATTGAGGATGCAATGACGGCGGCTAGTTGGGGTGCAGATGCTATCGGCTTTGTATTCTGGCCAAATAGCTCGCGTTATGTGACGCCGCGTCAGGCTGCCGAAATTTCGGCTAACATACCTGCTTTTATCAATACTGTCGGTGTTTATGTTGATCCTGATCCAGATTGGGTTAATGAGACCGCTAGAATTGCAAAATTGAGTTTGCTGCAGTTTCACGGTGACGAAGAACGGGATTTTTGTGGTCAGTTTTTCTTACCCTACATCAAAGCAATTCGCGTCAGGGAAGACATGGATTTGTTACAATATGCCAGTCGCTATAACACTGCAAAAGGATTGTTGTTGGATACCTACACAAAAAACATGCCGGGGGGAACGGGAAGTATATTCGATTGGAGTTTAATTCCCCGGCAATTGCCGTTACCAGTAATTTTGTCGGGTGGATTGAATGTTGAAAATATATCGATGGCGATCAAACAGGTTCGCCCCTGGGCAGTGGATGTTTCCAGTGGTGTTGAAGCTGATAAAGGTATAAAAGATGCGCAGAAAATTTCTGCTTTTATGCGAGGAGTTCGGGAAAAATGAATATATATGATCTGCCGGACAAGCAAGGTCATTTTGGCCCTTACGGCGGCGTGTTCGTCGCTGAAACACTGATTTCGGCACTGGATGAATTGCGAGAACAATATGATCACTATCGAAATAATGCCGCGTTCCAGAATGAGTTTGCAAACGAATTAAAACATTATGTCGGGCGGCCAAGCCCGATTTATCATGCCAGGCGTTGGTCGGAGCATCTTGGCGGTGCACAGATTCTGTTAAAGCGCGAAGACTTGAATCATACCGGAGCGCATAAAGTCAATAATACGGTCGGTCAGGCTTTACTGGCCCGGCGTATGGGTAAAAGCCGGGTTATTGCGGAAACAGGGGCGGGACAACATGGTGTGGCCACCGCTACAGTGGCTGCGCGCTATGGGATGCAGTGTGTTGTTTATATGGGTTCTGAAGATGTTCGGCGACAGGCGACCAATGTATACCGGATGAAGTTGCTGGGAGCTGAGGTGGTGCAGGTTAAATCAGGCTCCCGAACTTTGAAGGATGCTTTGAATGAGGCCATGCGCGACTGGGTGACGCAAGTTGAAAATACGTTTTATATTATCGGCACAGTCGCCGGGCCGCATCCATATCCAATGATGGTACGGGATTTTCAGACAGTTATTGGAACCGAAGCTAAAATACAAATGCAAGAAGCTTATGGCAAACAACCCGATGTGTTAATAGCGTGTGTCGGGGGAGGGTCAAACGCAATCGGCCTGTTTTATCCCTATATCGATGACCAAAGCGTGCGAATGATAGGTGTCGAAGCTGCCGGTAAGGGATTGGAAACAAATAAACATGCAGCCACCTTAAGCAAAGGAAAACCCGGAGTGTTGCATGGAAACCGCACGTATTTGATACAAGATGAAAACGGGCAGATTATTGAAACACACTCCATATCGGCCGGGCTGGATTATCCTGGCGTGGGGCCCGAGCATGCATGGCTTAAAGATATTCATCGGGCTGAGTATGTCGGGGTTACAGACGACGAGGCACTAGCGGCATTTCATGCCCTATGCCGATTTGAAGGCATTATGCCGGCGCTCGAATCAAGTCATGCCTTGGCCTATGCTGCTAAATTCGCGCCAACACTTGCAAAAAACCAGTTGATACTCGTCAATCTCTCCGGGCGGGGCGATAAAGATATGGCGACCGTTGCACAAATGTCCGGAATAGCGCTCTAGCATCGGCAGGCACCGTCAACGGTGTATTATGAAACTGCTATCACTTCAATTATGCGTGATTGCCGGTCTGACATCCCGTATTTTAAACATTTTTATCAATAAGTATGAATCGCATAGCACAAACATTTTCTGTTTTGCAGTCAAATCACAAGAAGGCGCTTATTCCCTTTATTACCGCAGGAGACCCTGCTCCCGCATTAACCGTTGAATTAATGCATAGCCTGGTCAACGCCGGGTCGGATATTATTGAACTGGGCGTGCCATTTTCTGATCCTATGGCTGATGGGCCGACAATACAACGCTCTTCGGAGCGTGCATTAAAGCACCGTGTAGGGTTACATGACGTGTTGAGCATGGTGTCGGAATTCCGAAAAGAAAATATGCGGACACCTGTTGTTTTAATGGGCTATGCCAATCCTGTAGAAGCAATGGGTTACAAATACTTTGCTGCCCAGGCAGAAAAAGCAGGTATTGATGGTGTGCTGACTGTGGATTATCCACCGGAAGAATGCGAAGAATGGGTCCGGTGTCTTGAGCAACATGGGTTGGATACCATATTTTTGTTATCGCCAACGTCAACGCAATCCCGTATAGCGCAAGTTGCAAAACTGGCGAAAGGTTATATTTATTATGTTTCATTAAAAGGGGTTACCGGCGCTTCGCATCTTGATTTAAAAAGCGTGGCGTTAAGACTTGAAGAATTGCGCGCGGTGATCTCCATACCTATCGGGGTTGGCTTTGGAATACGTGACGGTAAGACAGCAGGCGCCGTAGCCAAACTTGCGGATGCGGTGGTTATTGGCAGCCGGATTATTGAAGAAATTGAACATTCGCCACAAAACAAATTGTTGAGTAATGTGGCTGAATTGGTTGCACGGATGCGCGAAGCCATTGATGCACAACGTAGTTAAATTCAGTTTTGAATAAGAGGCCGTATTTATGAGCTGGTTTCAGAATATTATTCCACCTAAAATCAAACGTAAAGAGAATGGTGAAAAAAAAATAGTTCCGGAAGGACTGTGGAGCAAATGTAGTTCCTGTGAGGCCGTCCTTTATTGTACCGATCTTGTAAAGAACATGAGTGTTTGTCCACGCTGTGATTTTCATAATCGTATTTCTGCCAGAACACGTTTGGATTACTTCCTGGATGAACATAGCCGGCAGGAAATCGGTGCGCAGATTCAGCCGACAGATCCGTTGAAGTTCAAGGACAGTAAACGTTATGTGGATCGTCTTTCGCAAGCCAAATCCAGCATCGATGAGGGTGATGCCCTCATAGTCATGAGTGGCAGCGTTTTATCAGTACCCGTTGTCGCAGCCGTTTTCGAATTTGGGTTTATGGGGGGATCGATGGGCTCGGTGGTCGGAGAGCGTTTTGTACGCGGTGTCAACACCTGCATTGCAAATCAACTGCCGTTTGTATGTTTTAGTGCCAGTGGCGGTGCGCGCATGCAAGAAGGTCTGTTTTCACTCATGCAAATGGCCAAAACAACAGCAGCATTGACGCGTCTGAGCCGTGAAAAATTGCCATTTATTTCCGTTCTGACGGATCCAACCATGGGGGGCGTGTCTGCCAGTTTTGCGTTTATTGGTGATGTTGTTATTGCCGAGCCCGGTGCGCTGATTGGTTTTGCCGGTCCACGCGTAATCGAGCAGACAGTGCGTCAGAAATTACCGGAAGGTTTTCAACGCGCCGAGTTTTTACTGGAGCATGGAGCCGTTGATATGATAATTGATCGCCGACAGATACGTGAAAAAATCGCGAACTTGTGTACATTGCTGATGCGTGGCGCCATGCCAGTAACTGCTTGAGTCAATTCAATTCGGGTCGGGTTTCATTGTTCTCAGATCTGAGTTTTTTGCTTTCATATCCTGTTGCGTGACTGTGTACCCAGAACTGACTCAATGCATATTGCCGGAAAGCCAGGCGATTTGACCGAATGGCTTGATTATCTGGAAAAACTTCATCCCAAATCAATTGATATGGGACTCGAACGCGTTGATCGAGTGCGCAACGAACTCAGGCTGACGCCGTTTTTCCCGGTAATTGTTGTAGGCGGCACCAACGGTAAAGGTTCCGTTTGCGCGATAATGGAATCCATCCTGACTGCGGCAGATTATCGTGTCGGCTGTTACACCTCGCCGCATTTGATTCGTTACAATGAACGCATTCATGTCAAGCAACAGGTAGTCTCCGATGCGCAACTGCTCAGGGCATTTAACACTGTTGAGCAGGCCAGAAAAAAGTGTGATGTCTCGCTGACTTATTTCGAATTCGGAACACTGGCTGCCATGCATGTGTTTATGGTTGAACGGATTGATGTCGCCATACTTGAAGTCGGGCTGGGTGGGCGGCTTGATGCCGTAAACATTTTTGATGCCGATTGCGCCATTCTGACCAATGTTGAACTTGATCATCAAGAATATCTCGGCGATTCCCGCGAAGCGATTGGATATGAAAAAGCCGGAATTTTCAGGCGAGAAAAGCCGGTTGTCTGTGCAGAAGCGGATTTGCCGTTGAGCGTGTTGCATCATGCGCAAAAAACAGGTGCACAAATCAATGTGATTCATCAGGATTTCGGGTTTGTTCAAGAAAGCAATCGCCAGTGGCAGTTCTGGAGCCGTCAAAACCGCCTGTATATGTTACCGCTGCCGGCATTACGCGGCAGCAACCAGTTGCATAACGCAAGTGCCTGCCTCATGGCGTTGGAGCAATTGCGCGAGCAACTTCAGATCAGCATACAGGCGATACGCGAAGGCCTGTTGTGTGTTACCTTGCCAGGAAGGTTCCAGTTGGTATCAATGCGGCCAATGATTATTCTGGATGTTGCCCATAATCCCGCTGCCGCTGCTGTTCTGGCAAAAAATCTGGAGATGACCCCATCGGCAGGAAAGACTTATGCAGTTTTTGCAATGCTGCAGGATAAGGATATAGCAGGAGTTGTTGAGGTGCTAAAAAATCATATCGACATCTGGCTGATATCATCCACTGATGCTGCAAGGGGCGCTCATGCCCGTCAATTATTGCAAATTCTTTACAAGTCGGACATTACCAGTGAGAATAATACGATTCGTGAATTTGAAAACGTTATTTCAGCTTATGCATTTGCCTGTGAACAGGCTGACAAAAATGATAGAATTTGTGTGTTCGGTTCTTTTTTTACAGTTGGTGCTGTCTTGCAATATCATGGAAAATAGTTTGTCAAGCAGGGATATTTGGTATGAATAAAAATATCACTGAAGAAGAGTTGTTACTCAGAAAACGCGCAAGACGCCGACTGGTTGGCGCGATTGTACTGGTCGTGGCGGCAATCGTCATTCTGCCCTTGATTTTTGATGAACCAAAGCCAGATACGGAGACACATGAAATTGATATTCATCTGTTTCCGCAGGATGATATCAGTGAAATTCCACCCTTAGTCCTGCCTTCAGAAAATTTTTCATCAGAGAACCTTGAACAAACTGAACAAAATAATGGCCGGTCGGAGCTGTCATCGGATTTGACACCTGACTTTTCCGAAACACTAGAGCCAAATGATCAATTAAGCGCGGATGACGCTCATGATGAACGTAAGCAGACTGGCCGCATCCCAATTCCGGGGATCAAACCACGATTGGTTCCAGTTCAAACTGAGCGCTCTGTTCAATCCGGTCAAACTTCCGGACAGTTTGTTGTACAGCTGGGAGCGTTTTCGGATCAGTCGAAAGCACAGCAACAACTGCACAATCTTAAAACGAATGGTTTAAATGCGTTTACAGAAACGCACACGGTTAATGGAAAGGTTGTAACGCGTGTGCGTATCGGCCCGTTTTCAAGCCGTGACACTGCAGAAAACGAATTGAAAAAATTGAGACGGCAGGGATTGGATGGCGTAGTAACCCCCAGATAATACTGAATTGCAATACAATGACACTGCATCATTTCATTTAGGTTGTAAAGAACCGGTCCGTAATTTTATCGATTGCAGTTTTCTTTCTAATGACCGTTTTTGATTATATCGTTCTGGGGATTTTTTTTATTTCGATCATTTTGAGTATCATTCGTGGGTTAGTGCGTGAGGTTCTCTCTATAGCAGGTTGGGTTATCGCCTTTATTGCAGCAAGTGCGTACGCATACGACTTTGAGCCCTATATTCCTTCTGAGATCGATGGAGAATCGCTGCGGGTTATTGCGGCGTTTATTGCTGTTTTTATAGTCACATTGGTTGTTACTGTTTTGATCACCATGTTATTAAATGCGCTGATCAAGAACATCGGTTTAGGATTTATCGATAGAACCTTGGGTGCTTTTTTTGGATTTGCACGGGCCTTTATTATTGTTTTGGTCATGGTTTTGATAGCAGGTTTGACCGCATTACCGCAGCAGCCAATGTGGCGCCATGCTGTGTTAAGTCCTGCACTGGAGATTGTCGCCCTGGAGGTTTTGCCCTGGCTGCCGGATGATTTGTCAAAACGAATCAGCTATGAAAAAAAGAGTAGCTGATCTGGTATAAAAAATTAGAAGGTTGTTACCGTGATTGCGCGGTCATTATCGGTTTTTGTTATCTGTACAGTATAAACGGAGTACGCCTATGTGCGGAGTATTAGGTATTGTTGCAAAATCACCGGTCAATCAATTGCTTTATGACGGTCTGCTGATGCTGCAACATCGCGGACAGGATGCTGGCGGCATCGTAACGGCACAGGGCAATACGTTTCATATGCATAAAGGACTGGGATTGGTGAGCGGTGTTTTTCGCACCCGTAACATGTATGAACTTCAAGGCAATATGGGCATTGGACATGTACGTTATCCAACGGCTGGATCGTCTAAGTCACCCGCTGAAGCACAGCCTTTTTATGTAAATTCTCCATTCGGTATCGTTCTAGGCCATAATGGTAACCTGACCAATGCTGAGCAACTGAACCAGGAACTGTTTCGAACTGATTTGCGTCATGTCAATACGCATTCAGATTCGGAAGTATTATTGAATGTATTGGCGCATGAACTGCAAGAACGGGCAGGTAATTGTCATCTTGATCCGAAAACCATTTTTGCCGCTGTCAATGGCGTGCATAAACGTTGCGCAGGTGCTTATGCCGTCGTTGCGATGATTGCCGGCTATGGGCTGCTGGCATTTCGTGATCCGCACGGTATCCGTCCACTTGTTTATGGCACAGCAGAAACAGAAAAAGGTACTGAGTATCTGGTTGCTTCGGAAAGTGTAGCAATGGATACGTTAAATTTTCGGCTGGCGCGTGACATTGCGCCAGGAGAGGCGATTTTTATTGATGAAACAGGTGGTTTTTATAGTCAGCAGTGCGCAGACAATGCAAGCCAGAATCCATGTATTTTTGAATATGTGTATCTGGCACGCCCGGATTCTGTCATAGATGGCGTTTCAGTTTATGAAACGAGACTGAACATGGGTGAGTCGTTGGCGGATAAAATTACCCGGTCCATGCACCATCTTGATATTGATGTAGTCATTCCAATTCCTGATTCCAGCCGTCCAAGTGCGTTGCAACTGTCCAACCAGTTAGGTGTCGATTTTCGTGAAGGCTTTATCAAGAATCGTTATGTCGGACGCACATTTATAATGCCAGGACAACAGCTACGCAAAAAATCCGTGCGTCAAAAGCTCAATGCAATGAGTATCGAGTTTAAAGGAAAAAATGTTTTACTCGTTGACGATTCAATCGTACGTGGTACAACAAGTCGAGAAATCGTACAAATGGCGCGGGATGCGGGTGCCAAGAAAATTTATTTTGCATCAGCGTCACCGCCAGTGCGGTTTCCAAATGTGTATGGAATCGATATGCCGACACGGCGAGAACTGATTGCAACTGAGCGTGATACAGAAAAAATCTGTCATGAAATAGGTGCAGATTACCTGATTTTTCAGGAACTGGATGCATTGACGCACGCAGTTTCGAAAATAAAACCAGAGTTGTCGCATTTTGAAACGTCCTGCTTTAATGGTAACTATGTCGCAGGTAATGTTACGTTGGAGTATTTGGAAGCGCTTGAAGCTAAAAGAAATTCCGAACAAGCTGGCAGACGGGCCTCATGGAAAACACAACTTGATCTGAGTCTGACTGTATCAGATTAATTGTAAACGCCCTCTAGCTGACAACATATCCTATCATTTGTTAAGTTTATCCAGGAGTAAATCATTTAATGTCTGACGATCAACTTAAACCCGAAACACGTGCGCTACGAACGGGAATACATCGCAGCCAGTTTAATGAACATTCGGAAGCACTTTATTTGACGTCCAGTTTTGTTTTTAATAGTGCAGCGCAGGCTGCGGCGCGTTTTTCGGGAGAAGAACCCGGGAATATATATTCACGTTTTACCAATCCAACAGTTACCGCGCTGGAAGAACGGCTTGCAGCTATGGAAGGTGCGGAAACCTGTGTTGCTACTTCAACCGGAATGTCAGCAATTCTGGCATGTGTTATGGGTTTGTTATCAGCCGGCGATCATGTTGTTGCATCGCAGAGTCTGTTCGGTGCTACCGTTAATCTGTTTAACAATATCCTGAAAAAATTTAATGTTGACACTACGTTTGTATCTGCAACCGATATGGATGCATGGTATTCGGCCGTTCAGCCGAATACCAAACTTTTTTTTCTGGAAACACCGTCCAATCCGTTAACTGAAATTTCCGATATTGCCGGCTTGGCGAAAATCGCCAGAAAGTCGGGTGCGTGGCTTGTGGTTGACAATTGCTTCTGTACCCCTATCTTGCAAAGGCCCATTGAGTTGGGTGCGGATATCGTTATTCATTCGGCGACAAAATATCTGGATGGCCAGGGCAGAGTGCTGGGAGGGGCTGTTCTGGGCAGCCGGGAACTGATGATGGAGGGCGGTGTTTACGGATTTCTGCGCACTGCCGGCCCAACTTTGAGCGCTTTTAATGCATGGGTGATTTTGAAAGGATTGGAAACGCTCAAAGTGCGTATGGACGCGCACTCAAAAAACGCCTTGCAAATGGCGCAGTGGCTGTCGGCACACCCAAATGTTGAACGGGTTTTTTACCCTGGACTGCCATCTCATCCGCAACATGAATTGGCCGTGCGCCAGCAAAGCACTGGCGGCGGTATCGTCACATTTGAGATTAAAGGCGGCAGAGAAGCTGCCTGGCGTGTCATAGACAATACGCGGCTGATATCTATTACAGCCAATTTGGGAGATGCGAAGACTACGCTGACACACCCGGCTACGACAACGCATGGCCGTATCGGTCAGGAAGCGCGTGATGCGGCAGGTATTACCGGCGGCTTGTTGCGGATCGCGGTCGGACTGGAGGCAGTGGAGGATATTCAGGCCGATCTGGCCAGAGGGCTTGGCTAACTCCATCAACTTTATCGCGACCAGTTGATGGAGTCGAGCGGCTCACCGCTCATTCAATTGGGCCGTATTTATGCTGGTGCCGCCTAATCTTGGTCTCTTTAGATAACTTCGGCCTTTTCAATCACAATATCATCAAGTGGAACATTTTGATGGCCGCTGCGGTCGCCTGTTTTGATTTTTTTTATTTTATCTACTATAGCCTGACCTTCCACGACTTTGCCAAAAACACAATATCCAAATCCCTGGGTGGTGGGTTCTTTGTAGTTGAGAAATCCGTTATTCGCGACATTGATGAAAAATTGTGATGTGGCTGAATGAACGTCCGCGGTCCTTGCCATAGCAATGGTATAAATTTCGTTTTTCAGGCCGTTAGCAGCTTCATTTTGAATGGGCGGATTGGTTTTTTTTTGTCTCATGTCAGGCTCGAAGCCACCTCCCTGAATCATGAAGTCATCTATCACGCGGTGAAAAATTGTGTTGTTATAAAACCCGCTGGTGACATAATTCAAAAAATTCTGTACTGTTTCAGGCGCTTTCTCAGCGTCAAGCGCAAGCGTAATATCGCCATAGTTTGTTGTCAGTTTGATCATAATATTTCCTGTTATTGCTGTTTCTTATTGTCTTCGAATGTTAAGACAGAGATATCTTCAATCGTAATTATTGTCCTGGGAACATCTCCGGGAAACGGGCCGCCAGAACCGGTAGGCGTTTTAGCAATCTGGTGAACGATATTCATGCCATCGGTCACTTCGCCGAAAACGGTGTAGCCGTACCCTCTTGCGTTAGGCGCGGTGTAATTCAAAAATGTGTTATTTGCAACATTAATGAAAAACTGCGCTGTTGCCGAATGCGGGTCGGATGTTCTTGCCATGGCAATGGTGCCTATTTCATTTTTCAAACCGTTATTGGCTTCATTTGCGATCGGGCCGCGTGTGGTTTTCTGATTGAAAGCCGTGTCAAAACCACCACCTTGAATCATGAAATTGGGGATAACGCGATGAAAAATTGTGTTGTTATAAAATCCGTTTTCAACATAACGTAAAAAATTCTCGACAGTTTTGGGTGCTTTCTCCGGATAGAGTTCCAGCGTAATAGGTCCGAAATTTGTTTTTATGATTACCTGGGGGTTGGCGGCGTGACCGGTAATGTTCCAGAAAATGAATAAAACGGCTGCAAAAAACTGTGTAAAACGCATTAGATTTCCTGTAATTTGATTGTTTTAAAGTCGAGGAATTAACGGTAACTTGGTATGTTATACTCCCCAAGTTTTTGTGCTCGCACTGGATTCTATCAAGAAGACGAATCATTCTACAATTATAACGTTTCCTCGCATGTTGAAAATCTATAATACTTTAATACGCGACAAGCAGAATTTTGTCCCCTTAACGCCCGGAAGAGTGACAATCTATGTATGCGGTATGACAGTCTACGATTTTTGTCATCTTGGTCATGCGCGTGTTCTGGTTGTGTTCGATATGGTTGTTCGCTGGTTGAGAGTGAGTGGGTTTGAGGTCACTTATGTCCGGAATGTCACCGATATCGATGATAAAATTATTCAACGTGCACTTGAAAATAATGAAACGATTAAATTGTTGACAGAACGTTTCATTGCAGCAATGGAACAGGATGCTGCGATACTGGGTGTTGACAGGCCAACGTACGAACCGCGGGCCACGCAGTTTGTTGAAAATATGATTGCTATGATTCAGAAGTTGGTCAACAGATCATTGGCCTATGTGGCTGCTAATGGTGACGTTTATTATGCGGTGCATCGTTTCCCAGGGTATGGAAAATTGTCTGGCAAATCATTGGATGATCTGCGGGCGGGTGAACGTGTTGGAATCGATACAAATAAAAAAGATCCGTTGGATTTCGTCTTGTGGAAATCCGCCAAGCCGGGTGAACCTTCCTGGGAATCGCCGTGGGGCAGGGGAAGGCCGGGCTGGCATATCGAGTGTTCCGCCATGAGCGAACACTATCTGGGCAAGCAATTCGATATTCATGGCGGCGGTCAGGATTTGCAGTTTCCGCATCATGAAAATGAAATAGCCCAGAGTGAAGGGGCGCACGATCATCCTTTTGTCAATTACTGGATGCACAACGGCTTTGTCCGGATCGACAGTGAAAAAATGTCCAAGTCGCTGGGCAATTTCTTTACCGTAAGAGAAGTGCTAAAAAACTATCAACCAGAGGTTGTCCGGTTTTTTATATTGCGTGCGCACTATCGCAGTCCGTTGAACTATTCGGATCAACATCTAAGGGATGCGAAGCTTGCTCTGGATCGTTTGTATATTGCGCTGAAAGATTTTGAATTCGTCGATAGCAGCGAAATAGACTGGACAAATGAACATGCGCGGGCGTTCCAGTTTGCGATGAACGACGACTTCAATACGCCTGAAGCGATTGCGGTTCTGTTTGAGCTAGCCAGTATTGTTAATAAAACGCGGTCAGCACTGCATGCAACGCTACTTAAATTACTGGGCGGTGTTCTGGGGTTACTGCAGCAATCGCCGCATTTGTATTTGCAGCACGCACCTGATTCGTCTGAAACAGAGCGCATTTCCGCCGAACAGATTGAACAGATGATACAGCAACGGCTAAAAGCCCGAAAAAACGGGCATTATGCCGAGGCGGATACAATACGCCAGAATCTTACAGATGCGGGTATCATTCTTGAAGACAGTCCGCAGGGAACGACCTGGCGACGAAATTAAACTTTCTCTGGTATGACTGGATTTTGTATTTTCGTAACGGATGTATCGCTGTCGGATCTGATTCGCCAGATATATAAAGTGGAGCCCGAAAAATCATCGAGTTTGATACAGTCATCAGGAGCAATATCCGGAATTATAAAGGTGTTGCTGATAAAAACACTGCCAGGGCGCATTTCGCTGCATATTTTCTTCCAGAGTATTTTCATTGGTGCAGGCGATAAGTACGCATATACGATGTCGTAGCGAGACAGATTTTGCTGCCATAAATCGCCCCATTGAATGTTGCAGTCTGCTTTCGCAAGCAAGTTTTTTATTTTGCCAATGAAATATGGCAGCAATGCAGCTTCTATGCCATGAAAAGTACCGTTGGCCTTGGTTTTACTTAATAAACTGAGAAGCCCACCGCAGCCACAACCTAAGTCAATAAAAGAAAAATTTTTCTTTTGCGGCAGGTATGTCGATAACGCCTGCGTGACTGCATGGCTGGAGAGATATAAAGGAACTTGTGTCTGATATGTTTTTCCGTACACCAATACAAGCATGCAAAAACCAATGCCGAACCATAACGGAGGAAATCCGAGTGCAAGTGTTGTAATTAATGCCGGAAGAAAACATAGCTGGATTGGAACCCACCAGATATCCATCTTTAAAAAATAGCTGATAAACGCAGCCAGAATTCCTTGTAATAAAGCCCATTCAAAAATTGTTAGCCACGGTGAAATGCTGACTAGCAGGGCTATGACGGTTAATGCGATCAACTGAGAAAATAACGCCATCAATACCGGGCTGCGGCTGGTTTTCATAACAGTGGTGGACATATCTGAAAAATCTTAAGTTAATCTTGCAGTGAAATGGCTGGTTTCAAAAGTATCGGTGCGTCTAAATTTGTTTTTCCATCTATGTGCACTGTTTCATTTTCATGCGTAATTGCTTTTTCAGCTTTTTCATTCATGACAATGATGCTGATACGGCGGTTAATCGGATTAAAAGGATCTTCCTTATCAAATAACACTGCCGACGATAATCCGACTACGCGCAATATTTTGTCTGCATCCATTCCACCGGTAATCAATTCTCTTCGGGATGCATTGGCTCGGTCAGCGGATAACTCCCAGTTACTGTAGCCCTTGTCGCCGGTTGGAAACGGCGTTGCATCCGTATGCCCCGAAAGACTGATCTTGTTTGAAACATCGTTCAGCATTTTCCCAATTTCATGCAGAATGACTTTTGTGTACGGTTGCAAATCTGCGCGTCCACTTGCAAACATTGGACGGTTCTGTTCGTCCACAATTTGAATACGCAGTCCTTCCGTAGTAATATCCAGTAACAACTGGTTTTTAAATCGCTTTAAAAGTGGATTGGCGTCAATGGCTTTTTCCAGGTTAATTTTCAGCTGATTGAGGCGCTGCAACTCCAGACGCTCGCGTTCGGCTTGGGCTGCTTTCAAGTCCAGTACTTCCTTGACAGTTTCGCCTTTTTTTACCTGACCGCTGCTCCGGGATAAATCGGTGCCGCCGCCTTTTATAATGCTAGTAGCATCGCCTACACTTGAACCGCCAAACATGGCAACTTTCAAAGGTGTTCTGAAATATTCGGAAATGCCCTCCAGGTCGCCTTGAGAAGCCGATCCCAGCAGCCACATCAGCAGGAAGAATGCCATCATCGCTGTTACAAAGTCTGCGTAGGCAATTTTCCATGCGCCACCGTGATGTCCGCCAGCAACTTTTTTTATGCGCTTGATAACAATAGGACGTTGAGAAAGATCTTCAACCATGCATGACCTCGTTTTTTGTAGTTCCGGGCTTCATTACACGTGTTATTCAGCCTTGCTTTTTTTCACGTGTTCTTCAAGTTCCATGAATGATGGCCGCTCGGTGGAGAATAAAACCTTTCGGCCAAACTCAACAGCCAGAACGGGCGAGTAGCCATTCAGATTGGCTAATAGAGTGATTTTGATACATTCAAGTAGTTTGCTTGATTCATGTAACTGATGTTCCAGCTTGGCCGCCAATGGACTGACAAAACCATAAGCAAGCAAAATACCTAAAAAAGTCCCAACCAATGCCGCAGCAATCAATATGCCCAGTTCACTGGGTGGTAAATGCACGGATTCCATGGTGTGAACAACCCCCATGACTGCGGCGATAATACCAAAGGCCGGTAAGCCGTCTCCCAGTTTTGCTATACAATGAATCGGCACTTCACCTTCCTGATGATGCGTTTCGAGTTCGCTGTCCATGAGATTTTCAATTTCTAATGCATTCAGGTTTCCGCTAACCATCAAACGCAGATAATCAGTAATGAATTCTGTTACATGGTGGTCAGCCAAAATCGTTGGGTATTTTGTGAAAATCGGACTGTTTTGTGGGTCATCGACATCCGCCTCGATTGACATCAATCCTTCTTTGCGGATTTTTCCCAGGATTTCATAGAGTAATGTCATTAGCTCCATGTATACGGCCTTGGTATATTTCGAGCTCTTGAGAACGCCGGGAAGGCCCTTAAGAGTCGCCTTAAGCGCTTTGCTGGAGTTGCCGACAACGAAAGCGCCAATTGCGCCACCGCCTATCATCAATACTTCAACCGGTTGCCATAATGAGGCCAAATGTCCGCCTGCAAGCGCAAAACCGCCAAAAATAGATATTAGGATAATGATATAGCCAACGATAACTAACATTGCAGAAAGTCCCTGGAGTAAATAAACAGTCAAGGTTCAAAAATCTCTGCAAAATTAGCACAGGCAGCTGGAAATAAAGGAATGAGAAAGCCGGCAATTAACCCGTATTTTTACTGAGTTTTTATGTCATCAGTAAAAAACGATTAAGAATCATTGGGATGAAGTCTGAGCCGATAGATTATCGAAACTGTCCAGTTTTGCAATCGGTTATTATTCAACATCGTGATTGATAGATAAATGCCGTAGCTGGTAAAAGCAGTTCATCGTGGCGATTATTTGGCTTGCGCATCATGTGTGGTCGTGTGTGGAGATTTTGTCAGGTCATGGGCGGAATCAGAATGGTCTGTCCGGACGATTTCGATTGAAAATCGGACATAAAAAAACCCACCGAAGTGGGTTTTAAAATTGACTATAAGAGCTGTTATAACATCTATTTTTTAGCTTTTGGTATTGCCCGATTCCGCAAGGACCGGTTGAGAACTATGCTCCCCGGCCATTTTTTTGTGGTAGGCTGCTTTCTCCAGACTCTCCTCGGCTGCTTTTTCAAATTCTTGGATTTTATACTTCACATGCTTTTTAATATCCCGCCCACGTTTTCCCAGGTAGCTGCTGCGTGATCTTTTTTTCAACGTTTCGATTTGCTCTTCAATTTTGCCGTACATCTCGTTGGCTTGTTCCTCATAATGGCGCGCCAGTGCTGCGTGATCTGCTTTGCCGGTGCTTTCTAATGCAGTCGAATTTGACACGTCATTCTGTCCTGTAGCAAAAGCACTCATAGGTAGAACAATGCACATAAATACCAAAACAGTCACAGCAGCGGAGATTTTTATCGTTACATTTCTCATGATCACGCTCCTTTAACGATCCTATAAATAAAACTGTGAGTCTAAACAATATAAAGTGTTAAAAAAACCGGGGTGACCATTATTCTTAACTAAGTGAAACCATTAGGATGGTGCGTAATCTGATTCAGACTGCAGCGTGTAACTGCAACACGCAACAGGATGTGCAGATTATTAGCCGTATCAATACAAAGCTCCAATGTGTAAAAAAGCGGCAAGTCAAAAAAGTAACAGTATGTGTCTGTGGGATTTTTCACTGTGTCATTATTCAACTGCTGGTACCCTGAATATCGTAAATAGTAGAAGGATTTCAATGAAAAACACATGTTGACAGGAGTGCCGATCATGAACGTAAGAAACTTGTATTTCCATTTTTTCACCGTGCTTTTAGGCATGGTATTGATCATACCGCCGGTAGCGGCGGAAGCTGCAAAATATGACGCCAAAAATAAAGCTTTTTACAGCCAGTTGTCTTGCAAGGCTTCGACACGCGCAGTTGTCGCGCTTGCCGAATCGATGGAAGCCAGAGGTTTTTCGCAGCTCGATTTTAACAAGGTGATTATTGAAGCGCTGCAAGGAACTGCACTAAGTCCCAATGGCCCCCGCTGGGAATGCTGCAGGGCCTGTGTTGATAATGACCAGCCCAATGATTCAGCGGCATGCCAGTGCTGTGATGGATTGGGCGATAATGTGATTGATATTCAGGATGTTGAGAAGCACTGATACACGCGAATAAAATACAGAAGGGCGCTGTAACCGGACCGGCACTTGTGGTTTGAATCAATTTGTCAGCACCATTTTTGAATTGTTGGTATCTACCCCCTCCAAAAGCGAGAAGGGAAGCGCTTTTTGGGGAGTTCGATAACCTTCTTTTTTGCAATATTGGATTGGCTCGCTAAAAGCGAGTTTCAGAACTATTCTTTTGTGCTCTAACTTATCGGAAGCCCAGAGTTTCTGTGGGTTTGATAAAAACGAAAGTGCAGTTCGAAAAGTTTCATCAAACGAAGCTAGCGGACGACCACATTTCGCAATTTTTTCATCCAAAATGATCTTTTCTTCCTCCAGTTTTCGGATTTTCTTCTCGTAAGCCGTAATTAGCGTATCACTGTCCGTTTCAGTAATTCGGTCAAAAAACTGTTCGGCCTTGCGCTCAATTTGCAAGATATTGCGGCGGATGCCCTCGGCTTCCTGTTTGGCTGCTTCGTATCTAGCATTCCACAAATCGGTAAAAATATCAGCAGATAGGAGAAGCATTTCCTTAGATGACCTCATTTCACCGAGTAGTTTCTCAAAATCACTTTCCACTTGTTCACGGCGAATAGATTTTCCGTACAGATCGCACCGCGTACCGTCATCATGTTTGCCGTGACATAAATAATAGGCATAAAGTCCGCCCGTACCCCGCGACCAGCAAGACGTCATGGGGTTACCGCAAGACGCACAAGCCACAAACCCACGTAGTGGAAAATCTTCATTAATATCCTTGCGCACTGGCGCCTTGGCTTTGCCATTTAGACGTTCCTGTATTTTCTGGTAGGTTTCATAACTGATCAACGGTTCGTGGTGAGCTTTGATAAGGTTGATATTCCAGTCCGGTTTATCCAGATACCCGGCATAAATGATATTGGTCAGAATATTTTTAACCCGTTGTAGATGAACTTCACCGGATTTGTCTTTTGGGAAGTGCGGTGAGCTTTCTAGAAAACGTTTGATCTCGCCTTGTGTTTCAAAACGCCCCGAAGCAAATCCGCCCAATGCTTCAGTCATCACAGATGCACAAGGTTCATCACGTACCAGTAATTTGCCGTGTTTACCCACCTTGTCGTAACGGTAGCCAGTCGGCGCATTAAACACGTTATAGCCATTCATCATCCGCGCCCGCATCCGGTTTTGTACCTGTTCGGCATTCTTTTCACGCTGATGTGCGGCAACAGACGCCAATAGATGCTCGACCAAACGACTGTCGGAATCGTCGCCGAACTCGATGGATGGCGATTCCAATTTACCACCTGCATCGTTAATCGCGGTGCGCAAATGAATATGGGTTTCGATATCACGTGCCAAACGGCTAATATCGTCGATAATCACTACCGGTTTATCGGCCTTGCGTTTCTTAATGTATGACAGCATCGCCTTCATATTCGGACGATCCAGCAATTTGCCGGACAGTCCTTCATCACGGAATACGTCAATCACGTCATAGCCCTTATGTTTGGCGTATTCGCGGCAGCGTGTTTCTTGGCTGGCAAGGCCGTGACCCTCGGTCACTTGCTTGGAGCTGGAAATGCGGCAATAAATAACGGCCTGTTGTGTCATGATCGAGGCTCCTTATTGTTCTGACTGTTGCGATCCCTAGAATCTATCACGCGGTTTTGCTCTTGCAAAGATTTTCGGTTTTTCTCATCCACGGCCTGCTGAACCGGGTGTTTGCCAAATGCCGCAGAAACAAACTCCCCCATGATCGCGTATATAAAACGAATAACCTTTTCTTCTTGTTCTTTACCTAGCTTAAGCGGCGCAAGATGTTTGCGGTATTTTTCGATATTCAGTGACATAGTAATTCCTTTCAATGTACAAACCGTATGGCATGCACATTCAATATTGATAACAGGATGGAGTGTAAGGGCATGCACCGAAAGTTTCGGGCGGCTGATGAGATGCGTTATAAAAAAACGCATGGGCGGTCATGCTGATAAAGCTGTAGCAAATATTTTTCTTAAATACAAGAAAATATTCCTACTATTGGCATATTGAATGCAAGTGTATGACTATGTATGGGATGGTTAAAACTGAGTTTTGGTATCTTCATGTCCCAAGATACGCATAATCTCAATAGCATCGCCATCAATACGGTAATAGATGGAATGACTGCCGTAGACGCTACGTCGATATCCGGCACAAATATGATCAACAGCTTGCCAGAGACGCGGTGCTTCTACCAATTCCTGAAACCTCTGAATTAACCCGTCATAATATCGGTCGGCCTGTTCCAAGCCGAAAGTCAGGACACCATATTCATAAAGACGATCTAAATCTTCATCTGCTGTCTGGCTGAGCCTATAAACTTGCCATTATCTTTTAACCGCTTCTTTACAGCCTTCCTGATGTCATCAGGAGTACGATCGCTAAAACCGCTTCCTTCTGCTTTGATCAGTGCTTCACGAATGATCTCAATCTCGGAATTCCGGGATTGTTCCCGTCTGATCAAATCACGCAACAGTTCGCTGTCATTGCCATAGTGACCACTGGCTATTTGCGATTTAATCCATTCTTCCTGTTGATCTGTTACCGTAATGGTTTTTTTAATCATCACCATAGCGTCATACCTTTATAAAAATATCCGATATAATCCTACTATATCGGATAATATAGGCAAATGAAAGAAAAATTTGTTCACCCTTGATGCTCGTGTCAGTGTTCTGGTTGTTACCGGGGACGTACACTCTCAAAGATCAGCGAATAAATTCCAATCGATCATACGATTGAGCTCTTCAAGCGGATCTTCCAGCTTGCTTAGCTGTTCATAGCGATTCTCAAGGTCAAAAAAACTGAGTTGCGTGATTGAATCCTGTATCAGTAAATATGTATATTTTTAGAGATGCCCTTATGTGGCTTCTTTTCTTAGGAAGAGAAGGGGCCTGTTGAGGATACGTGCAAAATGTTGTCACTTTGCGATCACCAGTGGTCTTCTATACGAATTATCTGGACAATAATCATATCATAATGCATGATGGATAGTATGATTTATTAGATGATGAGTAATATGATGCATAGGACAACAATCACTCTTAATGACAGTAATTTCACATTTTTAAATAGTGTTGCTGGTAACAACCGCAGTGCGTATATCAACCATCTCTTGGAGCAACAACGGAAAATTGTTTTAAAGGAAAAGCTTCTCAAGGCCAACCAGGAAGAAGCAGAAGATGAAAATTATCAAAATGAGTTACAGGAATGGAACAGCACAGCATCTGATGGTTTAGCGAATGACTGATTACAAGCAGCTTGATATTTACTGGGTTGATCTTGAACCAACCAAAGGTGCAGAAACTCAAAAACTTAGACCGTGTGTCATTATTCAGGGTGATTTTGTAAATATAGAATCAAAGACCTTAATTGTTGCACCGTTGCTTCCAGAGCATAAATCATGGCCGTTTGCAGTAAACTTGGAACCGACCAAGGCAAATGGGCTTGATAAAAAGCGTCATATCAATTTGAAGCAATTACGGGCGATTGATATTTTGCGGATCAGACGGAAACAGGGAAAACTCGAAAGTCAATATATTGATCCCATCAAGGGTGCTTTAACAATTGTGTTTGATCTGTGATCTTATATGAATAATGGTTTCAGGGTGCGCATCGCGTTTTGTGTGTTTTATGTTAAAAAATTGGCGTGAGTTGATAAAAACTGATTCAGCGGGTCTGTTTCAGCGGATTGTCGACAAGGCGGCTTTTTTCTTAAACTACAGCAAACTGTTCAAAGTCGGTGAATATGACAGACCAGACAACGAATAATAATGCGAATCGTGGCAGTGTCAGTGTCGGGCAAAATTATGCACCGATTACAGTCACAAACCATTTTGTGACTCAATCCGGTCTGACCGAAGAGGCGATCAGAAAGCTGGAGATGCAATATCTGCGGCGGCTGATCGCCGATTGCGGCGGTTTGGACTGGCTCTCCCTGATGAATCTGGAAGAAGGGGAAGGCGGCATGTGTCTGGACGCGGTTTATACCGAATTGCTCACGGAGTTCCGTGATAAGCAGGAATTGCCCGCATCCAGGGAAGACGTAAACGAAGAAGACCCGGTCAGGCAGGGGCGCTTGTCAGCCGTCGAACTGTTGAATCGTGAGCCGCGGCTGGTGCTGCTGGGCGATCCGGGCAGCGGCAAAAGCGCGTTTGTCAATTTCGTGGCGCTGTGTCTGGCTGGCGAGCAATTGGGCGATTCGGTCAATTTAATGACATTGACACAGCCGTTACCGGATGAAGACGGCCGGCCACAAACGCGTAAAGTTGACGCATCCCGGGTGGAAGTACGGCAGGACTGGAGCCAGGGCGTATTCATTCCACTGCGAATCATTTTGCGTGATTTCTCCGCTTCCGCTAGTTTCCCGAATGATCACGACATGCCCGAAACCCATCATTTGCTCGAGTTTCTGCAATCGGACTTGAAGCGCAAAGGGTGTGAAGCCTATTTCAAGGTGCTGGAGGAACATCTGCGAAACGGGCAGGTGCTGGTCATGCTGGATGGACTGGATGAAGTGCCGCGGGCTGGTGACAGGCGCAAACACCTGGTGGCCTGTATCGACGGTTTTGTTAAAAGCTTCGGAGCCTGCCGGTATCTGGTGACCTGCCGTCCGTATGCGTACCGCGACCGGGAGTGGCAATTGCCGGGGTTCGCTTCCGGTAAGCTGGCCGCATTTGAACGCGGCCAGATCATCCGCTTTATCGAGCGCTGGTACGACCGCCTGCCTGCACTGGACAGAGCAACAACTGCCGAACGCGGAAAAGAATTGCAACACAAGGTATTGGGCCGTCCCGATTCGCGGGATTTGGCCAGGCGTCCGCTGTTGCTGAGTCTGATTGCTTGTTTGCATGCCTACCATCATGAATGGCCCGAGCGGCGAGCCGACCTGTATGAAAGCCTGTTGAAATTGCTGGTGAATAAATGGGAGAAAGCCCGTTTTAACGTGGCCGATGGCGATGCCGGCAAAGCCCGGCAACTGGCGCAGGCCAGCCTGGCGGAATTTTTGCAGATCGGACAGGATGCGATTCGAAAAGTGCTTGAAAAACTGGCATTCCAGGCGCATACCCAGCAGGGCGGACAGCAGGATACCGCTGATATTGCCGCAAAAGAGCTTAAAGATGCGTTAAGCGATGAAGCAGAGGATGTCAATGTTGCGGAGCTGTTTGAATATCTGCGTGACCGGGTCGGTATTTTGTATCAGCGTGGGGGCAGTAACGAACAGGACGCTGTTTATACCTTCCCGCACCGCAGCTTTCAGGAATATCTGTCTGCGGCCTATCTGCGCCGGGAAGAAAAAGCGTTGTTCAATTTGTTTCCAAAGCAGTCCGCCGATCTGGTGGATGACACCTGGCAGGAATTGATCGCGCAACTGGCCCGGGCCGATCCGGACCGCTGGCGTGAAGTGGTGATATTAGCTGGCGGCATTCGGGTGCTGTGTGAACCTGGCCCGGTATGGAGGTTGTTGCAGGCGCTGACAGAACGCGATGGCTATCAAGAGCTGTCCAGATGTGAGGCGTGGGGTTTCCGCCTGGCAGGTGAAATCCTGGCGGAGAGCGTGGCGTTGAGCGACCTGAATCCCAAGCGGGAAAAATATTCAACCGGATACAGTGTGTTTTGCCTGAGGTGCTGATAACACCGCACCTGCCGGTATTGGAACGGGTAGCGATCGGCCGTTATCTGGCGAAGATCGGCGATCTACGCCCGGAAGTGTCTAACGTGGATGCCATGCGGTTTTGTCATGTGCCTGCTGGGCCGTTTTTCATGGGAAAAGGGGCGTATGACAATGAGAATGAAGCGTGGTTGTTGGGAGAAACACCCTCTGGCGAATACGACCTGAATTATGATTACTGGATCGCGCAGTATCCGGTGACGGTGTCGCAGTTTCGAATGTTTGCTGACGACAGCGGTTTTGAGCTGGGCGATACCGATGCCTTGAAGGCCGACAGTAACTTACCGGTTGTTTTGATTTCTCAACAGGAAGCGCTGGCTTTCTGCGACTGGCTGACGCGTCGTTGGCAGAAAAGTGGTGCGCTTCCCGAAGGATGGCGCGTGACCCTGCCGAACGAACCGGAATGGGAAAAAGCCGCGCGCGGCGGTCTGGATATGCCTGTCACACCCTTGGTGAACAGTATCGCAACGATTGCTTTTGAAAAACCTGCTGCCGGTTATGCGATGAAATCCAATTCTGAATCCCAGCGGCGTTATCCATGGGGTAATCTGATTGATGACAGTTATGCCAATTACCAGATGAATGCGGGCGGCATTTCGACACCCGGAATATATTCTGGCAATATCAGTCCCTATGGTTGTCATGATCTGGCGGGTAATGTCTGGGAGTGGACGCGTTCCGAAAAAGGTGATTATCCGTATCCGGCCGTGAATACGGCAGCCTAACAGCAACGGGAAAAGAATGATTTGTCCGTTTGCGTGTTGCGCGGCGGTGCGTTCGACTTCATCCACGACTGCGTGCGTTGTGCTGTGCGTTACGACCTCAGGCCGGACCTCCGGAACTACTATCTCGGGTTTCGTGTTGTTTTGTCCCCATATCGCTGATCGATGAAATCTCTGGACGATGAATCTCTGTTATGAGCGATGCAAAGCCACAGCAGATGCCCATTTTATCGCGCGATAATCGAGTACCGGTACCGAGACGATAAATTCAATCATCAGCCACTTTGCTCATTTTCCTGACAGTCGGGATAGTGTTCTGACAATGACACCGTTTTTCACGAAGATGTCATGATGCCGGTTTATTCTCAACCGATTTGTGTGTACGCTATCAACTTACAGCAGGGTAAAACAGCATAGTTTGACAGTTTGACAGGATACGTTGAAAACAACCGAGGTTGCCATGTTAAACCCCAGAGCAGTCAAAACCATCGAAGACGCGCGGCGGATCGTTAATGAACGCAATCTGTCGCATGTCAAAATCGGCATTTTCGATATCGACGGCGTGATGCGCGGCAAGTATCTTAGCGCGGACAAGTTTCTCGCGTCGCTGGTGGACGGGATTGCTTTCTGCGACGTGGTGCTGGGTTGGGATTCGAAGGATCAGCTGTACGACAATACTGCCTATACGGGCTGGCATACCGGCTACCCCGACGCGCCGGTGTGTATTGTCGTTGACAGCTGCCGCGAGATTCCGTTTGAAGAAAACACGTTGCTGTTTATCTGCGAATTTGCGCAGGAAGCGGCGTCGATCTGTCCGCGCAATCTGTTGCGGCGCGTGATTCAGCGTGCAAGCGACATGGGTTTTGATGTGTTTGCCGCGTTCGAGTATGAATTTTTCATGTTCAGGGAAACATCCGGGAGCGTGCGCGAAAAAAACTTCAGGAACCTGCAGCCGCTGACGCAAGGGTGGTTCGGATATTCGGTGCTGCGCAGCTCGGTGCACGCCGGTTTCATGGAACAGATCCTGCAAATGGCGCAGGCGATGGATTTTCCGATTGAAGGACTGCACGACGAAACCGGGCCGGGCGTGCTCGAAGCGGCGCTGGCGGTGGATCATGCCGGTGATGCGGCCGATAAGGCGGCGCTGTTTAAAACGTTCATGAAAGTGCTGGCGCAGCGCAATGACCTGATGGCAACGTTCATGGCGAAATGGTCGCCGGATTATCCCGGTCAGAGTGGGCATATCCATTTGTCGCTGCGTTACCGCAACGGAGGCCGTTCCGCGTTTTACGACGCGGATCAGGAGCATCAAATGAGCGTCACCCAACGCCATTTTCTGGCCGGGCAGCAGCGGCTGATGCCGGAGTTTCTGGCGATGGTTGCGCCGACTGTGAACAGTTATACCCGATTGATTCCGGGCGCGTGGGCGCCGACCGGCGCGACCTGTGGCGTGGAAAACCGCACCACGGCTTTGCGGGTGATTCCGGGCAGCGAGAAATCCCAACGTATCGAATACCGGATCGGCGCGGCCGACGGTAACCCGTATATTGCGCTGGCCGCGGCGCTGGCGTCCGGGCTGTACGGGGTGATGCAGCAGTGGGAACCGGAGCCGTTTATCAAAGGCAGTGCGTATCAGCATCAGCCGCCGTCGCATCTGGCGCTGCCTGCGATGCTATGGGACGCGGCGCAACGGCTCAAGCAGTCCGACGCCGCGCGCGAACTGTTCGGCGACGCGTTTGTCGACCATTTTGTGGCGACACGCGAATGGGAGGAGCGTCAGTTCCGCAAACACATTACCGAGTGGGAGCTGGAGCGGTATTTTGAAATTATCTAGAGGGTGTCGTCATGTGTTATGTACAATTATGCGCGCGCAGATTTTTGATGAATGTTTGTGAAAAGCGTGCAGAGCATAGCCATAGCTATGTTCAAGCGCTTTGAACAAACAGGTGCAAAAATATGCCGCGCCCCTCGGGTTTGTTTTTCGAACAAAATTATCGTCGTCTTTGCGCCTTGAATATGCTCTGGCATGTCATGCGGCACAAAAACCTGATCCTTTTGTCCGAAAAACAAACAGAATTGCACATAACACATGACGACACCCTCTAGAACCATGACAGAGATACGACAAACGATCAGCCCCATTGACGGCTCAGTCTACGCCGAACGCGCATTGGCCAGTAGCGGGCAGGTTGATGCGGCTTTGGCAAAGGCAAAACAGGCGCAGGCAGGCTGGCGCAGTATGCCGCTGGAAGAACGCAAGGCGCTGTGCAGCCGCGCGGTTGAGGCTTTTGCCGCCAACGAGGCGGTGATTGCCGAGGAACTGTGCTGGCAGATGGGCAGGCCGATCCGTTACGCCGCCAATGAGGTCGCCAGCTTTGCGCAGCGCTCGCGCTATATGATTTCCATTGCAGATGAAGCGCTCGCGCCGGTACGGGCCGGCGACAGGCCCGGCTTTATCCGCTACATCAAGCACGAGCCTGCCGGCAACGTGCTGGTGATCGCGCCGTGGAATTACCCGCTGCATACGCCGATTAATTCGATTATTCCGGCATTGCTGGCCGGCAACACGGTCATTCTCAAACATTCCGCGCAAACGCCGCTGTGCGCCGAACGGATTGCTGAGGCGTTTGCGCAGGCCGGTGTTCCGGAAGGCGTGTTTCAATATCTGCATATGTCGCATGCGGCTGTGGAGGATGTGATTCAGTCGGGGCAGGTTAATTTCATCGCTTTTACCGGTTCGGTGCCGGTCGGCGCGCGCATTGAACAACTGGCCGCCGGGCGTTTTATCGGCGTCGGGCTGGAACTGGGCGGCAAGGACCCGAGTTATATCCGCGCGGACGCGGATCTGGATTATGCCGTGGAGAATACGGTGGACGGTGCTTTTTTCAATTCCGGTCAATCCTGCTGCGGCATTGAGCGTATTTATGTGCATGCATCGATTTATGAGCGTTACGTTGAACAGTTTGTCAATCTGGTCAGCCAATACCGGCTGGGCCGCTCCGACGACCCCGAAACCACGCTGGGGCCGCTTGTCAATGCTCAAGCGGCGGCATTTGTCAGGGATCAGGTTAATGCGGCTGTCGCGCAGGGTGCCGTGGCGCATATCACGCCATCGGATTTTCCGCTGGATCAGGCTGGCACGCCCTATATGGCGCCGCAGGTGCTCACTGAGGTGAATCACGGCATGCGCGTGATGACCGAGGAAACCTTCGGGCCGGTTGCCGGGATTATGAAAGTGGATTCGGATGCACAGGCGGTAGCGCTGATGAACGATAGCATATACGGATTGACGGCATCGGTTTTTACCCGGGATATCGAAGCGGCCGAGGCACTGGGGCGACAGATCGAGACCGGCACCTTTTTTGTCAATCGCTGCGATTATCTCGATCCCGAACTGGCCTGGACCGGGGTAAAAAACACAGGGCGCGGTTGCACGCTGTCGAAACTGGGGTTTAATGCATTTACCCGCCCCAAGTCGTTTCATATCAAAATCGTATCGTAAGAGGCGCAACATGCCGGATCTACACGCCAACTGGAATTATCCCGCCGCAATCAGCCTCGGCATTAGCCGCATTCGGACACTGCCCGACGCCTGTAAACAGCAGGGCATGCAAGCGCCGCTGCTGGTCACCGATCCGGGTCTGGCGGCGTTGCCGTTTATTCAGGAAATTGTCGGCCGTTGCGATGCAGCCGGCGTACGTTGCACGATTTTTAGTGGCATCAAGGGTAATCCGACCGGCCAGAACGTCATGGACGGCGTTGCCGCTTATCATGCAGGCGGTCACGACGGTGTGATTGCCCTGGGGGGCGGTTCGGCGCTCGACGCCGGTAAAGTGGTCGCATTGATGGCCGGGCAGCAGCGTCCGTTGTGGGATTTCGAAGATTGCGGGGATAACTGGCAGCGTGTGAACGAAGCAGGCATGGCGCCCGTGATTGCCGTACCTACCACTGCCGGGACCGGCTCCGAAGTGGGCCGCGCGTCCGTAATCACCGACACCGAACAGCAGCGCAAGCGCATTATTTTTCACCCGAAAATGATGCCCGCTCAAGTGATTCTCGACCCGAAGCTGACTGTGTCGCTGTCCACGAAAATTACGGCTGCAACCGGCATGGATGCGCTGTCGCATAATCTGGAAGCGTATTGCGCGCCGTTTTATCATCCGATGGCCGACGGTATCGCCATGGAAGGCATGCGCCTGGTGAAGCAATATTTGCCGATTGCTGTTGCGCACGGAGAGGATCTGGAAGCGCGCACGCACATGCTGACCGCGTCAATGATGGGCGCGGCCGCTTTTCAAAAAGGCCTGGGCGGCATGCACGCCATCGCACATTCTCTGGGCGCGCTATACGATGCGCACCACGGACTGCTCAACGCCATACTGATGCCGTATATCCTCAAGGCGAACCAGGCGGCTATCGAAGACCGGATCGTACGCTTAACCGGTTTTTTAGCGCTCGATACAAATACTTTTAACGGTTTTATGGACTGGGTGCTGGCATTACGCGACCAGCTGGGCATACCGCGCAACCTGTCCATGATTGGCATCGATACGTCACAGGCCGAGCGGGTTGGAGAAATGGCTGTTGCCGACCCATCTGCGAGCGGTAATCCGGTAAACTTCAGCGCCGAACGCTACAGCGCTATTTTTGCCGATGCCGTTAATGGCAAGCTTTAGAGGTGTGCTTTAATTTGATGACGATGCATAATACAGTATGAACATAGGTATTTTACAGTGCGACCATGTGCGCGGAGAACTGCAGCCGAGATTCGGCGATTATCCGCAGATGATTACCGCGTTGTTTGCCAACGTAGCGGCGGAATATCAGTTCCGGGTGTTTCGCGTGCAGGCGTTCGAGTATCCCGGCAGCCTGGACGAGTGCGACGCCTATATCACCACCGGCAGCCGTCATGGCGTTAATGACGGACAACCGTGGATTCAGCGGCTGGAAGATTTTATTCGTCAACTGCACCAGGCGAAAAAGCGGTACGTGGGTATCTGCTTCGGTCACCAACTCATGATCAAGGCGCTTGGCGGCGAGGTCAGAAAGTCCGGCAAAGGCTGGGGAATCGGCGTGACGGTCAATCAGGTGGTACACACCAGACCCTGGATGCAACCGGTGCAACCGGCGCTGAATCTGGTCGCCAGCCATCAGGACCAGGTGGTCGCGTTGCCGCCGAATGTCGATATCGATGTGCTCGCCGGCAGTTCGTTCTGCCCTTATTACATGCTGGCTTGCGGCGATCATTTTTTAAGCGTCCAGGGGCACCCGGAGTTTATCAAGGATTACGCCAACGCACTGATGGAAATCCGTCGCAGCATCATTCCGGCAGAGCGTGTCGAGCGGGGGATTGCATCTCTGCAAAAAACACTGGATGATCAACCATTTGCACAATGGATGGTCAATTTTTTCAATGCACCGGGCCGCTGAGGCCTGAGGTCTGATGCCTTGTTTCATAAACCTGTCCGGCCATTTCTTATGGCCGGGCGTTAGTTAATGCAGCAACAATACTGGAGGCGCGATATGAAAAACCCGATTGGCTGGTTTGAAATTTATGTGGACGACATGGCAAAAGCAAAATCGTTTTACGAAACGGTGTTTGAATGCAAACTGGAGCCGTTGAATAGTCCGGATGTTGAATTATGGTGCTTTCCTGGCGATCAGAACGCATACGGCGCCATGGGCGCGCTGGTCAAAATGGAGGGCTGTCCGGCGGGCGGCAACAGCACGATCGTGTATTTTGCCTGCGACGACTGCGCAATCCAGCAGGCCCGGTCAGCCGAATACGGCGGCAAGGTACTTAAAGAAAAATTTTCTATCGGCGAATACGGCTTTATTGCGTTGGTGACGGATACCGAAGGCAACACGATCGGGTTGCATTCGATGAAGTGAATTGAACGTGCTCCCTATGCCGCAGAATAACTGCGTCTGCGAGCACGTTCAATTCAACACAGTTCGGCGTTTAAATTCCAGCAACTGATGCAATATCCGGGCTAAATGTGCGTTTCTTCCTGTGGTTGCCGCGAATAATTTGTGAGATGCGGTTTGATGACACGTCAATTTGCCGTGCGGGTCCCGTGCGTGTCATGCCAATTTCTGTTAATTCATCAGCGAGAAATTCGCCGGATAAGCGTTTAAAGCGATTACTGGATAATCAACCAGCGTTCAAGCGTATTGGCGGCATCCAGTATTCGGAGACGCTTTTCCGCCTGGCGCTTACGTTTAAAGCTCTTTATCATTCTTGACCCTGACATATATTAATGTAATACGTCAATCGTCAACATGATGCAATATTGGTGTCTGAAGAAAACCGGCCGTCGATTGACGGGTTTGTCTATGGTCCTGCAGAAGCACTATGATTCACTGTGCTATATTTGCCGGGCGTTGTCTTTAATATAATAAAACACAGCAGATGCATACAGAAGTGTAAAATGCGGTTAACTGCGCTGATTTGTATAATTGAAATATTTGTCTGAGTTATTTTAGTTTGGACATGAAGATATCTCTGAATATTATTAGGGAATAGGTCTATGTATAATCGCTATAAATCACCAATGCTGGCAATGATCGTAGGTGCATTCTTGTTGGCCGGCTGCGAAAATTATGCGGAAAGAACGCACGAATCGTGGGTCGAAAAACCGGCCGGTATTACTTATGATGATTCAACCATTTATGCCAGAATCTCTTACGAATTGAATACAGACCCAGACCTGGAAGGCAGCGATGTAGAACTCAAGGTTGATGATGGTAACGTACTGCTAACCGGAACTGTGGCGAATAATCACCAGATTACCAAAATCAATATGCTGTCCTGGATGGTTGACGGTGTCAAAGAGGTCGATAACCAGTTGTCTGTCAAGTGACTGAATCTTACAAACCCGGGAATGAAGTGGACGATCAAAAAGCGCGCCTGTCCGTTCCCGGCAGGCGCGCTTTATTCCGAAACAAGGAATAAGCGGATCGTTTGACAGCTTTACGATTTGGCGACTGCTCTACGGTCCGTTATATACCCCGCAACAATTCGTTTATTCCGGTTTTGGAGCGCGTTTTGGCGTCAACCTGTTTGACAATCACCGCGCAATAAAGGCTGTATTCCTTATTGGCTGAAGGCAGACTGCCTGAGACAACAACCGAACCGGGCGGGATGCGTCCAAACGTGACTTCTTTGGTCTCGCGATGATAGATTTTGGTGCTCTGTCCTATATATACACCCATAGAAATAACCGAATTTTCACCGACAATCACGCCTTCAACGATCTCGGAGCGTGCGCCGATAAAACAATTGTCTTCAATAATCGTCGGATTGGCTTGTACGGGTTCGAGCACGCCGCCGATGCCAACGCCACCGGATAAATGCACATTTTTGCCGATTTGTGCGCATGAACCGACCGTGGCCCAGGTATCAACCATTGTGCCCTCGTCGACATAAGCACCGATATTGACATACGACGGCATTAACACCACGTTGCTGGCAATGAACGCGCCTTTACGAACCGCGGCCGGCGGAACAACGCGGAAGCCGCCGTCGCGGAAATCGCGCGAGCTGTAGTCCGCGAATTTTGAGGGCACTTTGTCAAAATAATTGGAAAAGCCACCTTTGATAAAACTGTTGTCTTCAATGCGGAAAGACAGCAGCACGGCTTTTTTGATCCACTGATGGGTAACCCATTCACCGCCGATTTTTTCGGCAACACGCAGTTTGCCGCTGTCGAGCATATTCAGCACCTGTGCGATAGACTCCTTGAGATTGGCGCCTACATTGCGCGGGGTGATTTCGGCGCGGCGGTCAAATGCTTCTTCGATTGTGGCTTGCAGTTCTTTCATAGTTTTTCCTGATTTGATAGTAGAGTTTTATTGATGTTTCTGGCCAGGATCTTAATAATTTGCCAATTGTTAATACGCCTAAGCATAGCCCAGGTTGTTTAACAGACTTTTTATCCGGTCGATCGCTTCGGTGCATTCGTTCAGTGAAGCAACAAGCGCGATGCGTACATGATTTTCGCCCGGATTGACCCCGCGTACTTCACGGCCCAGGTAGCTGCCTGGCAATACGGTGACATTGTAATCGCGGCGCAGCCGTTTTGTGAATTCAGTATCGCTGACTGGCGTTTTGTACCACAGATAAAAGCCTGCGTCAGGCATTTGTGCTGCCGTTGCGCCGGATAACATGGTTGTTGCCTTGGAAAATTTCTGGGTGTACAAACGCCTGTTTTCCAACACATGGTTTTCATCATTCCAGGCGGCTATGCTGGCTGCCTGCGATGCGGGATTCATGGCGCAGCCATGATAGGTGCGATACAGTAAATATTTTTCCAGAATCTGTGCGTTACCTGCAACAAATCCTGAGCGTAATCCCGGTACGTTAGACCGTTTGGACAGACTGTTGAATACAACCAGCCGGGGAAATCCTGTGCGGCCCAATTGATGTGCGGCTGCCAGTGCGCCGAGTGGTGGCTGGTTTTCGTCGAAATAGATTTCGGAATAGCATTCATCGGCGGCAATGATGCAGCCGTGACGATCGGACAATTCAAAAAGCTGGCGCCATTCATCCAGCGACATGACGCCGCCTGTCGGATTGTTTGGATTACAGACATAAATCAGTTGCGTGCGCGGCCAGGCTGTACCGGGTAGTTGAGTGAAATCCAGTCTGAATGCCTTGTCCGCGGTGGTGTTGATATACTGCGGCGAGGCGCCGCCCAAGAATGCCGCGCCTTCGTATATCTGGTAAAAGGGGTTCGGACATACGACATAAGGCGCAGGCTTTGCCGTGGTGTCGATAACGGCCTGAGCGAATGAAAACAGAGCCTCACGGCTGCCGTTTACGGGAATAATTTCAATGTCCGGGTTGACTGCAGGCAGGTTAAACCGGCGCATGACCCAGTCAGCGATACTCTGACGCAGCTCGGGCGTACCCTGTGTCGTCGGATAATGTGACAACCTGTTTAAATGGTCTGCCACGGACTGGCGGATAAAATCCGGCGTTGCATGTTTGGGTTCGCCAATATGCAGATTAATCGGGTTTAAACCCGCCTTATGTGTGACACCATCAAACAGTTCTCGCAGTTTTTGAAATGGGTAAGGTTGCAAAAGATTGAGATTAGAATTCATGCTGTTGCGGATTCATCGCTGATATTTTATTGTACGTGACCAGCCACCAGTTACAGGATTCGGAAATTATACCGATCACTTTATGAATTGTTACCTGATTATAAAGCGTGTGTGCATGAATGGCCAATCCAAACACGTACTCAGGCAACCGGGTCTGTTGGACAAAAAACGATAAAACGCAGCTTTAACTGTTGGGGAGCCTTGGTCATTGGTGCTTGCGTGCAAGATTTGAAACCAATCATGCGTTTTCCGGCTTGCTGTAATTGGGCTGCACGGAATGGCAAACAAAAAATCCCAGCACATCACAGCAGCTATTCGGCGCAATGATATGCTGGGTAACATTCCTGTATAATGCTATAAATGTTAACTGTTCCAATCATCCGGCTACGCATACTGGCTATGCGCTGATCGGTGCGGCAATACATCGTCAGATAAGGGCTCAATGTATGTTGATATAGTTAGTATACTGAGCATTATTCATTTTGTAAATGATAATTGTTATCATTATAGTAAAAATTATTATGTCTAGCGGTTTTCATGGATTCTGACAAAAATACAGTCTATACCCCGGATCTACTTTCCGGGTTTTAACTTGCTTTATCTTGAATTGAGCGCACATGTCCTTATCCCGCAGAATAACTGCGCCTGCGGCCGCGAACACGCTCAATTCAAAACAGCTCAGCGTTTAAATTCCAGCAACCGATGTAATATCCGGCTAGACTAGGCTTTCGCAGGTTATTGGTGTTCTTCCTGCTGGAATAGTTCTGATGCAATTGTGTGGACTTTCTCCTGCAACTGAACGTCAGACTGAATAGTCTGTCCCATCGAATTATACTCATCCGCCGTTAACCCAGCCTGCTGTAGTACTTGCAGCATTTGTTGATTGATCGACTGCATAACTTCCTGCTTTTGTTGATCTGTTTCCGTATTTTGCATTTGGGAAACAGCCTGCTGCTGCAGTTGATAAAGACCGGCGTTTGCGATAAGAAAAGATTTGAGTTCTTCATTGGTGTAGGTGATTTCCGCAGCTTCGGAATTACCCTGATTCTGTGCCATTGCCGGTATCGAACAAAGAATACTTAATAAACAAGCAGTAACTATACTGTTAATCCATCTGTTATGCATGCATAACTCCTTTGGGTTCATTTAAATTTGCCCGGTTTTTGAACAGGTAAACCTGTTAACCTGAAGGCTTGCTTCAAGAACCACCCTAACAGATAATTCGATAGCATTCAATTTTTCGGAAATACTGATCTGTTTTTTTGAGATTTCTCATCCGAAAAAATCGAGCAGCGTGAACGTGCTGATATACTTGCTGTGCGATAATGGCGATTTGCCAAGGCTCAACATCAGGAAATGGGTGAGGGAAAACCGGATACTTTCGATTTTCTGGGTTTTACACATTATTGTACGAAATCAAAAAAGAGAGAGTGGTTTGTTGTCGGAAGAAAGACAATCAAGAAGCGAATGCGGACTCAACTTCTAGAGGTCAAGCATGCGCTGCGTGAGCGTTTACACGCGCCAATATCCGAAACTGGCGTATGGTTAAGGCGAATCCTCATGGGTCACTTGAACTGCTACGACTACGCTACGCGGTTCCAGGAAATGGTGCCAGTTTAAAATACTTTTTCAATCGTGCGGCCTGGTATTGGATTCGAATGCTAAGACGAAGAAGCCAGCGCCAGCGCATGACATGGGAGCGATTGGGGCGCTTGTGGAGACGCCTTGCCTTTCGATCGCTTTGCCGCCGGAACCTGAGGCAGGAGCCCAGTGTATTAGTAGTGCACGCTGGGATCTGTGCAAGGGGTGCCAGGTAGCCGGCATTTCTATCGCGACCACTGGGATATCCCGTTAAAATACTACAAATCAGGCAGAATTTACCTTATCATCCACTTTACCAGTTACACGTTCATTCGCGTTAATTAGAATTATAAAACGAGGCTTATCATGAAATACGCTTTAATAATCATTGTTACGATGATGACGCTGCTTTCCGTTACTGTATATGCTGGACGGATTCCTTTCGGACATCAGGTTGAAACTGTTCAAAATTACAATCGTGCAGCGCCACAGGTTGCTACATCCGGATTAATCGGCGATGGCGGCGCACCCCTGCTGGCAGCGCACGGTTTCAAAACCGTGATTGATATGCGTACCGCCAATGAAGGCACCCGCGAGGAAAAAGCGCTGGTTGAAGGCGCGGCTCTGATTTATGTCAACATACCCATGACGGTCGCCAATATCAGTAAGGAACACGTGGAAGCATTCACTGAAGCCATGAATAATTCGCCCAAACCGGTTCTGGTGCATTGCGGGTCGGGTAATCGGGCGGGCGCAATCTGGGCAAGTTACCTCATCAGCCAGGGCGCCGACATAGAGGAAGCGGTTGAGGCCGGCCGCAAAGCCGGTATGCGGCCGCCAATGGAAGAAAAAGTCAGAGCGCTCTTTGCAGAATAATCTAGTACCCTATCCATATGATATTGCCGGTTAGCGCTACCGTGGTGTTATGCAGCAAGGCACAGCGCGCTGGAAAGGGTTACTCCCTTTTCAAGTACTGTACACAGTTGCAGAACATCACGGTAGCACCCTGTGGGTGAACTTGTAGCATCCATCGGCTGCGCTGCGCCTTTTGACAATTAGAACGACTATTGCCTGCAAAGCACGCCTTGCCGGCTGTCGGCTGCCGGCAAAGCGCTCTCCTATATGTTTTTAACCATGGAAAAGTGCCATTCTATTTTGGAAATTTTTTCAATAAATGCCGATGCATTTGTTGCGAAACGGATTACCGGATCGGGCTGCATTAACAGGCTGGCTCTAAATTCTGTAGAATTGGGATGAACTGGATAGTACGATCTTTGATATATAAGGAGTTTTTTAATGGGAAAAATGACCAAATCATTTTGTATGCTGCTGCTTTGCCTGGCGTCATTTCCAGCAACTGCATCAGGCGGGTACGGCTACGGTCTTGGTTATGGGCAGGGCTATATCGGAATGGCGAGTGAAAAATTTGTTACAGGTATTACCAATACAGCGACAGGATTTGTTGAACTGCCCAAAAATATTATTTTGACAACGCAAAAGGATACTATTGTGCATGGAATGACCATAGGCCTGGTGTCGGGAATCATGCATACGGTTGCGCGTACTGTCATTGGGGTATTCGATGTCGCGACATTTCTTATTCCGACACCGCCTTCCATACAACCGACTTTTGTCTGGCAGGATTTTTCTGTCGAGTCTTCCTACTAACAAGCAATTCACGTACACAGGCGCAGCAGGGTTTTTGTATGAAAGAAGCACTGCATCACCGGACGAGGCAGCGCAGTGCTTTTTACAGTGAAAGCATTTTTATCGCAATAAATCAAAACTCAAATTAATAGCGTGATTCGCGTAATGCTGCGATTCTGTCTTCCAGCGGCGGGTGCGACATGAACAGGCTTTTGAGTCCAGAACCAATGCTTCCTGCAATGCCGAATGCCGCAAGTTGATCCGGCAAATGCGGTTGTTTGACTGTCATTTGCAGGCGTTGCAATGCCGCGATCATTTTTTCGCGTCCGGCAAGACTGGCACCGCCTGCATCTGCACGGTACTCGCGCTGACGACTGAACCACATCACAATGGTGGTCGCCAGAATACCCAGAATAACCTCTGCAATAATAGCTGTGATCCAGAAGGCCGGACCATGTCCATGCTCGGTTTTAAAGATAACGCGATCAACCGTATGTCCGATAACGCGTGAGATGAAGATAACAAATGTGTTAACAACGCCCTGGATTAGTGCAAGCGTTACCATATCGCCATTGGCAACATGGCTGACTTCATGTGCAAGCACCGCTTCGGCCTCATCCTGATTCATGCCAGTTAGCAGACCGGAACTGACGGCAACGAGCGCATCATTTTTTGACATTCCGGTAGCAAAAGCATTAACGTCCGGTGCATTATAAATGGCAACTTCCGGCATACCGATGCCTGCTGCTTTTGCTTGCCGCTGCACGGTCGAGATCAGCCAGTGTTCCTGAGCGTTGCGTGGCATCTCAATAACCTGGGCGCCTGTAAGCCGTTTGGCAATCCATTTTGACATGGCGAGTGATATGAACGAGCCGCCAAAACCAAAGACGGCGGCAAACAACAACAGGGAATTCATATCCAGCCCTGCTCCCTGCTCATCCAGAATTCTTTCAAACCCCAGCAGGCGTAACGTAATACTCAATACAACAATGATCGCCAGGTTTGTTGCGAGAAAAAGAAAAATTCTTTTCATTCAATTTGCTCCGAAGAAAATTCAAATCATAACGTGTTGTAGATTGCGTCTAAGAATATACGGTCTGTTTGTATGTTTTCAAGCGACGGTAATGCATAGCGCAGCCTGGTAATATGTGCCGGCTGGTACTCGCCTTTTGACAATAGAACGGCTGTTTCCTGCAAGGTGTGCTTGCCATGTACGCTGACAAGCGCACCCCTGGATGATCTGGTTAGATTACTGCACGCGATTTATGTGCGCAAAATTTGTGTGCGGCATTGTAGTTGAGGGACTGCTTTCAATAATCTGAAATAGAATTTCATTTTTTTTGACCATGCCGAGCTCACTGCGTGCATGCTCTTCGATAGCATCAGTTCCCTGTTTGAGGTCATTGATTTCTGCATACAGCAGTGTATTTCGGTCTCGCAGTTCAAGATTTTTTTCATGTGCAGCAGCAACATTTTGTTTGAGCTGTTGCACATTTAACCAACCGGGTTTGCCAAACCACAACGGATACTGCAGCATGATAATCAAAAACAAAAGCACGGCGGTCAGATATTTCATGATTTGACGGTTACCTTAATTGATAAAAAGCTCTGCGGCCGGCATATTTTACGGTATCCCCCAGATCTTCCTCTATACGCAGCAGCTGATTGTATTTTGCCAGCCGGTCCGAACGCGAAAGCGAGCCGGTTTTGATTTGCAGCGCGTTGGTGGCAACGGCAATATCGGCTATTGTCGTATCTTCCGTTTCACCGGAACGGTGTGATATGACAGCGGTATAGCCCGCGCATTTAGCCATTTCAATAGCGGCGAGGGTTTCGGTCAGCGTGCCGATCTGGTTGACCTTGATCAGAATGGAGTTGGCAATATTACGCGAAATGCCTTCCTGCAGAATTCTAGCATTGGTTACAAAAATATCATCGCCGACAAGCTGCACGGCTTTGCCGAGCCGGCGTGTAAGCAATTCCCAGCCGTCCCAGTCATCTTCGCTCATGCCGTCTTCAATGCTGATAATAGGATATTTGTCCACCCATGCGGCAAGATAGTCTACGAATTGCGCAGGCGTCAGACTCAGACCATCGGATACAAGATGATATTTTCCATCTGAAAAAAATTCTGAGCTTGCACAGTCCACGCCGATTGCGACATCAGTGCCTGGCTGGTAACCGGCCAGATCAATGGCATCGACAATCAGTTGCAGTGCTTCTTCATTGTTGTTCAAATTTGGCGCATAGCCGCCTTCATCACCAACAGTGGTAGGCATTTTCTTTTCATTGAGCAGATTTTTCAACGCATGAAAAATCTCTGCACCGCAGCGTAGCGCATCGCGGAAGGTGCCAATACCAAACGGGACGATCATAAACTCCTGCATATCGATATTGTTGTTGGCGTGCGCGCCTCCGTTGACGAGGTTCATCATCGGGACCGGCATCGACATCATTCCGGCACCGCCAAGATAACGGTACAATGGAAGCCCTGATTCATCTGCAGCTGCCTTGGCGACTGCCAGCGAAACAGCGAGCAATGCGTTTGCACCGATACGCGACTTGTTATCTGTGCCGTCCAGGTCGACCAGTGCCTGATCAATAAAACTCTGGTCGACCGCATCCAGTCCGATCAGTGTTTCCGATACCTCGGTGTTGACATTTTCAACGGCCTTGAGCACCCCCTTGCCCAGAAAACGCTGCGCATCACCGTCCCGAAGCTCAACAGCTTCCCGGGTGCCAACCGATGCGCCCGATGGCACCGAGGCGCGTCCAAGCACCCCGGATTCCAGCAGCACATCTGCTTCTATGGTTGGATTGCCGCGAGAATCCAGAATTTCGCGGGCGATGACTTCTACTATTGCACTCATGCTTACGTTTTTCCTATGTTATCTGATTGGTTTTGTTGTTAATTCTAACAGGCCCTTGAGAAATTATCTGCGTTGCCGCTTCAGCGTTAACAGCAGACACAAAATACTCGACCCACCCCGGGCGCTGTTCTTCGGGTCAGCATTACAGCTGCTTGCCACGCCTAGCTTGCCCCTGTTTCCGCCTTGCGCCAGCTGCCTCTAAAGCGTTTTTCAACAACCTGTTAACACTATATAACCTCAAGTTGCTGTTGGTTAAGTTTTTATTTATTTTTTCGATTTGATTTTACGGCCTGTTGTATTTGTCATACAGACGGCGCTGGCATCATGTTTTTGTAGCTGCAACATGCTTGATTTGCGATCCTCCGGTTGATCGCCGGCTACAGGAATAATCAATAGCCGCTTTGATAAATGACTTGAATAGCGGATGACCTGTTTTGGGCGTTGATGTGAATTCCGGATGAAATTGGCAGCCGAGATACCAGGGGTGCTCTGTTTCGGACAGTTCAATTATTTCGCACAGATTTTCATCGCGCGACACACCGCTGACACATAATCCGGCTTGTTCCAATTCCGGCAAATAGTCGCTGTTGACTTCATACCGGTGACGGTGGCGCTCGACAATTTTATCCGCTTCGTAAGTTTTCCAGACAAGCGAATTCTTCTTCAACATGCATTCTTGTCCGCCCAGGCGCATACTGCCGCCAATATCTGAATTTTCATCGCGTGTTTCGAGGCGTCCGTCACGAGTGCACCATTCGGTAATCAGCGCAATGACAGGATAAGGCGTGTCTGGATTAAATTCAGTACTGTGCGCCGCTTTCATGCCGCTTTTGTTACGCGCATATTCAACTACCGCTAGCTGCATGCCGAGGCAAATGCCCAAATAAGGGATTCGGTTTTGGCGCGCATAACTGATAGCCTGTATCTTGCCTTCCACGCCGCGCTTGCCAAAACCGCCCGGTACCAGAATGGCATGCATGTCTTGCAGACAGTCAGTGCCCGTTTTCTCAATCTGCTCGGAATCGACATAGCGGATGTTGATTTTGCAGCATGTATGGATACCGGCATGAACCAGCGCTTCCGATAGCGATTTATACGATTCGGTAAGGTCTACGTATTTGCCAACCAGTGCGATGGTCACCGTGTAAGCCGGATGTGCGAGTGCATAAATCAGTTTTTTCCAGACACTCAGGTCAGCGGGCTTTGCCAGTATGTCAAGTTTATGGCAGATGATTTCATCGAGCATTTGCTCGTGCAGCAGCACAGGAATTTTATAAATACTGTCGACATCGACGGCAGAGATAACCGCCTGTTCTTTGACATTGGTAAACAGCGCGATTTTGCGCCGTTCTTCCTTGGGCACCTCGCGGTCCGAGCGGCAGAGTAGAACATCGGGCTGTATGCCGATTTCCCGTAGCTCTTTAACAGAATGCTGCGTCGGTTTGGTTTTTAATTCACCAGCCGAGCCAATGTAGGGCAGTAATGTCAGATGGATAAAGCAGGTATCATCAGCGGGCAGCTGCGTAGCCATTTGGCGTATAGCCTCAAGAAACGGTAGCGATTCAATATCGCCGACCGTGCCGCCGATTTCGATGATGGCGACCTCGGCATCATCGACGCCGGCCTGAATATACCGCTTGATTTCGTCAGTAATATGCGGAATTACCTGGACGGTTCCACCCAGATAATCGCCGCGTCTTTCCTTGCGGATGACGCTTTCGTAGATTTGGCCTGTGGTGAAATTGTTATGCCGGGTCATTTTGGTGCTGATAAAGCGCTCGTAATGCCCCAGATCAAGATCGGTCTCGGCGCCATCTTCAGTAACAAATACCTCGCCATGTTGAAACGGACTCATGGTGCCTGGATCAACATTGATATATGGATCGAGCTTGAGCATGGTCATGTTGATCCCCCGTGTTTCCAGCAGAGCGGCAAGGGATGCCGCGGCAATGCCTTTGCCCAACGATGATACAACGCCACCCGTTACAAAAACGTACTTGGTCATCGGGCGCAAAAACTACTTGCAATCTGAAGAAAATAAATGTTTTTGATCTGGTTGGGCATGGGTACGGCCAGTGTCATCGGGCATCGTGATTTGTCAGCGAATTTCAGCAAGCAAACTATCCATCATCTGTTCGGCCTGCTGGCGATAGCCGCCACCGAAAAGATTCAAATGATTCAGGATATGATAAAGATTATATAAAACCCTGCGGCTATTATACCCTGAATCCAACGGATATTCATGCCGGTAGGCAGAATAAAATTCTCTGGAAAAACCGCCGAATAATTCGGTCATGGCGATATCGGCTTCCCGGTCGCCATAGTACACGGCGGGATCGAATACGACAGGCTGACCGGTATTGTCATAAGAAAAATTACCACTCCACAAATCGCCATGAAGCAGTGAAGGCGCGGGTGTATAATCGGTGAAAAACTGATCGCAATCCTCTAGCAAGCGTTCTCCGAGGGTCAGCAGCTTGCCGTGATGACCGTTTCGTTCGGCGAGCTTAAGCTGATAACCAAGCCGCTGGATGCGCCAAAACGATACCCAATACGGGTCTTGCGCGTTGATCTGGGGAGTGCTGCCGATAGTATTATCGCGCACCCACCCAAATTGCCGCGCATGAACGCGATGCATGGCGGCAAGCCTGGCGCCTAATTCCTTAACATTACCGCTGCCGCGTTGATTCAATTCGAGATAGTCGAGTACCAGCCAGGCGTTACGCGCGTCCTTTCCCCAGCATACCGCTTGAGGGGCGCGCAGCGTATTGGTCTGGCCGATTTCATAAAGCCCCGCAGCTTCGGCTTCGAACATGGGCAGTCCATCGGCATGATTGATTTTGACAAAAAAGCGCCGTTTGTCATCGGCTACACAAAAAGCCTGATTAATGCAACCACCGCCGACGGTGATGGTTTTTTTTGGTTCAAACGGCTGCTGCGTTGCCTCGGTGATGTGCCTGGCTATATCAGTCAAATTATTCATGATGTCATCAAGAGAGTTGCCGGATAGTTTTTGTCTGGCAATTAGACATGTTTTTCTCCAGACAGCCAGCTTTTTGCTCCAATTACGGCCGCACGCACCTGTTCCGGCGCAGTGCCGCCCGGATGACTACGGCTGTTCAATGATCCCTCCAGGGTAAGAACGGAAAATACGTCGGCTTCAATTGCGGCTGAAAATTGCTGCAATTCGGAAAGCGCCAGATCACTCAGATCGCATGCTTTGTGTTCGGCATATCGCACGGAGCGGGCGACAATTTCATGCGCATCGCGAAAGGGTATGCCTTTTTTCACCAGATAATCCGCAAGATCGGTCGCAGTAGCAAAACCCTGCAATGCGGCGTTACGCATAATTTCAGGATTAACCTGAATACCGGAAAGCATGTCGGCATAAACACGCAATGTATCGATTACGGTATCAACAGTATCGAACAACGGTTCTTTGTCTTCCTGATTGTCCTTGTTGTACGCCAGCGGCTGTGCTTTCATTAAAGTCAACAGCGCAATCAGATGGCCATTGATACGGCCGGTTTTACCGCGCACCAGTTCGGGCACATCGGGATTCTTTTTTTGCGGCATGATGGATGAGCCGGTACAAAACCTGTCCGCCAGCGAGACAAAGCCGATTGCGGGATTCATCCAAAAAATCAGTTCTTCCGACAAACGCGACAGATGTGTCATCATCAACGCGGCGCAGGCGCAAAATTCAATCGCAAAATCTCTGTCCGAAACCGCATCCAGCGAGTTTTCGCAGATGCCTTCAAACGACAGTGAACGCGCCACGCGCTCACGATCAATCGGATAGCTCGTGCCCGCCAGTGCAGCAGCGCCTAATGGCAATTGATTGACACGTTTTCTGCAATCGGATAATCGTGCTGTATCCCGTTTAAACATCTCAAAATAAGCCATCAGATGGTGGCCGAATGTGACCGGTTGGGCAACCTGAAGATGCGTAAATCCTGGCATGACCGTTTCAGTATGGTTTTCGGCGAGGTTGACAATCGCCCATTGTAAAGAACGCATAAGATGATTGATTTCATCAATAGAAGCGCGCAAATAAAGCCTGATATCCGTAGCCACCTGATCGTTTCTGGATCGGCCTGTATGAAGACGTTTACCGGCATCGCCAATTAATTGAGTCAATCGTTTCTCGATGTTCAGATGCACGTCTTCCAGTTGCAGCGACCACTCAAAGCGGCCGTCTCGAACTTCGTCGCCAACTTGTTTTAATCCCTGCTCAATGGCCGACAAATCATTTTGCGTGATAATTCCTTGAGCGGCGAGCATTTGTGCATGCGCCAGAGAACCCTGTATGTCGTGTTCTGCCAGACGGTAGTCAAAGGCAATCGATGCCGTATAACGTTCCACCAGCGCGGAGACAGGTTCATTAAATCTGCCTGACCATTTTTTGATATCGCTGTCATTGTTTTCAGCCAAAATGTATGTTTCCTCTCGAATAGTTATAATGTCATGTGTTGTATTCTTGATGACTGGCGTTTGTTTTGAATTATAAAACAAAATGGATGAAGCGTTATTTGCTATACTCCGGATACAGGATAATCGCCGCCAGACGGCGGAAGAATCCCCGTAACACATTGTTGTAACACCTATTCATATTGAATTGTCCTGAAAACTAATTTTTAAAATGCTCCGCTTTCACTTCAGATTGGATTAGTGGATAATTGGAGTTTTTTTACCTGTCACCTAAACAAGGAGCTATTGATGACGGATCGGAATAATGAATCATTACAATCTAAAGCAACGACATTTTTCTCAATGCTGGGTCAACGGTTTGAAGTACTGGAAAAACTTCCACAAAAGCAGTTGCCCATGAAGTATGCTTTTGTATTGGTAGGTATCATTATCTTCGTTTTTGCCTGGAAGCTGATAGCTGTCAGCAAAATCGAATCGGATATGAACAAGCAGCTTGAAAATGAACGTACACTCATTACCCAGCAAGCGCGCGAGCATGCTGACAAACAATATAAAAAAGAAGAAGAGCGCTTTGGCCAGGTTCTGGCATGGGCTGTGCGCAGCGAACTGATTCGCAATAATATTGATCAAATCGGCCTGTATCTCAACGACATTGTCAAGCAGATTGATGCTGATCGTATCGTGTTGATCAGTGACAGCGGTGAATTGCTGGTGTCTACCGATAAGCGCCTTGAAGATGTAAAAGGCGGTGATCTGTATCCTCAGGATGTAATCAATGTGCATGAAATCACCATTAAATCAGATGTGGATGGTAAGAAACTGCTGATTGCACCGATAGCTGATTTTAATAAGCGTATTGCCGTTCTCGTAATCAGCTACAATCAAAGTAAGATCAGTTGAGTATTTGGTTGGATCGGTAGTTATGTGAAGCGAAAGCTTGGCATGCTGCAAAATAAGCGAATTGTTTCACCCCTGCTATGTGCAGGGGTTTTTTGTGCGCGCAGGCAGGGACGTCCATCGCGCGCCTGAAAAAAACTACTGGCAAGTTGGCTTTGACAGTATCGATAAAGCGCGTTTCTAGTATATTATAATAACCCTATAATGAAAGCAGGAAAGAATCGAAGCATGTATGACGCATGGTTACTTTCCGACTTCAGGCACTTCATTTCCAGCCCGGTTTTCCTGATCAGCTGTTGGAATTGAAGATTCATTTGCCATTTAAAACGCAGAGCAATAATTGTAAACTGCCATTTTTTAATTTCAACGGGCGCGTCCCTAAGGAGAATTATATGAAACTTTTTTTTATTTTGGCGCTGATGTTCAGTGCCCAGGCGTATGCACAGGATAACTCTCAACAGATCGATGCAGATGATCTCAAGCGATTCTTCGAACCGCTGCCGGAGTCGATCATCGATGAAGAAAAGAATGCCGCGCTGATTAAACTCGGCAAGACGCTTTACCTGGACCCAAGACTGTCAGTCAACGATAAAATTTCCTGTAATTCGTGTCACAAGCTGGATGGTTACGGCGTCGATAACGAACCGACATCTCCGGGTCATGACAATAAACGCGGTGATAGAAACTCCCCCACCACCATGAATGCCGCGCTGCATATCGCACAATTCTGGGACGGGCGCGCCAGTGACGTGGAAGAACAGGCACTGGGCCCAATACTCAATCCTATTGAAATGGGTATGGCGAACAAAGGAGACGTGGTGGCAAAATTAAAAGCCATTGATGAATATCAGAAATTATTTGCAGAAGCATTTCCTGATTCAGAATTCCCTTTTAATTATAATAATATAGGTGTTGCAATCGGCGCCTTTGAACGTACGCTGCTGACACCCTCCCGCTTTGATGATTATCTGAAAGGTGATGAAGACGCTTTAAGTCAGCAGGAATTAAGCGGGTTGAACAAATTTATCGACGCAGGATGCGTGACCTGTCATAACGGCGTTGTGATCGGCGGCAATTCCTTCAGAAAAATCGGTCTAGTGGAGCCTTACGAAACGGATGATCTGGGGCGGTACGAAGTTACAGGCATGGAAAGTGATAAAAAAGTCTTTAAAGTCCCGAGTCTGAGGAATATCACCAAAACAGCGCCCTATTTTCATGATGGTTCAATTGAAACCCTGGATGAAGCAATTCGTTTGATGGCCAAACATCAGCTCGGCCAGGACGCGGATTCGGAATTTGTCGAGGATATCAAAGCGTTTTTGGGATCTTTGACAGGTAAGGACTAATCATCATCTTCCTTTCGTAAAATAGATAATAAACATTCCCTCGGCTGGCGTAACCAGCCGAGGGAATGTTTATTTTAGACTGCGAATATCTGTTGCTACCGCATTGTATTTTATAGCTGGTCAGTTCCGGTGGCTTGGCTTTTAAACTCCCACTCGAAAATATTTCTCATTGCTGCGTTAACGCGTTAGACTGACAATTCTTCGCAACCGATTACTTCGCCAGAAAACGGGATATTATGCAAAATGTAAAAATGAATTGTAAGCGTTTTATCCTTCCTGCAATGGTTATGCTGATTATGCTGACGGGCTGCGCTACCGGCCGGGAAGAAAGTGACGTATCTACGCTGCCCGAACAGCAGAGCACATCTTTATCAGATCAGTCGTTTTTCAAAGTCGTACGTACGATCGGGTTTGAAGATGCAGGCAAATTTATTATGGTGGAAGGCAGTCAATGCGGCGAGCAGGCGAGCGGGCCCGAGCCGGCGACTATGCTGATTACGCATGATTTGCCTGCCTATGTTAACAACGCCACCGTAATACTCAATGGCTGGAGCTTGCGCTATTTGCACAAAGATCATGAGGTGCGCACGCTGCGCGCCGATATTTCGCATAGCAAACTGGTGACGGGTGGCGGTGGCCCGCCAACGCTCGTGTTCGAGGTGGCAGGCGAGCTGAGTGATCAGAATGGGGATGACGCTTATGAATTCTGCGTCTACTACACCGGCCTGGGTTTCAATTCGGCATGGATCAATGCACGTATCGAGGGTGATTATAACGGCATTGAAACCCAGGCTTTGCAGATACATTCGGACGGGCCGATCGCCACTCTGGAGAGCATATGGACCGGCGGTGCATTGAGAGGGCACGACTCAGTCGCCGTTATTCCCCGCGGATTCGATTTTCAATACGACAATCAATTTGAATGCGAATTTCGCTTTCCGCCTTGCCGATGGGATGATCCGGCCGATCATCCTTTGCGCCAGGTCGCCTACAGTCTTTTCCAGACTGACGCATCGCCCAATCCGGACGGAAACCCGCATTGGGTCACACAGACTATTTTCAAAGACAGCGGCACTCGCACGCACTGGGTGAAAACACGCGCCGCGCTCATCGGTGGGGACAGCGTAAAACTGCGCGCCAATTTCCTGCCGCTTAATTCGCGCTCGGGAAAAACCGGTATTTGCCGCAATGGCGTGGACGGTGTCGTGCACACAGAAACGTTTCGTCTTTATGATCTGCCTTATGATTATGTCGTTCCCATGCTCACCGGATGGAATCTGGATTATGAATGCGACCACCAGCATGTGCAGCGTGCGGGCATATGGATACACGATATCCGCTTCGATCCGGAAACCAAAGGGCTTGAGTATAAACTATCGTCAATCCTTAGAGATAAAAACGGTGCGCCCGGCTTCAATGCCTCGCACAGGGTTAGCGTGCTTGGACTCAACCGATCCGCTATTCCGCCGGTCATACGGCATTCAGCGCCTGAACTGAAAATCAAAATCAGGGACCGTTAACAGTTGCTGATGTGGCCGCTATTGTTGATCTTGTACGGCACGTCCGTTTAAACGTCAGCACGCATAATACATTACCGGAAAACCCAAGCAATGAGGCATTGCCAGAATTATGGACGAACCAGAATATTTTCGTTCGATTCTTTCGAAATACGTGTCCCAGGGCAGTCAATACAATGTGTAAGATTTTTTGACACTTTTATTACAGACGTGTTTGACAGTTTCGATGCGGTCATTCACAGCACCCGGGCTGCACAACAGCACATCTTTGATGGGTCCATTTAATTCATTGACAGAAAAAGTTTTTTTCGAACCAAGTGTCATATGACAATGCTTTATTGTCTTTTCCCGTCCTGACAATAGAATTTGTCCTATTTTTGTCGGTTTTTTTTACACAAGTAGGAATCACACCAAATCAAAACGCAATATTTCTTATTTTAATATTTATTATCAAAATATTACAAAAATATAGAAAATCTGGCACGAATTATGCTTCATACCTTAATAAAGTAAATATCAAGCAGAGCGCCACTTGGCTCAGTTCGCTAAACGGTTTAGTGCAACGCAGCCAATTCTGGTTATTGCAATCTATTATTGAAAACTGGTTTGTTTTTGCTGGTTGGGATAATGCCATAAAACGCAACTTAATAAAAAGTCCAGCCGGCAATCTTATTCAGGCGGCAGCCAACCAAAAAGAAAATGCGCAATTAGAGCGAATTTTCTTTTTTATAATCAGTTATATAAGGGGTCGTTCATAAATAACTGCAACACCCGGATCGCATCTGGCGGGCACGCTGCGGCGTTGTTTGCCGCCGCCATAGCTTGTGCTATGACTCATTCTCTCGCCCTGCATTGCATCCCGCCAGACGCGCCCAATTGTCACACTTATTTATTCGCGGCTCCTAAGACTGGCGGATGTTGAAACATAAACGCCAGTTTTGCCTTGTATCGGCTGCTTTGAAAGCGTTTTCTCCGTCTGTTAATCGCCCGCGTTGTCCATTACCTGATTGCGGCCTTTCTTTTTGGCCTGATAAAGCGCTTTGTCAGCAGCTTCGCTGACACTTTTTACATCCGGGTAATGTTTAATATCTGCAATACCGCAGCTGAACGTAACCTTGAATTCCTTATTATCACTCATATGCAGCAGACGTGAAAACACCTTGCGGATTTCATCGATCACCTTGGCCGCTTCCGGTGCATTGGTATCGGTCAGGATTACCGCAAATTCTTCACCACCGTATCGGCCGACAATATCAGTGCCGCGCAGCCGTTGTTTAAGAAGCCGCGCCAGGCTTTTTAATACACGATCGCCTGCTGCATGTCCATGGTTATCATTTACTTTTTTAAAAAAATCAACATCAATCATCGCGAATGACAGCGGCGTTTTCAGTCGGTTCGATCGCACAATTTCACGTCCGAGCTGCTCTCTGATGGCAGTGTGATTGAATAATCCTGTTAAGCCGTCACGCACCATCAGTCCGCGCAAAAGGCGCGCACGCCGCACCCGCATGGTGACAGCAGAAATCAATCCCTTCGGATCGATGGGCTTAACCAGAAAATCATCACTTGCCAGCTGCATGGCTTCCTGCTGGGTATTGAAATCATTTTTTGAGGATAAGTACACGATTGGGACATTGAGCAGGCCGTCGATCTGGCGAATTACTTTCGCAAGTTCGATACCACTGCATTCAGGCAAATAAACATCAATCAAAATAACATCCGGATTAAACTCCAGTAATGTTTTCATGACCCCATCCATTTGCTCAACTCCCCTCACGACCATGCCGGACAGTTCGAGGACAGCGGTGTGATAGGCCAGGTCACTGGCGCTATCGTCGATAATTAAAACCCGAAAGGGGGTCTGCGTTTGCGGCACTGCAAACGAATCGAGCTGTTCGATCAATTCTGTAGAATTAATGGGTTTTGTCAGATACGCAATACCACCTGCACGTACGGCCTCAAGCCGAACAGCCAAATCGTCATTCGAGGAAAGAAACATAGCCAGCACGGGTTCTGCCATTTCACGCTGAATTTCTTTCATAATTCGTATACCGGCCATTGCGTCATCAGAAAACTCGACATTCATTAACACGATGGCGTTAGGTGTTTTTTTGATTGCTTTGCGGAAATCCGCCAAACGGCCAAAAACCTCAACTTCATAACCGTAATAGCTTATCTGCAATGCCAGTTCCTGCGCGGCTTCCTGGTCATCGTCAACAACAAAAACACGACACGCATCATCTGTATCCACCAGATAATCATTTAGCTTCTGAGCAATCACTTGAGAAAGATCCGGCGCCGGGTTGGCTGCCAGGCGGCTTAGTTCCAGTAGCTGAGAAAAGATTTCTTCGCACTGCCGTTCATCCATGGGGGTTTTGTTCTGTAGCGCCGCTTTCAGGGTCTGCTCCATAGAATCCGCCACCCGGCTCAACTCACTCAGGCCGAATGTTTTACTTGAGCCGGCAAGGCCGTGCGCTTTACGATGCACAATTTGAAGTTTTTCGGCATGCCATTCGTTCTGAAGCTGTTGCCATAACGTTTTTAAATCTTCGGTTTTTCCCGGAAGTTCCTTGATAAATGCATTTGCCAAAAGCTGCATTCTTTCTTGAAAATCTGCTACAGAACTATTCATGTCAGGTTACCTATTTGTAAATAAAGATTTATATAGCTGTCTCAGTGTTTCAGACAAGCAGACTTGTGTTGTATTCGCTTTTGCGGGGAAATCGAATATACACTGCGAATACCTGCTTTCCTCTCAATGTTTAGATCTTGCATGTAATGGTACGAAAATGCATTAACAACCAATCGTCGCAAACAAATTTATATTCTCTGTTTGCCCGTTAAATTGTAACATTAAGACTTTACAAAAATCTGTACGATTAACACGGACATGTTTAAACGTATATGGACTTGCTTGGCTGGCGTAACCGTTCTTCTTTTGGCTATCAGTTTTCTAGCTGGCGAACTGGTTACGGGTTCCGCCGCCACTGCCACCGAGACTTTGCTGGCAGACCTGCCCGTAGAATCGGTCAACATTCCAGCCGGAGACGGGGCGAATGTTCACGGCTGGCTCGTTAATGGCGAGCATGGCAACGGAGCGGTCCTGCTTGTGCATTCCATTCGCAGTAACCGCGTTGAAATGCTGAGTCGTGCGCGTTTTCTGACCGCTCATGGCTATCATGTGCTGATGATAGATTTGCAAGCGCACGGGGAAACACCCGGTTCCCGTATTACTTTCGGTGCCCGCGAATCAAGAAATGTTGAGTCGGCCATTAATTTTTTAAGCCGTACGTTCCCTAACGAACGCATTGGCGCCATTGGTGTATCGCTGGGCGCGGCAGCGATCGTTCTCGCCAGGCAAGATATACGGCTGAGCGCTGTAATCCTCGAATCGTTACATCCAACGCTGGAAGAAGCCGTAGAAAACCGGCTGAGACTTTTTCTTGGCGAATCGGGCACCTTGTTTTTACCATTATTACTCGCGCAAATTGCTTTTTTTACCGATACGAATGTTGATGAGCTGAGTCCGATTAAACATATCAATAACCTGAATTCACCTGTATTGTTTATATCCGGCGCCAGCGATAAACATACCACCCCACCCGAGAGCGAACGTTTGTTCGCCGCAGCAAGAGAGCCCAAGGAACTCTGGATAGTTCCAGGCGCAGGACATTTTAATATGCACGAATATGCAGGCAAAGTATATGAACAGGAAGTGCTGGAATTTTTGTCTTATTACCTCAGACCTTCTGCATACCATTGACGATTCAGGATATGTATCCTCAATCGGCCACGGTATATAATAAAAAACCAAAAAATATCGGACCAGGTGCGCGAATCAAAAACCCCGGACACACCATTCAAACAGATAAACCATGCACAATTATAAAAAAATTTTAGTTGCGATTGATTTTTCCGACTATGGTAACCTGGTTGCCAAACAGGCCAGATATATAGCCGATACTTTTCGTGCCGAACTGCATGTAATTCATGTTCTTGATAATATCCCTATGCCGGATACACCCTATGGCACATTGATCCCTCTGGACGGGCCGTCGGACGATTTGCTGCTGCAGACCGAGAAAAACAAGTTTATCCAGATCTGCGATGCAGTACAGATAATACCCGCCAATCGCTGGTTGATATGGGGTGTGCCTCAAGAAGAAATCACGCGGCTCTCTCTGCAGAAAAAAATTGATCTGATTATAGTCGGTTCGCATGGCAGGCATGGACTTGCCGCGCTCATGGGATCAACCGCCAAAAATGTTATTTTCCACGCTGAATGCGATGTGATGACAGTACATTTACGTGGCGACCAATAGGCCAATGAAGCTGTTACCAGATCTTCCACCACGGTGGATTCTCGGTTTCATGAATATCTTCGATAAATTCACTATCCGGAAAATTTTGCTTTAAAACGCGTTCGGCGTCGTCGCTCAACGCATGCATACCCAGCGCATTGTATGCTTGCGCCATGATAAAAAGCGCTTCTTCGGTTGCGGGTGTGCGCGGATATTCCCGCACCGCAAACTGCGCCCGGTTGGCTGCCGCAACATAGGCTTTGCGCTTCATATAGTAACGCGCCACGTGCACCTCGTTCATGGCAATAACATTCAGCAAATGCGCCATGCGCTGCCGGGCATCCGCGGCATATTTGCTGTCCGGAAAACGCCTGGCCAGTTCCCTGAAGTTGTCAAAGGACTCGCGCGATGCTTTGGAATCGCGCTCGCTCATATCCTGCTTTAAAAAACCACGCATCATAAAATTCATAATTCCCCAGTTGTCGTGATAATTAGCCAGTCCCTTGATATAATAGGCATAATCAACATTGGGATGATTGGGGTGCAATTTAATAAAGCGGTCAGCCGCCGCAATCGCTGATGCAGGCTCCAAATCTTTGTAATGCGCGTACGCGGTTTCAAGCTGCGCCTGCTGCGCGTAACGGCCATAAGGATATCGCGCTTCCAGTCCTTCAAACAGCTTGATCGCCGCTTCATAGTTGCCATTATTCAGTTTTTCTTTCGCTTCAGTATAAAACCTGTTTGCAGACCAGTTATGCGTATCTTCTGTTTGATCGGGCAACAAACCACATGCGGACAGCGCCGAAATAACAATTAACACTAAAGTCACGTGATGCAACATGATATCCTTCATCAAAAACATGAAAACTGACGATGATTATAACGTAAATCCTTTATCCGCTTCATGGGGCGAGGACGGCGAATCCTGTATCCATTTGCAGATACCGGTGGACTGTGCCGGGTTGCGCCTGGATCAGGCGTTGTCCAGACAGCTTCCCGGCTGGTCGCGCAATCGTATTCAGACATGGATAGCGCAGGCGCGCGTCAAGCTCGATAATCAATCGTGTACGGCAAAGCAAAAGGTATGGGGTAATGAACATATACGGGTTTATCCTTATTTTAACGAGCCGCCATCCGTTCATGGTCCCGAAGCAATTGCATTAAACATCATTCATGAAGACAATACGATGATTGTTGTCAACAAACCAGCCGGTATGGTTGTGCATCCGGGTAATGGTAATCGGCAGGGCACTTTGCTGAATGCATTGTTGCATCATGCGCCGCAACTGGAAAATGTACCCCGGGCGGGTATTGTTCACCGGCTGGATAAGGACACCAGCGGATTATTGGTCGTCGCTAAAACGGTTGAAACGCAAATCCGGCTGGTACGTCAGCTACAGCAACGGACGATGAAACGCGAATACCTTGCGCTGGTGTTGGGTCAAGTGAACCAGGCCGGTACTGTCGACGCCCCCATCGGCCGTCATCCCACCCATCGCACCAAAATGGCTGTAACCTCACGGGGAAAGCCGGCACGAACGCATTTTAAACCAATTGAATCCCTGACCGGTTGTTCGCTGCTGCAATGCAGTCTGGAAACGGGGCGCACGCACCAGATTCGCGTGCATATGCATTCCATACATCACTCATTGGTAGGGGATCCGGTCTACGGCGGAAAACCCAAAAAAACAATTGCAGAAATCGGACGATTGTTAGCAGAATTTCCCAGACAGGCACTGCATGCCTGGCAACTGGCATTGACTCACCCGGAAAATGCGCAAACGGTGCATTGGCAGGCGGAATTGCCGGATGATCTGACAACGTTATTGAATCAACTCAGGCGATGCCGGCGAGGATGTAATATCCCATTGGACCCCTGCTAACGAAATTCCGGTCAGGCGTCTTGATCCCAGTAGGGTACTGTTCCGATACGCGTCAGCAGAAATTCAATAAAGGAGCGTACTTTGGCCGGCACGTGACGGCTGGGCAGATAACATGCATAAACATAGCGTTCCACTGGAATATATTCCGACAGCACAGCCTGCAATTTACTGCTTTGCAGATCTTTCCCCACCGTAAAAGTGGGAAGCAACGCTATACCTAAGCCGCCCAATACCGCTTGCGACAAAGCATCGTCATCATTAATGCGCAGCGTTCCTGACACAGGCACAGCGATCACCCCTTCCGGTCCGGTAAAGTTCCAGTAACCCTGTTCGCCGGAGAGCGTATAGTCCAGACAGTTATGTCTGATTAAATCCTCGGGTGTCTGCGGCACGCCGTTTTTTTCAAAGTATTGTGGCGTTGCGCATAATTTGCGCCGTACAGGCGCAAGCTTGCGCGCAACCAAATTAAGATCCGGCTCATTGGTCACTCGAATAATCACATCATATCCTTCACCAATCAGGTCGACAGGCCGGTCGGTAATCGTCAGATCAATCCGGATTTCCGGATACCGGGACAAAAAATCAGCCAGCGCCGGCGCAACATGAAGCGTTCCAAATGCCACAGAAGCGCTGACTTTCAACATGCCGCGCGGTTCGGCTTGCAGACTATTGACAACACGCTCCGCCTGTTCGGCCTCATCGAGAATATGTGCGGAGTGCTCTGCCAGGACAGCGCCTGCCTCGGTTAAACTAAGAACACGGGTACTGCGATTCAATAGCTGCGCCCCAAGGCTTTTCTCCAGCTTTGATATTGCTTTACTGACTGCTGATCGCGAAATACGCATTCTTCGCGCAGCTTCTGCAAAGCTGCCCGATTCAACGACGCGCGCAAAAATGATAAAAAGATTAAGATCCTGCATTGCCAACGATGGCTAATTATTGTCAACTAAAAGGAAACAATATAATTCAATTTTTGGTACTTATCGTGTGGAATTTATGTCTGTATGATTCACTCTAAATTAAAGACAAGACGAATTTGAGAAGATTTGTTTGAGACAGGATAAAAACGCATTTTATAACAAACAGATGTCTAAAGCCAAAAATTAATGGCGTTTATTAGAATCGTTCTTGTCCTTTTGGACGGCTCAATTGTAACGTTACAATTGTCAACCTGGAAGAACGAGAATATGGTCTGGTTGCTATGAGGAAGATCAAATGAAAGTAAATAAGGATTTAGATCTGACCTTGATCAAGGTTATAGGTGTGGTAATACTCATTAAGGTGCTTTCTTTTACATTTTTTCTGCCGGCCAGTATTGTTTAAAAAGTTCTGACAGGATTTAGCTTCTTACGGTGGCAGCAAGCATATATGCTCTTTAGTTGAGCAGCAGATTTACGATGAAAAACAGCTCTATAAAATCGTAATAAAAGGCCTGTAGTGGCCAGCAAGCAGCAAAAAAAACAGGAAGAGAGAAGTTATTTATATAGTCAGAATAATTTCTTTTCTTCCTGGTTTTTTCCTAGACAAACAACTCAGCATCAGAAACGGAAAATCCCGCTGACTGACAGCATGATCTGATCGTTATCCCTGAAGTTATCAAAAGCCTTATTTTCCGTCGTGCGATCATATCTGACCTCTGGCCGGATAGTGAAACCGGCAATCGGTGTATAGTTCAATCCACCTGTCACGCCAATATAATTCTCGGCAAAACTATTTACGCGGGTGCCATCATCATCGCGGAACCACTCCATACGCAAGCCGGCAGCAAGATTGTGCATAATTTCGTAGAACAGATATTGATTCACGCCATACCATTCCGCGGAAGTGTTTGTTGATGTACTGCTTTCTACGCCCAGATCATGCTGCAATACATAATGCAGCCTGTCGGTAATGTCATGTTCAAGCACAATGCTGTACATGGTCCGGTTGTGGTCGTCATGCGGACTCCCGGTTTCTACACTGCCGGTGATTAAAGACGCGGTCAGCGAGGTTCTCTCATCGTCTGTCGCATACGCAACACTGCCCAGGAAGTTTACCGGTTGATCGAAGTGCGCGTCCCATCCTGTCACGGCACCGCCTCTCAACGTGATGTTGTCGGTCAGTTGATACGTCAGGTAACCGCCTGAATGCGTGAAGGGCTCGCCGTACTGCATTGTATAGGCATGCGAGAAAAAGAAGTTGCCCGCCGAAGGTACCGTTTCATATCCGATCATCGTATAAAAATGCCCCATTGTTGCGGTCAACCCATTGCCTATTGGCAGAAAAACGTCCACATAAGCCTGCGGAAACGCCAGCTTACGCTGATTCGTATCATTCAGAATATTGGTGTCAAAATTTGATGCTGTTGTGAAACGCGCATCGGTTCCGTACAAGACGTCCGCGCGAAAACCGAAGCTGATTGAATCAGAAGCGGTATTAACTTCCCGTTCAATAATGCCATAGACCTGATGCAGCTTGAATTCATTTGGTCCATCATTAAATGTGACCGGTCCATTCCCGTGCGAACTTTTCGAAGTGCCGGTGTTACCAGAAAAGCCAATTTCAGTCCAACCCTTAAACTGTATACCTAGCGCCTGCATAAATGACGATTCATTATATTTATAACCTGTCAAACTCTCAATCAGCCCAGATTCGTCATCACTTGTAAGTTCATCGATTAAATCGCCATAGCTTTCATGGCCACTATATTCCCAGTCTTCTGTATTAGCATGTGCCAGCGATGAAACAAAAAACGCGCCGCAAATGGCAAGCGTCAATTCTTTCATTCTCATTTTTGTATGCGTAACCAAAACGTAGTCCTCCATAATTAATATTTTGATTCATTATTTTTTAAGGGCAAAACATACTGTCCGCCCTTCAGATCGAGGCACGAAGAAAAATCCATATCCTGCGCAAGGTTTAGCTTACTGAACGGCAACTTAACACGCAAACATTTTCGTCATTTATTTTACATAATTACAACAATCTGTTGTGAAAAGTTCCCACTTTACTGTTATTTTGAGCAAATTACGCGTCTGCATGCCAATCAAGCTGCAGTTTTGAGGGTATAAAAAGAGCTGATTCAGGCTGGGCCAGCCATAAACTAAGAGGTTGGAGAAAATCTCCAGCCTCTTTTTTCTTGATGCGAATGCGATTATTAGACAGGTAAATGTTACGTTGACCAGTTAAGGTCATGCCGGCATCCCAATCTTGATGAGAATGTGACATTTGGCACTGTTTGTTTTGTGCACCGCATTTAAAGTGTATTCCTGTTAGAAGGAAACGACTCTTCGTTTTTCTTTGTTCGTCTATGTCCCTAAATTGGAGGAAATACAAATGAACAAGTATGAAATCGCCGCTAATGGGATGCGCGACATATTCCGGAAGCAATCATTCAAGTTTTTGTGGGCGGTTGCGGCTGGAATTTTTCTGATGGCCGGGTTTATGCAAAATGCCCATAGCGCTGTTACATACCATGCCCTGCCTTTTAAAGCGGAAGATTTAAAAGCTGGAGAACGGGTCTCTACGGGAGATCATGCCAGCGGTATACAAGGCGAAGGAGAAGATTTTGGCGTAAAACGCTATTTGGGAAATAAAAAGTGGAGTCATGTTAAAAACGGCACCGATGGCAAGAAAAATACGGACTATCTGATATATGGCAAACCGGTTTATGCGATTGGTGACGGTACGATAGTCGGTTGCTGGCGGAATGCCCCCGAAAATCCTCGTCCTGGAGAGCGGCATGCAAAAAAAGATAGAATTCCGGGCGGCGGTAACATGCTTTGGGTGGATCATGCCGATGGAACCAGAGTGCTCTATGCGCATATGATTCCAGGCTCAATTTATGAGAAATTATGTGCCAATAATGCCCAATTGTTTCCCAAGCCAAAATCCGACGCCAATCCAGAGGGTAATTATGTGATGTTGCCCGCCGGTAAAACGGTAAAGATTAAAAAAGGACAGTTTTTGGGAAAAGCGGGTAACTCAGGCAGTTCTTCCGGTCCGCATCTTCACCTCCATATGCAAAAAGCTGGAAAAGCCGCAAAAATGTTTTTCGAGCGCGGCTTGTATAAAAGCAGTGTCAATGCTGATCTGAACGGATGGAAAAATTTTGCTAAAAAAGAAATTCCGGATGGAAAAATTTTAATCTGGCCGCCGCGGACAGTGTTCAATGAGTACACACGCTTTGGTTATAAAGATGACGATTTCCAACGGTTGTTTGACCATCTGGTTGATTCAGGCTATGAACTGGAATGGATCGATGGATACAGTGTAAATAATCAGGGCTACCTCAATTTCAGCTGGAAGCCGGCCTCAGGAAAGAAATGGAAAGCCTATTTCGGACAAACCGGCGCGCAGTATCAAAAGCGATATGACACCAACAAGAATCTGGCCCCCATTTTTGTTGACAGCTACACAATCGGCGGAAAGGTCCGTTACAACGTGATTCTGAAAGCGGTGCCAGGCAATTACATGGCGCGTCATGGATTGACCTATGATCAGCATATGCAGGTTATGAAGGAAGCGAAAAAAAGAAAACTTGAGCCGGTTAACGTTTCCGTTGCTTCCGTTGGGAATAACCTGAGTTACACAGTACTTTACCGTAACCGCAATTATGGCGCCTGGAACATTAAATCCCGGATCAAAGAGGGCGATTACCAGAAAGTCTTCAACGATTTCAAGAAAGCCGGTAAAACACCTGTGTATCTCAATGCCTATAAACACAAAGGAACGACGTATTTTTCTGCAATTTTTGCAAAAAATGGCGGCGGCAGTTTAAAAGCCAGGCATGGTATGAGTGCATCCGTTTTGCAGAAAGAGTGGAAAAATGCCGTGGATAAAGGTTTTAACACCATGATTCTGACCGCATTTGACGGCGCTGCTTCAAAACACAGATTTGCGGGATTGTGGCGCAAATGAACTGCGTTATCGCGCAGGATTGTTATCAATAAACGTGGCGGAAATTCAGTGCCGGCTTGAACTGTTTATTCTGATCTATGCACGCTGACCACTTTAAGCGGCAACGTACCGACATCGCTAGTGCCGGTACGTTGCCGTTCCCGGCCATGAGTCTAAAACTTTAATCCTTCATCCCAACGTACATGAAATCGTCCGCCAGGTGTTGATAAACGTAATTCCTTTGTACTTTGATTCATCTCATGTACAGCGAGATTAACTGCTTTTACCAGCTCTCTTTGCTCAAATTCCATTTCACCCATTGGGTGACTCCTGTCTTTAGTCCGAAAACCTTGACACTACTACGTTTGAGCTAATTTTTGTAGATCTAACTGAGGAAAATAGGTTAATGTGCTTGCTGAACTGATTCAAGTCGCTGATTGCAAGTTACTGGAATGCGTTAAACTTAATGGAGTAAATGAACGCGCAGTTTATTCAGAATTCTGCGTTCGCTTTCGAATTGGCTAAAACGAACATTCGTATTTTCGAAACATTTTCCTTGTGCCGACGATTCCTGAGGGTAAAATAATCCCGAAAACGGGGATTAAAAAAACGCGCATGGGGCATGAAATCCACATTTTTTTGTCATACCGACAGAAAAATCCTGACGATATAAAAGCACGCGATATGCTTGCAGCATTATGCACCAAGCATGGATTTAAACTGATCTACGATGAGAATACACTGGGCGAAGGGGAAAACCTGACCCGGTTTATGAATGATCTCGGATCAGCGCGCTGTGTTTTGATACTTCTGAGTCCCGAATATTTCAAATCGGCCTATACCCTGTATGAACTCATCCGCATTTATGAAAATGCAGACCTGGACAGGCGCTTTATTTTTCCATTGCGCGCGACAGCGGATATGAGCGCATATGTAAAAACCGGTGCCAAAAATGACTGCTGGCTGAAAAGTGAAGCGGTGCGCAACGAATTGTGCAGCAGGCTGAAAGAAAATGATGAAAGCGCAGTCTGGGAATGTGTTCTTGATGCCTGGGATGCGATCGTTGGCAAAAATCTGGATACGGTAACCCCGTCACTGGAACAAAACGGGCCTGAGGAGGTTCTGGAGGCAAAGCTTGCAACGGTCAGGGAAACCATCGATAAAGCAATTGCCGATGAACACGAACTGTTATGCAAAAGGATTCAATCAGAACTGACATTTTTTCTGGAAGAACACAATATTCCGCTGAAGCATTTGAAGCATAGGCTTGGACTTCTACCAGGTACCGATATCGAAGAATTGGCCGAAGTCCTTGTGGAAAAACAAGTCAGCGACGCAATTGGAGCAATCACGGGGGTAATCACCAATCAGGAAGCGCAATTAAAACAGGATAACCGCTGGTATGAGGCGTTATCCGATGCGGAGCAGATCTGCGGCTGGCTGTTGATCGGCAGCGTCGATCCGGTCTGGTGGTTCCATCACCAGTTGAAAATGAAACACATTGGGAAAACGGATATCAGGAACCAGTTAATACTGGAGCATCATGCGTATGCTGAAGTGATTATTTCCCGCAGCATTCTGCGTAACGCCAGTTTCAGGCTGGACAAAAACAAAGCCGTGCCCTCGATAGATGCTGAGATCAATTTAATGGTGGTATTTGATGCTTCAAAAGATGCGCTAGGTCAACAGTTTTTGTCGGATATCTACAAAGATTTGTGCGATAAAAACAAGGGCCCGAATGACACGGACGAAATGATTGTGGATGAGGTTTATGGTCGGGCTTATGCGATATATAAGTCCAAAGGAAGGCCTGTCTGTTATTTGCTGTCGCGTGATATTCTGAACCAGTTTGAGCAGCAATCCTGGTATGCCTACGCCAGACAGAAACTCACAGGTTATCTGCAGTTCGTTTACTGCGATATCCCTCCGCGCGATGAAGCACTGAAAACCATGCCTTCCAGTTTGGAAGAACAGGAGGGTTTGATCGGACAAATCGGATATTTGCTGTCTTTGCGAGGCAGATAAATAATGACTAAGGACCTGGTATGTCGACACAACTTCCGCTTGAAAATTTTTTCCCGCAAGACCTGAAAATTTCAAATCCTTCGAGACAATTGCATCACCTGTTTGACGAACGGGATTGCTATGCGCTCTGGGCGGCGTATTCGGCGGGCAGGCCGTTGCTGGTGCGCGGCAAGCCGGGAACCGGGAAAAGCCAGTTGGCCAGAGCGATTGCCGAACAGCTCGGGTGGGCGTTTGTCAGCGAAGTGATTCGCGGCAATACCGAATTGAGTGATCTTCACTGGCATTTTGACGCCATCGGCCGTCTGGGGGAGGCACAGGCGCGTGGTATTGCAGGAGATACACACGGCACGGACAGGCTCGATCCGCTCAACTTTCTGTCGCCGGGCGCTTTCTGGTGGGCGTTTCACTGGAAAAGCGCTGAGCAGCAATACACGGGCCGCAACAACCACTTGCGTCCCAAACCGGAAAAACCTGATGCGACAAACGAAACAGGAAAAAACTGGCAGCCTGAAACGGGCGGCGTGGTGCTGTTGCTCGATGAAATCGACAAGGCTGAACCCGATCTGCCCAACGGTCTGCTCGAGACACTCGGGCAGTACCGGTTCACCGTGCCGTACCTCAAAGATGACGTTACTGAAGAGTCAGTGAAAAACCCAATTGGTGCCGATCCATCCCGGGTACTGATTGTCATTACCACCAATGAAGAGCGCGAACTGCCGAGCGCGTTTGTACGCCGCTGCTTTGTCCATACCTTAACCATGGAAGATTCCACGAAAAAACTGGAAAATGGCCTGGAAGCGCGTGTCGACTGGCTGGTCAAACGCGGTCAACTTCATTTCGGCGCGCGAATTGCTGATGATGTATACAAAGTGGCGGCTGACTTGCTGTGGAAGGACAGAACGTCCGGTGCGCATCTGCGCTACCCGCCCGGGTTGGCTGAGTATATCGATCTGTTGAATGTGCTGCGGGATTTACCTAAACAGGAACAAAAAGATCGCTTGCAGAAAATTGCATGCTATGCGCTGCAAAAGGAAGCGGGCGATTAAATCATGGCATGGGGGCGGCTGGCGCTGATTCAGGCTGCGGGCGAGTCGGAACAGGTTTTGCAGCAGACGGCGGCGCTATTCGGTTACGAACAGTTGCCGTTGAACGATGCGTTGCAGAAAGACGGCGATTCAAAGCGGGTTGAAGACTTTGTTGCGGAAAAGAAACCGGAGCATAGCGTGCCTGCTGCAAAAATACGCAGACCGCCCGCGCGTTTCATTTGCGTGACGCAAACCGAATTTCCGGGCGACGTTGAACAACCGCAACGTCCCGGCTATCTCGACGATCCTGAAAAACAACTAGCGTTGAACGACGGTAAGCCGGGAACATACGCTTTTGTACCGCCGCGCCCGCTGCTGCCGTTGGCGCGTCTGCTGCCGTTTTTGCTGAACAGTCTGGGCCAACCGGTGATGAGTAACCGGCTCGATCATCACCGGCTCGCACGCTGGATTACACAGGGCAAGCCGCTGCAACGGCTGCCGTACAAAAAACGGCAGCGCTGGCCGCAGCGGCTGCATATTATCGTCGATTGCCGCGATGCGCTGGAGCCGTTCTGGTCTGATTTTGCATTGATTGTGAGCGCGCTGAAAAAACTGCTCGGCGACGAGGCGGTTGAATCGGTGCGGCTGGAACACGACCGGATGGACCGCGAAGACTGTCTGCGCATTACCTGGCTAGCCGGTGCCGTGGCAAAAGAAAGCGCCGCTCATGAAATTCAGTGGCAGCGCTGGCAATTGCCTTCGCCGGATACATCCATCCTGATACTGGGCGATCTGGGCGCAAGTGAGCCGGAAGGTAATGCCGCAATCCGCTGGCGGCGTTTTGCGCGCCGTTTGTACTTGCATGCTGCTCCTGTTGTCACGCTGAGTCCGGCACGGCAGTCTCCGCAAGATCCGGTGGCCTGCCGCATATTCCGGCCGCACGCGCTGAACGATCAGCGCAGCCTGCCGCGTCATCCCGGGCGCAGCGGTTTTGATTGCGGTGTTCAGGATGGCGATCAATTACAGGACTGCCTGACGTTTCTGTCCGCGTTGCCGGTGGTGGACAGCGGCCTGCTGCGCCGGCTGCGCGATGAATTGCGCTGGGGCGGCAGCGAACTGGAGAGTCTGCTCTGGAACCATGTGGCTATCGACCGAATCGGGATCGGCATCCGGTTGAAAGAGCCAGTCGCAAAGTTATACCGGGAGCGCTACCAGGCGCAGTTTGCCAAAACCCTCCAGGCGGAAAAATTCTGGCGGATCGTCAATGTACATCACCGGAGCGCCTTTACCGGGTTGCGTCAACTGGAAAAACTGAATCAGTGTCTGTTCGAGGATCAGCAGGATGACGGCATGTTCGAGTATATGCAAAGCTTGTGCGCCACGCTTGCGAAGCCGGACGCGGACGCCGCGCGGCGCAAAATGCTGCAACAGCAATGCCGCACCGTTCTGGCTTCCGCACCACCCGGTATCTGGCAAGACCCGAATCGGAATTATCGCGAACTGGGTTATCAATTGTTTGCATCTGCATATGAAGATGACATCCGGGCTGGAAAATGGCCGCAATATCTGGAACCGGGGTTCGATCCGGCGCAACTGCGCTGGCTGTTCGATGACGATCAGCATGAACAGCGGGTAACGTGGCTGGTGGCGCAAACGGGCGACCAGGGGCAATGTGTATTGCTGCAACAGGACAAGGCGGATGCAGCGGGTCAAACGGTTGTTGCGCCTGTGGCTGCAATACAGGCGCAAGCGCAGATACCGCCGGTACTGACTCTGCCATCCGGTGAGCGTATTCCGGTTCAGCATGGCACGCACGTGCGCGTGCCGCATGACAAAGCGCTTGCGCTGCACACATTTTGGGAGCGGGTGCATCTGGAAGCCATGCAAAAACCCGCCTGGGCGCACGCCATTTATTGGGACAGTAAGCTTTACGCCAGCATGACGCTGGCTGCCGCGACACACTATTTTTCCTGGGATGCGTTTCAACGAGAACGTGAAGGTATCTCACTGTATGGCTGGATCAATCAGGACCCGCAGGATATTGTCCAATTTGATGACTGCGGCCTGTATTTCGATTTGACGATCAGCGGCGTCACCCAGCGCTTCCGCTGGATAGAGCCCGGCACGTTCCAAATGGGCTCACCGGAAACCGAGCTTGAGCGATTTGATGACGAAGCACAGCATCAGGTAACAGTCAGCAAGGGTTTCTGGCTTGCGGATACCACCTGCACGCAGGCGCTGTGGCAGGCGGTGATGAGGGAAAATCCGGCGCATTTTAAAGAGAGTGACGATAATCCGGTGGAGCAGGTGAGCTGGGATGATGTGCAACACTTTATCAAAACGGTGAATAAACAGCACCCGGCTGTTCAATTGCGACTGCCGACCGAAGCGGAATGGGAATACGCGTGCCGGGCAGGCAACGAAGCGCCATTTTCGTTTGGTCAAACGATGACTGCTGGTCAGGTGAATTTTGATGGTAATTTTCCCTATGCAGGTGGCCAAAAGGGTGATTATCGTGGGAAAACCGTTGCAGTCAAATCATTACCAGCCAATCCGTGGGGACTGTACGAAATGCATGGTAATGTCTATGAGTGGTGTCAGGACTGGTACGGTGATTATCCGGCAGAACCGGTTACCAATCCGCAAGGGCCGGCCGGCGGCGCGGGGCGTGTTATCCGCGGTGGTTCCTGGCTCAACCTCGGCGGGCGCGTTCGTTCTGCTTCCCGCAACTGGCGCAGCCCTGACGAGCGTAACGACGATCTTGGTTTCCGTCTTGCCCTGGGTCATGTTGAGCCCGGACAGGCCGGTCATGATGGACAGCCGCTGAGGGACGATGCGGCAGGCAATCATGACGCAAATCAGCAGGGAATGCTGAAGCGGTTGAAGCAGAAGCTACGAAAAAAACAATGAAATACCGTTTTTTCACCATACCGGTAAGTGATACAGTCAACGCTGCACATGAACTGAATCAATTCTGTGCGCAGCACAGAATTTGCGAAGTCGAAAAACACTTTGTGGCGCATGGCGCAGCCAGTTTTTGGTCATTTTGTGTGACATGGACCGATCAGGAAACTGCTCTGACTTCGGGCAGCGTCAGGCAGCGCAATGATAAAATCGATTACAAGGAATTGCTGGGCGATGATGAGTTCACCCTCTATTCCCGGTTGCGCGTACTGCGCAAAACGATTGCTGAACGCGAAGGAACGCCGGCGTATAACGTATTCACCAATGCGCAACTTGCCGCCGTTGTGCAGCAGCGCATCACAACAAAATCGGCTTTGCTGGAAATCGAGGGCATAGGAAAAATGCGTGTAGAAAAGTATGCCGATGAATTGCTGGCATGTTTGAAAAATTTTTACGCCAGCGGTCACGCGGATGAAAAGAATACTGATCACACTTGAGGCCATTTCCGAGCGCAAGAATCTTGTGCTTGCCTTGCATAAAGCAGCAAGGGGCAAGCGGCACCGGTCCGATGTGCAGGCTTTTTTTCACAATATGGATGCCAATTTGAACCGGTTGGGTCGAGATATTTGCCAATTACGCCTGCCGTATGGGCTGTTCAGGACTTTTGAAATTCATGATCCGAAAAAACGCCTCATTCATGCGGCTTGTTTTGAAGACCGCGTTTTTCACCATGCTTTGATGAATCTTGCTGGTGAAGTATTGGAACGGGCAATGATGCCACAAAGCTTTGCCTGCCGTCGGGGAATGGGTGTCCATAAAGCAGCGAAAAAAGTACAGCAGCTTCTATGCCGCAATACCTGGTATGGCAAAATCGATATCGATGGCTATTTTGCATCGATACCGCACGGCCGCCTGCTTGAAGTTTTGTTGCGCCGCTACAAGGGTGAGGCGTGCATTGCGCAATTCAAACGTATCATTGCCAGTTACCAGAGTGGCCCAGAAACTGGTTTGCCGATTGGATCGCTGACATCGCAGTATTTCGCCAATTATTATCTGGATGGTCTGGATCGGTTGTTGTCTGCATCGACTCTGGTCAAAGGACATGTACGCTATATGGATGATGTTATCTGGTGGGGTGATGACAGACAGTCGGTTCGCGACGTTTTGCAGTTTTTAGTTGAATGGTTATGGCGGGAAAGAACCCTAAAGATCAAGCCGAATGCGCAAATTCAACCGAGCAGCCATGGTGTGACCTATTGCGGCTTTCGTGTTTTGCGCGGCGCCATGCGCCTTAGTCGACGGCGCAAGCGGCGCTATCAGCAACGACGGCTCTATTGGGAACAGCTTTGCCGGCATGGCGAAATCAGCCCGCAACAGCTACAGCGGGCATACGCCGGCGTGCAGGCTATTACCGCGCAAACTGATTCCCGTGCGTGGCGTATAGAAAACCTGCGCCGTCATCCCGCGTATGCGGTATGATAATGGCGGGTGACAGATCAGCAAGCGGCGCGGGGCGTGTTATCCGCGGTGGTTCCTGGAACAACAACGGCAGGAACGTTCGTTCTGCTAACCGCAACAGGAACAGCCCTGACAAGCGTAACAACAATCTTGGTTTCCGTCTTGCCCTAGCTCAACATGCGGCCGGATGGTGCGTGAATGACCAGATCGTCATCCCGTTTTTTGCCGTGCGCAAGAACAAAAAGCCAGGCCGCCGGTACGCTAGTAATGCGCGTAAGTCCGCTGTGAACGCTTGCCGGGTGGCCGATTTGGTCAAATATACGATTCCTGGTGCCAATGAAGCAATTGATTCACAATGTTCTTGACATGGAAACAGAGTTTCATGCCGGTTCTCCACCGGCGTTCCCGTATCCATGGGCGCCGGCATGGGGCGAAGACCGTTACGGTTTGTGGATGGCGCTGGATTTTAAGAGCGTGCGCACTGTTTTCCGCTGGATACTTCCGGGGATGTTCTGGATGGGTTCGCTTGAAAATGAGAACGGACGTTTTGACTGGGAAGACCGGCATCGTGTAACAATCAGCCACGGTTTCTGGCTCGGTGAAACGGCGGTAACGCAGGCATTGTGGCGTGCGGTGCGTGGAGACAATCCGGGTTATTTCAAAGGAGACAATCTGCCGGTGGAACAGGTAAGCTGGGATGATGTTCAGGCATTTATCGAAACACTCAATCGTTTTCATCCGGCGCTCAAAACCCGCCTGCCGTGGGAGGCGGAATGGGAATACGCCTGCCGTGCAGGCAGTGAAACCGCGTTTCATTTTGGCGATGAATTGCATCTGGAAAAAGTCAATTACCGTGGCGTCTGGGATTTTAATGATTCAAATGGATGGGGGAAAGGGGCGCGGCGATCGACTGCCGAAGTTAAAAGCTATCCGTGCAACGCGTGGGGTTTGTATGAAATGCATGGCAATGTCTGGGAGTGGTGCGCGGATGCGTGGCAGGAACATTTAGGTAAGCAGCCTCAGGTGGATCCCTGGCGGCAAGACAAATTGGCCGGCGGCGCGGGGCGTGTTATCCGCGGTGGTTCCTGGTTCAACTTCGGCAGGCTCGTTCGTTCTGCTCACCGCTCCGGGTTCAGCCCTGACGGGCGTAACGACCTTCTTGGTTTCCGTCTTGCCCTAGGTCATTGAGCTCAGGCAAAAAGGCGGGCAAAGTCATGCATTCGGCGGATAGCACGGACAGCTGCGCCTGCACTGAAGCAGGCGCGGCAGGCCGTGCGGTAGCGGTTTATCCGGCGGTGAAACGAAAACAATGCGTTTGCTTTTGTCCGAGCGATCGCATACGCTATGTCTGAACCGGGTCAGTATTAGTATCAACACCCCTAATGAGAAATAAAACGTAATTTATGTTAAACAATGACACTCAACTATTTTGACCACAATGCCACTACGCGGGTGGATGATGCAGTGATGGCGGCGATGCTGCCTTATTTTCAGCAGGAATACGGTAATGCGTCCAGCCGCCATGCGCTGGGAACGGTTGCGCGGCGCGCCATCGACAAGGCGCGCGAACAGGTGGCGGCTGCTGCCGGGGTGCAGCCGGTGCAGGTGATTTTTACCAGCGGCGGTTCCGAAGCCAACAATCTGTTTATCCGCGGCGCGGCGGACAGTCTGCAGCCGGGTCATATCGCGATCAGCGCTATCGAGCATCCCTGCGTTCTGAAACCGGCGCAGGCGTTGTCGCAGCGGTCTGCCGCGCGCTGGACGTTGCAGCGGCTGGCGGTCAATCAGCACGGGCAGGTGGAACCGGCAGCGGCCCGGGATGCGATGGCGCAGCAAAAGCCTGCGCTGGTTTCCGTGATGCTGGCGAATAACGAAACCGGCGTGATTCAGGATGTGGCCGCGATTGCAGAGACTGCGCGCTCACAGGATGCGTATGTGCATACCGACGCGGTACAGGGGCTTGGCAAGATACCCGTCGACTTTACAGCGCTCAATGTGCATGCCATGACGCTGTCGTCGCACAAAATATACGGGCCGAAGGGCGCGGCCGCGCTGATTGTCGACAAACGTTTGCTGTTAAAACCGTTGATTTACGGCGGCGGTCATGAGAACGGGCTGCGCTCCGGTACCGAGAATGTCCCCGCCATCGTCGGATTTGGCGTTGCCTGCGAACTGGCCCGGGCGCGCATGGCCGAAACGGCGCAGCATGTCGCGCAGCTGCGCGAAACGCTGGAACAGGGTCTGGTTGAAATGGGCGCGGTGATTTTTGGCGCAGGCGCTGCGCGCATCCCGAACACCACTTATTTTGCGCTGCCGGATGTGGAAGGCGATACGCTGGTTGTGAAACTGGATAAGGCGGGCTTTGCCGTTGCCAGCGGCGCGGCCTGCTCCAGCGTGAATCCGGGGCAAAGCCATGTGCTGGAAGCAATGCAGGTCGACCCGCTGCTTGCGCGCTGCGCGGTGCGCGTCAGTCTCGGGCGCGATAATACGCCGGCGCAAATCGAGGCGTTTCTGAAAGCGACGCAGGAAATTGTCGCGGAGCTCAGGCGTATGAGCAGCCTGGCTTTTTAGCCGGATATTATTACATCAGTTGCTGTAATTTAAACGCTGAACTGTTTTGAATTGCGCGTGCCCGCGACCGCAGGCGCAGTTATTCTGCGGCACAGGGAGCATGTGCGTTCAATTCAAGACGGGGCAAGTTAACAACCGGCAAGCGAGTCCGTGGGTACAAACCGTACTTTCGCTAGAATCCATGAAAACCAACAGGCATCATAATTCAGGCTGGCCGTTGCTGTTGTTGACCTTTATTTTTCAGCAATCTGCACGCTATTCGGGGTAAAATCACATGCTTTGTAATTAACGACCCGAAATCAAATACGTGAATGTTGTCAAAGCGATTATTCTGAGCGCCGGCCAGGGCCGGCGCTTGCTACCGCTGACCGAAAATTCTCCGAAATGCCTGTTATCCGTTGCCGACAAGCCTGTGCTGGCGTGGCAAATCGACGCGCTGCTCGCCGCTGGCATCGATGACATAGCCATCGTGGCGGGTTTTCAGGTGGGGCAGATAGAAGCGCTGTTGCAGGCGCGTTACGCCGACGTTGATAGCATCAAAGTCGTGTTCAATCCATTTTATGAAGTGGCGGATAATCTGGCCAGTTGCTGGCTGGCGCGCAGCGCCATGGACGGTGATTTTTTGCTGTTGAACGGCGATACGGTCATTGAGCCTGCGCTGCTGTTGCAAGTATTGAATTCACCGTCAGCCCCGATTACACTGAGCGTGGATTTCAAGGAAAGCTATGATGCCGACGACATGAAAGTGCAGCTCGATGCGGATGGCTGGGTCAAACAGGTCAGCAAGATTGTGCCGCCCAAAGAAATCGATGCCGAGTCGATCGGTCTGGTTTTTTTCCGCGAGCAGGGTCCGGTTTATTTCAGTGAGGCGGTCGCGGATGCGCTGCGCCATCCTGCCGAACTGAAATCCTGGTATCTTACCATTATTGATCGGCTTGCCCGCACGCATCTGGTCAATTCGTGTTCTGTAAAAGGGTTTCGCTGGTGTGAAATCGATTTCATCGAAGACCTGGCCAAAGCGGGAATGCTTTTTACGAAGTAATTGCAAGGAGCGAAAATGAATATGCCTGTTTTAAATGACACCATGCGCAAATTCGGTGCGCCGCAGACAGTTATTCATGCGTTCCAGTACTGGAGCGTTATGCTGCGCCCCGCACAGGCCACGCTTGGCGCGCTGGTGCTGGTTGCGCATGAACCGGCCAGAGCGTTTTCGCAGCTCGGTACGGCCAGTTTTGTTGAATTGCACGATGCTGTCAATAAAATTGAAGACACACTGGCCAGGGCATTCCAGTATGACAGAATTAATTACCTGATGCTGATGATGGTCGATCCGGATGTGCATTTTCATGTTATTCCGCGCTATGCGCAACCAAAACAGTTTGCGGATGCACAATTCATCGATGCCGGCTGGCCGGCCGCACCGAATCTGGGCCATGTCAATGAAACCGGCGAACAGACAAACCAACTGATTATCGAACATATTAAAACCTGCTGGGTATGAGAGAAACTGAAACAACCGTAGCCGGTGAAACAGCGGCATCCGCTGCCGGGCCGGAGAACGGTGAGGCATTTCCGTTACGCGAAGCGCACAATCTGGTGAGTGATCTGATGACGCCGAACCCCTGGATTTACTGGACGGATTTTTTGTTGAATATTGTTGTCGGGTGGGCAGCGTTTTTTACCGCGCTGGTGTCGCCCCTGTTTTCACTGTGGCAGATCGTCGCTTATGTGGTTGCTGTACTGGCTTTGTACCGTGCGGCCATTTTTGTGCATGAGCTGGCGCATTTGAAGAAGGGCACGTTCAAAACATTCCGGATCGTTTGGAACTGTTTGTGCGGCATACCTTTCATGATTCCGTCGTTTACGTATGATGGTGTGCATAACGATCACCACAGGCGCGATGTCTACGGCACCCGGGAGGACGGCGAATACCTGCCGTTTGCAACCCGCAGGCCTGTTGAAATGGCGGGGTATGTACTGCTGTCGTTTATCCTGCCGTTGTTGCTGCTGCTGCGTTTTTTGCTGCTGACACCGCTGTCCTATCTGTTTCCACCGTTGCGTAAAATTGTCTGGGAACGCGCTTCGTCGCTGACCATCGATCCGAATTACAGGCGCGCGGCGGATGCCATCCGTAACGATCACAACTGGCGGCAGCAGGAACTTGCGGCATTTCTGTTTGCTTTCGTCATTGTTACGCTGGCGCTGCTGGATGTGATTCCGTATTCGGTGCTGGTGCTCTGGTATCTGGTCGCGGCGATGGTTTTTATCCTGAATTCACTGCGTACGCTGGCGGCGCATGCCTACCGCAATCCGGGCGAAAAATCCATGAGCCACGCCGAACAGTTCCTGGATTCCGTCAACGTGCCCGGCAATCCGCTGATAACGCCGTTGTGGGCACCCGTCGGACTGCGTTTTCATGCCACGCACCATCTGTTCATGAGCATGCCTTATCATAATCTGGGCAAAGCGCAGCGCCGTCTGGTCAACGGACTCGGCGACAATTCGCTTTATCTGACAACCATGCGCAACAGTCTGTGGGATGCATTGAGGCGTATCTGGCAGGAGTCTGCGCAGGCAACGGAATCCCGGGAAAAGGCGCGTCACACCGAATGACGGCGGATTCTTCTTTTGGAGTGCGGGCCGCTCCCGGCATAACACGGCTGGTACTGCTGCGTCATGGTCAGAGTATCTGGAATCGTGACAAGATATTCACCGGCTGGAGCGATGTTGCCTTAAGCCCTGAGGGAGAGCGGGAGGCGGCGCACGCAGGTTATTTGTTGCAACAGGCCGGTTTTACCCTGGATTGCTGTTTCTCATCGACACTGCAGCGCGCATCCGGCACAGCGAAAACGGTGCTGTCCGCGATGGCGCTTGAATTGCCTGTGCAAAAATGCTGGCGTCTGAATGAACGGCATTATGGTGCGCTGGAAGGCATGGGGCGTCTGGCTGCGGTTGGAAAATTCGGGCTTTGGCCGGTGTTGCGCACGCAAATACGCTACGATGGCGAACCGCCACGACTGAAAATGGATGACGCGCGTTTTCCGGGTAATCAGTCTGGTTACGCGGGCATCGATGTCAATGAGCTGCCGCAGGGTGAGAGTCTGAAGCTGGCGGCACAGCGCCTGCAGCCTTACTGGCAGCGTGTTATCCGGCCGGAATTGGCGCGCGGCAGAAACGTTCTGATCGTATCGCACAAAAATCTGCTGCGCACGCTAATGGGACGGCTCGATCATTTGCCGGCGCGGCAAATGATGAAACTGAAACTGGCGACCGGCAGACCGCTGGTCTATGAACTGGATCGGGCATTAGAGCCTGTCCGGCATTACTATATGGATAAAATGCCTTGACCGTTTGCAGTATCCTTTACGCTATATCAGTGTATGAACACACTCTACAGCTTTGCACCGATCGCGCAGCCGAATGCCGAAATTCTGATACTGGGGAGCATGCCGGGGCAGGCGTCGCTTGAAGCGAATCAGTATTACGCGCATCCGCACAATGTTTTCTGGCGCATCATGGGCGAATTACTCGGCTTCGATTCCCGGCGAACGGCCTATTTGGAAAAAACGCGTGCTCTGAAATCAGCGCGTATTGCGCTCTGGGATGTATTGCAATCGTGCAAACGCAAAGGCAGCCTGGATTCCAGTATTGAAACCCGTTCGCAGACAATCAATGATTTTCCGGCTTTCTTCGCAGCATATCCACGGATTCGCGCCGTTTTTTTCAACGGCGCCAAGGCGGAAGACTGTTTCAGGCGTTATGTGCTGAAAAAACACATGCCCGGCTTGCAGCAACAGATGCAGTTCTCGCGTTTGCCATCCACGAGCCCGGCGCATGCCGCGTTGTCATTCGAGGAAAAACGTGCGCAGTGGGTAAACAATATTGCGGGTAGAATTATGAGACACGTATCCGGTAGTGCGATAATCCAATGAAATGGGATAATTTAAAAAACTGGCCGGCCTACTGGGCGCAATTGCGTAAAACATTGCTCGATCCCAAAGTCGATGAGGCGTTGCTGGAAAAATCGCTGCAGGAAGCCCGGGAGAAAATACCGGTGCCGGTGTTATGGCTGATCGGCAAGACGCAGGCGGGCAAGACGTCGATTATCCGGGCGATGACCGGCAGCGAAACGGCTGAAATCGGCAACGGTTTTCAGCCGTGCACGCGGCAGTCGCGTTTTTACGATTTTCCTGCCGAGATGCCGGTGGTGCGGTTTCTCGACACACGCGGTCTCGGTGAAGTGGCTTACGATCCGGCCGATGATATCCGTTATTGCGAATCCAAGGCGCATTTGCTGATCGCCGTGATGAAAGTGGCGGATGTCAGTCAGCAGGCGGTGTTTGATGTGCTGCGTACCGTGCGCGCACGTCATCCAGAATGGCCGCTGTTGATCGTGCAGACGGGATTGCATGAATGTTATCCCATTGGCGGGCGGCATATTCGGCCGTGGCCGTATGATCAGGAGCCATTGCCGGATACGGTGCCTTCCGATCTGAAACGTGCTTTACTGGCGCAACGCCGGGCGGCTGCGGAGTTGCCCGGCCATGCGCCGGTTCGCTGGGTCGCAGTCGATCTGACGCTGCCGGAAGACGGGTTCGACCCGCCCGATTATGGTCTCGAAGCCCTGTGGCAGGCGATTGAAGCGCTGTCATCGCTGGGACTGGAAAATCTGCTGACCGGTGATGAAGGCGTGCATGATTTGTTTGAACGCACCGCGCACCAGCATATCGTCGGTTATTCGACAACGGCGGCGGGACTCGGTGCTTTGCCGGTGGTCGATCTGGTGGCTGTCTCGGCGGTACAGGCAAAGCTGCTGCACAGCCTCGCGGTTTTATATGGCCAGACCTGGGACAAGCGTACGATTACTGAATTTCTCGGATTGATGGGCGCAGGTGTTGCAACCGGTTATCTGGCACGCTGGGCGGGACGTACGGTAACCAAAGTGATTCCGTTTCTGGGGCAGACAGCGGGCGCGTTATGGGGTGCAAGCGCCAGTGGCGCTGCTACTTACGCATTGGGAAAGGCCTCAGTGTATTTTTTTGCCAGAAATCGGAATAACCTGAACGTAGATGCGAAAACAATACGCCGTATTTATGCTGAAGAGCTTGAGCGCGGCGCGGCCATGCTGCGGGACCGGTTGCGGGGTAAGCCCTGAATGAAAATATTGTTTTATGGCATAGACCCGCTCAGGCTGCTGGGTTTTTTTTTATTTATACTGCCGTTTCTTGCGTTGCTGGGTCTGGGCACGGTGTGGCTGTGGCAGCATGGCTATCTGCTGTTCTGGGCGCTGGTGATGCTGATATGCACCGTGCTTGGCTACGGTCTGCAGCAGTTGCTGGTGCGGCGTGACCGCAGACTGCTTGCCGAAGCGGTAACGGAACCGAATCCGGAATGGCCGCTCAGCGCGGATGCAGCATGGGACCAGGTTCAGACGCTGGCACAGGATTGTAAACCGGAAGACTGGCCGCTGGAAAAAGGAGACTGGATTCTGGCATTGGGCCGGCATGCGCTGGAAACCGTTGCGCGTTGTTATCATCCGCAAGTGGACAAACCTCTGCTTGAGCTGACCGTGCCGCATACATTGCTGGTGATCGAGCGCGCCAGCCGCGATCTGCGGCGCGATGTGGCGGGAAACATACCGTTCAGTAATCGTCTCACCGTTGGCGATCTGTTTCGCGTGCAGCGCTGGAAAGACAGAGCGGGACAGGTTTTTGAGGTTTACCGGGCCGGACGGATGATTGTCAATCCGGTCGACGCGTTGCTTGGCGAAGCGTGGCGCCATTTGCGCGAGCGCAGCTTCATGCAGGCGCGCGATGAATTGCACCGCTGGTTCTTGCGTACCTATATCCGCAAAGTCGGTTATTACGCGATCGACCTGTACAGTGGCCGCCTTGTGTTGACCGATGAGGAACCAGTGACATCACGAACCGTACGCACCAGTGCCGACATGCGCCGTATGGATGAAACGGCGGATACGGCAGAGATAGCGGAAGAGCCGCTGCGCATTCTGGTGCTGGGCCGCTCGAACGCCGGCAAATCGAGTTTGATCAACGCACTGTTTGGTAGACTGACAACCGCTGCCGACGTTCTTCCCGACAGTACCGATATGCTAAGGCCGTTTGTACTAGCGCGCGAAGGTCTGACACAGGCTTTAATTTTTGACAGCCCGGGATGCGACAGCGAATATTTTGATAGCAACAAGCTGCACAGTGCTGCCGGAGACGCCGATCTGATTTTGTGGGTCAGTCCGGCCAACCGGCCCGACCGGCAGATCGAACGCGAATGCCTGGACGCTTTGCGCGCATTTTTTTCCAGACAAGAGACACGCCGTCCGCCGCCGCTGCTGATCGTTGCCAGTCAGGTGGACCGGCTGCGCCCGGCAGCTGAATGGAATCCGCCTTACGATCTGGCGCAGCCAAAGAATGCCAAGGCGGCGAGTATTGGCGCGGCCGTACGCGCTGTTGCCAGCGATCTTGCCGTTCCGGTTGAACAGGTCATACCGGCCTGCCTGCTGGAGAATCATGTTTATAATGTAGACGATACGCTATGGGCGGCGATTCTGAATCAACAGGCAGAAGCGCAGCGGGTACGCTTGCTGCGGTGTCTGGATGAAAAGAAAAAAGCGGAAAACTGGGTGTTACTGCGCCGCCAGATGATCAATGCCGGCCGTTTTCTCAAACATCTGCCTGATATGTTGGACAGACGCCGGGGTGACTAGCAGGTTAATCGGCGTTCAGTTAACAATGCAGCTAAAAATGGCATTATCAAATTGAAAGAGCGCTGATTGCATTGCTGGAAAATGTTGGCCGGATTGAAATCCATTCTGTTTAGTACAATTCCCTGTTCTGGAGACCGTCATGCTTAAATTACGAACCTGGGTTGTTTTATTAGTGTTGTATGGTTGCAGTAGTGCGGTCATCGCGAAGAATGGGGTTGAACTCGCGGATGTTCTGGGCACAACCGCGCCCAGCTATGAGAACGGTGTTTTGATAATCCCCCGCGTAGATACGCTTGAGCAGGTTGGCCGGTATCAGGATGCAATCTTTCAGTTTGATCCGCAGTCAAATACCTGGGTTTTGCAGCATGTTACATCGGCGCGATATAATGCGCCGAGAATCTGGTCGGTTGACGTGCGTGTTATTGACGACGCTTTTCCAATACAGGTTTTTCTTCAAGTAACCGGAGACCATGGTTGCGGAGGGCTAGGTCAAATCAACGTGCGGCGCAGTGGCAATCTTTTTGAAGTTCAAATCAGTGAAATTCAATTGGGGCCTGAGATTGGGTGCACTGCGGACATCAAGGAGTTTGTCAGAATCATTCCGCTGAATGTCTATCGCTTGAATGCCGGTGTATATCAATACAGCGTCAATGGCGGCAATCCGGGTACATTCAGCCTGGTGAAAGACAATGTGTTCGACGATGAGTGTGGCGGAGCGATCGATCCGGCCGGTAGCAGGTGTAGTTTGATTGCTTCCGGTCCGTGAATGAATGGCTGGCGGCTTTTAACAATATTACGTTACAAATTGCAGAACGTCAGCTCAAACGCGACATCTTTTTCATACACTTTGACGCGCTGTCCGGATTGTGAAGGGATGAAGCGGATATTCAGCGCATATTTATTGGCGCTGATTTCAGGCACGCATGGGAAGTCTTCGTTGACGCTGACGCGCAGCATATGGGCGTGATAGTCAGAGCCGGGCTGCTGGAATATACCCTGGCGTGCAATATTCTGCGTCGTTTTTCCGCTGCTTCTCAGCAGGTAGAGTACGATGCCGAAGGCATTGCGTACCGGCAGTAGCGGCGCCAGCCATTCGTTAAAGTCCTTGCGGCGCAGCGACGGGTCGAGGTTCAGCCAGTAGTGGTAAGACGGCAGGTCAAATTCGCATACGCCGCCGGGAATACTTGTGCGCTGCTTGATGGTCATCAGCCATTCATTATCGCGCAGATGTTCGCCGACTTTGCCGGATATTTCCAGCATCGACCGAAAAGTGGTTTGGATATTGTCCAGCACGTTATCCAGCGCTGATTCCGAAATATCCGGATTTCTGCGCAGTGCTTCCAGCATTTGTTTTTGACGTTCAAGCTCCTGCAGCAAATCGGTTTTGATGTCCGCGCGGCTAATAATTTCCAGTATTTCAAACAGTGTCATTAACGAAGCCTGATGCTGCATCGGCGAGTCCTTGGCGGAAAAAAAGTCCATTTTTTTGAACAGGTCTTCAAGTTTCAGCAGGGTGCGGATGCGTTCGTTAAGCGGGTGTTCGTAGCTGATCACAATGGGTTTGGAGTTAATCACGATGAAGTTTGAATCTTGCCTTATACTGTGAAAATATACAAATGAAAATTGCCGTCGGTACTTGAAACAAGTGCGGCACTTCAGGGTTGTATTCGTTTCATGAGTCTTTACAATAGGCGTTGACGGTGAATCAGAAACTTAAGAGGAATACGATGATGACGACCAAAAAAATTCAACGGATGGCGTTGGCGGCTACGGCGCTGTTTTTCAGCCTGTTTTCCGGTAGTTCCCTTTCGGAGGAACAGTCTGCAGATCCTGTTTTGACAACCGAATTATCCGCCAGGGCGGCAATGGCGGCGATCAAACAGTGCGAAAGCGATGGTTTCAAGGTCAGTGCCGCTATCGTCGATCATGCCGGCCTGCTTAAAGCGCAGCTAAAAGCCGATGGCGCGGGTCCGCATACGCTGGACAGCAGCCGCCGTAAAGCGTATACGGCAAACAGTTTGCGCGGTCCGACGCAAAGATATGCCGAACTGATTGTCAAAAGCCCTGATTTGCATAGTCTTGCGCATATGAATGAACATATTCTTTTGCTCGGTGGCGGTTTTCCGATCAAAATGGGCGGTGAAGTGGTTGGCGGTATCGGTGTGGGCGGCGCCCCCGGAATAAAATTTGACGAAGTGTGTGCGCGTGCGGCCCTGAAGGTTTTGCAGGCAGACGAACTGTTTGAGTAAGGAGTCGCCTTTAGCTGTTTATGCTGCGTCATTGACGGTTTTTCTGGCTGCCTCAAAGCGGTTTTTTTCCAGGCGCGCCAGTTCATAATGAATAAACGCGAGTGCGGTTAACACTGGCGCAAAAAAATTGACGACCGGAACGTATTGCAGAAAGCCGGTGAGCAGACCGAGCGTCCATAACGGTAATCGGCTGGAGGCGAGCAGTTGCTTGATTTCTGCATGCGTGGCATGTTCAGATAAGGCATCGTAGCGGAACAGCTGTTGATTCAAGAAAGCCGCGGCGATGAACGGTACCATGAGGCCCGCACCGAAAGCCCATAGTGGCAGCGTGATAACCCAGATCAGAATATACATCAACGTTGCATAAAGCGCATTGATGAGGCTGCCTGTGATGGTGCCGCCGCTTTCGCGTTTAAGGCGGGGATAACGTCTTTTTGCAACATGATGGATCAGTGCCGGCATTGAAAAAATAGCGGTGATAATCAGCGTGGTGATGATGACCAGCGGGATAAAAAAAAGGATGTGTATCAGCCATTGCAGGCTGTAAGCCAGCCAGCCGGGTGCCTGATTGTCCAGCCAGTCTCTCATGCCCAGTTCGGCAAAACCCAGAAAAATAAATTCAGCAAAAAAATCCCGGAACAGCCAGCCGATAAGGATCCAAAGCAAGCTGGCCGTTAAAATCGGCCAGACCATGATCCAGATAATTTTCAGTCGCAGTAAATCGCGTGTTGCATTTGCGATCGCACTTAAAATTTGAGACATAGACACCTGCAGGTAATAAAGGCCCGTGCGGCCCGATAAGCTCTGTAGCTATTGTATCAGGCTGTTAAAAAACTATCTGCAGTTAACAGCATGCACCAGGGAAATAACGAACTTTGTATGTCCCGCCAGGTTTGTGATAAAGTCTCATGCAGCCTTTTCATTTGTTGATCTTTTTCGAGTTTTTGACAATTCAGCTTTATCACTGATGGACAGGCTACTTTCATTTTTTTGGCCGTTCGGGCCGGTAATTCAGCTCAATTCTTGAGTTTTGCAAGTTCATCGCTTGGACTTGATTTTCTGCCGCATAAAATACGGTTTAAAAAAGCTGCAATCAGGCAACATGTGTATTTTACTGTTTCGCCGTTCAAGCGGATTAACTGGTTCGACAAATACTGTTAAGGGGAGTGTTTTATATGAGTATGGAAAGTGAAGTTAAGGCGAAGTTCGGAGGGTTCTGGAATTCGCTGGTGATAGTGCTGATTATTATCATTTGTTTGCGGTTTTCCAGTTTGGCACTGGCCGAAGAAGACCTGGGCGAACGGGTGCTGTGTTCGCTGCATCTGTTCCTGAGTTGTATCGGTGCGGGTATTGTGCTTGGCATTTTGCGGATTTTTCTGTCATTTTCAAATGATACCTATACGCGCGCACCGGCATCTGCAAATTTCACATCCGGTCTCCGCTACGGCATTGTGGCTGGCGGAATATTGATTTTGATTGTCGGCATACTGCAGCTGGATAATTTCCTGGGGCCGTTGCAGGTTGTGGTCGATGCGTTATTCGGCAAGTTGTACGCATTATTTGACTGATTGCAGTTTGACAAGTTTTTAGTACATGCCAGGACCGGCAATGCAAAGTAAAAACAGGCGAAGAAGCGGAATTGAGTATCATCAATGAAGATCCAAGCCTGTTTTTTGTTATGGTGTTAGTTCACCTGGATATTGCACCAGTACGCTGGATTTTGACCTGTAATTATGATGCCTGTTGGTTTTCATGGGCCTGACGAAATGCAGTCTGTATCCACGGATCCACTTGCCGGTTTTTAACCCGCCCTGTCTTGAGTTGAGCGCACGTGCTCCCTGTGCCGCAGAATAACTGCGTCTGCGGGCAGGCTCAATTCAGAACAGTTTAGCGTTCAATTCCAGCAGCTGATGCAATAGCCAGGTTAATCAGACAACCTGTTATAGTTATAACGCGAATCGGTGGTCCAGCGGTTCATTGCGTTTGCCCGGAATGGATACCGGACTGACTGTAAAAATCCATCTATGCTGTCTTCGCAGCACAATCACGATATAACTGACTTGCCTGAGTGCTGTTTGTTTTAGGAGGTATCGGCATGTTTGCTTTTTTCCAGATCCAGGATATACCGGTACAAATGATCGTATTCTTTTTTTGACCGATTGTTGAACAAAGGATCGTTCTGCGTCTGAATTTCTTTTTCGATCTCGCGCCACTCGTCCTCATTGAATGCGCTATCCATAAGTGGATAGACATGCTCGTTTTCCTTTTCGAGATGCCGCCTTTGCAGCATAACGTAGTCTCTTGATCGTGTCAGCAGCTCATCCGCCGATACAATGCAGTCTTCAGCAACGTTGTCGAACAGTTCCCGAATTTTCTCTGTTGCTTGAATAATCTCCTGATGTTCGTCCTGGAGCTGCTCAATGAGCTGGCTTTGTTTGACCTTTTTTTTCAAAAGCTTGCTGAATATGATATCTTCGGTTGGATGATGCCATTTGTCAGGATAGGTCTGAATATAGTCTAACGCACTGAGAATGATATCTAAATCCGCGCTGCGTTTGCTGTCGAAATCGTAACAGTCAATTTCATAACTGAAACAATCGAGCAATCTTTGCAAGTGATAATGATCGGTGTGAAGCTGGCGTTGTATTTTATGCATAACAACCTCCATTTAGATTGCCGTTTAATGGCTGAACATGACCATATCAGATAGATAGAGCATGCAGTCGAATTTGTTGCGGCGTGTCAAATATACCGCTCTTTTCTACAATCCAGCTGCCTGCATCCGTCATTTGCGTATAATACGTAAATGTATTCGCCGGAAATATAAACCAACTCTAACAAAATTCCACTAACCTTGGACAGATTTTTTTTCATGAAAGTTTTTTCCCGGTTTCAAATCTGTATTTACGTAGTTCTGATGCTGCTTCTCAACCAGTCATTGCAGGCTTTTCAGGACCGTGATGCCATGAATTCCGAAGACTTGCTGATCAGTTACATAGAAAAAAACAAACATGTACGGCCACCCGGTCAGGAGTTGAAAATTGATATTTACCAGGATGGCTACGTGCTGGTTGCTTTGCCGGAGATCATGAGAGGCGGCGGTTACTATCATACGGTGCTGGAACAGGAAAAGCTGGATGCATTGTGGAGTTTGTTGACCGACAAAAAAATACTGGCATTTGATGCGCAACATGTACGCGAGATGCTGCGCAAAGAACGGCGGCTATTGAAGGAATCGGGCGCGGTGGTGACCAGTGTATCCGATACGGCGGATATTATGATTGAATTCTATCCGAACCGGTACCAGCCACAGGGACTTGCGGGCGAGGATCGGGACGTTATCCGGCGTATTGCGTGGAGCGGTCTCAGATGGGATGCTGAGCAGTATCCGCACATTGAGTCCATTCGATTGCTGTCAGAAATACAGCATGAACTGTTGATGATTTTCGATCGTGACGATCTGCAGCCGGTCGATCCGTGAGGCATGCAGCAAAAGGCATTTTCATAAGGCTACAGTTTCATGACGCAGGTTTTACAGGAAAACAGGCAAGGCAATTATCTAAAGAAATACGTGCTGCTGGCCGTATTAATCCCGGGCTTGTTGTTATGGATTCCGGCAGGAGAGACCGGCGTATTCGAGTTTATCAGCGATGACGATGAAGCTGATGTTATCACGCATCCAGCGGGATATACCGGCGCAGGCGGTGAATTGGTCGTGACGGTCGGAATTACGCCATTGTCGCCACATGCCGGTGAAATGGAAATACCGGTAAAGAACGCAATCAACACCTGGAATCAACTTGTCCCGACAATCAACAATATTCAGATAGATGACAATATTGTGCCGCGCCGGATGTTTGACTTTGAATCGGTCGCATTGCATGAGCTCGGACACTGTATCGGTCTGGCGCATCCTAATCTGGCCACCGAATCGGGGCTGGACGGTGAGAATAAAAATTATACCAATGCTGTCAGAGGCGCGAATAATATATTTGACTTGGGACGCGGTGCAGATGGCATTATCGGTTCCGGCGATGATATGCGCGGCGATGATATCAATCTGCACTGGTTCAACAAAGAAAACAACAATCCGTTCTTGCTGCCCGAGATTATTGATCAGACGACTTACAGCCGGGCGCTGGATGATTTGCCACCGGGCCATCATTTTGCCGCAAACGGCGATCGTCTTGTTTCGCTTCTGCTCGGGTTTGAAAATACCGAGACTGTGATGCAACAGGGCATTACATCGGGAGAGGCCCGGCGCACTCTCGCTGCCGACGATGTGGCAACGTTGCGTCTGGCAATGAGCGGGCTGGATAGATTGCAGGGAACGTCAGACGATTACACGCTAACCCTGCAGTACGTCGGCAAAACTGATAATGCCGACATTGTTTTGAGTTTTGATGACAGAGCCGCATTTGCTGCATGCAGGATTACAGGATTCTTTCTGGACGGTAAACATGTTGCGATTCAGGAAGGACGCATTTCGTTTAATACCGGTTTTGCATGGTTTTTTAATCCTGCTTTAGCCCAGCCTGTACCGGAACAGCCTGTGGTGTCCATTTTGGTTAACGATCAGGATGCGCCCATTGTGTTGCAGTCTGACGATCGCCTGGTGCTGACGGTAGGGCTTGATCCGGGAATGAAAAGCGGAAACCAGACAGATTACTGGGTGCGCGCAAAGACGCCAGCAGGTGATTTCTGGCTGGACAGCCGGTTACAGTTTACTCGTTCTGATACGCCGGTCCGGGCGCATGGCGGTCCGATGGCTGCGCTAGCCGGTCTCAATATTCTAGACAGAACGGCTGCCGGTTTGCCCGCGGGCACTTACACGGTTACCTTCGCGGTAGACGATAATCGTGATCAGGTTTTCGATGAGACGTATCAGCAATCCGTCTCTTTTACGGTGTTGCCGCGCTAGGAGCCGCGAATAAATAAGTGTTACAGTTATTTATGAACGACTCCTTAGTGTTGCGTGCAGAGGCAGGCTGCCTGCATTGCGAGCGGTATGCGGAAATGAAAATGTAAAAAGGCGTCTTTATGGCATCACCTAAATAGGTTAAAGTACGTCGCGATGTATTTTTGAGAGCAGTGCTTCATGAAACAAGAAATAACAATTTTTTGAGGATATTGATATGCTTTGCCCTAATTGTGGAACAGAAAATACTGAACAGGCCGAATACTGTACGCAATGCGCCGCAACATTGAAAACTGACCCCGGACATGCCGCTCGATCTGATAACAGTGCGGCAGCTTCGAATGCCGATGAAGTGACGAATCATCCCCGGGAGCGTGCTTCAGCAGAGGAATTAACAGGTTCATCAGAAAACAGCCTGACGGAAAACCGTTCGAAACAGCGCGTCACCAACCTCGATTTTCAGTCGGATAAAGCAAATGAAAAGCCGGTTGTTCCAATGGGGATGTATATTGCTATTATTTTGCTCTCGATTCCTATTCCTCCGATTGGTATGGCCATGGGGTACACGTATTTAAGAAAGTCACACCCCGATGCTAAAAAAGCAGGCAAAATCTGGCTAATCTGGGGAATAATAACATTTGCAATTTTAGTTCTTCTGACAATTATCTGATTATTATTTATTCTCGTTTGGCAATGAAACGACTATTGCCTGCAAGACGCGCCTTGCCATGTGCACTAAACAGGGCCCTGTACCCGGCATATCATATATAGAGTACTGGCAAGCTGTTGAAAAACGGCTGCGTTGCCACTGTGAGATTAAAAACAGGCGCAAAGCGCGTATTTTATCAGGCATAAATTTGCTTTTTTGCCTGTTTTTACCATGTGCCGACTGTCTCGAAAACTATTTTCAACAGCGTGTTAAACATTGCGCCAGATATGCGGATCAATTTCTGATTTAACTGCTGACGAAAATCATGATACGCAATGCCTGAATCCGGTAAAACATCCTTATTCCCAGATGCGGCTGCAACCGTACCCGGAACTGGGGCCGGCTCTGAAATAATCGATTGCGGCGCAGTACCTGATACCGAAACAATTCATGAATGGCCTGTGTTACTTGTGCTTGCTGCGGTGCAGTTTGTGCATATTCTCGATTTCATGATGATAATGCCGCTGGGACCGGTGTTTTTCAGACTGTATGACATAACGCCGCAGCAATTCGGTTTGCTGGTAACGGTGTATACGCTCAGTGCAGCGGCATGCGGTTTCATGGCGGCATTTTTCGTTGATCGCTTTGACCGCAAGCATACGCTGATCGGTTTATGTGCGGGTTTCACGCTGGCAATGCTGCTATGCGCTTTGTCGATCAATTATCAAATGCTGTTATGCAGCCGTGCGATTGCCGGCATGTTTGGCGGTTTGATAAGCGCGACAGTTTTTTCCATTATCGCCGATCTGATTCCGCAAACCCGGCGCGGCAAGGCGACCGGTACTGTAATGTCGTCTTTTTCGTTTGCCGCAGTTGCCGGCATGCCCGCTGGCCTGTTTCTCGCCAGCTGGTTGAACTGGCGCGCACCCTTCGTTGTGCTGGCCGCTTTAAGTTTGCTCATCATATTCGCCGCCCGTCGGTTGTTGCCCCCGGTTAAAGCGCATATTCAGGTTCATCAGCTCAATCCCATCAATCAGTTAAAAAAAATTTTTCTGGTTCGGAATCATATGGTCGCTTTTTTATTGATCGGTATGCTGATGTTTTCGGGTTACCTGGTAATCCCCTTTATCAGTACGTACATGGTGACCAATGTTGGCATGCATGTAAATGAGCTGCCCTATCTCTATTTTTTTGGCGGTTTGTTCAGCTTTTTTACAGCCAATCTGTTTGGCCGGTTTACTGACCGTTTTGGCAAGCGGGTTATGTTCGGCATCCTGGCCATGCTATCGCTGGCGCCGGTTTTATGGGTTACGCATATATCAGAAGCGTCATTGTTTGTGGCGCTGGCAGCGTCGACATTATTCATGATACTGGTTACAGGACGGGTTATTCCATTGATGGCATTGATTACAGCGGCAGTCAGGCCGCATTTGCGCGGCAGTTTTATGACATTTCACATGTCCATGCAACAACTATCGGCAGGTCTGGGTTCATTGCTGGCCGGCTCCATAATGGATGTGACCGCACACGGAAGAATTATGCATTACGATACAGTGGGGATTGTTGCGGCGGTGATTACTGTTATCGGTATTATATTGGCAACGCAAATAAAAACGGTTGAAGAACTGGATGGATAGCTTGAATGACCGGATGGAATCCTTATTTTTGTGATTTTTCACCTATTTTTAGCCCTCTCAAACCTGTTGCGCGTTTTATTCGACAATACAACAGATGGCCGGCGTATCATGACATTGAAAATCTGCAGCGGAAAGCAGGTGTTCATATTACTGCTGGTCCTGGTTTGCCGGTACGTTTTGTGCCGCCAGGAACAACAAGCGGGGATGATTTGCAGCAATATTATGAAGCCAGAATTTATCTGACTGGTGAAGTATCGACACGGCCGGAAAGCTGGCATGATTTATTTAATGCGCTGGTATGGATGACGTTTCCGCATACCAAAGCTGCGCTCAACCGGATTCATTATCACGCTTTAACAGCAATGATGCCGGAGAAAAAAGATCGGCGCGGCTCATTAAGAGATGCGGCAACGCTTTTTGATGAGTCAGGCGTCGTTGTATTAAGCAGTCAGCCTTTGCTGATCGAATCATTGAGGCGGCATGAATGGAAAACGGTTTTTTGGCAGCAGAGAAATGCAGTGCTGTCATCAATGCGCTTTATTGTTTTTGGGCATGCGTTATTTGAAAAAGCGTTGAATCCTTACACCGGTATGACCGGGAAAGGCGTTTTTTTTCAAATAGAGGAAAATTTCTTGCGGCAACCGCTGACGGAACAATTGAAAATGATAGATCGCTGGTTGGCGGATTTCGTTATGCGGCGGTTGACTTGTAATGCGGATATGTCACCTATTCCGGTACTGGGTTATCCTGGGTGGTCTAAGGATAATATGGCTGAGGGTTATTACGATAACCGGCAGTATTTCCGGCCGCTTACCCGCAAGAAACAAAACCGGCCTGGCCGTGATTGGCGCAGCGATGATGCCGGATGTCGATGAATGGCTTATAATAAAATTTAACTTAACGAAGTGTTTGGTTGGAGGGAGAATGAGAAAGCCGATGCTGTGCGTCATATTTGCGGTCCGGAAACGATGGCTTTGAACGGACCGGTGTTGCATATCGGACTGGTAGGGCCGCTGCCGCCGCCTTACGGCGGCATGGCCAACCAGACCCGGCAGTTGGCGGGTTTGTTGCAACAGGAGGGTGTTCGGGTTGAAGTGATTCAGGTGAATGCTCCTTACCAGCCCGCCTGGGCGGGAAAAATCCGGGGATTGAGAGCGGTTTTCAGGCTGATACCTTATTTGTTGCGGCTATGGCGCGCAGCCGGACAGGTGCAGCTGTTTCATATTATGGCCAATTCCGGCCTGGCATGGCACCTGTTTGCCGCGCCAGCCATTTGGATTGCCCGCTTAAGGAACACACCTGTTATTGTGAATTACCGGGGCGGCGAAGCGCGGCTGTTTTTTCAAAAATCATGGCGCTGGATCAAGCCTAGTCTTGACAGGACGCACGCTATCATCGTGCCATCCGGTTTTCTTGAAGCGGTATTTGGTCAATACGGATACGCTGCCGGGATCGTGCCCAATATTATCGATTTGAGCCGGTTCAGCGTCAGGCCGCAGACGGATGGGGATGGAACGGATTGGACAGATGCGCCGCATATTGTGGTTACGCGCAATCTGGAAGCGATTTATGATAACGCGACTGCGATACGCGCTTTTCAAATCGTCAAGCAATCAGTTCCGCGCGCGCGATTGACTGTTGCCGGCGCGGGGCCGGAGAAAACGATGCTGGAACATTTCGTCACCGAACTGGGATTGCAAGATTCGATCCGGTTCACAGGGCGTATTGACAACGATGCGATTGCGGCGCTTTATCAAAGTGCGGACATGATGATCAATGCAAGCCTCATTGATAATATGCCGATCTCGATACTGGAAGCGCTGGCTAGCGGAGTGCCAGTCGTCAGTACCGACGCGGGCGGGATTCCTTACCTTGTCGAACATAACAAAACAGCATTGCTGGTACCGAAAAAAGACCCTGACGCAATGGCTAACGCCATGCTGAAGCTTTTACGAAGTCCGCAGCTGGCAGACAGTTTAAGGTCATGCGGTTTGGCGTCACTGGAGCGTTATACCTGGAATTCGGTTAAACGACATCTGTTTACCGTTTATCAACAGGCGCTGGTTCACGGGCAGCACTGATGGAGCGACAATGAGGAAAATACCGGCGGGATCAGAAAGTCTTTATACAGCCTGGGTATCGGGTTGTTTCTTTCCATTGCATGAAAAGCTTAAAAAACATACAAGTGTTGCTTTGCGCAGGCAACTTGAAGTAGCGCAGTGGTGGGACAGGGAACGCTTGCAGGAATTGCAGCTGAAGAAACTGCGGAATTTCTTAATACAGGTACAGCGCCATGTCGTCTATTACCGGCGTTTGTTCGCAGAGATTGCGTTCAATCCCGCCGATTTGCAGTCAATATCCGATCTTGCACGCCTGCCGTTTTTGACCAAGTCTGTGATCAGAGACAATACCGATGCGCTGAAGTCGGATATTGCCGGCAGTCTGGCACGCTATAATACCGGCGGTTCCAGTGGTGAACCACTGGTGTTTTACATCGGTAAAGACCGTACCAGTCACGATATTGCGGCGAAGTGGCGCGCGACGCGCTGGTGGGGCGTGGATATCGGCGATCCCGAAATTGTGATCTGGGGCTCGCCGATAGAACTTGGCGCACAGGATCGCCTGCGCAATCTGCGCGATTGGATTTTACGTACCAAACTGTTGCCGGCATTTGAAATGTCCGAACAAAGAATTGACGGCTTTTTAGCCGAGATACGCGCGATGCGCCCCAAAATGCTGTTTGGTTATCCCTCTGCGTTATCGCATATCGCGCGCCATGCAAAAATGCATGACATGCGTATGGATGATCTTGGCATACAGGCCGCGTTTGTGACTTCTGAACGATTGTATGACGACCAGCGCAAGCAGATCAGTGAAACATTTAATTGTCCTGTCGCCAATGGCTATGGCGGCCGTGACGCCGGTTTTATCGCGCATGAATGCCCGGATGGCGGTATGCATATCAGCGCGGAGGATATCATCGTCGAAATTATTGATGCGCAGGGTAAGGCCTTGCCGCCGGGCAAATCCGGGGAAATTGTGGTAACGCATATGGCCACGCATGATTTTCCGTTTATCCGTTACCGTACCGGCGATATAGCCATTTTGCATGATCAGACCTGCACCTGTGGACGCGGGTTGCCATTGATCCGTGAGGTGCAGGGCCGTAGTACTGATTTCGTCGTGGCGCAGGATGGTACTGTCATGCACGGACTTGCGTTGATATACATTCTGCGCGATCTGCCGCAGATTGAAGCGTTTAAAATCGTGCAGGAAAGTCTGGATCAGACACATATCTTCCTCGTGTGCAGGGAAGCGTTGGATAAGGCGCTGCTGCTGCGTATCGAGCATGCTTTTAAAACAAGACTCGGGCAGGCGGTAAATATTTTGATCGAACAGGTAACACAAATTCCCGCAGAAAAATCGGGTAAATTTCGTTATGTTGTAAGCAAAATTGCCGGCCGGTAATATTTTCTCAAGATGGCGTCCTTGACAACAGGAGGAGAAGAAAAATGATGTCAGATCAGGATTTTCCCGCTTCAATTGCAACGCCTGCGCAATCAATTGATGAGGTAATCAATCAACTGACCGCGATTGTGGTATGGTCCGGGCAGAATAATTCACGCACAGGCTATTTTGCTGCGTTGTACCGCAAAGTGACGATACAAGTTAAAAAGGGTATTGAAGCGGGTTTTTTTGATGACGGTCAGCGTATGGGGCGGTTTGATGTTATTTTCGCCAATCGGTACATTCACGCCTGCTATCAATATCACACCGGACAGGCGCCGACTCAATCCTGGGTGCGCGCATTTGATGCAACAGAGCGCTGGTGGCCCATCGTTTTGCAGCATCTGCTGATGGGCATGAACGCGCATATCAATCTCGATCTTGGTATCGCTGCCACAGAAACCGTACCGCCCGAAGAACTACAGAGCCTAAGGGGCGATTTTGATAAGATCAATCAAGTGCTTGCAGGACTCGTCGGCAGTGTGCGCAAAGAGCTTGCTGAAATCTGGCCGGTTTTTGGTATCATGAATCGTTTTCTCGGTAATGTTGAAACCGGCATTATTAATTTCAGTATGGAGAAAGCGCGCGATGCGGCCTGGTCTTTTGCCGAACAACTTTCACCGCAGTCCAGTGTGCAGCGTCAAGCGATGATCCAAGAAAAAGACGCCATCTTCGCCGCATTTTCCGATGTTATTATGCATCCGGGATTCACACTTTCGACAGCGCTGAGAATTATCCGGCTGGGAGAGCAAGGAACAATTCGAGAACGGATTGAGATACTGGAATAGTTACCAGGCCGGTTCCGCGGATTTCATAACATATGTTTTAATGAGAGGAAGGTTGTGCAGCTTCTTGAGCGTTCATCTGGAGCCTTTCCGGCTGCGCCAGCAATTGCCGCTCAATAGCGTTGAGATTGTATCTGCATGGACGGATTTGCTGAACAGATAACCCTGTACTGTTTCGCAGCCCAGTTTTTTTAGCATGTTTAGTTGGTTTGTTGTTTCAATACCCTCTGCAATAATTCCATAACCAAGTTTGTGTCCCATTTCAATCATGGAACTGACCAAGGTTAGTGTTTTGTTATCGTCAAGCATGTCGTCGACAAAGTATTTGCCGATTTTAAGGCGGTCTGCATTGAGGTGTCTAAGTGAAGCAAACGACGAATGACCGGTTCCGAAGCCGTCAATTGCCAGGAACACGCCCATATCCTTGAGTTTCTGGAAAATTGACAGATTCCGTGAATCAGTCTGTGCAATGCTTTCGGTCACTTCTAGTTCCAGTTCATCCGGCATGATGCCTGTTTCGTCGATTACTCGTTTGACCAGTGACACAAAATCCTTATCGAGAAACAGGCTTGAAGAAATATTTACCGCCATACGAAGTGTACGATAACCCGCTATCTTCCAGGTAATTAATTGGCTGCAAGCTGTTTTTAGTATCCATTCAGTCAGTGGCTGAATCATGCCGATTTTTTCGGCCGTAGCGATGAAATCAGCGGGCGGCACCTGTCCAAGTTGCGGATGATGCCAACGTGCCAATGCCTCAATTCCAGTAATTTCCCCGGAATTTACATTGATTTGAGGCTGATAAGCGAGTGATAGCTGCTTTTTTTCGATAGCTTCCCTTAGATTTTGTTCAATCTGAAAACGATACTCGGCTTTGTAAGTAAGCTCTGGTTTATAAAAAGCGTACTGGTTTTTCCCATTTTCCTTTGCCGTATAAAGCGAGGTATCTGCCGCTTTTAATAAGGTTGACAAGTTTTTCCCGTCATCGGGATAGTGCGCGATGCCAATGCTGCATGAAGGCGTGATTTTTCTGGCGGCAAGCTCGATGGTTTGAGATATCGCATCAAGGCAGCGCCGTGCAACTTTGGCAGCATAATCATCTTCAATTTCTTCAACCAGAATGCAGAATTCATCGCCACTCAAGCGTGCAACCAAATCGACATCGCGACAGGTGTTTTTCATGCGTGTCGCCAGCGTCTTGAGCAGTATGTCACCGGTATTATGTCCAAGACTGTCGTTGATACCTTTGAAGCCGTCCAGATCGATGAACAGCAATCCGAAACGACGGTTGTGCCGGTTAGCTGCTTTGGTGAATTCTTCGACGTGCTGGTAGAACGATGCGCGGTTGGCAAGCCCGGTCAGTTCATCAGTATAGGCTAAAGTACGTATACGTTTCTGAGCCTGATCCCGTTCCATGACAATTCCGGCAAGTCTGGCCGCAGACTTGAGATCGTTCAGTTCATCTTTGTCTGGGAGAGCGGGGTGGTTGTAATACATGCCAAACGCTCCCAGCACCTTTCCAGAGGAATTTTTTATAGGCTCCGACCAACAGCAACGCATGCCATGAGGGAGCGCCACATGTTTGATTTTTTCCCATTTGGGGTCCGTTTCAATATTCTCTACAAGCACACGTTCTCCGGTATACGTGGATGTACCGCACGAACCGACACTAGGCCCGTTTTCCAGGCCGCTAACTGCGTCGCAGTATTCCTTTGGCAGGCTTGGCGCGCCACCATGCAAAAGTTTATTGTCATCCAATTCCAGCATTGAGCATCGCATTCCCGGGTGACGTTCTTCGTACATTAACGCAATTGCATCATAAATGTCCGGTGCCGGGTGGCCGATTGCAATCATTTCAAGAATTTTGGTATTTTTATTATCAAATGCTTCCGCTTTTTTCCGTTCTGTTATATCAATGTGCGTTCCTACCAGACGGACAGGTTTGCCGTCTGTCTCGCGTGTAACTAGAAATGCACGGGATAGAACGAAAATCGCATGCCCATTTTTATGCAGCATGCGCATTTCAACCTCAAATGAACCGACACTGCCAGTCAGGTAGTCCTGAACCTTTTCCCATAGCATACCCCTGTCATCGGGATGAATCAGATTAGTCAGGGTATTTAAATTGTCTTCAAGCTCATGTTCGCCATAACCCAACATGTTTTTCCAGCGAAGTGAGTAATAAACGTTATTCGTTTCAAGATTCCAGTCCCACAGTCCATCACTGGTGCCGCGCATCGCTAGAGAAAATCGCTCTTCACTTCTAAGTAGCTCGGTTGTGCGCATTTCAGATAATTGCTTGACAATAGCAAGCTCTGCACGTAGCTGCTGATTTTCTTGAAGAAGCTGAGAATGTGATGGATTGGTATTGTTCATGTATTACGCACTATTTATATTGCTGGACTGTTGACAATCAATATAGTCGAAATCTGATTCAATCAGCAAAGGGTCTGCAAAGGGTTAACTCAGTATACTGCGTCGATTGTGTGTATATTTAGCAACGCGTTTCTTTCGCGTCGAGTCCGCTTGTGGAAATGCATAACAAAATGAAATGAATACAATGCTTATAAATTACCATTATAAACATTCAAAGCGTGCTTTATGTGAAAACCATATTAACAGGTTGAGTGTTTTCCTGTTAAAAAGTAAATTTAAAAAATCTGTGTTGCATTGCAGTGTCAAAAGCAGGTTCGTAATGTGCGCATTCATGTATAAATACAGTCTTTTTATCTGTTCTTTTACCTTGCATTGTCTGCCAAGAAACATTTTCTGTTTTTTTAACAGTCTGTTAAATCAGTTTCTGTGCGCGATTGATTACAAAGCTGATAAGGTAAGCTTGATTTCCTGTTTTCAAAACCGGGAAATAAACGGTTTTTCGATGCTTTATTGCTATTGCAAAATGCTTTGTAGTGCTATCCACCGATTTTTGGCGTCTGTTACATCAATACGCCAGTCTTTGTAATTTTGTTATTTTGAGGCCTGTTGCATAATCGGGTGAGGGCGGCTATTAGCCGGTGACATCATTCTTCATGCGGCGGTGCGCGGCGGACCGTTGCCATTTTTGTAGACTCTGCCGCATCTCACCAGACGTGTGGCAGCAATTCTGATCAGACGTTATTCAAGACAATTTCTATGACTTGTTTTCTTGAGCGTGCGCCTGGCGTAATAGGCGAAACCCACAGCACTGCGTTGTGCGCGAAGTATCCAGTCATGCGCTTCGCGTCCCAGCGCCGGTTCAATAGACTTAATTGTTCCGGCAGCACTGGCGAGTAATTGCATTTTTGCGGCACGCTCGAACGCTATTGCCAGCAGACATGATTCTTCAATGCTGGTGCAGGCAACAAGCAAGCCATGATGCGCAAGTAGAATGGCACGTTTTGTACCGATCGCTTTGGCAATCAATTCGCCTTCCTCATTGCCGACGGGAACGCCCGGCCATTTCGGTAAAAAAGCCACGTCATCATAAAGTACACAGTTATCCATATGAGAGATTTCCAGCGGAATTTCAAGCATGCTCAGCGCGGCGGTATGGACAGCGTGCGTATGGATGATGCATTGCACGTCCGGTCGTGCACGGTATAACCATGAATGAAAACGATTTGCAGGGTTGGCCATACCGTCGCCCTGCAGTACGTCCAGATCTTCGTTCACAAGCAGCAGATTGCCGGCGCAGATTTCATCAAAACCCAGCCCCAAACGTTGTGTCAGATAAGTGCCCGGCTTTTCACTGCGCGCAGTAATCTGGCCGGCGAGGCCGGAGTCATGACCATTATCGAACAGAATGCGGCAAGCTAACGCCAGTTTCTGTGCCGGACTGTATTGCGTGCCTTGCAAATGCGTATCCATTTGCCCGAAGGATTGTTTGATTAATTCGTTCTTGTCAAGGTTAAAGGTATCCGTGCTCATGTGTCTCCGGTTGCTTTGGTATCGATAAAATATTGCCTGATAGTATTTGTTATCAGGTTGTTAGAAAGCTATCTGCGGCCAGTTAAGCCGCCAAGAATCTCACCACGGAATGATTTGACCATCATAGGAAAAAAACTTTCCGGAATCTGTATGCGTCAATTCTTCGATAACGTGACGCATTCCCGATACACTTTTTTCAGTTGAAATTAATGCGTTCGGGCCACCCATGTCCGTCCTGACCCAGCCGGGATGCAGTAATCCAACGATAACACCTTTGGGTTCCAGATCGATCGCCAAGCTTTTCATGACAATATTAACAGCCGATTTACTCGAACGATACACATAACTGCCGCCGCCGCGGTTATCGGAAACGCTCCCCATTTTACTGGTTACCGTCACGATTTTTTTCAATTCGCTTTTTGCGACTTGCGCATAAAATGCATCCGCCATCTTTAAAGGCGCCATGGTATTGATTCGGAACGCATAAGCCCATGCATCATAGTCAATTTGATGAAAGCTGGCGCCGCGGGCAACCGGATAGACGCCCGCGTTATTGATCAGTAAATCGATTTTTTCTGTCGACATTGCTTGCGACAGTTGTTCAATTTGCGGGTGGTTATCTAAGTCGAGCGCATGGAGCTGAATTGCATCAGGATACTGTGCAGCCAACCGGTTCAACGCGTTTGAAGTCGACAGATTGCGCGCGCATGCATGAACCCGCCAGCCGTCATGCGCATACTGGCGTACAAACTCCAGACCGATACCCCGGTTTGCTCCGGTAATTAAAACTGTTTTCATTTGATTTGTGATTCCTGTCAATTATTGGTGAAGCATACAAGATTGTTATTATATTGTTTGATTTTTAAAAATGCCTTTTCAATGAACCTATTTGAATCTATTTATGGCTCAAGTATATCCATATACGCCTTTAACAGAGAGCGAGTGATTTTTTTTATTCTATCAATCAATGAATTAAATTCAAAACATATAATCTGCTACAGAACTGAAAAACATGAAAAAGCTGTCAAGTCTTGTCTAACCAGTCTCTGCTGAGGTATAGTGCGGGCTCAGCCAAAACATATGTTCAAGCAGGAGAGCGCGCTCGGCAATTGAATGATCCGAGCGCCGCCGAAGGCGTAACTCCCCGGAATCGCTCAGGCATGGTCAGACATAGTTTCTCCCTGGGAACCGCTTGAAACAGGCAATCTGGAGAGTGTCAGGTATTGAGACTGACCACCGAAGGGGCACGCGGTATTGATCTGCAAATCTCTCAGGTAAAAGGACAGAGGGGTGAATTTCTAAGTGCATCATGTCTGTATGATGACTTATTTTTAATACCGGGAGAGTAGTCCGTGCTGAGAAAAACACCCCTGAATCAGACGCATCGCGAAATGAATGCCAAAATGGTGGACTTTGGCGGCTGGGATATGCCGCTGCATTATGGATCACAGCTTGATGAGCATCACAAAGTCCGTCAGGATGCAGGCATGTTCGATGTCTCGCACATGTTGCCCATTGACATAAAAGGCGCAAACGCGCGCGGTTTCCTGCGGCAACTGGTCGCCAATAATGTTGATAAGCTGTCTATTCCCGGAAAAGCGCTGTACACCTGTATGTTGACACCGGAGGGCGGTGTCATTGATGATCTTATTGTTTACTTCTTATCTGAAACCTGGTTCCGGATCGTTGTCAATGCCGGCACGGCCGATAAAGATGTAGACTGGATATTTAAACAGCGGGATGCTGCTGCCCCCGGTCTGGAAATTTCACCACGGCGCGACCTGGCCATGGTCGCTGTGCAGGGACCCAATGCACGCGCCAAGGTCTGGCAAGTGATTCCGGGTGCAAAAGCTGCAACGGAAGAATTGAAGCTGTTTCAATCCGTTACATTGAATCATTTCTTTATCGCGCGAACCGGCTATACCGGAGAAGACGGTTTTGAGATTATGTTACCTGCCGAAGAGTCACCGGCATTCTGGAAAGCACTGCATGGTGAAGGCGTGGCGCCTGCAGGACTGGGTGCGCGTGATACCCTGCGTCTGGAAGCCGGGATGAATCTGTATGGACAGGATATGGATGAAACGACATCGCCATTGGAATCGGGACTCGGATGGACGGTCGATTTAAAAAGCGAGCGGGATTTTATCGGCAAGCAGGCGTTGCTCGATTCAACAGTCACGCAGCATCTGGTCGGATTGCTATTGCTGGACCGTGGTGTTCTCAGAAGTCATCAAAAAGTTGTTGCGCAACATGACGGCAGGGAGTTTGAAGGAGAAATTACCAGCGGTGGATTCTCGCCAACCATTAATCAGTCTATCGCCCTGGCCCGTATTGCTATCGAAATAGTTCCGGATGAGGAAGTACACGTGCTGGTCAGAGATAAGAAATTGCGTGCCAAAGTGGTAAAATACCCATTTGTACGGAACGGGAAAGTTCTGACTTAAATCTGGGGTCATCAATCAATATCAAATCCGGAGTAAATATATGAGTATTCCAACAGATCTGAAATACACCAAGTCACATGAATGGGTGAAAACTGAGGCGGACGGGAATGTCAGCGTCGGCATCACCGATCATGCGCAGGAGTTGCTGGGAGACATGGTCTTTGTCGAACTGCCGCAAGTCGGCGATACATTCACGCAAAAACAGGAATGCGCTGTGGCTGAATCCGTTAAAGCGGCGGCGGATGTTTATTCCCCGGTTTCGGGCGAGGTCACTGAAGTTAATTCAGCGCTGGCCGACAATCCCGAAAATATCAATCAGGATGCCTTTGGTTCCTGGCTTTTTAAATTGAAGCCCAGCAATCCGGCAGAACTGGAGGGTTTATTTGATGCAGCCGGCTATCAAGCTTTACTGGACAACGAAGAGCATTAATCCGGGGCCTGTAGTACTGCTTGCTCTTTCATTCATATTTTATTTAGAGATTGATTCATAATTCACCATGCCGTTTATTCCACATACACAAGAAGATATTGCTGAAATGCTGACAAGCATTGGCGCAGATTCAATTGAGACGCTTTTTGATGAAATCCCGGATAACCTGAAAAGTGGCGGGTTAAACAATGTTCCGCCCGGATTGAGCGAAATGGAAATCACACGCTTGATGATGGAACGCGCCAATCAGGACGGTTTTTATCAGAATTTTATCGGTGCGGGCGCCTATGAACATCATATACCTGCCGCTGTCTGGCAAATTACGACCCGTGGTGAATTTTATTCCTCATATACGCCTTATCAGGCTGAAGCCAGCCAGGGAACCCTGCAGTTATTGTATGAGTACCAGACGATGATGGCTTCGTTGACCGGCATGGATGTTTCCAATGCCAGTCTGTATGACGGCGCTACCGCACTGGCTGAAGCCGTGTTAATGGCTGTACGGTCGCATAGATCGTCCCGGCGCATTCTGATGCCGCAAACAGTGCATCCGGTCTATAAGAAAGTGGTGCGCGCCATTGTCGGTAACCAGAAAATTGACATTGTCGAGTTACCATTCTGCACAGAAGCCGGGCGTATTTTACCGGAATCGCTGAAAAAATTTGACAACGAAGAGTTTGCCGCGCTTGTGATACCTCAGCCGAATTTTTTTGGTGTGCTGGAGCAGGTTGACGAACTTACCGACTGGGCGCATAGTAAAAAGGCATTGGCTATCGGCGTTGTCAATCCGGTATCTCTGGCCTTGTTAACGCCGCCAGGAGAATGGGGCAGTGACGGTGCGGATATTGCTGTTGGCGAAGGACAGCCGTTAGGCATACCCCTGTCCAGCGGCGGTCCTTATTTTGGTTTCATGGCATGCAAGAACAGCCTGATTCGCCAGCTTCCCGGCAGAGTCATCGGCCGCACCAACGATCTGGATGGCAAACAGGGTTTTGTATTGACGCTGCAGGCCCGTGAGCAGCATATTCGCAGATCCAAGGCAACCTCGAATATTTGCACCAATCAGGGGCTAATGGTTACCGCAGCGACCATTTACATGTCTTTGCTCGGACCGGACGGTTTGCGCCGTGTCGCTCAGCATTCACATGTCAACACGGTAAATCTGGTTCAGAAACTTGAAAAAATCTCCGGTGTCAAGAGCGTATTCAGTAGTCCGTTTTTCCATGAAGCTGCGTTGAAACTGTCAAAGCCGGTTGATGATGTTCTGGCTGAGATGAAAGATAAAGGCATTCTGGCCGGTTTGAATCTGCAGGCGTTTTATCCTGAGATGGACAATACCCTGCTGGTCTGTGCAACCGAGACGAAAACTGCCGGAGATATCCAGAATTACGTCACGCAATTTGAACAGGCGCTTCAATAATCAGATAGACAGGCGCACATCGCGCCTGGGTTAGGCGTCTAGTACAGTCATATCCATAAACCATTAAAAATGAGGGAAAGATTATGGTCACACACTTAGGTAATCCAATTCGCGTTGAAGGCGCTTTTCCAAAAGTCGGCCAGAAAGCACCGGCTTTTTCACTGGTTAACCGGGATCTGGAAGATGTCACGCTGGATCATTTCGCTGGCAAGAAAAAGGTGCTGAACATAGTTCCAAGTCTGGATACACCTGTCTGCGCGCTTTCTACGCGAAAATTCAACGAACAAGCCAGCAATATGGATAATACGGTTGTGCTTATAATCGCAGCTGATTTGCCTTTTGCCATGAGTCGTTTTTGCGATACTGAGAATTTGGATAAAGTGGTTACGCTATCGACCATGCGCGGCGCAAACTTCATGACAGACTATGGTGTGGCTATCGCAGAGGGACCGTTTGCGGGTATTACCGCGCGCGCTGTTGTCGTTCTCGATGAATCGAATACGGTTGTTCATGCCGAGCTCGTTTCGGAAATTGCTGATGAACCCAATTATGATGCTGCGCTGGCTGCATTGAAATAACTTTACACGCGATATCTAACGATGCTGATATTTGAACAAGCACGCCCCGGCCGTCGAAACTATTCGCAAGCGCCGACAACAACTGCAGATGCAGACGGTATTCCCGAGCAGTTTCGGCGCAAAAAACAACCTTTACTGCCAGAAGTATCCGAAATGGATACAGTCCGTCACTACACGCGATTGTCACAAAAAAATTTCTCGATTGACACTGAATTTTATCCGCTCGGCTCATGCACCATGAAATATAATCCGCGTGCGTGCAATGCACTGGCCATGCTGCCGCAATTTTTAGGCAGGCACCCGCTTGCTCCGGAAGATACGGGTCAGGGCTTTCTTGCCTGTATGTATGATTTGCAGGAAATCCTGAAAGACGTAACCGGCATGGCCGGTATGAGTCTGGCGCCAATGGCCGGTGCCCAGGGTGAATTAATCGGTGTCATGATGATCCGCGCCTATCATGAATCGCGCGGTGATTATGAACGTACAGAGATTATTGTGCCCGATGCGGCGCATGGGACCAATCCGGCAACAGCTGTTATGTGCGGATTTAAAGTTGTGGAAATCGCTACTGACAAGGAGGGCAATGTTGATCTCAATGCCCTAAAAGCGGCGGTTGGTCCGCAAACTGCAGGGTTGATGCTGACCAATCCTTCCACCTTGGGCGTTTTTGAAGAAAATGTTACTGAAATGAGCCGTGTTGTCCATGAGGCTGGGGGGTTATTGTATTACGACGGCGCAAATCTGAATGCAGTGCTGGGTAAAGTCAAGCCCGGTGATATGGGGTTTGATGTTATTCATATTAATCTGCATAAGACTTTTTCCACACCGCATGGCGGTGGTGGACCCGGTTCAGCGCCGGTTGGTGTGGCCAAACGTTTGTTGCCATTTCTGCCGGTCCCCTTTGTGGTATTTGAGAATGGGGCATACCGTTGGGTTGCCGAAAAGGAAATGCCGCAATCCATCGGCCGTCTTTCCGCGCACATGGGTAATGCCGGTGTACTGCTGCGTGCATATATTTATGTGCGCCTGCTGGGCAGAGACGGTATGCATCGGGTCGCCGAATTTGCCACGTTGAATGCCAATTATTTGATGGCCGAGCTAAAAAAAGCCGGTTTTGAGATTGCCTATCCGACACGGCGTGCCAGCCATGAGTTTATCGTTACTTTAAAAGACGCCAAGGAAAAAACGGGCCTTACAGCGATGAATCTTGCCAAGCGATTGTTGGATAAAGGTTTTCATGCGCCAACAACATATTTTCCGATTCTCGTTCCTGAATGCCTGTTGATCGAGCCGGCAGAAACCGAGTCCAAACAGACCCTGGATGCGTTTGTAACCGCGATGAAAGAAATTCTCACCGAAATTCAGGAACAGCCGGATATGGTTAAAAATGCGCCCCATACCATGCCGCTTCGCAAGCTTGACGATGTTAAAGCGGCGCGCGAGCTCGATTTATGCTGGAGACCGGACGCTTAAGCCGGTATTTTTTGAATTTAATTTTCTGCGTTCTAATTTATCGTCGAATGCTGGCAATAAAATAACAGTTTGTTGATGATCTCCTTTTCCTTTTGTTGTTCAATAGGCAAAAAAGTATCATCAACAACCGCCACAACAGTGACGGACAGCCGTTAAACTGGTTTTCTTTGATGCTCACAATCGAATATCTTTCTAATTACTCTATAAATTCAATGCTATGCGAACACTGATCTGCGGTTCTGTCGCCTACGACAATATTATGGTTTTTCCCGATCGGTTCAAGAACCATATCCTGCCTGAAAAAGTCCATGTCTTGAATGTCGCCTTTCTGGTACCGGAGATGCGCCGGGAATTCGGAGGGTGCGCCGGTAATATTGCCTATAATTTGAAAATGCTGGGCGCAGAGCCCGTTATGATGGCCGCAGTAGGTGACGACATTCAACCCTATATGGAACGCTTTGAAGCACTGAGTCTTGATCAGTCGTGTATTTTACATGTCAAGGATACCTTTACTGCGCAGGCATTTATTACCACCGATCTGGACGACAATCAGATTACTGCATTTCATCCAGGCGCGATGAATTTCTCTCATTTGAATTCAGTCAATGATGCGCCACAAATCAAACTCGGCATTATTGCACCGGACGGGCGCGACGGCATGTTATTGCATGCACAGGAATTTCATGCGGCGGGTATTCCGTTTATCTTTGATCCGGGCCAGGGGCTGCCCATGTATAATGGCGACGAGCTCACTGATTTTATCAATAAAGCCGACTATATTGCAGTCAACGACTACGAAGGTCAACTGTTGCAGGAGCGTACCGGGCTTACAGTAGAGGCAATGGCAGAACGAGTCAAAGCGCTGATCGTGACACTCGGCGCCGAAGGTTCAATTATCTATGCCGATGGCGGGCAAATTCGAATTCCTTGCGTCAAGCCCGTTGAAATTGTTGACCCCACAGGCTGTGGCGACGCATATCGCGCCGGATTGCTTTACGGTATTGCCAATGACATGGACTGGCAGATAACCGGGCGGCTCGGGTCACTCCTGGGTGCGCTGAAAATTGCACAGCGTGGCGGGCAGAATCATCATTTCACGCGTGACGAAATTGATCAATATTATTACGAAAACTTTTCGAGCCGGGTTTTTTAACTGTCGGGATGAAGGTCTATCAGTTTTAGGTTGCATAACACATATACAAGACGGATATGAAGCTGCTAAGCTGGAATATTCAGTGGGGTCGCGGAATAGATGGCAGGGTCGATCTGCAGCGTATCCTGAAAACAATTCGTCGACTGGATCAGCTTGATATCATTTGTCTGCAGGAAGTTGCTGTCAATTTTTCAGGATTACCAGGCAGCGAGGGCGAAAATCAGTTCGAGATACTGTCAGCCGGTCTGCAGGGCTATACTGCGATCTATAGTCCGGCAACCGATATTCCGGATGGGCATGGCAATCGCAGCCTGTTTGGCAATGCAATTTTTTCCCGCTTGCCGGTGGGCCAGATCTGGCGGCATTTACTACCCTGGGCAGCCGAACCTGAAACACCCAGCATGCAGCGGACACTGATAGAAACTGTCGTTACTACGGCTTTTGGACCAGTCCGTGTGCTGGCTACACATCTTGAATACTATTCGCGTCATCAACGTGAAATTCAGATCGAGGCAATCCGCTGCCTGCATGTCGAAGCGTATGCCTCAACAAAACGTATGCCTAAATCCGCTGAGCAGAACGGCCCCTTTGATGGTTGTCCACGGCCTGTTGAAGCGATTTTATGCGGGGATATGAATTTTACGGCGTCATCAAACGAGCGCCTGCAATTGCTCGCTTCGTTTGAAAGCGGTATACCAGCATTTCACGATACGCGCACATTATTATATCCCGGGCTGCCGCATGCGCCGACTGTCGGCATTCATCCCGTGAATTTTGTTGACCGGCCTGAATGTTTCGACTACATTTTTATCACCGATGGATTAAAGAGTCATCTTAAGTCGTGTCATACGGATGCTGAAACGCAGGCGTCCGACCACCAGCCAGTCTGGATAGAATTGGCCTGAGCTGTTTTTCAACTGCTCTGAAAAGGAAATTCATCATGTTTCCGCATCGATTCGTCTAATGTGGCCATGTAACAGAATAAATATGGTACGATCCCGTAATGACTCTGTTAAAGAAGGAGGGAGCATAATGAAACGAGTTATGACGGCACTCGCTCTGCTTTTTTGTACCACCAGCACAGCACACGCTGCCGGGCCTTTTGATGGAATTTATGCCTTTAATTTTAATGGCGTTCTGACAGGTTATGCTTCTGTCCATGAAAATAATGGCGTGATCATCGCGGTTGTCCTGGAGCCTTCTCCGTTTGATTCAACCTGGGAGGCGATTCGCGGAACGCGTAATGGTAACATTGTTCGGCTGAGTTCCATTTTTGGTACCGTCAATCTGGTGATCGATATAACGTTCAATGGTGATAATTCAACAGGGACGGCCGTTTTCATATCCTGCAGCGACAGCGATGATGACCCGTCAAATGACAATGATAATTGTGATATTCCTGCTGGCACCGCTTTGAATTTAACCAAGATATTTTAGTCTTGGATCTATTTTTATTCTGTTACATGCATTCAGGCGCGTATGCAGTTAAGTAAAACAATAGCTCACCAAACCAAGCAACCCTTGTCTGAGACAGACGAGGGTTTTTTAATTTGGCGGTGATGGTTTGACGGCATTTGATGAATCCACCTCCAGTTGCTGGTCCGGTTTAACCGACAAGCCCCGAATAACACAGGTCCGGATAAACAAATAACGACGATGCTCAGATTATTTTGGGAAAAACTGCTCACAACAATCTGGTTTGTGCCGGCAATCATAGCAACGGGTCTCGTTATCGCGGCTATCGGGTTTTTGAGTCTTGACCGGTATGTAGACACACATAACTGGTCATGGATGAATATGCTGCAGATTGGCGCTTCAGGCATTCGGCAGCTGCTTGCGGTCACGGCCAGCGCCATTATCTCGGTTACCGGTGTCGTTTTTTCAATTTCGATTGTTGCGCTGACGCTGGCAGCAAACCAGTTCGGATCAAAAATCCTGTATAACTTTTTGCGTGATACCAAAACCAAAATAGTACTGGGAATACTTATCGGAAGTTTTTTATATGGTCTCGCGCTGCTTTCATTTATTGATACGCATGCGGCATCTTCTCAGCAGATACCCATAATTTCTGTTGCCGTTAATCTGCTGCTGACGGTACTGTCAATTATCGGCCTGATTTATTTCATACATTACATTTCAACCACCATCCAGGCGGATCAGATTATTTCCATGATCGGGGAAGAACTGAACCAGGCAATCGAAGAATCATTATTTGATTTGGATGAGCTGTGTACTGTAGATTCTTCAAAACAAAGGTGGGATATCGCTGTTCATGCAATGCCGTCGCACACCATGCTGGCTTCGGGAAGTGGTTATGTGGAGTTTGTCGATGTGGACAGGCTCAGTACCATCGCGGAAAGTGAGCGTCTGCATATTGAATTACTGCTGCGGCCAGGCGATTTTATTATCCAGAATTCTCCAATCTTGCGGATATATCATGATGGAAAAATTGATGAAGCATGTAATGACAAACTGAGACTGTGTATATCGCTTGGCCGGAAAAGAACGCCATTTAGTGATATAGAATTTGCGATTATGCAATTACTGCAAATTGCGCTGCGTGCCCTGTCACCCGGTGTTAACGATTCCCTGACAGCGGTTGCCTGTATTGACTGGCTCAGTTCATCACTGGGTCGTATGGCAAACAAGAGTTTTCCCCTGGAATATCTGGAAGATTCAAATGGCGTGATACGCATAAAAAGACGCGGGTTCGGTTTTGCCGATGCAGTGGATACCATGTTTCATCCATTAAGGCAGAATGTCACTAACAATGAAATGGTCATGATTCATCTGCTCGAGACGATCTCAAGAATCCTGCAGGTTTCCAGGAAATCCCAGTATTCTGATGCTTTATTTGGTCATGCAAAATTGATTATGGAATCATCGAAAGAAAGTTTTCGAAATCCCACGGATGCTCGAGAGATTGGCAAACGATTTGAAAAATGCCAGGCAATTTACAAGCAAGCAACAGCCGGATTTGCTGACTGACAGGACACCAATACCTGAATCATAAATAAAAATCGAAGTATGTACACAACTTTCGCGGCATTTATACTGAGCATAACGCTTGTCACAAGCCCGCTATGCGCCGATCAACTTACAGATTTGATCGCAGGCGAAACCGAACCAACACAGGAAGCTGCCACCCAAAAGGTAATCGAAGTCAATGCTTCCGAGCAAGACGACAAAAAAATCCAGAAACGTCTGCAAAAAATTTTTTCTGAAATTGATGCGTTAAAAAGTATCACAATTTCGGTCAGCAATGGCATTGTTACGCTGCGAGGTAATGTTAGTTCAGCTTCAGCAGAAAACAAAGCAATACAACTTTCCCTGCAGGTCAAAGGCGTTGTTGAAATAAAGAATGAATTGGCGATCACGCATGATTTGAAAGAACGCCTGGGAAACACTTGGCTGAAACTAGAAAATGTCGCAAAAGAAATACTGACAAGTTTTCCTGTTTTCCTGCTGGCGATTATCGTCTTTGCACTATTTTGGCTTTTTGGCCGCTGGATTTCACGACGTCAGAGCCTTTACCGCAAAATCGCACCCAATTACTTTATTGCGAACTTGTTTGGGCAAATTACGCATCTGATTTTCATATTGCTCGGATTGGTTCTTGCATTATCGCTGCTTGATCTTACCGCCTTGTTGGGTTCAATACTTGGCGCCGCCGGTATTATTGGACTTGCCGTCGGTTTTGCCGTCAGGGATACCGTTGAAAATTATATTGCCAGCATTTTACTAAGCCTGCGCAATCCATTCGAAGTCAATGATCTTGTCACTATCGACGGAATTGAGGGCAATGTTGTGCGTCTTACTGCGCGCGCGACCATATTGATTTCTCCTGATGGTAATCACATTCGTATCCCCAATTCGAGTGTGTTTAAAGCCGTTATTATCAACTATACACGCAGTATGGAGCGGCGTTTTGAATTTGACATGGGTATTGATACGCATCAAGATTTGCTGAAGGTCCAAGCGCTCGCCTTGCAGACGCTGAATTCCATTGAAGGTGTACTGGAAGAGCCACAACCGATGGTCACCATTGAGAAACTGGGTGATTCCAATATCGTTTTGCGGGTTTATGGCTGGACCAATCAGGAAAAATACAGCTTTCTGAAAGTACGCAGTGAAGCCATCCGTCAGATAAAACTGGCTTTCGACCAAGAAAATATTGTGATGCCGGAGCCTATTTATCAAATCAAAGTGACTGGCAATGAAACAAATATTGATGTTGTGCAGAAAGAAGGCGGTGCACAGCAAACGCCTTACTCATCCGCCAGCCAGCAACCTGCAGTAATCGCGGATGCAGCGGTCGATATCAGTAACGACGATACAATCGAAAGGATAGTCAAGGACGAACATGAGCGTGGCGACGCTGAAAATCTGCTCAATAAGAATGCGGCTCAGGAATGACAGGGTAATTTTCAATTAATGCAACCGGCTTTTCTGATTATTACTGTCATTTTAACGTTGCTGACCGTATTGCCGGTTTCGCGGCATGAGGCCTGGTGGATTCGTGATCTTGATTTTCCCCGGCTGCAGCTATTCCTGATTATTCTGGTTACGCTTGTTCTGGAATTGCTGTTGCTGGATTTGTCGCTGCCGCTGACATGGGGACTTGTTTCGGTACTATTGTTGTGTCTTATCTATCAAGCCTGGTGGATCACACCCTATTCGTTTCTTTTCCCTGTGGAAGTCAAAACAGCACAGGCCCCGGATCCGCAAAACAGCATCAAAATCATAACTGCCAATGTGCTGATGTCGAACAGAAACGCGGCCGGATTCATTGAATTGGTTCGTGAATATGCGCCGGATATATTAGTGACATTGGAATCGAATAGCTGGTGGCAGGCGCAGCTGGACTGTCTGGAAACTGATTATCCCTATACAATCAAATGCCCGCTGGACAACCGCTACGGTATGCACGTTTACTCAAGACTTCCAATGGTGAATCGTCAGATCGAATATTTGGTTGAACCTGACAAACCCTCAATGCATGCGTTGATAATGTTGCCATCCGGGCACAGGGTGCGTATCCATTTTCTGCATCCGGCGCCACCCAGTCCAACGGAAAATGATGAATCCTCAGAGCGTGACGCGGAACTGGTTATTGTAGCAAGAAGTGTGACCGATGCTGATTTGCCGGTTATTGTGACCGGCGACCTGAATGACGTGGCCTGGTCGAGAACAACACGGCTGTTCAGGAAAATCAGCGGATTGCTTGATCCACGAGTTGGCCGTGGCATGTTTAACACATTTCACGCGGATTACTGGTATCTGCGATGGCCGTTGGATCACCTGTTTCACAGCCGGCATTTTACGCTCAATAGCATGGGCAGACTGCGCAGCTTTGGATCGGACCACTTTGCGTTATATACCGAGCTCGTATTCGAACATGATCGTGACGATGAGCAGAATGGACTGGATGCAGATGAGGATGACGAAGCCCGGGCGAGAAAGAAAGCGATGAATCAGCGTGTCAACAAGAGTGATGTTCCGCAACCCGAACAACACGCGCATCCGATATAACCAGTCGATGCGGGCAATGTCTGCAGTGATGCGTATGTTTGCCGGTTTTTCAGGTTGCAGGAAGCATGCTTTCAAGCCCGGGGACCTTTTCTGCCCAGTAACCAGAACACGAGTGCGAGTACCAGTCCGACAAAGAAAGCTATTTTTGCCATTTCCACTGCAGCACCGGCAATTCCGCCGAAGCCCAGGACGCCGGCAATGATGGCGATAATCAGAAATGTAACTGCTAGATTTAACATATGATACCTCCTTTGAAAATGTGCAGCGCTTCGGTCCGGCATGTATGGTTTTAACCGAAAAAATCTTATGAATCAATCGTCATCGACGACAATGCTATTTGCCGCTCTTTTGGAAAACCAAATCTTGCTCCTCATGTCTGCCTGGCGCCATCAGGGGTAACAGCAGTAACTTGCTCCTCGTTAACCCCCTGGAAGCGCCCACAAGTAAAGCAGATACCGGTTTAAATTCAGCCGCTTGATGTGATGCTTACTTGAACCGGTCGGCGGCATTTCTGAAAGAAGCCGAAACGCGGTCCCATGCCGCTTCCATGCCGCTGCTTATGTCCTTCCAGGCTTCGTCGCTGGCCGCTTTCAATTCTTCATATTTCTGTTTCATTTCGCTTTTATCTGACTCCAGTTCCCGGATTTGCTTATTCATCTGGATTTGCGCGTCAGCATTTGCGCCTGAAGCTTTTGCCTTCAATGCGTTTATATTTGCTTCCCATTCATCAAGCTTAGCCTGTAGTTTCTGTAAATACGCTTCTTTATCGGTCATTTCTTTCTCCATGTTGTGTAAAAGATTATTGATGTAAGGTGTTTCCGCCACTCAAAGCCTATATTTTTTATACGGTTTGTGCATTAACATTTGATAAAGTTTCACCGAAAATTGCAGGTTTGGCTGTTTTGAGCGGTAAAACGCGAACAAGCCGAACCCTGGATTATTAACCGTACGATTGACCTTGATTACAAGCGGTGTGGCCCGGGGGATATGCCTGCATTTTTAAATCCGGTACAAAACCACCGCAAATAATCACCACAAGTTCCTTGGGAACAACACTCTATCCATATGCTATTGCCAGGTACAGCGTGACTGTGGTGTTATGCAGCAAGGCACTGCACCGGATTGTCATATGAATGTAAGTCTGAGACTGCATTGTATGATGCACCGTAACGGCGCATAGCCTCAAGACCGATCGAATTACTGAATTCTGCTAATCGTTACGACAGCGACCGGATTTTTCCAGTCATATTCTGCCGGATTAATTTCTTCAGGGTGCAGTCCCCGTACTCCTCTGTGAATATGAACAAAACCCTCACCCGTATCATCCGGGGATTGCGCTGTACCGCTGCATAACGGGCCCGGAATGTCCGCACAGGATTCTGTATTTGTTTCGGTGCCGGCATCGTACGCATTCAGGTAGTAGCGCATAGTGTTTGCCGTCGTCTGCGGCAATGCCGCATTGTTTAACGCAATAAAACCGTCGTTTGTTGGTAACAACATCGCAAATAACGATATATGACTTAATCGTTCATCAACATTCAAAAGTTCAACCGTTTGCTTTTTTCCAACAGCCAGTAAATCGGCCCCGACAACGTACGAAACGAAATTTTGTACGGATTCTTGATTGAGAACAGTTATCATTGGATCAAGATTGCCTGCTTCGGCTATTTCTGTCAGAGCACTGTTTATCTGCCCGTCCAGTAAGCCGCCAGCGGTATCGTTTAAGTTGTCACCTGCAGCAAAAAAAGATACGGGAACATGCGCTATGACGATTCGCGGCGTAAAATCGATTTTATGCGTCAGGTTCGTTATTTCGACACGATAGTCTGCGGCCACAACGATTTGACATGCAAATGTGATTGCCAGTATAGCAATCATTCGATGAATTGCTGACATCATACACCTCCGTTCAGTGGTTAAAAGATAACAACAACCGCGATTTGATTATATACCCGGTTTAATAATAATGTTGGTTTAGATATCCACAACCATATGAAAAATTTGCAAAATAGAATCTATATATGTTGCCTGTGAAGTAATGTAGTGTCTGCATTTCACTATATCTGAATTGTACATAAGCGCGTAACCGGTTAGCATGTCGGCATTTACTTGAAACCGGCGTGCAAGGCAGCATGGCCAGTGCTGGCCTGAACAACACGATACTGAATTTACAAGGGAGAAAACCGCATGAAAGATGAAAAACAGACTGACCACCGTCAGTGGATGCCCTGTTACGGATAACCAGAATGAGATGAGAGCAAAATTGCAGATAATCAATGCCTTCAGGGAGTCATCAACATTAAGGTTTTTACCGTACAGAATGTATGCCATGTCACAATGAGTTCCGCATTACTGCAGCTTAACCATATTCAGCAATACTATGCTGAACACCGTGTTCTTAACCAACTGTCACTGAATTTATACAAAGGTGAAATTGGTTGTCTGTTAGGTCCCAGTGGTTGCGGTAAAACCACCGCGCTGCGCTGCATTGCCGGGTTCGAATCGATTTCGGACGGTGAAATTTTGATCAACGGCCGATGCGTCAGCAGTGCAAGCACATGTATGCCGCCGGAAAAAAGACAAATTGGTATGGTGTTCCAGGACTATGCATTGTTCCCGCATCTTGATGTTGCGGCAAATATCGGCTTTGGCCTGCACCAGTTATCCCGCACCGAACGCAAGCAGCGCATTGAAAAATGGCTGCATATCGTGCAGCTGGGAAATGTCGCGGGAAAATATCCGCACGAACTTTCGGGTGGTCAGCAACAGCGTGTCGCACTTGCGCGTGCTTTGGCGCCACGTCCGGCATTGCTATTACTTGACGAGCCTTTTTCCAATCTGGATGTTAACCTGCGGGAACATTTGAGTCTGGAAGTGCGCGAAATACTAAAAAATCAAAGCATCACCGCAATTTTAGTGACGCATGATCAGTCTGAAGCATTTGCAATCGCCGATAAAATCGGTGTAATGTTCGACGGCGATATACGGCAGTGGGATAGCGCCTATAATTTATATCACCGTCCGGTCAGCCGGCAGGTCGCTGATTTTATCGGGCAGGGTGCCTTTCTTTCGGGCAATGTAATCGATGCACGGCAGATAGAAGTTGAACTGGGTGTACTCAAGGGTGAAACGCCGCATAACTATCCGGCAGGCAGCAAAGTCGATGTTCTAGTCCGCCCTGATGATATAGTGTATTCGGAAGCGAGTTCACTGCAGGCCGTCGTGATCCATAAGGCTTTTCGCGGTGCCGAAATTTTATACGCGCTGCAGCTCGAAAGCGGCAGCAAGGTGTTGTCGCTGGTACCCAGTCATCACAACCACAGTGTAGGTGAAAAAATCGGTATAAAATTCATTGCTAAACATATTGTGGCGTTTAATTCTACCTTGTCAGATTCAAATGATCCCAAAATTGTATCAAGCTGATACATAATAACACTTTGTTTAATAACTATTAATCACGACCATGTCGTGAAAATACCAAACAGTCTCTCAAATATGCCCTTCAGGGGCTTCCAGAAGCGCTTAGCGCGCATTTATCGTCATTTTCATCATGCGCGTTGAAACGGATGCGCTGTTAGGTGGAACTGAGGCCATCCTGATTATTGACGAGAGTGGTTTTGCCAAGAAAGGAGAATCATCCGCGGGTGTTTCCCGGCAATGGAACGGACGGCTGGGCAAGGTGGACAATTGTCAGGTCGGTGTATTTGCCAGTTTGTGCCAAAACAGCATGGCCAGTTTGGTTGATGTGCGCTTGTATTTGCCGGAACATTGGGCGAGCGATCCGGGTCGTTGCAAGAAGGTGGCGATACCTGAGGGATGCCGGCATTATCAAAGCAAATGCGAGCGTTAACAAAAGAAACTCCATCAGAGCCAAAGTAGTTAGCAACACCGAAGGACTCCAGCAATCTTGTTTGCTCATTAGATAAAACGTGCAATGGGATATTATCTAAAAATTCTATCAGTGCATTCAGTTCTCCTTCGAGCGGTTGTTTTTGTTGCTGTTGGGCATTGTGCTGCAATTTGGCCCGCACTGCTTCGTATTTGTCCCTTGCTGTCGTAGCTTCTTTCTTTAACCAAGAAGCTAAGTGATACAGTTCTTCTATATTCATTCTCTCAACTTCCTTTCTGAAGTTTCCCTTTTTTCCCTATGCGACCATCCGCAATAATGCTTTGATGAGAGAATTTTGTCCGGGTTTGCCTGGTTTCGGGCAAAAGGTAACAAAATCTTTGTCAAGTGCGTCCCTGGTAATCAGTTTTCTGACATCGGAGAAAGCGAAGTGGCTGCGATTGTTGGCAGCGTAACAACGGTGCGGTGTTTTATCAAGGCGATCTGCGTATATCCAGGTGATAGTGGTGGCCATCATGCAGAAGTTGAGATGATTGGTGACGGCATGTGGCGTTCGGGTTTGGCTTTTTATGCTTCCAATTTCCTGCTTGATCTCTTTGAAACCGGCCTCGATTTTCCAGCGAGCGCCATAGTATTCGATGGTCTGTTCGACGGTGAGATCAAGGTCAGTGGTAAAGAATGCAACCCATTGTGATTTTCGGTAGGCCCAGACGACACGCACGGCACATTTGAGTGTTTTCAACATGCAGATGTGATCGTA
>NZ_FOGH01000084.1 GCF_900111165.1 Nitrosomonas sp. Nm51
AATTTGTAACGAACAACTGAACACAAAGCATCAGCAGGAGGCAAAATACCAACTCAGTCTGGTCGACTTATCCACAGATGCGTAGTATCCTGCGCTCTGTTTTACCCTGGTCAAATTTCAACCGTAATGGGTGGTCAATTTTAAACCGGTATCAACACGACATAGGCCTGATTGCGGTTTTGTTTAAGAAACGCCAGCGGCGCCTTGATGCCGGGCCGGTCGATCAGGCCGCCCGATACGCCTTCGTCCTGAAAGACCTGCGCTATATCGTAACCTTTGTGCCGGGCGTATTCCCGGCAACGTGTCTCCTGCGAATTTAGTCCGTGCCCTTCGCGCACCTGCTTGGCGCTGGATACGCGGCAATAAATCACGGCGTTTTGTTTGGCGTTGTCAGTCATGGTCTTCACCGTCTCCCACCGCATGCTTTGCGGTGTTTCTGAAATGGCCGATCAATACGGTTGGTTCGTTTGAATCTATCCTGTTACAGCCTTTCTGTAAACTGTTATGAGAAACGGATCGGCAGCGCTGCCTTGCGGACTCTTCCTCAAACGCCCGCTCAACCGACGATTCCATGATGCCCCAGACCGTTCGCATCAATTCTTCCTTTTGCGCTTTGCTCATATCGAGCTTTTCGACATGGTGTTTGTATTTTTCAATATCCAAAAGCATGACAAACGCGATCACACACACCGGCGAAGCGGAGCATGTGCCTCAAGAGTTGATAACGAATGGAATTATGGTGGCTGCCCGCCAATCAGGCGGGAAACAATAAGGCCGCAATCAATGCGATGATGGCTGCGGCCTGAAGATGCAAATCGGATGATTTTTATTAGAAATAGCTTCTCTTACCTGTGTTGCCTAAAACGGATATGAAGCGCTGTTAATAGGCAGCTACTCAAGTGTAGTTCTGCACATGTTAAAATCATAATTTTCATTCAGGAGTTGTCCCAATGTATCGTGAGGCCAGAAAAGCGCTGATTGTCGGCATCGACGATTATCCGTTCAGCCCGCTTGAAGGTTGCGTGTCAGATGCCGTACAGCTGAGTAAATTGCTCAAGTCCCACTATGACGGAAAACCCAACTTTGAAATCAAAACGCTGCTCTCGTCCAAAGAGAAAATCGGCAAAAATTAACAGTGATTATCACGGTGACCAACGGCAAATCAAAGATTTGGTGCGCGGACGCTTTGTCGTTGATACGCCGGAACAAATAACGGCGATCAAACAGGCGATACTGGAAGAGCTGGATGTTGATTTCATGAAAGATAAATATGCAGTGCCGTCGGATACAGGATATTGAGACATAAATACGAAAATTGCCCTTGAAAATGGGCATGTGGCCGAAATTCAAATCCAACAGCGTGATATGCTGCGTGTTAATAAGCCAAGCATGACATCATGGAAGAGATTCAACAAATACAACGCCGTGCAAAACTTGAAAGTCGAGTTTTGACCGAAGCAGAATATGAACGTGTTACAACTTTAGAAAAACAATCTATCGACCTTCACAATGCCGCTGCTCATGACGGCAACCTGAATACGCTCGTCAAACCGGAATTAAGGGAACAGTTTGCTTATAAGGGTGAGCTTGACGCCAAAGGCAGCGCTCTTGGAAAATTTTCCGAAACCCTTGGAAATATTGGCAAAAGAGGCGGCCTCATCGGAGGTGCGGTTTTTGGCACATTATCCAGCGCTTTTGCTTTGGCGAGCGGAAGCTCAAAGGCCGAAGCGGCGGAAAGATTCTATGAAACCACTGTGCCATACGGGGCAGCAGAGCTTGCTCTTGCCCGCGGTAATCTCGAAGGCGCAGTAGAATCAGCACTCATCGAAACGGCGTCCATTGGCGGAAGCTTGGCCGGAGCAACTATCGGCACGCTGATTATGCCTGGTGTTGGAACGGCCATTGGCGCAGGTATCGGCTTGCTCAGCGGTGGAATCGGCGCTGGCTACATCACGGAAAAACTCTACGACAATTATGCGCAGCTCAAGAGCGGTGCCGTCAATCTGGCGCAGGAAACCGCCGAAAGCCTGACCAGCGCCGTGGAAGACACCAGACGCTATCTGGCTTCATGGTTCGATGACGACCCCGCATTTGACGTGCAGGTCGCCTTTGCCAGCCTGCCGGATCGCGTAACGCCGGATATGCCGCCGGAAGTCGTCGCCCCTGTCGAGGTGAAGGCGTCGCAAACGCTTTTTGAACAGCGCTTTGCCGAAATCGAAGAGCATGAGGGGCTGCCTGAGGTGTTGGCCTATATCGAAGCGCACCCGCAGGATGCCGAACACAGCTCTCCCACACCTGAAAAACAATCGATGCACTACGCTCATTTACCAGCGCCGGGCATGGGCTGAGGCGAAGATCGTCTGTAATTTCTTAGCCAGTCTGTCAAACGATGCTTCTTTCATTTCATCAACATGAGTGTGACATCCGCTATGGGTGAGTGCTGTTTGTATTTTATTGTTGACTTAATTAAGTATTAATTAAATAATAAAAACATGGATAGATTCGCAGCCCTCGCCGAACCGAACCGCCGCCGCATGATCGAGATCATAGCGGCGCAAGGGGAGATTGCCGCTTCCGATATCAGTCACCAGTTCGATATTAGCCCTTCCGCCGTATCGCAGCACCTCAAAGTGTTGCGAGAAGCCGAGCTGGTGAAAATGGAGAAGCGAGCGCAGCAGCGTATATATTCTATTAACCCGTACGGCATAGATGAAATGTGGGAATGGCTGAGCCAAATGCGGAAGTTCTGGAACGACCGTTTTGACGCATTGGATGCACTGCTTTTAACGGAACATGACACACTGAAAGGAAACAACGATGAGCATAACACCGATTGACGCCAGGCTGGACCTCGTACTAAAACGGGAACTGGCCGTTCCTGTAAATCTGGTCTGGCGCGGCCTGACCGAGCCGGAGCTTGTCAAGCAATGGTTCTGCCCAAAGCCTTGGCAAACAACCGAATGTCGCATTGATTTACGTCCCGGCGGCGAGTTTTACACGAACATGCAAGGGCCGAACGGCGAAGGTCACGCTGGCGCAAGCTGTTTTTTGGAAATTGTGCCGCAGGAACGTCTGGTCTGGACGAGTTCATTACTGTCTGGATACCGGCCTAAACCGCCACTTGCTGCGGACAGCGGCTCTTGTGAGAATATCGCCTTTACATGCGTCATTACGCTGAAAGAAACAGCGGGCGGCACGGCATATACCGCCCATGTCATGCACAGCACACCGGATCAGATGAAGGCGCATGAAGGGATGGGCTTCCACGAAGGTTGGGGCACGACAATTACGCAACTCGAAGAATTTCTGAAGCATGAAAAGGAATAAAAGATGTCGAATCAGAAAAAAGCAGAAGCAAAAATGTCCGTGCGCGTAACTCGCCGTTTCGATTTTCCGGCAGAACAGGTTTTTGATGCTTGGCTTGATCCGGACAAGGTCGGAAAATTTTTATTCAAAACGCCGGATGGCGTAATGACGCAAGTGGAAATTAATGCCTGCGTTGGTGGAAAATTTTTCATTGCCGAAAAACGGGAAGAAAGTGAGGTGGAACATGTCGGCGAATATCTTGAAATCGACCGCCCGCACCGACTGGTTTTTACATTCGGCGTTCCCAGATACTCAGAAGAGATGACCGTTGTAACAATTGATATTACATCGGAGGGAGACGGATGCGAGCTGAACCTGCTCCATGAAGGTGTGCTGCCGGAATGGACGGAACGCACACTAGAAGGATGGGGTAAAATCCTTCAAACACTGAATTCGATCTTATAAGCTACAATCAAAGGAGCTTTGAATAATGATTTACGTGTATGGAAAGGAAAATAAAATATGACCGAACTTGTCACCTGCCTGTGGTTCGACCACGGCGAAGCCAGCAAAGCGGCAGAATTTTACGCCGCCACATTTCCCGATAGCCGTGTGGGACAGGTAAACACCGCGCCCGGCGGTTTTCCCGGCGGACAGGAAGGCAGTGAACTGACCGTTGAATTCACCGTACTTGGCCGGTCATTTATCGGCTTGAATGGCGGGCCGAATTTTACCCCTGACCAGGCTGTTAGCTTCATGGTGCTGACCAACGATCAGGAAGAAACCGACCGCTATTGGAACGCGATTATAGAGAACGGCGGCAGTGAGAATAATTGCGGCTGGTGTCAGGATCGTTGGGGCTTTTTCTGGCAGATCACGCCGAAGATTCTAATGGAGCTGACGACAGGAGCAGACCGGGACAAAGCGAAACGCGCTTTCGATGCGATGATGACGATGAACAAGATCGACATCGCCGCGCTTGAAGCCGCGGTACGCGGGTAAGAACATAGAAATGCCTGCTTAAGTGAGAGCTCTTAAAAATGAAACCATATATTACTATCATAACAATCGGTGTTGACGATTTGGAGAAATCGCTGGCATTTTACCGTGACGGAATGGACTTTAAAACGGAGAGTATTGTCGGACAGGAATTTGAGCACGGCACCGTGGTGTTTATTGAAATGTAAAAAGGATTGAAGCTTGGGTTATGGCCACGAAAAAGTATTGCGCATGATACTGGTCTTTCTGTTAGTCCGGCCAGTTCAACAGAATTCTCTCTTGGCCATAATGTGTCCTCAAAAGAAGCAGTAGATACAATTATGAAAGAAGCGGAAAAGGCCGGAGCGACCATTGTAAAACAAGCCCAGAATACATTCTGGGGCGGATACGCCGGTTTTAAAGACCTGGTGACATCTGTGGGAAATAGTATGGAATCCTGCATGGGAAGAAGAGAAGGAGCATAAATAATGACTTACGTAGATGGATTTGTTTTACCTGTGCCGGAAGACCAAATTGACGCTTACCGGGAAATGGCGGAAAGCGCAGGAAAAATCTGGATGGAACACGGTGCGCTCCAATATAAGGAATGCGTACTGGAAGACGCCAGGCCGGAAATGCCCGAAGATGCGCCTGCAACCTGCAAAATAACACCGTTCGGCGAACTGGCGGGGACAAAAGACGGGGAAACCGTTATTTTTGCCTTTATCGTCTATAAATCCCGCGAACACCGGGACGAAGTGAACAAAAAAGTGATGGACGATCCGCGCATGAAAGATGCCTGCGATGAAAATAATATGCCGTTCGATCCCTCTCGTATGACTTACGGCGGATTTAAAGCCCTTGTGGATTTATAGACCTGAAGTTTCCCTTTTTTCCCTATGCGACCATCCGCAATAATGCTTTGATGAGAGAATTTTGTTCGGGTTTGCCTGGCTTGGGGCAAAAGGTAACAAAATCTTTATCGAATGCGGCCTGAGTAATCAGTTTTCTAACATCGGAGAAGGCGAAGTGACTTCGATTGTTAACAGCGTAACAACGCTGCGGTGTTTTATCAAGGCGATCTGCGTATATCCAGGTGATAGTGGTGGCCATCATGCAGAAGCTGAGGTGATTCATAACGGCATGCGGCGTACGGGTTTGGCTTTTTATGCTTCCAATTTCCTGCTTGATCTCTTTGAAACCGACCTCGATTTTCCAGCGAGCGCCATAGTATTCGATGGTCTGTTCGACGGTGAGATCAAGGTCAGTGGTAAAGAATGCAACCCATTGTGATTTTCGGTAGGCCCAGACGACACGCACGGCACATTTGAGTGTTTTCAACATGCAGATGTGATCGTA
>NZ_FOGH01000054.1 GCF_900111165.1 Nitrosomonas sp. Nm51
CATTTCACCCATTGGGTGACTCCTGTCTTTAGTCCGAAAACCTTGACACTACTACGTTTGAGCTAATTTTTGTAGATCTAACTGAGGAAAATAGGTTTAATGGTGTGCCCTGCCGGGCGCACTTACTTGGAGGTGGAAGTCCTCTACTCGCTCGGCAAGGGGAAGAGTTAGCCGAACGGCAAGGGTGTCGGGGTGACTGCGAATCTGGAGGAAGCCGAAGGCCGCAGGATTGTGGTCGATACGGGCTTGGAGAAATTCTTCGGCCGCGTCAATCACGACCTGCTGATGCAGAAACTCTCAACGAGGATTAAAGACGGGTGAGTACTGTGCCTCATTCGCTGGTATCTCGAAGCGGGTATGATGGCAGACGGGATTGTTTCCCAACGGACAGAGGGCACGCCGCAAGGCGGGCTCCTGAGTCCGCTGCTATCGAACATTCTGCTGACGGAACTGGACCGGGAACTGGAAGGCCGGGGCCACGCCTTCTGTCGCTATGCTGACGACTGCGACTCTACGTCAAAAGCCAAGCTGCGGGGGAACGCGTCATGGCGAGTATTACCCGGTTTCTGGCGGACACGCTCAAACTCACGGTCAATGTGGCCAAGAGTACGGTTGCGCAACCGTGGAAGAGGAAGTTTCTGGGCTATAGTTTGGCGTGGCACAAAGCCCCGAGACTGAAGATTGCGTCGAACAGCCTGAAACGGCTGGAAGAGTTAGATGGCTGGATCAGGCGCAAGCTTCGCTGCATCCTGTGGCGACAATGGAAACGTCCTTACACTCGCGCCAAGAACTGATGAAGGCAGGACTGGTGGAGGAGCGGGCATTTCGCCCGGCCTTCAACCAGCGCGGGCCGTGGTGGAACAGTGGCGCAAGCCACATGAACCAGGTGTTCCCGAAGTCCTTCTTTGATCGTTTAGGTCTGGTGTCGCTGCTCGATACGATGCGCCGGCTCCAGTGTGTTCAATGAACCGCCGGATGCGGAACCGCACGTCCGGTGGTGTGAGAGGGCGACGGGAGTAATCTCGCCCCCTACTCAATACTGCCGATAGGTGGAAACCGCAGGGGTTAGAATGTGGTCAGCAAGACAGATTAATTTGAAACGACTGTTGTTTCAATTTCTGCAAAAGTTTTGGCAACTTCGGTGAGCGGGATGGCCTGTCCCAGTTGTTTTTCGATTTGCGTCAATGAAAAGATGCCGCAAATAATCAAGCTGCCGTCATTTTCACGATCCATCACCAGTGTATGCTGCCGGCCGGCATCGCGCAGGCTGGCGATGATGTGACCGACTTTGGCGTGCCGGACATCATCGATGGAAATCGCTTCCAGACTGTTTAACGGGGTCATGATATCCGAAACCAGAATTTCACTGCGTTTGAGATGCCGTTCCTGGTTAAAGCGCACTGGTTTTTCTCCAAGAATGTCAGTCGCTGTGATGACGCCCCGAAGTGTATGATTGTCATTTAGGACAAACAGTGAGCGCACGCCGCGTTGTTTCATATACAAATTTGCCAGATCAATATTTGCGTTCGGTTCGATAGTTGCCACATGGCTATGACGCAGGTCGGTCATGATATCGAGCGCTGGCGACTGGAGCGTAACACGTTTGGCGGGTGCGGATTCGAATACCCTGACGACACCTGACAAGCGTTGCGTTGGAAGTATATGATATTCAGTCATAGCGGAACCCTCCTTAGTCGATAAAATGGATGAGTGAGTGAACATCAAACGATAAGAATAAAAAGCACTTCTACTTGCAGGCGATTGAAAAACCATCCGCGTGGACACCTTAAGAAAATTTTTCAGCACCCTGCAAATGCTTTAAATGCACTCTACGCCGATAGAAATAAAGGGTCAATCATTTTTTGTCGTTTCAGGAAAGCTAAATAACTTTAGCAAGTTATGCGCTACGTACGTGAAAAGCAGTGCGTGCGGCTGCAGTATCAGGCTTCGGGTTTTTTCAAGTTTGCGATAATGTTTTGAGTTTCCGGCCTGATGCCGCGCCATAAATAAAACGATTCTGCCGCCTGCTCGACCAGCATGCCGGTGCCGTCAGCGAGTTGCTGTGCACCCTGTTGTGCCGCATAGTTGAGAAACCGTGTCGGTTCGGTGCTGTACATCATGTCATAAGCCAGCGTGCTGCGTGTAAACATTCCGGATGGTAGTTCCGGCAAAGCGTCACTAAGGCTGGCGGACGTGGCGTTGATAATAATGTCAAAACATTCGCCTGAGAGTTCCATATAATCGCGCGCATTTACCGGGCCGAATTCTGCAAATTGCTGCCGCAGCAATTGCGCTTTGTGTGGTGTGCGGTTGGCGATGACAAGCCCGGCAGGTTGTTGTTGCAGCAACGGCAGTATGACGCCGCGTGCTGCACCACCGGCACCCATGAGCAGGATACGTTTGTCAGTGACAGATATATTCAGATTAACCGCTATATCCCTGACCAGTCCGGCACCGTCGGTATTGTCGCCCAGAATCCGGTCATTGTCGAATTTGAACGTATTGACCGCGCCGGCAATGCGTGCGCGCTTGGTCAGGCCGGTCGCGAGTTGACAGGCTTCCTGCTTGAATGGCACGGTGATATTCATGCCGCTGCCGCCTTGCTGGCGAAAAACATTAACGGTTGATTGAAAACCATCGAGCGGCGCAAGCAGCGCTTCATATTGAATGTCCTGGTCAGTCTGTTGAGCAAAGACCATGTGGATTTGCGGTGATTTGCTGTGGCTGATGGGGTTGCCGATAACGGCGTAACGGTCTGTCATAGGTTTTGGCGGTTAAACTGTTTTACCGGCTGGTCAGTGTGTCCGAACGCGCAAAAACCCAGGTGCGGGTGATATGCAGAATGTCGGTGTCACGGCTGATATCGGGTGGAAACGGGGAAAAACCGTTTTTACCGGCTAATCTGACAATCCGGATGGCGGCATCATCAAGAATTTTAAAACCTGAGGAGCGGTTGATGCCGATGGACTCAAGACTTCCATCAGCACGAATACCCACAGTCAATTGTAAATTGCCGTATATTTTCTCTTTTTTAGCGTCTTCCGGGTAATTCAGATTGCCGATACGTTCAACTTTCATGCGCCAATCTTCGACGTAACGTGCAAAGCGGTATTCAGTTGCCCGGGCGCCGACAAATTTGCGCTTGGGCCGTTTCTGATACGCGTCATGATCTTCCGCGATCTGGGCCTTCAGGCGTGCGATATCCAGACTGCGCTGCAACAAATCGGAAGAGACTGGACCCGTCGGAACGGACTGTTCGCTGGCTTGATCCGGAGCTGCCTCGATTGGCTCGATAATTTTTTCGCTCTGTAAAGCGGTCAGCAGTTTCTGCGTTTCCTGCTCCAGTTGTTTGACTTTCTCTTCGGTAGCAACCGGGTCTCTGGCGGGTTTGCTTTGCGGTAATACCGGAAAAGGCGTTTTTGCCCGGCGGTTTGCATCGACATTGCCGCCACCGTCGAGACTCGACTGTGCAAGCAGTTCGGTGTCGACGGGAATCAATCGGGTTTCGCTGTTCACCAGTACAACTTCAAGCGATGAAGCGATTCTTTCAAAATCGGGCGTCGGAAATTCAAATGTCACACCAAACAAAATTGTAATGTGCAGAAACAGGGAAAACAGCATCATGCGCAACAAACGGCGTGATTGCCTGCTTTGGTAGGAAAACGTCGATTGTTCGTTGAATAGTTTAATTGCAGCCGACAACGATAGAACCTTCAATAAAATTAAACAGAAATAGTGATTTGCATTATTTTAGGCAACATCTGTGAACTTGTCACAACAATAACTGCTGTATCAATATGCATTATTAAAATTGTTTATGAATCCAGTTTTTCAACGAATTTTGCCCTGATGGTGCGGTCGAGTAAATCAATAGCCTGGATTTCCAGTTTTACATATGAATCCGGTGCCATGTTAGGTAATGATGGGACGCGCATTAACAGCGGAATATGATCAAATCTGACCAGATTTTCTTTAATGACCTGTGCATTGATTGTCTGTATATTTTCCTGTAGTAACCAACGCAAGCACCAGTAGTGTTCCATGGAACGTTGAAAATCGCTGTAAATGCTGTGTACGATTTCAAAATCCTGCACTGCAATCAATAAATCGTCGCTGTCACGTGAATAAGGTGGCGTTTCCTCGCGTATCATTGCAATCAGCTGCCGTTGATTGATTAAATCGACATAGCGGCGCATAGGTGAACTTATCCATGCGTATTGTGCAACACCGAGTCCCTGGTGCGGTGCTGGCGAGGTGCTCATTTTTACCTTACTGTTGCCCTGGCTGCGGTATATGCCGGCAATATTGGCTTCTGCGAGTTGTCTGCCCCATTCGGTGTTGGCAAAAATCATCAGCTCTGAAACAACTTTGTCAACGGGTGAGCCGCGGCGCCGCGCCCTGATCGTGACATGGTCGTTATCGATATCGAAGGTGTAATCAATTTTGTCATTGTTAACATCGCCGGCCTTGCCGCGAACTGTTTCCATTTTACTGGCAAAATGCCATAAAATCCGGAGCTCCTGAATGAATGGCTCATTTGTGGGCTCTTGATTCAGCGTATCTTCATTAAAATATGCTTCCAGCGTGTCATGCCGCAGATTTTTTGTAATATTTATTTTTTCAATTCGGTTTTCAACATGCGTGACTGTATAGTCATCTGCAACATCCAGATATAATGAAACCGCCGGGCACAGGCGATGCTCATTAAGTGTATAGCAATCAATGGCGGCATCGGGCAGCATCGTGATTTTCTTACCCGGAATGTAAACGGTTGACAGCCGTGCGGCGGCGGTTTTATCCAGTGAAGTGCCCGGTTGAATGCCCAGAGCCGGTGCTGCGATATGAATGCCGATGCGAAAACTGCCCAGTTTTAAAGGTGTGATTGAAAAAGCGTCGTCGATTTCTGTTGTCGAGGCATCGTCAATACTGAAAGCGGAAACATCGGCCACGGGCAAATTGTTTACTTCACATAGTGCCTGCCGCTGGTCGGCTTCGCTGAAATCGGTGCCGGTTGGAAAGTGTTCCCTCAGGAAGCGATGGTAATGATAGTCATGCGACGACGGGATGGCGCCGCATTTCTCCAGTAATCCGGGTACGGAGAGTTTTGTTTGAATGCTTGCCGCCTCAAGCGCCTTCCATTCTATGGAATTTTTATCCGGCTTGTATAATAATTGCGGAATAATGGCTTTGAATGCCTCTGGCAGTGTGCCGTCACAAAGCTGTTCTGTATAACGTGCTTTAAGCTCCGCCAAAAGCCGTTTTTTCTCCTGACTGGCAATTGCCGCTTTGAGTGCATCCGGCGGGGCGGCTTTATAACGGCCTTTTCCCTTTTTGTAAAAATACATCGGAGCGTTGTGTAACAGGATAAGTGTCGCCGCGGCTTCTACCGGATCGGGTTTGCGTCCGAAATAGTCGGTCGCGAGTGATTCGCTTTCGAATTCGGTATCCTGTGCGCAACATTCCCACAAAAAATCGGGGTCGAGTTCATCCGCTACTTTCTGGGCGCGATCCATGAAATCGGTCAATGCCGGTGTTTCAAAACGTAACAGAACGGATGCCGCTTTGATTTTTGAACGTTTGCCATGTATCGCTTCGACCTGCAATGATGTGATGTTGTCGGCAAGCACGGTCCCTACTTTGAAGCTGCCGGATTCTTCATAAAAAACATTCATGCCATACCATGGTTTTTGCAAATTGGATTGATTGGATAGAAAATTGATCAAGAAGTTGCTGCGTACCAAACAACAGCATGAAGCTGTTTGCTGTCGTCTAATAGTTTTGCATATGATGTGTTGCTATGTGAATTAAATGCAGTCTAACAAGCATTTTGTTAATTATATACGAAGCGGCTGGTTTGGCGGTGGGAAAAGATGCCGTCTGGTTCGCAAGAGCGAGGCTTATGGAACAAAAATGGTTGAGATGAAGTAATCCTGAATAGCTTGGAACAACGAAACAGATATTTAAGAGAAGTAGTGGGGTTTGATTTTTTCGTTACGTGAGCTTTTGGCCTGGAATAAATTGCAGTTGGCCCGGCGTCTGTGAAAGAGGCAAATCATGACATTGATTTTGAGTTATTTTAGAATTGTAATGTAAGACTGGTTTCTTAACAGATGCTCGATGCTTCTTCTAAGCTCGCAGTCGGGTAATGTGTGTGCAAGACGATTCAGATATTCGATGCCTGCACTGCTGATTCCTGGCTTAGGATTGCCGGGTTGTTGCTTCGGAAACGTGGTGGCAGGATTGCCGGAAGCAGGTTTTTGTATCCGTACCTTAATGGATGATATCTGCCATCCTTTTTTTTGAAGTTTTTGCAGGATTGAAGGCGTCATGTGTTTGAGCCTGGCAGCCACTGATGCATTTTCGGCCAGCAGTGTAAGCTGGCTGCGGAATAATGGGCCGAGTTTGCAGTGCTCGAGCAAATGTGCGGGAATGGCGGCAGAAGCTGCTAACATGTGTTCCATTTTTTTTAATTGATGAGCATGGCTAAATAACGCCGTATAATCAGAATTGCTGCACAAGGCATGAAGATATATGTTTAACTTTTTAGAAGCCATGGCTGTTTTGATTTAATTTCCGGAATTAACATTATGAATATTATTTTCATTTCCAGTCAATCAGCGCAAGCGAGAAAAATTGTATTGACTAAGTTGCACCTGATAGCGCTTGCCGGTGCAATGGTGATAACCGTGCTGTTGTTGGCATTGAGCCTGAATTTTTTTTCGCTGCGCTATGCAGACCGGATTGAAGCGCCGGTTTTAAAGGCCCTGCTTGTCAGCCCTCAGGAAAAAAGACATCAGAAAATACAATCGCAGTTGCACGACAATCTAAATGTTATGGCTGTCAGGCTTGGTAAGATGCAAGCACAATTGTTGCGACTGGACGCTATAAGCGCACAATTACTGGAATTTTCTGAATTGGAACCAGACGATTTCATGCTTGATCGATTACCGGGACAGGGAGGAGCTAACACCAATTTACGCACTGAAGCCCTTTCATTTTCCGGATTTGAGCGAAAATTGCATGAATTGTCTAGAATACTCGAAAAACGGTCGGATAAGCTGGGCGCGTTGGAAACGCTGTTGCGCAGCGAGCGGTTGTCAAAACGTGTGATGCCCTCGGTTATGCCGATTGATACTGATTGGTATTCGTCTGGGTTTGGGTTTCGCATCGACCCTTTTACAGGCAGGCGCGCTTTTCATGAAGGCGTCGATTTTCCCGCTAAAACGGGCACGCCTATTCGTGCGGCAGCCGGGGGGGTGATTGTTTATTCCGATCGGCATTCTCAGTATGGTAATATGATCGAGATCGACCATGGCGATGATATGATCAGCCGCTATGCGCATGCCTCGAAGCTCCATGTAGTAGTTGGTCAGGTTGTTACACAGGGACAGGAGATTGCTGAAGTTGGCAGTACTGGGCGTTCGACAGGACCGCATTTGCATTTCGAAATCAGGCATAAAGGTGTGCCGCAGAACCCTTCCCGGTTTTTGAAAAAGTCCGGCTGATTAATAACGTCAGCGAACATTATTACACCTTGCGCGTAATAGTGTTATTCTACAATGCGATGATGCTGCATGCGCATGTCAGTGGCTGGCGCTTGCTCGATGTTGTCGTTGCACTGCGTGTTTTCTTCTCTAAAATTGAGGTTGAGTGAGACGTTTTGTCTCGCTCTTTGTTTTTCCGGATATTAATTTATTTCAGTTTGTTATGTTAGGTAATTTACTCAAGAAAGTTTTTGGAAGCCGTAATGATCGCATCGTCAAACAATATGCGAAAACTGTTGATGTGATTAATTCACTAGAAACAGAGATCGAACAATTATCGGATCCTGAATTACGCGCCAAAACTGAAGAATTCAGGCAGCGTATCAATAACGCAGAAACGCTGGATGTGATTCTGCCCGAAGCATTTGCGGTTGTGCGTGAAGCCAGTAAGCGTGTACTGAGCATGCGTCATTTTGATGTGCAATTGATCGGCGGCATGGTGCTGCATGACGGTAAGATTTCAGAAATGCGCACGGGTGAGGGTAAAACGCTGATGGCTACTTTGCCGGCTTATTTGAACGCTTTGACCGGTCATGGTGTGCATGTGGTCACTGTCAATGATTATCTGGCCAAGCGCGATGCGGATTGGATGGGAAAAATCTATGAGTTTCTCGGTGTCAGTGTCGGCGTTATTTATGGTCATATGCCTCATGCCGACAAGAAGGCCGCCTATGCGGCGGATATCATTTATGGAACCAATAATGAATACGGCTTTGACTACCTGCGTGACAACATGGTGGCGCATCAAGCAGAACGTGTCCAACGTCATCTCAATTTCGCTATCGTGGATGAAGTCGACTCAATTTTGATCGATGAGGCGCGAACGCCACTGATTATCTCCGGACAAGCAGAGGGCGATACAGAAATTTATGTGCGTATCAATAAGCTGGTCCCAAAATTAAAACGCCAGGAAAAAGAAGATGCTCCCGGCGACTACAGTGTTGATGAAAAGGCACATCAGGTTATATTGAGTGAGGAAGGTTTTGAGCACGCTGAAAAATTGTTGGCTGAAGCAGGTCTGCTCAAGTCGGGGTCAAGTCTTTATGATCCGGCGAATGTCAATCTGATCCATCATTTAACTGCAGGTTTGCGTGCGCATGCTTTGTATTTTCTTGATCAGCATTATGTGATCCAGAATGGTGAAGTTGTTATTGTCGACGAATTTACCGGACGCTTGATGCCGGGCAGGCGCTGGTCAGATGGTTTGCACCAGGCGGTAGAGGCAAAAGAAGGGGTCGCCATCCAGAAAGAGAACCAAACGCTGGCTTCTATAACCTTCCAGAATTATTTCCGTATGTATCACAAGCTGGCTGGCATGACCGGTACGGCAGATACTGAGGCAGCAGAATTTCAGCAAATCTATAGTCTAGAAACTGTGATTATTCCAACGCATCGTCCAATGATTCGTGATGATCGCATGGATCTGGTTTTTCGTACCATGGATGAAAAACATAACGCCGTTATCGAAGGAATCAGGGAGTGTTATGACAATGGGCAGCCTGTTCTGGTTGGCACAACATCTATCGAGAATAACCTTTTGCTATCGAAATTATTGGACCGGGCGAAATTGCCGCATCAAGTGTTGAATGCAAAACAGCATGACAAAGAAGCCAACATTATCGTTCAGGCAGGACGCCCAAAAATGATAACGATCGCCACCAATATGGCGGGCCGTGGGACGGATATTGTTTTGGGAGGAAATCCTGAACCGGAAGTGGAGGATGTTCGGAATGACGAAAAATTGAGTGATGCAGAAAAAGAAAAGCGCATCAAGAAAATCTATGCTGAATGGCGGATCGCGCACGATGAGGTCTTGAAAAATGGCGGGCTTCATATCATCGGTACAGAACGGCATGAGTCGCGCCGGGTGGATAATCAGCTGCGTGGACGTTCCGGCAGACAGGGTGATCCCGGTTCGAGCCGTTTTTATTTGTCGCTTGAAGATTCTTTGTTGCGTATTTTTGCATCTGACCGGGTTGCCAACATTATGACGCGCCTCAAGATGCCTGAAGGTGAGGCTATCGAGCATCCGTGGGTTACGCGTGCCATTGAAAATGCGCAGCGCAAGGTTGAAGCGCGAAACTTTGATATACGAAAACAGCTTCTGGATTACGATGACGTTGCCAATGATCAGCGCAGCGTTATTTATCAGCAGCGTAATGAGTTACTGGAAGCAGAGCACGATATATCGGAAACCATCACGGCTGTTCGTGAAAGTGTATTAACCAGTCTGTTTGGCCAGTATATTCCACCGCAAAGCGTCGAAGAGCAATGGGATGTGCTGGGACTGGAAAAAGCCTTGGCTGCTGAGTTTCAGTTGCATTTGCCGGTTCGGAAATGGCTGGACGAAGAACCTGATTTGCATGAAGAAACGTTATGCGAACGGATTGTCGATATTGCAGCACAGCATTATCAAAGCAAGGTTGACCAGATTGGTGCAGAGATAATGCACCAGTATGAGCGCGCGTTGATGCTGCAGATAATAGATACACACTGGCGTGAGCATCTGGCTGCATTGGATCATCTGCGCCATGGCATACATTTGCGGGGTTATGCGCAAAAAAATCCAAAGCAGGAATACAAGCGGGAAGCGTTTGAGCTGTTTACCAACATGCTCGAAGAAATTAAGGCCGAGGTGACCCGGATACTGCTGACCGTTCAAATAAAAAATGAGCAACAGGTTGAAGCAGTTACCGAAACGCTCAAAACACCTGAAAATATGGAGTACCATCACGAAAATGCCTCAGGTGGCATGAAGGACGGCGAAGGCTCCGATGAAAAAGTTCAGCCTTTTGTACGCCAAGGCAGTAAGATTGGTCGCAATCAGCCCTGTCCATGCGGATCGGGAAAGAAGTATAAACAGTGTCATGGCAAAATAAAATAATGCCCTCCTATGTTTCTGTCAGTTCTGACGGCTTGATTCTGCGCAGGCTTTTCGGTTCTTCATAATGTTGCGTGCGGCTCGTCGCCTGGAGAGTTCAAGCGTAATTGTTTCGTATTCCTGTTGTGAAACGGGACACAAAAAAAGAGCTTGGACCTGGCGGCGTAAACAAAGTACATGACTAAATTTCTAGGCGTTATTTCCGGGCGGCTAAGAGCCGGTCCGGCGCTAAATATACGCTAAACACCCGGTAAAGATGATGTGTCTGTAAAATTCGCATATTCTTCGGTTGAGAGTTTTTTGGTATCTCCCTGTCATGATTATGGTATAATGTCCAATTTATTTTATGGGCTGTCTGAATAGAATCCATGGACATCTTTGTCTTCTGGTTTGGAGAAAAGACGTATTTGCGCACTTGGTTTCCATTGGCGTATGAATGAACTGCATCGCTATATGAATAGAATATAGCTGATTTAACCCATAACATAAGTCTGTATTCCTAGAGCAGGTCAGTATAAATAATGTATAAAAGTTGAATTGCTTCCTTTCTTGGTTTTTCACGTGTAGGCTGGTGAAAAAAGTTAAGGGCAAAAAGAATTTTATTAGTGGTGGTTTGCATCATATTAAGCTATTAAGCAACTGATATTTAATGAAAAAATAATTGGTGGAATTTTAAAATATGGCAGATAGTTTCAGCATTGATAGTAAAATGAGTGGGAGAAGGAGGTTCTTGGTTGCTGCGACTTCTGTAGCGGGAGGTGTTGCGGGAGCGGGTATTGCGACGCCTTTTATTTTGAGCATGATGCCAAGTGAACGGGCCAAGGCCGCGGGTGCCCCAGTTGAAGTCGACATATCGAAGCTTGAACCAGGCATGTTGCTGATGGTGGAGTGGCGTGGGCGAGTAGTCTGGATCCTCGACCGAACGCCTGCGATGTTGGCATCCCTGGAAAAGGTCGAATCAAAGCTGGCTGACCCAAATTCAGAAAAAAATCAACAGCCGGATTACGCAAAAAACAGAACGCGCTCTATTAAACCCGAGATATTAGTGGTCGAGGGTATTTGTACTCATCTGGGTTGTTCTCCGGTCTTCAGGAAAGATATAGCGCCAGAAGATCTTGGTCCCGATTGGCTGGGTGGTTTTTTCTGTCCTTGTCATGGATCGAAGTTTGATCTGGCGGGCCGAGTATACAAGAATGTTCCTGCGCCAACGAATTTGGTAGTGCCGCCGCATACTTATTTAAGTGATAACGTCCTTTTAATTGGGGCAGAAAGCAAGGAATCAGCGTAAATGAGCAAACAAAATAATTCGTTTCTTGAATGGATAGACAAACGTTTTCCATTGATTTCTACTTGGAAAGAACACTTTACCGAGTATTATGCGCCAAAGAATTTTAATTTCTGGTATTTTTTTGGTTCGTTAGCGTTGCTGGTTCTGGTCAACCAGCTGATCACGGGAATTTTCCTCACGATGAGCTATAAGCCTGATGCAAGCCTGGCTTTTGCTTCTGTTGAATACATCATGCGTGATGTTGAATTCGGCTGGCTGATTCGCTATATGCATTCAACAGGCGCTTCCATGTTCTTTGTTGTTGTTTATCTGCACATGTTTCGCGGGATGATGTATGGTTCTTACCGCAAACCACGTGAGCTTTTGTGGTTGATTGGTATGGCAATATTTTTTGTGCTGATGAGCCTCGCCTTTACCGGATATATACTGCCATGGGGACAGATGTCTTACTGGGGCGCGCAGGTGATTGTCAGCATGTTTGAAGCCATCCCGTTTATTGGCGAGACGCTGCATAACTGGATCCTGGGTGATTTCATGCTGTCGGATGCTGCATTGAACCGTTTTTTTGCATACCATGTTGTCACCTTGCCGGTTCTGATTGTGGTGTTGGTGTTTGTTCATATCATAGCTTTGCATGAAGTAGGCTCAAATAATCCGGACGGCATCGAAATCAAAGAAAACAAAAATCCGCAAACAAAAATCCCTGTTGATGGAATTCCGTTTCATCCATATTACACCGTGAAAGATATTTTTGGTGTTGTCGTTTTTCTGATTGTTTTTTGCGGCATCATTTTCTTTGCACCTGAAATGGGCGGGTATTTTCTTGAGCACAATAATTTTATACCCGCGGATACATTAAAAACACCGGATCATATCGCACCAGTCTGGTATTTCACGCCTTACTATTCGATGTTGCGGGCAGTAACAGTGAATTTTCTCTGGATCGATGCTAAATTATGGGGCGTATTTTTAATGGTTGCAGGCGTTGCCATTTTCTGTTTCTTGCCGTGGCTGGACAGAAGCCCTGCTAAGTCTATCCGTTATAAAGGTCCGATTTTTAAATTTGCGCTAGCGCTTTTCGTTATCAGTTTTTTTGTTCTGGGATGGTTGGGTACACAACAACCTACGCCGTTGTACACGCTGTTAGCGCAGGTATTTTCGGTTATTTATTTTGCATTCTTCATATTAATGCCTTGGTATAGCAAAATCGATAAAACAAAACCTGAGCCTAAAAGAGTGACCAAATGAATAAAACAAAAATATTTCTGATTATCTTGTGCATGGCTCCTATGAGTTTATTCGCTGCAGAACCTGGAATGCCATTAGATAAAGCGCCTGTTGATACGACTGATAATGAATCGTTACAGCGAGGTGCTGAAGCCTTTGTTAATTACTGCCTGACATGCCACGGCGCGAGTTTTATGCGTTATAACCGTCATCGTGATATTGGTCTGAATGAAGCTGAAGTTGCCGAAAAGCTGATTTTGACGGGGCAAAAACCAGGCGATCTGATGCTGACGGCCATGCGTAAAAATGAAGGTGAAGAATGGCTTGGTGTTGAACCGCCAGATTTGTCTGTGATTGCGCGCGCAAAAGGTGCGGACTGGCTATACACCTATCTGCGCGCTTTTTACCGTGATGAAACAACAGTGCCTGGGTGGAACAATCTTGTTTTTGATCGTGTAGCCATGCCGCATGTTTTATATGAGCTTCAGGGTGAACAAAAACTGGTTGTGAAAACAGCGGGCGGTAAAGAGGTAAAAAGTCTTGAATTAGTCAAACCTGGCTTAATGACGGCATCCGAATATGATCAGTTCGTGGCGGATTTGGTGAATTATATGGTTTATCTTGGCGAACCGGCAGCAAATGATCGTAAACGTTTAGGTATTATGGTTATGATATTTTTGCTTGGTATGCTTGGGTTAACCTACGTGTTGTATCGCGAATACTGGAAAGACATACATTGAGCATGAAGTTTTTATTCATGCTTGGTGATAGCGTTGAGAAAATATAACCATGATGACTTTGTATTCAACGATTACATGTCCGTATAGCCATCGTTGCCGTATAGTGCTGCATGAGAAGGACATGGATTTTGAAGTAATCGATGTTGATCCGAATAACAAGCCGGAAGATCTCGCAGTCATGAGTCCGTATGGAAAAGCGCCGATTCTGGTGGAACGTGATCTTGTGCTCTATGAGTCCAACATTATCAATGAATATATTGATGATCGTTTTCCGCATCCACAGCTCATGCCCGCTGATCCAGTCATGCGTGCGCGTGCCAGACTGTTGCTGTATCGCTTTGAACAGGAGCTATTCTGTTATATTGATGCCATTGAGGGTACAGATGCAAAAGCTGCTGAAAAATCTCGTACGGCAGTTGCGGAAAATCTGACGATGATTGCGCCGATTTTTGAAAAACAAAAATACATGCTTGGCGACGAGTTTTCAATGTTGGATGTGGCGATTGCGCCGTTGTTATGGCGCCTTGAGCACTATGGCATAAAACTGCCAGCTAAGCAGGCCGCACCCCTGTTAAAATACTCTGAACGATTATTCAGCAGGCCGCTTTTTATCGATGCGTTATCCGCTTCAGAGAAAGTTATGCGAAAATGATGAAGTTGCCATCAACAAAACCGTATTTGATCCGGTCAATCTATGAGTGGTGTAATGAGTGTGGATATACGCCGCTACTGTCTGTCAAGGCCATAACTGAAGTAGATTTTCTCGTTGACAAAATTCAAAATGGAGAAATCATTTTCAACATTCATGATAGCGCAGTACACAATCTAGTCATTGGTAATGATATAATAAGCTTCTCCGCTCGATTTGGAGGCGTCGCAAGAGAGGTTATCTTTCCTATAGAGGCAGTGAAAGGCATCTTTGCCAGAGAAGTTAATCAGGGTATTGCATTTTCTGAAAATGAAGAAAACGCAAAAAACAAAATGTCAAAGAAATCGGAAACCGACGCTGAAAGTAAATTGACCAAATCAGACAGAACAAAACCTGAAAAAAAAGGTAAAGCTAGTTTGCGCTTAGTGAAATAAATTCCACATACACATTATTGGCTATATTCGGAAGGTGCTTAAAAAGCCGGCATAGCTCAGATGGTAGAGCAGCTGATTTGTAATCAGAAGGTCCCGAGTTCGATTCTTGGTGTCGGCACCATAAAATCAATAAGTTATATTTAGTTAAGAAGTTAGTGATTATTCACGTAGACGCTATGTAGACAGAAGATCGAGATATGTTGCAGTTAAAAAAATTATTACTGAGAAATTGATTGTTGAGTTAGTTAAATTCGTAATCAATAGATCGGATGATGAATGTCTCTCGGCTGTAATAAATAGTCTCTCTTGGCAGATAATACTAAGTTACTCTTCTGGCGAAGTATGGATAACCGACAGAATAAATCTATATCACTTAGAATTAGTGAACACAGTTTGAAGTTGAAAAAGATATGCGATCAACATTAATCGCTCTAATTTTTCTTTTTAATGCTTAACCTCAACGTTCTGGCTTTATCTTTAAAACGATAATCAACTAACGATTGGGCATTCATCCTTCCAATTATTCGTTTGTTTAAATCGTCAAACTGTAAATCTGCTTGTTCAGAGACTTTCCACTGAGACATATCTTGATAGATATTCTTTCTATGACGATTTGCCACAAGCAAGCCATTTGTATCGACAGCAACGCCAGTAACAAGCTTTGTTCTTCCAGCTTTATACAACTTGGTTTTTCGAGGGTGAGCAGTATGGCCTTGATTATAAATTATTCTCTTTATGTTATAAACAAATCTCGCGTCTAAAGAAGAACCAGAAAAAACAATATCATCTACAAAAACTGTGAATGTAATGCCTTGGGATAAAGATACTTTGTACAAAAGGTTAAACATTGGTTCGTTAGCCCAGAATGCCAAAGGCTATTAGACGACAATTAATCTGTCCGGTCAGGCGACAATTATCTTGACCGGTTGAGCGTGGGCGCCAGAATAAGTTCTTACCTATTGGATAGGAGA
>NZ_FOGH01000016.1 GCF_900111165.1 Nitrosomonas sp. Nm51
GCTGGTCGGCCAGGTGGTTGCATTGAACCGGGTGCAGAAGCTGGTGAAATCGATGATAGGTATCGTGATTGCCGAGGCCAGCTTGCTCAAGTTTGCCCTTCGTCTTCACCAGGCGCTGGCAACCTGGGAGCATCAGGCTACAGCATGGATGCTCGACGCACCAGCAATCAACGTAGACGAAACATCCTTCCGGGTTGATACGAAGAACCACTGGATCCACGTGTATTCTTCAGGTGACATTACGCTCAAGTTCTTGCACCGAAATCGGGGCAAAGCCGCCATTGACGAAATCAACATCATTCCACGCTATGGGGGCGCCATCATACATGACTGCTGGTCATCCTATTTATCGTACCATGACTGTAATCACGGGTTGTGTGGTTCACATTTGTTGCGTGAACTGACCTTCATTGAATGGTAAACGTGGCAAGCTTGCCAAATCCGACGCACACAACCTTCTGGAAAGACTGAAAGTTCATGAAGCCGCGGTACTGCTGTTTGCTAAAGATCCGCATGTGTCGTTCACCAATAACAGAGCTGAACGGGACTTGAGAATGTCAAAGGTTAAACAAAAAGTCTCGGACCTGAAGTGCATTTATCAGTCTGTAACCGAAGAAGAAGCCTTGCTGGCATTGGATCAATTTGCCGCACGCTGGGACGAGAAATATCCGCAGATCAGCCGATCATGGCGCACACATTGGGACAATATTTGCACGCTCTTCAAATACCCCGAGGATATCAGAAAAGCTATCTATACAACCAATGCCATCGAATCACTCAACAGCGTTATTCGGAAAGCGGTCAAAAAACGTAAATTATTTCCAACCGATGGTTCCGCCAAAAAAGTCATCTTTTTGGCAATTCAGGAAGCTTCCAAAAACTGGGCGATGCCGATTAAAAACTGGAAAGCGGCTTTGAACCGGTTTATGATCGAATTCGAAGATCGACTGATTGAGTATGTTTAACCCAGACAGTTACACAGTTTAATTTACAGTCCCTGTGCCGATGTTGTATCGCGCTGTGTCAACTGAACAACCCCCGCCTTTTGACGGGAATTGTTCAGTTTGGTTGTAATTTACTATAAATTAACCAGATTTTCTTCTGGTGATTCTGGCGAAAATTCACCTTTTTTGTATTGCTGTATTCTAATCTTTGTCCTGACAACGCTTTGTTTATAGCGTAATACTGGTTGCCGGTTTCGATAAGTTGTAATGGCGCATCAATTATCCGAGGTCACGGTGGTCATTTTGGCGCCGATAGGAACGCTATGCCATTCTGCAAATGCGAGATCGGTGATAGTGATCACGCTGATTTGTTCATAAAATCCGGAACAAATTCAAAGAATGGAAAATGGTTTGTTATCGGGAGAGAGGCAGTAAAGAAGCGAGGCGAACGTTATTTCAAGTTAAGTATGTGTTATTAGAAAATATTGATCATAAGAGTAAATCAATTATTCTGATGAGTATGATAATATTCCGCTTATAGTGATTGCCTGATCATTATTGAAAACTTTTTGATGTTACATCTGACGCTACGACAACTGACGGTATTTGAGACTGTCGCCCGCCACTTAAGTTTTTCACGGGCTGCGGAGGAGTTGTACCTATCCCAACCTGCTGTTTCAATGCAGATAAAACAGCTGGAGGAAAATGTAGGCTTGCACTTGTTCGAACAAATAGGCAAGCAAATTCATTTAACTGAGGCAGGAAACGAACTCTATCAGTATAGCCGGGATATTTTGCAGCGTTTGTCTGATCTGGAAGTGGCGTTGGACGAACTGAAAGGCATGGAGCGCGGCAAACTCAATATTGCAGTCGTCACTACCGCTAATTATTTTGCTCCGCATCTGTTGGCCAAGTTCTGCCAGCGCTATAGCGGCGTTACGATAAGCCTGAATGTTTCCAACCGTGAGTCAATACTGAAACAGCTCGACGAAAATACGATTGATCTGGCGATTATGGGGCAGCCTCCGGAAAATCTGGATATTACCAGTCAGTCATTTATGGAAAATCCGCTGGTTGTGATCGCGCCACCAAATCATCCGCTTTGTCAAAGACAAAATATTACACTTAAACGTCTGGCTCAGGAAACTTTTCTGGTTCGTGAGCCCGGATCAGGTACACGCAGCGCTATGGAGCGGTTTTTTCAACAACATGACGTTCGTATCAACAAAGGCATGGAAACCGACACAACCGAGGCTATTAAACAGGCGGTGCAGGCGGGCATGGGGTTAGGCATCGTGTCGCTGCATACTGTAGAGCTGGAATTGGAAACAAAACGATTAAAAATTCTCGATATTCAAGGATTTCCAATACATCGTTTCTGGCATGTGGTCAACCGGAAAAACAAGCGCTTGCCTGCATTGGCGCAGACATTCAGAGATTTTTTACTACAGGAGGCCGCCGCGTTGATACATAAATCCGAGAAGACCGATTAAGTGTGATAGTTCAAATCATTCTAAATGGTATAGTCGCCTATTCCTGACCTCGCATGCGCATCGGACCGATATATTGCGATGCGATTACCAGATTATCGATGTATACAAAATACGTGGATGCCGGTTTGGCGGTGCCGCCATGGAAAAAATTGAGCCACAAGCTTTCTATTTTCAGTTCAGTCGTTTCACGAAAGCGGAAATCAGATTTATGAAAGACCTTGCGGCCATCGATCCATACCGTTAACTCGCCATTGGCCATGTCAGGGTCGTTCAGTTTCAAAAATTGTTCAACTGCGTACCAGCGGTTTTTCTGCAACAGACTCAGCGTATTGTTCCAGGAAATCATGTCACCGTAATTTGATTGACTGTCTAGGTGATAGACATAATTGCCAAGCGGAATTGCACCACTGTACTTTGAGTTGGGCGACGCTTGCAGAAAGTAGGCGCCACGCGCTGACCAGCCGTTATAACCGTCAATAGCCCGGCCACCCCACCCAGCCTTGTTGTAAGTACCGGAAAAGCCAGGCATTTTACCGGTCTCGTTCGGTCGCCAGTTATTACCAAAGCGCAGATAATAGCGGAAAAACATTTGTTCCGGTTCGCGGCCAATAAGCTGTTGAAAACGGTAATGGCCGGTAAAACCAAAATTTGTTTTGGGATTAAAGGCGATTTGCAAAGCGCTGCCATCCAGTGGTTCGTAGCGATTGGCGCTGTAATCACCATTGACCAGTTGAAATGTGTCGTGATGACCTAAATCGCTAAGGGATTCTTGCCAGCCGGTATTCAGTGCTAAAAAACTTCGTGACTTATCAAAAGTCTCGGCGAGAATGACGTCGGGATGGTCTGCCAGATTGCGGTCGCCCGGATAATGCCAGGCGATGCCGCGTTCGATTTCGCCGGCCGCAACCATTGGAGCAACTGCGTAGACACCGATCCGTACGTCGCCAAATTGTTTATCGGTGGTTGTTAAGTATAAGCTTGCTTTGGTGATTCTGGTACTGTCCAGTTCCAGAAACTGTTCATTAAACGCAAGCAGGGCGGCGGCATTTGAAGTGACCTGAAATTGAGTTTGATGCCCCAGCGATTGATGCGTTGTAGTCGATAATGTCGCATCGCTGACGACTTCAAATGTTTTAACTTCATTATCGCTTGTATAAATGGCCAAAAAGGGTGCTGCCGTATGGCCGGTTTCAGACGCATTAAAAACAACTGTGCCACGGCCGGATTCCTCTTTCAGATAGGCGCCATGATAACTGTCTGGCTTGTCGAGCCAGTATTTGACCAGCAGGGTAGCATCCAGCGAGACCAGTCTGGCTGCATCAATATCTTCGATAAGCGTAGTTGAAAATGCCGCTTTACCGTACGGTTCACCATGGCGGTCGATCCAGTCACCAAGTTCGCGCCGCCATAACAGTTTTGCAGAACCGTCCGCATAGATAAACGTTGCACCGTCCCTGATTGCTTCGCTGCCCTGTGACCAGTATACATTTCCGAGTGTATTAAAGGAGAGTAAGAGCAGATAGACTGTGATGATGAAATGAAACATAGTATGTAAAAGGTTAGGGTTGGGCAAGCTAGTTTTAATGTATGTATTGTTGCATATAATACACATGCGTGTTAACAATTAATTGTTCAGCGTGTCCAGCCCTGTTATCCCTGTGAATTGTCGCTGATTCGCCGCTGTTACAGGAGCAACGGAAATAATTCACCGATTGTTAACACCTCTCAAATGTGCTTTTCCATATATTCAATTGTCAATCCTGGCACTTTAGGGGCGCCGGTTTTCAACTGTAACGGATAGGCTTGTGCGTTGCCGATGCGCTGATAGCCCCGGCGTTCATAAAATGCGATTAGTTCAGGGCGCTGCGAAACAACAAAAATGCGGATTTTTGCGGCGGTAAGCTGTTGCCTGGCGATGGCTTCAGCCTGACGCAGGATATGCTTGCCTACGCCGCGGCCCTGGTAATCCGGATGCACCGAGAAAAAACCGACATATGCAAAGTACCGTTCTTTTGCCAGATAAATACATGCGGCCAGCAATTGCCGCTGATAAACGACATAAAATTGTGCATCAGGCTTTGCCATTGCTGCGGCAATTTCGTCAAGCGTAGTGCGGTTGCCACCAATGATATGGGTTTCACGGGTCCAGCCGGTTTCTCCGCGATACGTCAAATTGACCAGATCGCAGATGTCGCTGCAGTGGCCGGGGATAGCCTGTTGAAGGGTGAACCGGGAAAAATCGATGGCTTCCGGTTTCAATGTCAGTAGGTGCTAGGTGTTTTTTAAAACAAGCCCAGAACGGGGCTTTTGGTTAGTGCGACCATTACAATATAAATAAAGACGCATTCGGCAGCAACCCAGGCTCTAATTCGTGCCCGACGCGTTTTGCCAAAGCGCATCGCGACCATGCCCAGACCAATGTAGATCAGAATACCGATGACTTTGGCTGTTAGCCAGGCATCTATAAACGGGCTTTGCTGGATTTTAAAGGCCAGAGTAATCGCGCTGGTCAGCAGAATGGTATCGACGGCATGCGGCAGAATCCTGACCCAGCGCTGGCGCAGCATGGGTGAATCCTTGATCAGCCAGATACCGCGTACGAAGAAAAGCAAAAAACTGGTGATTACACTGCCGACATGGATCATTTTGATTAACGCATAACTCATATGCGGCCTCCCGGTATCAGCCAGCCGTGGCTGCCTGCAACCGCGCCGGCGATGGTGATCAGGCTCAGAATGAGCAGAATCATATGCTTGCGCTGGATTCTGGTGAACGTTTGTGCAGTGATATTGGTTTGTGACGGCTGCTTTCGCCGTCTTGATCGCGGTTCAAAGACGAAGAGCATGACGGTAAACAACAGCCAGATCAATACCATGGTATGCATCCACCAGTATTGCCATTGCATGAAACGATGCCAGGCATCGAGAACATAGGTCATATACAAACCACTCAGGCCAACCAGTAACGTCGTATAGCGCGCCTGGGCGGCAAAACGGCGTCTGAAGTCTATAAAAAAGTTCATGGCTTCAGCGGGTGACGCCATGCGCTTCAATCCGGGAAGCAATACCAAAGTGACCATCGCCACGCCACCGATCCAGAGTACGACGCCAATGACGTGCAGTACTCTGGCTAAAATGAGATCATCCATAGTGTGATTGCAGGATGCGGATTAATCGATGACAGCCAGGTTAACTGGCGGCCGATGAGGAACCTTCACGGGTAACCCAGTTAATGGCCTTGTCATAGTCATCGAACACAACCACTTCGGCATCGATAAACAAATTAGATATCCAGGCGCTCCATGCCTGCCATTGATTATCGGTTACAATGGCGATATGACTGAAATCATTGCCATGTTCGTGCATGAATTTGATATCTTCCCAGGCAACGTCAACTGTGTAATCAATCATGTCGCGTAAGTCGACAACGACATTCACTTTTCCTTCGAAGGTGGATTGATAGAGAACCTGGTCTTCAAATGATTTGTAATCGGATAAGGTAAATTCACCAATGACGGCTGCGATAATCAGGCTATTTCGTTTTTGTATGGTAATCATAAGCTCACCTCAGATGATAACAAGCTGATAACAGCTTCATTATCGGCAATTCAATTAAATGGTGCAAATGCTGCATTCGTTTTGTCCGTTGCGTGTAACAGTCAATGATTTTAAAAAGCGGGTTTAAGGGGTTAAAAACCTGCATTTCGTCAATGGCGGGAAGGCGGCAGTATGATATATTCGCTGACATTGTGGTTAAATTGCTCGCTGCTTTTTTATGCACCTAGCATATCAATCAGAATACGTACAGAATTCATTATAAATCAACTATGTCTCTGCTCATTTATAGAATAATAGTCGAATAACCAGTTAGTAGCTTATGGATGCCAACCCGTCAATTATAGCGCGTAAAACATTACTCAGGCTTGCTGAATTAAAAATTCAGCCAACGCCGGATAACTATAACAAAATCTACGATGAAATTGCTGGAAACCCGAACCATCGAATGAGTGCAACTACATTCAAGTTGTTGTCTTCATTTGTGAAGGAATTTCCGCGTCATACACAGGAATTAAATCATTTCGCCAACAAATTGGACCGCGCTATTCAAAATAAAAACTGGAATGAATACAAAAGCGTGTTAATGAAGCTGGCCAAAATGGTTGGAGATTCCGGTCGGCAGCCGGATTCCGCGGAGAATCAGGATCTATCGAACAAAGTTTCCTGGGCGGATACGATTGCCGAACTTTTGAGTCAACTGAACGCCAATCATGCAAAAGTCACGTTAGCCAGAAAACGCGAGGGTTTAAATCAGGTATTAACCGGATCATCAACAGATTCCGCCGGGCTGCAAAAAAAAATTACCGCCTTGATGGAATCATGGGATTATCTGGCGCGTAATGAAGACCAGGTAAATGAAACCGGGGGTACCGATCCAGACAATTTTTTAACGCCGGCAACGGTTGTGAGTGCCAAAAATGATGTTGTAGATGCCACAGACAACCATCGACAGCTGAACCAGGATGTCGATGGTAATACTAATGGCCAGCTGCTGGAATTATTGATGCAGATTTTAGCGCATGTGGCCTCTATAAAAGATACCGATAAATCACTGGGTAGTGAAGCTGAGGCTTTATCACAAAAAATACGGGGGGTTGAGAGTAAACAGGAGTTGGAGCAATTTGTCTTATCCTTTAAACAATTTCTGGACAAGTTTGATTATTTCGTTGAAGGCAATGCAAAGTTGCGGCAATGTTTGTTGCGTTTGCTGGATAAACTTCTGGACAGTACCGGTAAACTTTTCTCGGAGGATGAATGGATAAATAGCCAGATATCCAAATTACGGGCAACAATTCATCGCCCCCTGGATAAGCGCCTGATGATTGAAGCAGAAAATTATCTGGATGAAATCATCCAGAGGCAAAGTATCATCAAACGCAGTCTGGGTGATGCCAAATCTACGTTAAAGCAAATGGTAACCAGCCTGATCAGCAATATTGAAGAATTGTCCGATGAAACGGGTGAATATCATGCGAAAATAGAAGTTTATTCTAAACAGATCAGCGAGACAGATGATTTGCAGTCGCTCAACCATCTGCTGGTTGAAATTATGCAGGACACCCGGAAAATGCAGGAAAGTACACAGGTCTACCGGGACGGATTTTTGTCTGCGCGCGAGGAAGTCGAAGTGGCTCAGGAAAAAATTGTTCAATTGGAAACTGAACTGCAGCAAATGAGCGAAAAGATACACGAAGATCACCTGACCAAGCTGTTAAATCGCCGCGGTCTGGATTTGGCGTTTGAACGTGAAGTGCAGCTTGCACAGCGACAGCAGCGGCCGATCTGTTATGCATTGCTGGACATTGACAATTTTAAAATGCTCAACGATACGCACGGTCATAAGGTTGGCGACGAAGCAATTGTGTATCTGGTGAATGCTGTTAAAAATGTTACACGCAATGAAGATATTGTAGCGCGGTATGGTGGGGAAGAATTCGTCATTCTGTTACCTGACACCGAATTGGCGGAAGCGGTTGACGTCTTGTCCAGAATCAGGCGCGATCTGACCAAAAAGTTTTTTCTCCATGAAAACAAAAGAATTCTGATTACTTTTAGTGCGGGCGTCGCGGAGTACAGGCAGGGTGAGCGGCAGGATCAAATTTTCAAACGGGCGGATGAAGCTTTGTACCTTGCGAAAAAGAATGGCAAAAATTTGATTCTGGAAGCGGCCTAGCTGGACCGGATGTATCGGATTTTAGTCAACTGCACTGTTTTTATGTTTTGCGGATCGTGGTTTTCTTTCTTTTATCGCAATGCCGGTAGCGTGTATTGCGATGCTATTTATTAATTCTGTCATGCGCATCAGTTACACTGGAATAAGATAAGAACAGAACAATTATTTCGCTGTGTATGCCTGCGGCGTAACCGAACACATGGATACAACAGATCTTAAAAATCCGACCTTGTATATCAACCGCGAACTGAGTTTACTTGAATTTAACCGGCGTGTTATCGAGCAGGCGAAAGATGAAAATCTGCCATTACTGGAACGCCTGAAATTTCTCTGCATAGCCAGCACTAATCTGGACGAGTTTTTTGAAATTCGTGTAGCGGGACTCAAACAGCAGATCAAGTACGGCTCAGTTCAGACGGGCGCGGACAATTTGCTGCCCGCAGAGGTGATGACGCGGGTCAGTGAAACGACGCATCAAATCGTCGACGAGCAGTATGAAGTATGGAATAACCTGATGATTCCGGCCATGGCGAAAGATAAAATCAGATTGTTGCGCCGTTCACAATGGAAGCCTGTGGTGAGCCGTTGGGTGCAACGCTATTTCAATGCCGAGGTGTTGCCAATTTTAAGTCCGATCGGACTGGATCCCGCACATCCGTTTCCACGGGTCTTGAACAAAAATCTTTACTTTATTATATCGCTGGAAGGTAAAGATGCTTTCGGTCGTGATTCAGGTCTTGCAATCGTGCAGGCGCCGCGTTCCTTACCGAGAATTGTTCAGATACCAGCTGCACATAGTAACGGAAATCATGATTTTGTCATGCTTTCTTCCATTATTCACGCGCATGTCAAGGATTTATTTCCGGGTATGAGCGTGCTGGGCTGTTATCAATTCAAGGTCACGCGTGACAGTGACTTGCTGATTGATGATGAAGAAGTGGATGATTTGCTGCGCGCGCTGGAAGGAGAGTTGCCTTCACGCAGATTCAGTAACGCGGTGCGTCTGGAAGTCGCAGATAACTGTCCGGACCGTTTAAGTGATTTTTTGCTGCAAAAATTTGAACTGCAGCACGATGATTTGTACAGGGTGTCTGGTCCTGTCAATCTGAGCAGATTGCTTGCCATCTGTGATTTGGTTGACCGTCCTGAGTTCAAGTTTGCCGGATTTAAGCCGGATATTCCCAACCGGTTGCTTAAAAATATCAATATATTCGAGGTACTGCATCATGGCGATATTCTGCTTCATCATCCGTTCCAGTCTTTTGCACCAGTCATAGATTTTGTCCGGCAGGCGTCCGCCGATCCGGATGTGCTGTCAATTAAGCAGACACTTTATCGTACCGGTCCAGAGTCGGCGCTGGTTGAAGCGTTGAAAGTTGCGGCCCGCGCCGGCAAGGAAGTCACGGTAGTGATAGAATTGCGGGCCAGGTTCGATGAGGAAGCGAATATCGAACTGGCCAGTGAACTGCAAAAAGCCGGCGCGCATGTGGTTTATGGCGTTGTCGGTTTTAAAACCCATGCAAAAATGATTCTGGTTGTTCGGCGCGAGGGACGCAGTTTGCGGCGTTATGTACATCTGGGTACCGGTAATTATCATGCCAGGACCGCGCGGCTGTACACCGACTACGGGTTATTGACCTGTGACAAGTCGATTGGTGAAGATGTCAATAAGCTTTTTCATCAATTAACCGGGCTAGGGCGCGCGGGCAAATTAAAGAAACTGCTGCAATCACCTTTTACGCTATACAAAAGTATGCTGGGTTTTATTGAAGGCGAAATCAAAGCGGCGGCAGAAGGAAAAAAAGCCTGGATTATCGCTAAAATGAATGCGCTTACGGACCCTGAAATCATTATGGCATTATACAAGGCTTCCCGGGCAGGCGTTAAAGTCGACCTGATTATCCGCGGTATTTGTTGTCTGCGACCGGGTATTCAAGGTGTGTCTGAAAACATTCATGTGCGCTCTATTGTCGGCCGCTTTCTTGAACATACGCGCGTTTACTATTTTTATAATGGTGGAAAGGAGCGCGTGTTTTGCTCCAGTGCTGACTGGATGGCGCGTAATCTCCATTATCGTGTGGAAGTCAGTTTTCCGATTGAGGAAAAACGCCCGAAAGATTGTGTTGTCGCGTACGGTCTGCTGAGTTATCTTTCAGACAATACACAGGCGTGGGTACTGCAAAGCGATGGCTCGTATAAACGCGGCAAAACAGGTTCACAAAAACCGCGTTCCGCTCAGCAGCATTTACTGGAGCATTATTGTAATTAAGGCTTATTGGAAAGTGAGCGTAAAGCCGGCTGCCTGAAGATAATTCTGCTCGGTTTTCAGATCGGCCAGGGTTAGTGGATGACCAAATAGCCACTGCGGTGGAAAATACAGGTTGATCGTGTCTTCATTTACATCGATGCGAATATCAGGCAGCGGATTATTAGAACGGCTTCTATGCAAAACCGCGGCCAGCCTCAATAGAATACTGAGCCTGATTACGGATTGTTGGGCTTGACTGGAAATGGCTTCAAATTCATCGCGGGGAAATTTTCTGCGATGACTGCGCACCAGTTTTGCCAGCTTGATTTGCTCCTGGCGTGAAAAACCGGCCAGATCGGAATATGTAATTAGATAGCTGCCATGTTGTTGATACTGGGCATGTGCGATAGACAAGCCTATTTCGTGAATCAGCGCACCCCACTGCAGCAGCTTCAGCGCTTCTTTCTTATGTAATGCCCAGTCAACGCTAACCTGATGGAAAAGTTTCTCTGCCGTCTCTTTGACGCGGTTTGCCTGATCTTTGTCTACGCCATAGCGCTGGGAGACATCCATAATGGTTTTGTCGCGTATATCTTCATTGTGCATACGCCCGATCAGATCATATAGCAGACCTTCGCGTAATGCGCCGTCGGAAACGCCAATTTGATCCAGCCCCAATCCTTCAAAAATGCCAGCCAGCACTGCGACGCCACTGGCAAAAACCGGTTTTCTGTGTTCCGATAAACCTTCCAGCTCTATGGCATTGCTATTGCCAAAATCTACCAGTGCATCAATTAATTTAGACAGTGCGTCTGCTGTAATACCGGTTTCACACCATTTTTGCGCCTGTACAACATCCCGTATCGTAGTAATGGTACCGGAAGAACCCAGTACGAGATCCCAACCGGTTTTTTTATACGCGGCCTCAATTGATTCCAGTTCCTGGCGGACGTATAAAGTAGTTTTATTGATTTTTTTGGTTTTGATTTTGCCGTCGTCAAAAAAGCGTTTGCTCATATTGACGCAGCCCATGTAGAGGCTGCCCAAGCTGAAAACCTCAAATCCGCGTCCGATAATCAGCTCTGTGCTGCCGCCGCCGATATCAATCACCAGTCTCTTGTTGACTTCATCGTAGGTGGTATGTGCTACCCCCTGATAGATTAGCCGAGCTTCTTCCTGACCGGCTATGATTTCTATCGGGTGTCCCAAAGCCGAATCTGCAAGTGACAAGAAGTATCCGCCATTACAGGCTTGCCGTACTGTATTTGTACCCACTGCACGTATGTTGGCCTGTGGGATTTCCTTGATGCGTTCGCCAAGGCGTTGCAGGCATGCCAGTGCCCGTTGTATTGAATCCTCCGACAGTTCGTTATTTTCATCAAGTCCGGAAGCCAATCTGACCATTTCTTTAATCCGGTCTATGATTTGCAAACGGCCGTCCGAGTAATTGGCGACAATCATATGAAAACTGTTGGAGCCTAAATCGATAGCTGCATAGGATTCATCTTGTTGCGGTTTCATATATTCAGTCAGGCAGAAAAGCTACGTAAAAAACGCGTGTAAAGATAAGTGCATTCAAACGCGGGACACCATGATACGCCTGTTTTTTAACAAGAATATTCAACGCGCTGCAAAAGATAAAACATTTTGGTGAGTATGACAGCGAAACAGAGAAGCAACGTTTTGATCGTGTTCAGTTAGTGCATGCCGTCATGAACGCTGTCTTTTATGTCATGCGTTTCATGCCGGATGTGATTATGCTCGTGCTCGTGTTCGTGTTCGTGTTCATGTGTATGTGGGTGGTCATCTTCGACATGCGTAAGTTCTATATATTGACTGACAGGCATATCACTCAGTCGCTGAACAAAAAAAGCCATGGCCCAGATAATATCATCGTCGTGTGTTAAACCCCAGGCAGGCATGGCCGTCATTTTAATACCGTTTTTGATGACCCAGAAATAGGCTTTACTTTGTTTTTGCAAGTCTTCAGGGCTGGTTAAAGCGGGACGAACATGAAAAGCGGGTGCTTGCGGGTACAAGCCCTGTGAAAGTTCGGTGGGTTCCTGGCCTGGTGCGAGATGACAGTCGGCACACATCGCATCGTAATGCAGTGCACCTGTCACCATGAATTCAGCTTCGTCCATTGCTGGAACCGTAAGCTGATTTGCGCGTGCTGCAATAGAATTGATACGCATCCATTCAATAAGTTTTTCTGTAACCGGCCAGTGTTTGTCCGTGGCAGCCATGTTATATACGCCTGTGCCCATGATGTATGCCGCTGCTATGAGTGCCGCAAGTAGCAGGCCAAAAATTGCTTTCATTTTTCGCCCTCCTGATTTAAAGCGTTATTATAGATTTACACAATAGCATATTGGAATTAATCACAGGAAATATTAATGCAGTCCGCCGCACGGCTAAAGGCGGCTGCGTAAGGATCTCCGGTTTGATTAACATGCAAGCAGAAATAAATGAAAACTCGGAATGTGTATCGGCTTATACGCCGGTCTCGTCACAGCGATCTGTCAAGCAACGGTGACTTCTTTGGACAGATACACGTCCTGAATCGCGTTAAGTAATTTAATGCCTTCAGCAAACGGTTTTTGGAATGCCTTGCGGCCTGAAATCAAGCCCATGCCGCCGGCACGCTTGTTAATAACAGCTGTTCGTACGGCCTGATGCAGATCGTCGCTACCGGATTCGCCCCCAGAATTAATCATGCCAATGCGGCCCATGTAGCAGTTGGCGATTTGATACCGCACCAGATCTACTGGATGATCTGTAGTCAGTTCGTCATACACTCTGGGACTGGTTTTGCCGAATTTCAATGCCATGTAGCCGCCATTGTTGACAGCCATTTTTTGTTTGATAATGTCTGCGCCGATGGTTGCTGCCAGATGGTTGGCCTGTCCCGTCAGGTCGGCGCTGACATGATAATCTTTTTCCGCAGTTTTGAACGCCGCGTTACGTGTATATGCCCATAATATGGCCGCCATACCCAAATCATGTGCGTGTTCGAAAGCCTCGGTGATTTCCTGAATCTGGCGGCGCGATTCCGCAGATCCGAAGAACACAGTAGCGCCGACTGCACAAGCGCCCATGTCGAAAGCCTGATCGACACTGGCAAAAAGTGTCTGATCGTAATGGTTGGGGTAGGTCAGCAGTTCATTATGGTTAATCTTCAGAATCATCGGTATTTTGTGCGCGTATTTGCGCGCAATACTGCCTAGAACGCCCAACGTGGAGGCGACACCGTTACAACCGCCTTCGATGGCTAATTCAGCGATTTTTTCCGGATCAAAGAACATGGGGTTGGGTGCAAATGAAGCGCCGGCAGAATGTTCTACGCCTTGATCAACCGGCAGCAGGGATACGTAGCCGGTTCCTGCTAGCCGTCCGTGATTGTAGAGTGCTTGAAGATTGCGCAATACGCTTGCTTTGCGGTTGTTGTCAATCAATACGCGGTCAATAAAGTCCGGACCCGGCAGATGAAGCGTTTCTTTAGGGATGCTTTGACAGACATGATTGAGCAGCTTGTCGGTTTCATCTTTCAGGATGGTGGCGATGCTCGTCATTTTTTCTCCTTTTGATTGCCAGATTGAAACAAAAGTGACGTACGAATTATTCGAAAACAATCATTTGTCAAATTCTTGACGAATCCTAACATGATTCAATATTAGCATGTAATCCTCAGGAGCCACGAATAAATAAGTGTGACAATCGGGCGCGTCTGGCGGGATGCAATGCAAGGCGGGAGGATGAGTCATGGCACAAGCTATGGCGACGACGAACAACGCCGCAGCGTGCCCGCCAGGTGCGAATCCAGGTGTTACAGTTATTTATGAACGACTCCTTAGCTAATACATTGATCGTTCAGTATACTGAATCGTAAGCGTCCAACCCCACCATCTATAAATCAGAATCTGATCTGTTTATCCTCGGGTATTTTCAAAGGAGGATGAACGATGATTACACAGAAACAACAGTTGCGTCATATCAGGGCGTGGCAGTTTGGCGGATTGTCGCAGACGGCTTATTGTCGTGAGCATGATTTGAACAGCAAGACCTTTGGAAATTGGCTGCGGGCTTACCGGGGAACGCAATTGCGTAATCAGCCGGGATCAATGATACCGGTGACGGTTACACCGGCTGTGCCGGTTACGGATTACCTGAAGCTGCATTGTTCAGGCGGTTATACACGCGAAGTGCCGGCGAATGTATCACCGCATTGGCTGGGCGAATTGTTGAAATGTCTGGGCTGATAAAGGATAACTGTCAGGCATCTCAAGACTGGGTAACCTTGAATCAATTGGAGAGTTTCATCAAGTGCTTTTTGAATTTTTCAGCTGGCATTGGCTTGGCATAATAATATCCCTGACCGAATTTGCATTTTTCCATTTGTAAAAAATCATGCTGCTCACCGGATTCAACGCCTTCTGCAATGACTTCAAGTCCAAGCGATTTCCCCATGCTCAGGATAGCTCGCGCAATTGCTACATCATTAGTATCGTCGGGCAGGTCCTGAACAAAAGATTTATCTAATTTTAATTTAGTGACAGGCAGACGTTTTAAATAACTGAGCGATGAATATCCAGTACCAAAATCATCAATTGCGATCCCGAATCCCAAATCGCGTAATCGATTCAATGTGGAGTCTGCGTCATCACTTGCTTTCATAATGACGCTCTCTGTAATTTCAAGCGTAATGATTTCTGGCGGGCATTCGGTAGCACTCAGGGTATTATCGATACTTTTCTTAAAATTGCAAGAGGCCAGTTGTTTTCCAGATACATTAACAGATAATATGCCTGGGTTGAGATTCGCTTCAAACCAAGACTTCATCTGTTGAAATGCCTGCTGTAAGACCCATCCACCTAATGTAAAAATCAGATCGTTGTCTTCAGCCACGGACACGAATTTGTCCGGTGGAATCCAGCCAAGTTCGCTATGTTTCCATCTTAGTAAAGCTTCTGCACCAACATAGTCACCAGAGTCGAAATCTATGATGGGCTGATAATAAAGCTGCAAGTTGTTTTTCTGCAGAGCGTCCCGCAAATCGGTCGACAATCGCATGCGCTCATGGACCCGTTTGGACATTTCGTGCGTATAAAAGTGAAAATGGTTACGCCCGGCTTCTTTTGAGCGATACATAGCAAGGTCAGCATGCTTGAGCAAGCTTTCGATATCTGTTCCATCATCCGGAAACAGAGTTATTCCGATACTTGCTGAAATATAGACTGGTCCGCTTGGTAATTCGAATGGGTTTTCCAGGATTTTTAAAATCTTTTCTGCCACCAACCGAGCATTATCTTCGTTAACATCGTCTTCAATCAGCACCGTAAATTCATCCCCGCTAAGTCGGGATACGGTATCAGTCGCCCGCATGATTGAGGTGAGTTTCTGTGCTACCTTGCAAAGCAATTCATCGCCAATGTGGTGACCATGCGTATCGTTAATTTGCTTAAAGTGGTCGAGGTCAATGAATAACAGAGCAAGTTTGGTTTGGTTACGCTTGGCTTGTGCCAGCGCATGTTTCAGCCGTTCGGTAAAGAGGGCACGGTTCGGCAGTTGCGTCAATGCATCGTAATGTGCAAGATGATTAATGCGTTCATGATAATGCTTTTGCTCGCTGATATCATACATAACAGCAATATAATGGTCTGTATTGCCAGTCGGGTCCTTTAGTGTTGAAATGCTTAACCATACCGGAACAATATGGCCGTCTTTATGCCGATCCCAGATTTCACCGTGCCAGAATCCTTCTTTATGAATTTTCTTCCACATTGCACGGTAAAAATCATCGTCGTGCCGGTGTGATCTTAAAATTCGGGTATGCTTGCCAACAACATCTTCGGATTTGTAGCCCAGGATGTTTTCGAATGCTTTATTGACTTTTATAATGATAGCCTTATCATCAGTAATGATGATACCGTCGAGGGCGTTAGAAAACACATTCGCGGCAAGCCGTAATTCTTCTTCTGATTTTTTTCGTTCGGAAATATTCTGGATCAGCGCAATAAAGTATTTTGGCGTTCCGGAGTAATCTTTAATTGTTGCCTTATGCAAGTTTGCCCAAATGACGCTTCCCCTTTTGTGAATAAAACGTTTTTCCAGATAGTGATTATCTATCTTTCCGGAAAGCATTTCATCAGCGTAGCTTAATGTGGTCTGTAAATCGTCTGAATGGGTGACTGAATACACATCCCGCCGGAGCAACTCTTCCTGGGAATAGCCAAGAATCTCGCATAATGCCGGATTAACATCCACAAAGTGCCCCTCGGTTGACTGCAAGCAAATGCCAATGGGCGCATGCTGCATTGCCTGGCTGAACTTGACTTCACTTTCATGAAACGCCGCCTCGGCGGTATGCTGCGCGCTGATATTGTTGAACAGAAGAATGGCGCCCGCTATTTCATTCTGACTGTCACAATACGGCATGACGTATAACTGAAAAACTCTGTCTGTTTCAGGGTGTGTGATTCTGTTCTCAAACCGGGCATTTTCCCGAATTACCTTGTGTACTTGATTATATAGTCCGGGGATTTCAATTAGCCACTGGACACTATTAAGTAAACTGTTCTCCATAATGCTGTCCAGTGTAGCCACCTCGGTGCAGGCGCTATTGGTCTGGGTAATCCGTAACTGTCTGTCGACCACTATTAATGGAAAATCCAGGCTTTGTTTGACGTTAACGAGGTCCGAACTGGTTTTTTCGAGTTCGGCTGTTTTTACCTGCAACTCTTCGTTGACTGTCAACAGTTCTTCATTGGTTGATTGCAGTTCTTCATTCGAGGTTTGCAGCTCTTCATTGGTTGATTGCAGCTTCTCGTTTGCCGACTGCATCTCTTCATTCAACGACTGAAGTTCTTCATTGGACGTTTCCAGTTCCTCAACAACTATGTTCAGGTGCGTGCGTGTATTGGTTAGCTCTTTTTCCAGCTCGTTGATAATAAGGCTGTCACGTTCTGCGTCGGCTGAAATATTGACAATTGAATTCGATTTATCACCATGTTGCTCGCTGATAGCAATGAAAGACACAAGAAGTAAAGACTCTTTACCATGTTCTAATGGACGTACTGCAATTTTTACAGGACAACGCTTGCCGTTAATTTCAACCGACCTGATGGAGCCCTCGGCCGGTTCAGACTTGCGGCGGCTTCGATATACCAGCGCTCTTAGTTCAGTGCGCAAGGAAGCCGGAATCAAGTCGAATAAATACATCTCGGCCTTGCCCTTGGGAAAATTAAGATATGACTTCAGGTTGCCTTCGAAATGTACGATGCTGTTACCTTCGTCGATGACCAGCGAAGGAGGGGCATAACATTGCGTCAGCTCTTCCAGTGTTCTCATGGTGATGTAGTCGGTGCTGGTGGCAATGTTGACCAACGAATCGCTTTTCTCCGAAGATATGGTTGGCACTTCCTGCGATATTGGCAGAGAGTAATGCATGGCAGAACCGCTGGGCATATATATGTGCGCTTTATAGTTTATCGTTTCGAATAGATCTTTGTGTAAATCCAGGTTTTCAGATTTGCCGAGAAACAGGTAGCCGTCTTTATTTAATGCATAGTGAAATACCTGCAGCACCTTCTTTTGGGTATCAGGCGTCAAATAAATCAAAAGATTCCGGCAACTGATCAGGTCTAATCGGCCAAATGGCGGATCTTCAATGACATTCTGACGTGTGAAGACAATCCGGTTTCGGATACTTTTTACAATGCGTCGATGGTCGCCTGTTTTCTCGGTGTACGCATCAAGCAGTGATTTTGGCACAGTTTCCAGTTCGCTGACCGGATAAAGGGCTGCGCGTGCGCGATCAACGGCCGCATCATCCAGGTCTGAAGCGAAGATCATGTATTGCAGGTCAGTTCGCTGTTGTTTTAGAATCGATTCTTCAAACAGCATTGCAATGCTGTAGACTTCTTCACCCGAGGCGCATCCCGGTATCCAGCAGCGAATGATGTTGTGATTGGCCTGGGAATTAACAATTTTGTCGATTATGAGTTCCAGTGCAGCAAAAGCTTCCTTGTCCCGGAAAAAATACGTCACACTGATAAATGTGTCACGTATGAGCAGATGCGCTTCCTCCTTGTTCGCTCTCAGGTATTTGGTATAGTCGCTCAGCGAGTGGATTCCCAAAATACTCATACGCCTTGCTATCCGTCGCTGGACTGTGGCTGACTTATAGGCGTCCAATTTGAATGCCGTGTAGTTTCGTACCAGATTGTAGATCTGGCCGTATTCATCGGTTTTGTCTTCCGTAGTCGTCAGCAGTTCTGTGAAATCGGTAGGGTGATCCAGCAGGCGCGGTAGTACCTTGCCGATGTCCGAAGAAGTTAATGTCAAATCCACGCTTCCGGTATAAAGTGCCGCTTTCGGCATTCCATCATACTTGGCTGTTTCGGGATTTTGGGCTATGGTAATTCCGCCGGCTTCTTTGATCGCTTTTATTCCGGATGCGCCATCGGAACCGGTTCCCGACAGGATAATGCCGATGGCATGCTCTTTCAGTTCGTCGGCAAGCGAGAAAAAGAACCGGTTGACAGATGGCTTTGGGCCAATAGAATGTTGTGGCTTTACCAGACGAAACAGCCCCTTGTCCAAAACAACGTCATTATTCGGCGGTGTAATATAAACATTTTTGGGTTCCGGCAGTTGCTGATCTTTTAAATCCTGAACGGTTAGGTGCGTCAAAGGTGACAACAGGTTTATCAGCATACTCACGTGTGTAGGTGAGACATGCTGGGCAATCACATAAGACAGGCAGTCTGATTCCGGCAATGATTCCATTAGATCGCGCAGCGCTTCAAGGCCCCCGGCTGATGCACCAATACCCACTAATCTAAGATTGTTGGGATTAATCTTGTTTCCACGTTGTTTTGCCTTGGAATTCTTTCGCATAAGTTTTCTCCCGGGTAAGTCTTGGGAGTCGTTCATAAATAACTGTAACACTTGGATTGTATCTGGCGGGCACACTGCGGCGTTGTTCGTCGTCGCCATAGCTTGTGCCATGACTCATCCTCTCACCTTGCATTGCATCCCGCCAGACGCGCCCGATTGTCACACTTATTTATTCGCGGCTCCTAACAAAGCCTTTCAGTAACTTGTACTGATATTTTGTCACAAATACAAAATGATACTGTATCTTGAAAACTGTATAAAAGAATATATCCTGGAGTTGTTTTGTCTGTCTACTCTTGGATCTTCAATACCTGAAAAATGGTGAATGATTGATGATATTGGTTTATCTATCATTTGAATTCAAATGATAGATCCAATACCTCAACCAAGTTCTATTTTCAAGTGTTTTTGAGCCCGATTGCCCTGTTCACCTCCCGCTGCTTGATTGCTAAAATCTTAGATTGACATATTATGACGGCGTTGAGTGGGAGGAATTGGGCTAGATGGTCGTAATGGACGCATACATTGAATCCGTAAACGTGCCGAACCGGTAGCATGTGCCATGGCGGAAATTTAAAATCGTTCTGTTTTTCAGAAAACCCCGTTTGTGTTGCATGGAGCCGCCTTGCCGTTGAAGGTTTTTTGTTTCCTTCAGCGTGCCGATGCAGTATTGGGTTAAACCATTAACACAGAGATACAATCAGGTTGATTGATTCTGAGCCTGTTTTATTTTTGCAATGCGCGCTTCGCGTACTTTTGTATTGATGGCAGCAGGTAGTAAAGCGTAATCGGTTATCTTTTTTTGGAGTATGCCGGCGATTTCTCCCGCGTTTACACTGCGGGCAGCCGACAGAGCTCTGTTTAAACGGTCAGCGGGTGGATAAGCTTCGCGCGTGAAACCAGGGCGGCCATGAAAATCGCATGCACAGGCCTGCAGGAATTCCTTGAAGCGGTACGGTTTGCGGTAGGCGTCAGCAGCCTGAAATAAATCCGCAACTGCCGATGGCTTGAGCGTTTCGGCGCAGTGCACTTTTCCGTGGAATTGTGCCACCAGAATGGCCAGATCGCGTGAATCCTTGGGTATACGGATGCGTTCGCATAAATCTACAATCAGTTGCATGCTTCGTTGTTCATGCCCAATGTGTCGCGGCCATAATTCCTGTGGAGTGAGACCTTTGCCAAGATCGTGGAGTAACACGGCAAAGCGCACCGGCAGGGAATAATTCTGTTTGGCGGCGTGGTCGATTGCCAGCATGGTATGCAATCCGGTATCAATTTCCGGATGTGCTTGAGGGGATTGCGGCACACCAAACAAAACGTCTATTTCAGGTAGTATGCGAGACAAAGCGCTGCATTCGCGCAGTATATAAAACATACGTGACGGGTTTTTTTCCATTAACCCCCTGGAAATTTCCTGCCAAACCCGTTCCGGTACCAGCGCCTCCACTTCACCGTTGTGTACCATCTCATTCATCAGGTTAAATGTTTCGGGTGCAATACGGAAACTGAAGCGTGCGGCAAAACGTGCCGTGCGAAGTATGCGTACGGGGTCTTCTGAAAAAGCAGGACTGATATGACGAAGAATACCCGCTTCAAGATCGGCAACACCATTGAACGGATCGATGATGTTTCCAGCTTCGTCTTTGGCAATCGCATTAATGGTCAAGTCGCGGCGAACCAGGTCTTGCTGCAATGTGACTTCTGGAGTAGTGAAAATCTCGAAGCCTTTGTAGCCGCGCGATATTTTGCGTTCAGTGCGTGCCAGTGCATATTGCTCTTTGGTTTCGGGATGCAAAAAAACCGGAAAATCCTTGCCGACGGGGCGAAACCCGAGCTTTTCCATTTCCTCGGGTGTGCTGCCGACCACTACATAATCATGATCTTTTACGGGCAATCCCAGTAACTCGTCGCGTACCGATCCGCCAACCAAATAAGTTTTCAAAGTAAAGCGTTTGAATGTGATTAAATAGATAGGGACATGGTAGCTAATATCATATCGATAGAGCACTGGCAGTGCCTTAAAGAAATATCCTATCGCAGAAGTTTATTTTTTGGCAACAATGCCCAAACGTTCTTTTAACGTCGGCGCAGTTTGATCATGTTCAAGTACGTTTGAATAATAAACGGAATTTTTAAGCACTTTTTTTACATAATCTCTTGTTTCGCTGAATGGAATGGTTTCTGCATAGACCGCGCCCTCAAGGCTTTTATCAGCATCGCGCCAGCGTCTCGCACGGCCCGGGCCGGCGTTGTAAGCTGCTGAAGCCAGTAAAGACTGATTGTCCAGCGTTGTAAAAACATGCTTTAAATAATACGTGCCGAGTCGCAGGTTAATATCGATATGCGTGATCAGATTTTGTTGAAAATTGGCTATACCCAGTTGCCTGGCAACCCATTTTGCTGTGTCAGGCATTAACTGCATCAGTCCCATGGCTCCCGCACTGGATCTGACTTCTGTTAGAAATCGGCTTTCCTGTCGAATAAGGCCATAAACCCAGGCCTCATCGAGTTCCAGTTCTTTTACAACAAGGCGTAACGCTTCGCGGTGCGGCGTTGGGAAGCGTAGCCTGAAGTCATGCTGATCGACCGTTTTACTAGCGGTGTTGATCGCGCGGTCATAATGACCGTGGCGTCTGGCAACTTCCGCGGCAGCAAGCAATTGCCGGTCATTAAAATCTTGAATAGTCCACACCCATTCCCAGTATGCTTCCGTGCGTAGATTCATGCGGTAAAATGCCAGTGTGCGTTGTATACCAGGTGCTTCTTCCATGGCTATCACTTCTGTTTCGCTGACCGGAATTGATTCCTGCGGTGTGCTGAGTACAGTACCCAACTCTTCTTTAGCGAGTTGGCCGTAATAATGATGTTGATTGCTGAGCGGAATTAATAAGGCGTTTGCTTCGGACAGTTTGCCTTTGGCCTTGAGCGCCCTTGCTTTCCAGTATTGCCATGTACTGTTTGATTGCTCAGTATCAGACATACGGCTGATGCCGTCCAGCGCACTGTTCCAGTTTTCGGCGCGCAAAGCTGCTCGAACCTGCCATGCCAGTAACGTATCGGTCATGGGATAGGAATCTTTCGATTGATGGGCGGCACGAAACCAATCCAGCGCGCGCGTATCGTGGCGCATTGCAGCCCGATAACCCAGTCTGCCAAGAAAATAGGACTGATCGGAATCCGTCAGCTTTTCCTTGATTTCCAACCATTTTATCAAGGCGGGATTGGTATCGTTGCTTAACAGGCGCAATAGTGCGAACAATACAATTTCACGGTCTGCGCGCGTTCTGATTTTGTCTTGCCGTGTTTTGAGGTAGCGCAGCGGGTTTTGCGCGGCTGCGTTTAGTTCATCGACATTGAGCGCTTCACTTGCAGGTATGCGGCGGTTGATATAACGCGCCATGCCGGTTTGTCCTGCTTCCAGCGCCAACCGGATGCGCGCCCACCTGTCATTTACAGTGATGATGTTTTTTGAAATCAGTGCATTAAAGACGGGTGTACAGCTGTCCGGCATGCTGTTGGCTGTAAACCACAGGGCACGCGCGCTATTGATTGCTTCCTGATTTTGTTTTTCAATTCGGTGTTGATAGGCGAAACAGAGCAATTCGGTATTTTTATTCACCAGCTTTTCAAATTCGTGTTCAAAAAGCTGCCATTGCTGATTTTGAGCCAGCAATTTTAACCAGTCAGCGCGCAGCCTGTCGGCAATCAGGCTGTTTTTATGACGTGCTAAAAAGGCTTCAATCGTCGCAATGTCGGCGGATTTTAGGTGCATACGTAGTAAGTAGTACTCTACATAAGGTGCCAACACATGATGCTGCAAATGCTGGGCATAGTCGGCAACGCGAGCCGCTTTTCCTTCTCGAAATGCTTTTCGTGCGGTCAGAAAATCGTCATCGAGTTGTGACTGGCTTGCAACCAGGGCGCCAGCATAAGTTACAAAAATTAGACTAATCAATATGTTGTATACGGCAAGGCGATACAAGCTAAGCATAAATTTTGAGAAACTAATCCATAAAACGTCATAAAAGCGCGTAACCGAGGCGCGACATAATTGTATAGATTGTATCGGCACTATCGTGTCAAAATGCAACTGCCGCAGCAAAATTATCATGCTGCGGCAGTTCGGAAATGCTATCACAGATGCATTTTATACGCTGAAATCAGGCATAGAAAATCAAGTCACACCCTGTCCAAGCATGGCATCGGCAACTTTTACAAAACCGGCGATATTCGCTCCGTCGACATAATTTACGCTGCCATCGGGTTTGGTACCATATTGCAGGCAGGATTTATGAATTGCCTGCATGATTTCCAGTAAACGTGCGTCAACTTCGTCATGTGTCCATGCGAGCCGCATGGCGTGCTGACTCATTTCCAAACCTGAGGTGGCAACACCGCCGGCATTACTGGCTTTGCCCGGTGCATACAGTACGTGATTTTGCTCAAAGCATTCGACAGCATCGGCTGTCGACGGCATATTTGCGCCTTCGGCAACACATATAACGCCATTTTGAACCAGTGTCCTGGCATCTTCACCACTAATTTCATTTTGCGTCGCACAAGGTAAGGCAACATCGACAGGCACATGCCAGGGTTTTGTATTTGGAAGAAAAGTTGCATTAACACGCTTGGCGTATTCGTCGACGCGTGCATACAAATGGTTTTTGACGTCAGATAAGACGGACAGCTTTTCTGTTGTAAAGCCAGCCTCATCAACAACTGTGCCGCTCGAGTCGGATATGGTGACAACTTTTGCACCTAGTGTCAAGGCCTTCTCGATTGCATACTGCGCGACATTGCCTGAGCCTGAAATGGAGACGCGCATGCCGTCAAATGAACGGCCCGCATGTTTGAGTACTTCATTGGCAAAATAAACAGTGCCGTAACCAGTTGCTTCCGGGCGAACCAGTGAGCCGCCGAAACTAAGGCCTTTGCCGGTAAAAATACAGTCGGACCGGTTGGCCAGTTTTTTGACCATGCCAGCCATATAACCGACTTCACGTCCGCCAACGCCGATATCGCCTGCCGGGACATCGGTGTCCGAACCAACATGACGGAACAGCTCGCTGGCATAAGCCTGGCAGAACCGCATGATTTCACCCGGGCTTTTTCCTTTGGGATCAAAATCCGATCCGCCTTTGCCGCCCCCCATTGGCAATGTGGTTAAAGCATTTTTAAACGTTTGTTCAAAGGCCAGAAATTTTAGAATTGATAAATTGACTGATGGATGAAACCGAGTGCCGCCTTTATATGGGCCAATAGCTGAGCTGTGTTGGATGCGATAACCGCGATTGACTTTGACTTCACCATGGTCGTCGACCCATGCTACGCGAAAAATAATGGCGCGTTCGGGTTCGACGAGGCGGTCCAGTACACCATGCTCAGCGTAACGTCGATGCTCACTAATAAATGGCCATAAGCTTTCCATGACCTCCTGCACGGCCTGTATGAATTCCGGCTGAACAGGATTGCGTCCTGCGACATAGTCACAGAATTCCTGAAAACTTTTATATTTCATCTTTTTATTCCCCGGTATAAGAAAGGTTATTTGTGAATGCCTAATTCTGCCAAATAAACTTGCAAACTGCATAGTATTTTTTTAAAAAAGGCGGGAAATCACGGCTTTTTTAAATTTTGTTTATAAAAGGCGGGCGATATGGTAGAAAATATTGCAGTTAACTTGGAATCAATGTGATGAAAAAACTATCCAGAAGAAATTTGATGCAATTAGGGATGGTGGGCACAGTAACAGCTTTGTTCAAAGCGAGCGAGAGTTGGGGTGAGATGATTGCAGTGCCGACACCTAAAGAAGTTGAAGGGCCGTTTTATCCAGCTGTCGACCAAATAGATAAAGACGCGGACCTGACGCGAGTCGGGGGCCGAAATGGCCGGGCAAAGGGTCAGCAGATTATTATTCGGGGTTCGGTTAAAAATATCGGGGGGCAGCCTGTTGAAAACGCGATTATTGATATCTGGCAGGCAAATGCCGCAGGTCGCTATAATCACCCTCGGGATTCTAATCCTGCGCCAGAAGATTCTTACTTTCAAGGATGGGCCATTATCCGTAGTGACGCAAGCGGCCTGTATCGATTCAGAACAGTCAAGCCGGGGGCTTATCCTGCAACTAAATCATGGACACGTCCGCCGCATATTCATTTTAAGATTTCCAGACAAGGCTTTCCGCAACTGATCACGCAAATGTATTTTCCTAATGAATCGCTGAACGCAATCGACTTACTTTACAGAAACAAAACCGGAGCCGAGCAAACCCTGATGACTGCACGCCAAACCGGGGAATATGAAGGTATGTTGATATATACATACAATATCGTTTTAGGTAAAAGCTGACAGTTCCATTGAGTCACCTCTGCGTTATTGCTATTGCATTACGAAACAAATTTAAAACGCGAATTTTATATAGCCCGCTTTTTGTTAGGCGCAGACACAGTAAACGCGCCTTGTTTACGCGGATCGGTTGCCAGCCGCTCAAAATTCGTCTCAGATAATTGTGTTACCTGTTTTTTTGTATCAATTTACGGACCGCTTCGAAAACGATTTGTAGCAGCCTGCTAAATTGCAGCGTAAAATCATTTATCGGCTGATATCATTTTATTAAATGAAACTTGATTCGATCAATTTTAAAGCTATCCCAGCACAGCCTGATTTTCTGGCCAGAATTATTCAAATTGACGCTAATTCTGAACATTGCTTTCAGGAGATGGACAGTTTGTTACGTTCCGATCAAGGGGTAGTATCTCTGATACTGCGCGTGGCAAATTCAGCAATGTATAGCCGTGGCAAGCAGATTAAAACAATACCGCACGCAATTAATTTGCTGGGTATCAATGTGATTCGATCTTTGGCTGTTTTGTCAGTCTCTCGCTCAATTTTTACACAAAATAAGAATATGCTGATAAAACAGCATGTTTGGCAGCATTCTTTATTGACGGCACTGGCGTGCCAACAGATTTGTGCTGAAAAAGGCGCGAACAAGCTTAGTGAAGAAGCATTTGTTGCCGGATTGCTGCATGATATCGGGAAAGTGCTGCTATTTTATAATTATCCTGATGAATATATTCAGACACTGGATTATGCATTAGAAACACCTTGCTCATGTGCTGAAGCGGAGAGAAAAATTCTGGGTATTGATCACTATGAAGTAGGAAAAGAGGCGGTTGGGCAATGGCGGCTGCCGACTTACTTTGATTTGTATATAGCAACCGATCTAGACCTGTTAACGTGCGATGCGGCACAAAACAAAGTGATGCAGATTCTTGCTATTGCAAATAATTTGATCAAATACGCGGGATTTGGTGCAAATTCATCGGATTTGCATATGCGTAAGGAAAAATTGATGAATCTCGGTGCCAGTGATAGTCTTAGTGATTATTTGCTGGAAGAATCATTTATACAGCAGTTGATGCAAAACGAAATTTATCTGCTGTGCGTATGAAAGAATAATCGGCACAGGCGCAATTCACATTATTCATGTATGCCCATGGCTGCAACAACTGAAACCCGCTCTTCTCAAGATATCATCATTACATCGCTGGAGAAAAATGTTTGGGATGAAATGCGAACATATCTCGTCAACACGCTAGACCGTCTCGAATTAGGGCAATTGAATGAACCCACTTTTTTTTTGCTGCATCAACTGGTTGTAAACATGGTCAATGTGTTGCATTACCATGTGTTCAAGCAAATCGTACAAACAGACTTTGGCTTAAATGACAGTAATAACGAAACTGATTTGAATGTATTGTTCAATAGCGAGCTGGCCGATCATGGTGATAAAAATATCGCTAAATTCTGTGAACTGAATGAACAGTATATCGCGCTGACTTTTTACGACGCCGGAGATACCATTGTTTTGATCACTGCGCCGAAATTTTGCCAGGAGGCTGTGCGATTAAGTCACAAAATGATTCAAACCTTAGGGTACGAACTTCAAATACTTGAGCCGGCTCGTCCAGAAAAATTTTATACCGCAAGGCTTGTAAAACATCAGGCACACCGCCATCCTGCGGTACAACCCGGATTAATCACGCAGCAGAACGAACGCAGCAGCCTGGAGCAGATTTTTTCTCAGCTTACATATGGCATAGTCTGTTTTACCGGTATCGGCGGTATCCAGGCTGTTTCACCGTCCATATTGGCGCTTCTGGGTCTGGAAGTAAACAAGGCCGCTTATGAACTGTTTGCCCGATCCATTTCCATACATTTTTATAACGATGTGATATGGGGTATGGCACTAGAACCACCCAACGGTAAATTTGAGAATTACCGGGTGCGTGTTAAAACAAATAAATATACTGAAGAATCGACATTATTCAATGTCAGTGGTTTTCGTGATGGCAGTGCTTTTATCCATACGCTCTGGCAGAAAATATCGTTGGACGGCGGTAATACGAGCAGGCTTTCAGAAGGTGACTTGCTAAATGAAGCGAAGGTGCATAACATTACCCGTAACTATGTGCCGCAATTGGTTGAAAAAAAAGCCAGGGAAGTTGTCAGGCTGGGCGGTAACCTGTTGAAAAATGAAGAATGCTATATCGCTGTTTTGTTTTGTGACATTGTCGGCTTCACCAGATATGTCGAGCAGAATGAAAACGAAGAATCAATCATACACATATTAAATTCAGTGTTGCGCAGAATCTCGCTCTCGGTAAAAAAGCATGGCGGATTTATTGATAAATTCATGGGTGATTGCATTATGGTGTTATTTCGCAATCCGCTCGATGCGGTGATTGCTGCACTAGAAATGCAGAAACACTCCCATGACATTAATTTACTACGTGAGCGGGCGGAATTGGGCAAGCTTCAATTGCGTATCGGTATACACTGGGGAAAGGTTGTCATCGGCAACGTCGGCACGCCTGAGCGGCTTGATTGGACGACTATAGGCGATGTTGTGAATACTGCTTCACGCATAGAAAAAAACTGTCAACCCAATGGCGTGCTTATCAGTGGAAAAATGCGCGAGGCAATTGAGTTTACGGAAGAAATGCGTTTTAAGTGTGGTGATACATTTTATATCAACGCACAGGGTAAAAAAGACAAGCTGGCTGTCTGTTATGCATATTCAAGTGATTAACATAAATTGGCAATGCCAGCTGTGTCCATGAATAAAATTGTATCGCTGTAAGCGAAGTTTTATATCGTAATGTCGGCGCGCGAGCACGCTAGATTCGTGTTGATAGCGTCAGCGCTAACATAATAAATCATGATTTTCCATCATCAAGATTAAAAGCCACAGTATTAAATCCGGCATCTACATACGTAATTTCGCCGGTAATCCCGCTTGCCAGATCGCTGCAAAGAAAAGCAGCCACGTTGCCGACTTCCCCAATAGTAACATTACGTCGCAGCGGCGAGATTTTTTCGGTATAGCCGAGTAGTTTCCCAAAATTACCTATTCCGGCGGCTGCTAACGTTTTGATAGGTCCGGCAGAGATAGCGTTTACCCGGATTCCTCTGGGTCCCAGACTCGACGCCATAAAGCGAACATTTGCTTCGAGGCTGGCTTTTGCCAGTCCCATAACATTATAATTCGGCATAACCCGTACCGCGCCCAAATAACTGAGTGTCAATAGTGCAGCATTTCTGTTTTGCATCAGTGGTAGCCCGGCTTTTGCCAACGCCGAAAAACTGTATGCGCTGATATCGTGCGCAATACGGAAAGCTTCTCGATTCACGCTTTCCAGATAATCACCTGTTAATGCTTCACGGGGTGCAAAAGCGATGGAATGAACAATGCAATCCAAACCATCCCAATGATGATGCAGGTCTTCAAAGCATTGTGTAATTTCTTCATCGTTGGTGACGTCGCATGGAAATAATAAATCACTGCCCATATCGCCTGCCATTTTCTCAATCCTGCCACGGATAGTTTCATTTTGGTATGTAAAAGCAAGTGATGCGCCCTCACGATGCATCGCTTTAGCGATACCATAGGCGATTGATCGATTACTGAGTAATCCGGTAATAAGAACGCGTTTATTGGTGAGAAATCCCATAAAATTTCCTTGTAAATTTTTTTGTAATCGTGAATTATTATAGCCGATGCTAGTGTCTAGTACGCTATCCATATGATATTGCCAGGCACAGCGTTACCGTGGTGTTATGCAGCAAGGCACAGCACGCTGGAAAGGGTTGTTTCATTTTCAAGTACTGTAACACGGTTGCAGGACACCACGGTAACGCCCAGTGGGTGAGCTTGTCGGCATCCATGGACTGCGTTGTGTCTTTTGGTAATAGAACGGCTATTTCCTGCAAGACACGCCTTGCCATGTACGCTGACAAGCGCACTGAACCTGGCAATATCATATGGATAGTGTACTAGTAGAATGAAAACAGCAAATTGGGAGACTGTAGATTTTTACGGATTGGTTTTTTCTATGGAATTAGTTGACCGCGGGGTTTGCAGTGTTTTCAGATTTTTTTGCTAGACTCTCTAGAACAACATAAACAAGGGTAAAACGCAGACATGTATTGCATTGATAATGAAACTGTTTAGAAATCGGACAAGAACTGTATTTGTTTTGATGGTGGCAGGTGTTGTCGCCACTTTATTAGCTGCATGTGATCAGATGCTCTGGAACAATCCCTATCCGGCACATGATGAGGGTAAGAATATTCTTTACAATGTATTTACCGAGCGCCCTAAGCACCTTGATCCTGTTCAATCATACAGTGCAAATGAAATACAATTTACCGCGCAGATTTATCAACCGCCTTTGCAATATCATTATTTGAAACGGCCGTTTACATTAATACCTTATACTGCGGTTGCAATGCCGATTGTGACTTATTACGATTATGATGGTTATCCGTTGCCAGATGATACCGAAGTCGACGAAATTGCCTATACTCAATACGAAATATCCATCAAACCAGCTATTTTTTATCAACCGCATCCGGCGTTTGCAAAAAATGATCGAAATGAATTCTTGTTCCATCAATTGGATGATGATGCGCTTGCGTCCGTTTATCAATTGTCCGATTTTCCTGAGACTGATACCCGCGAACTGACGGCACACGACTATGTTTACCAGATAAAGAGATTGGCGCACCCTGGGTTGCACTCACCTATTTATGGGTTAATGGCTGATTATATTGTCGGACTGCGTGATTTTGCCGGTGTGTTGAGAGATGCGCTAAATGGCGAAAGGGGGAGTGCCGCTTTTCTGGATCTTAATGCTTATCCTTTGGAAGGCGTGGAAGTTGTGGATGATTATACATATCGGATAAAAATAAACAAAAAATACCCACAGTTCATTTACTGGTTGGCCATGCCTTTTTTTGCGCCGATTCCGTGGGAAGCCGATAAGTTTTATTCTCAAAAAGGTCTGATTGAAAAAAATATTTCGTTGGATTGGTATCCGGTCGGAACAGGCCCCTATATGCTAACGGAAAATAATCCAAATTTACGTATGGTGCTTGAAAAAAATCCCAATTTTTATGGCGAGTTTTATCCTGATGAGGGCATGCCCGAAGATTATATAAGTGGATTACTTGCTGATGCCGGCAAACCCATACCGTTTATCGACAAAATTGTCTATTCGCGTGAGCGTGAAGGTATTCCCCGCTGGAACAAATTTTTACAGGGTTATTATGATTCCTCGGGCATTGGGTCAGACAGCTTTGATCAAGCGGTTCAATTGGTTGGGCAAGGAGAGGCCACAGTAACCGAAGCGATGACTAAACAGGGAATAAGGCTTGAGACAACTGTGGCGGTTTCCACATTTTATATCGGATTTAATATGCTCGATTCGGTTGTGGGAGGCGGTGTAACCGACGAATCGCGTAACGCGGCGCGCAAACTCCGGCAGGCGATATCGATAGCGGTTGATTACGAAGAATTTATTTCAATTTTCGCCAATGGACGCGGGTTACCGGCGCACGGTCCGATTGCTCCAGGCGTGCCGGGACATCGATATGGCGAGGCGGGCATGAATTCAGTGGTTTATGATTGGGTAAACGGCGCTCCGCAGCGTAAATCGATACAAGTAGCACGGTATCTGCTTGCTGAGGCTGGCTATCCGAATGGAATTGACCGCAAAACCGGGGCTCCGCTTGTTTTGTATTTTGATGTAACCGCCCGTAGTACAGAGGATCGTTCAATGCTCGACTGGATGCGTAAGCAGTTTCAGAAGTTGAACATTCAGCTGGTCGTTCGAAGCACGGATTATAACCGTTTTCAGGATAAAATTCGAAAAGGTAACGCGCAGATTTTCGAATGGGGATGGCATGCCGATTACCCTGATCCTGAGAATTTTCTTTTTTTGCTGTATGGTCCCCAGAGAAAAGCGGGCAATACGAGCGGAAGTGCTTCAAATAATGCGGCCAACTATAATAATCCGGAATACAATCATCTGTTTGAACAAATGAAGGATATGGACAACGGTCCTGCCCGCCAGGCTATTATCGACCAAATGGTTGATGTCCTGCGGTATGACGCGCCTTGGCTATGGGGTTATCACCCGAAAGAATACGGTCTTTATCACGAATGGTATAAAAATATCAAACCGAACAGGATTTCAAACAATAATGTGAAATATTTCCAAATTGATGCAGGTTTAAGAGAACAAAAACGCCGGGAATGGAATAAACCTGTGCTGTGGCCTGTCGGGCTTGGCGTCATCATCGTGATGATAAGTTTATTTCCGGCTATCGCCACCTATCGTCGCTATGAGGGAAGTAAGGGGATTCAACGTTTACAACAAGGATCCAGCTAGTGCTCTATCAATATGATATAGCCTGGTACAGCGTTACCGTGGCGCTATGCAACAAGGCCCGGCACGCAGGAAAGGGTTGCTCCCTTTTCAAGTACTGTAACGCAGTTGCAGAACACCACGGTAACGCTCTGTGGTTGAGCTTGTCAGTGTCCATGGTCTGCGTTGCGCCTTTTGACAATAGAATAACTATTGCCTGCAAGGCACGCCTTGCCATGTACACTGGCAAGCTCGCTGAACCCGGCAGTATCATATTGATAGAGCACTAGGCTGTATTTATGTTGAGTTACATCATCCGCCGTGTTTTGTACGCGATACCAATTTTGATCGGGGTGAATCTCTTAACATTTGCCTTATTCTTTGTGGTGAATACGCCGGATGACATGGCGCGCATGCATCTTGGAATCAAATATGTAACGCCGGAAGCGATTGAAAAATGGAAAATAGAACGCGGCTATGACCAGCCCTTGTTGTTTAATGAAAACCGGGATGGTCTCGATAAATTTACGCAGACGATTTTTTTTGAAAAATCGATTGCGATGTTTGCATTTGATTTTGGTCGTTCGGACGAAGGGCGCGATATTGGATATGAGATCAAGTCACGCATGCTGCCAAGTTTTGCAATAGCATTGCCGGTATTTGTTTTGGGGTTGATTTCTTACATAACTTTTGCGCTGATCATGGTTTTTTTTCGGACAACATATATAGATTTTTGGGGCGTCGTGTTGTGTGTGGCTTTAATGTCAATTTCCAGTCTTTTTTACATTATTGCCGGACAATTTTTAATCAGTAAATTATGGCATCTGGTGCCAATTTCTGGATTCAGCACCGGGTTAGATGCTGCCAAGTTTTTGATTTTGCCGGTGATCATCGGTGTTGTCAGTAGTGCCGGCGCAAACACACGGTGGTATCGTACGATTTTTCTTGAAGAAATGGGCAAAGAGTATGTTCGTACCGCCCGGGCGAAAGGGTTATCAGAACATCTGGTTTTATTTAAGCATGTGCTTAAAAATGCATTGATACCGATATTAACAGGTGCTGTCGTTCTTGTGCCGCTACTGTTTTTGGGTAGCCTGATTGTGGAGTCTTTTTTCGGAATACCCGGGCTAGGAAGCTATACAATTGATGCCATCAACTCGCAAGATTTTGCAATTGTCAGAGCTATGGTTTTTTTGGGATCGGTGCTTTATATTATAGGCCTAATCTTGACCGATATTTCATATACACTTGTTGATCCCAGGATACGCTTAAACTAATACTCTATCCTATACGCTATCGCCGGGCTCAGTGCGCTTGTCAGCGTACATGGCATGTGCTTGCAGGCAATAAATAGTCGTTTTATTGTCAAAAGACACAACGCAGACCATGGATGCTGACAAGCCCGCCCACGGGGCGTTACCGTGGTGTTCTGCAACTGCGTTACAGTACTTGAAAAGGGAACAACCCTTTCCGGCGTGCTGTATGACTCCTCCCTTTCTGCAAGCAAAATTTGCGATGGTTTTAAGGTGCAACTGCTTTTGTATATCCGGCTGCTCATTGGATAGCCATCAGTTCATTTTGCCACGCAATCACAAGTGACTTTTCCTCTCTACTAAACAAAGTTTGCCGTCTTTGCATTGATAACGCTTCACTCTCTATGCCGCCTTCCGCTAAGATTAGCCACGACTCAATATCGCCCAGGCAATAGGGACATTCTTGCTAGCCAATGCTATCGTTGCAATATTCCTGTTGCGTCGGGCAGCCAGGATTTTTACCCAGCAGCTACGACCGTCTTCTTTATTTTAGGCCATTATCTGAAGGCGCCACAAATATTTCACAAAATCGAATAGAGGATAAGATAGTCTTTATAAATCAATTGTATGGGTATTGATAAGCTGCATGAGAATAAGCGCGGTAAAAATTATCAAGCCTAACAGGCTGAAAAAAGCCAGATTGCGATATTTTTGGGCTAGTTTTTTTTGACTGAATGTCGATAAGATAAACGGATGATGCTTCTGGATTGTGTTACAGAGCGTATAAACTGTAGGCATCCTTGATAATTCTTGCCGGCGTTCCTCAGCTTCTCTGCTGGCTGCTGTTCTGACTTTTTCCCATTCAATCATGTCAAGTACACCGTTCTTATCTTGATCGAACTGATTTAGTATGTGATTGTAATTGTGCTTCCATTCACGAATTACCGTGCCGGTCATTTGGTGATTATTTGGAATGCAGCGTCCTCCGCCACTTGATTTAAAATTTCCGAGAGCATAAATGGAGTCGTGTGTACGTATAAGTTTTTCAATATACCGATAGCGCTTGCCACCGATAATCTTAAAAAAACTTTTAGTGTTATTTGGATGATTTGGTTTTTTTGTATAGCCATACCAGGTGTGCGAGTGACTTGTTTGGACTTCCGCGCCTATAGGATCAATTACGCAGTTTCCAGTATCATCACTAACAACAAATTGCTCGGTGCTTGTTTTTTCTTCTATTGTTGACCAATGACTACTTTTGCCAGAGCGTCGATGACGTTGTATTTTATAAGTAAACCAGACGCAGGCGGTGTTGGAAAGTGGGGCAGACAGCATATGTTTCTGGGGGCTGGATACTGTGCCCACAATTTCAACATAGCCCTGGGCGGCAGAGCGAATTTTTGAAGTGGGTGTATCTTCAATCAGTCGGGCGCGCTTGAGGTAATAGAAAGTCAACCAGCAACAAGCGGCTGCCATTATGATTGAAAAAAAAAGAAAAAAAAGCTCGGCGTCACTTTGGAGCAGCGTATTATTGTCAATTAAGATCATTGAAATAACAGACTTACATTAACATCCGCTCTATTGGTTTCGGAAAACTCCAGTAAATCGAATGCTTTGAACCCAAAGCTTTTTGCAACCAGCACATCAGGAAACTGTTCAATTCGAATGTTATTTACATTAGTGGATTCGTTATAAAATTCGCGACGATCAGCTATGTCATGTTCCAGTGATGTGATGCGGGATTGTAAATGTTGAAATGATTCATTTGCTTTTAGTCCCGGATATGATTCCGCCAGAGCAAATAAATTTCCCAGACCCATACGCAGCTGAGTTTCCGCCACACCTAATGCTTTGATATCTGAATCTTGTTGTGCATGAGCTACAGCAGAGCGTGCCTTAATAACAGTTTCCAAAGCATTTTTCTCATATGCCATGTACTGTTTACATGTTTCGACAAGTTTGGGAAGTTCATCGTGGCGCTGTTTAAGTAGGACATCAATATTTGACCATGCTTTAGATACATTATGCTTCAGCTGAATAAGATTGTTGTAAATCAATATTAAGTAAACAATCAATAAGCTAACAGTAATTAAAGTCACTATTGTGGAAATTTCCATCTTTATTCCTATCGTAAAATACAATCAAAAAGTTTGAATACAAAAATCGTGAGCTGTAAGTAGTGAATCTAACGGATTAGTCAGAACCGAAATTGAGTAATTTAAAAAATTATTGTCTGTATGATTGTATGGGTGTACATAACAAGACAGGGTTTAATTCCTAAATAGAGGAATAATCTGTAGCTTTTCTTGCTTTTGTAATAACTAGACGTTAGTATTTATGTGTTGGATTGTAATTATAATTATTCGAATAAACGTTCAAAATCATTGTTAATCTGCCTAAAGTTTATTAGCAGTGTGTCGATGTAACATTCAACTAAAATAATTGATAAGGAATTTAAATTGAAAGTCGATAATTCAATACAATCAGTAACAAATGTTTCATCTGGAGACGTTAAAAAACGTTCTGAAAGCGCGACATCTTCATCGAGTATTCATTCTGAAAATGCAAATAGCGCTGTCCATATCAGCGCACACTCGACAAATCTGAAAGCGGCTGAGAATGTTTCTAATAATGAAGCTATTGTTGATCTGTCCCGTGTTCAAGAAATCAAGTCAGCGATTAGTGAAGGCACTTTTAAAGTCAATCCCGACGTAATCGCTGATCGCTTACTTGAAACTGCAAAGGAATTAATACAGAGTAAAGAAAGGCATTCTTGATGACAGTAATTCAAAGATCGGAAAGTTTTGCTGCTGTCATTGACAGTGAAATTGGTACAGCTAAGGCATTTGTAGAGGTATTAAAAAAAGAAGAGGGTGCCTTGATTCATGGCCGCATTGATGAGCTTGATATGCTGGCTTCGGACAAGACCCGATTAGTTGAAAAACTGGAAAACCTGTCTAAACAAAGAAAACAATACTTATCTTTCTTGGGTTATTCTCCTGATAAAAGTGGCATGCAACTATGGTTGATGAAGCAAGCAGGCGTTGAACTGCAAGAGCAATGGAATCAATTAATGGAACTAGCAAAAACTGCCCAGCAGATTAATCGGACAAATGGAAGCGTTATTTCAACGTATTTGCAATATAATCAACGTGCGTATTTGGCGCTACAAAGCGCTTCCGGTAATATCTCACTTTACGGTCCTAAAGGTCAGGCTTTTATTTAAACTAATCATAGTGCCTATTAAAACCAGCTAATTTTAATTAAGGTTTTGTTTTATAGTCTATTTCTTTGCGGCAGGTAAATATAACTTTGGCCGTCGTTCGCTGTCTTTGCCTGTTTGACGATGCTGGCGTTTCTGGTTGATCAGGTACAACATTGCTGCGTTTTGTTTCAAAGCGGGCAAAGCAAAATACAGAGCGCAATACATATTTCCGGGAGAAAGTGCGTGGATGATTCCTCCTCTACCTCCTCCGGATTGGAAAACTTTGTATAAGACCATCGCCTTTGGTATAAAACCAGCCGTGCCCGTCTATAATGATTCTTCTTGATAGATAGGACCGGGTCAACGTATGCTCGAAGCGTGTTTCAGTTCTAACGCAGCCAATCTAACAACCAGCGTCAGACGGATGGTTTCGCTTTCCCTGAAAAAACAAATTGCATAAACGATCCACCAAATTGAATTTGGAATGAAGGTTTTCGAATTAGCGGGAAGTGCTGGTTAAAAAGGTGTTTAGTTTTTCTCTACACATATAATGATAAAATTCGTTAACAATATGCACACTTTTGCAAAATAATGGGTATGTCTATGAAGAATGTAATTATTCTCACGCATGGATGGACAGGCAGTTCGGTGTTTGCAGCATTATTGGGGAAAGCAGGTTACTGGTATGGCGAGGATACATTTCAAAAAACCGATTATGACACCTACGAGAATCTCAAGTTAGTTGAATTGAATAATCAACTGTTATCCGAATTAGGTTATACGGGAAATCGCGAGCATGAGATTCTTTCTTCGAATGTACTGGATGATTTGGCGCGAAGTGCTGAAAAGATCGACCTTGCGCCGTACAAGCAATTTCTGGAAAATTGCCAACAGCATAGGCCATGGGTCTGGAAAGATCCAAGACTTGCATTAACAATACGTATCTGGGCGAAACTTCTGCCGCTTGATGACGTCACGTTTATGGTCCTTACGCGTGATGATGAACAAGCATGGATTACGTCCAACTTACGCCGACATATTCAAAGTTATGCGTTCACCCGTGAGTATAACGCTGCCATCACCGAAAGTATAAAAAAATTCCTGTACGAGCATCGTCAGGAATTCATCGAATTTAAGTTTGAGGATTTGCAGCTAACACCGGAAAAAACGTTAGAAGCACTCAATCATTTTTTGTATCTCCGCCTGACAATGGACAATTTAAAATCAGTATATAAATTTCCGCTCTACAAAAAGACTAGAGGCCTGAAAGACAAGCTGACCGCGTGGCTCATTTATTTAAAAAACTATCGCCATCGATATGATACACACTCAGCTGAAAACAAATTGTAACTATTTTCCCCTGAGAAATACCAAAAAATACTTGACAGGCTTTGGGGCAATTAAAATTCAAACATTGCACTCAGAAATTATTACCTTTGAGCGGCCTCAGATGAGTCACTGATGAATCTACTGGGCCACAAGATGAACAAAAATCCTCATAAAAACTGCGTAAGCAGGCTTTTAAATGGTAAAAAGGTGATGTTATCATTAAATTCCGTGGTTTCTTGATGACCAGTATAGACAAAACTTGCGTTCGACAACAAACCGACGGCATTAAAGTTGAGTTTGAACAATTGTACAAGCGAGGCAAGATAATGCCTGAAGTGCGTGCATTAATGAACAAGCATGCTGTTGATCATTGATTTGATTCTGTCTATTTTTCAGGAGCGTCGAGCCAGAATTGATGTTCTATTTGGAAAGTGGCTGAGCATATTGATACAGAGATCAAACAATGTCCCCGTTGTCAGTACACCACCAAGGGACACTTTCCTGCAGAACTGTATGACGGAAAACAATATGGCAACGGCGTTAAGGTGCTGATGATCAGCCTGCCATTCTATCAGATGTTGCACTGAACCGGGCAGGTCAGATGGTGCAGCCTTTGATTGACGAGACTTTGTCTGACACGACACCGGCGGACTGGGAAGATCGGGCCATTACGCAATGCTGCAGAGTCCGATTATGTTTGTTGATGAAACCGGATTAAGCGTTGGCCGGAAAAACCACTGGATACGGGTTTGTTGCGCAGGTGGCATTACACTGAAACGGTTGCATCAAAAGCGTGGCAAAGAAGCCATTGAGCCCATCCATATTATTCCCAGTTATGGCGCCATCATCGTGCATGACTGCCGGGAATCCTATTTGAGCTATGATCATTGCTCATTGCGGTCATGGATTGTGCAGTGCGTATTTGTTACGTCAGTTAACATTGTTGGTGGAAGCCAGCCAGTATGCCTGGGTGAAAAATATGAGAAAACTACTGCTAAAGCCCGCCATGAAGTGTCGCAATCGGATGGTAAGTGCCTGGATAGCATCGTATACAAAGAACTTCAAAAACATTATCGCAATCTGTGGGTGCGCAGTGAAAAAGAAATGCCGGGTATCCTGCCCAAAGCTGCAGGAAGCCGTGACAAAACGGGTAAATCCGATGTGCATAATCTGCTTGAGCGATTGCGTAAATATGAATCGACTGTTTTGCTATTTGCTAGAAACCCGCAGCTTGCCTTCACCAATAACCGCAGTGAACGGAACTGTATGGCTAAGAGTAAATAAAAAGTATCCGGCTATTTTCGAAGCGGGCTATATGCGTAGACTTATTGCCGTATTATCGGCTATCTGCAGACTATGGCCAACAAAGTCATCAACCCCATCAACCCCATCAACCCCATCAACCCCATCAACCCCATCAACCCCATCCCCGCTATTCAAATGGCCTTGGCTGGACAGGCTGTTGAAGGGAGCGAGTAGTCACCTGTTTCGTTCATAAAGTCGACACCATGGATATTAGGGCAAAGGTACTTTCTGGACTTCGATGGACTGTGACTGCGCGCTTTGTTGGCCAGTTATTTAACTGGGTAGTAACTATTATCGTGATCCGGATTTTGAGTCCGGAAGATTATGGTTTGCTGGCCATGGCAACAGTATTCGTATCATTCTTATTGTTGTTGGGTACACTCGGCCTCGATGTCCCGCTCGTTCAAAACAAAGATCTGACTGAAAATGAACGTCGTCAAATTTTTGCAGCAGTTGTTTTGGCTAACCTGACAATTTTTGCTGGATTATTATTGTGCGCGCCGCTCATTGCCGGCTTTTTTGGTGAGCCCTTGTTAAGTTCCATTGTTCGGGTCATGTCAATCAGTTTTATATTTGAGATTTTTATAATCTTACCGTTAGTCCAGCTTGATAAAGAAATTTCGTTTAAGTATCGTTCTATTGTTGAATTAATTTCGACGGTATTCGCCAGCCTGTCAGTGTTGCTTTTTGCCTATCAGGGTCTGGGTATTTGGTCGCTTGTATTTGGATCATTAATCTTGAATGCGGGAAGAACGATTGGCATGAATATTATCTCTCCGGCTTGGTGTAAGCCCGATTTCTTTTTTACAGGGCTCAAACATCTGTTTTCATCAGGTGGCTTTGTAGTGCTCGGACGGTGTTTACGGTATGTGCATGCAGAGTCGGACAAACTGATAGGTGGGCGTGTTATGGGGGCCGATCTGCTTGGTTATTATGCCGTAGCATACCATTTAGCTTCATTTCCAATTGAGAAGCTGTCTGGACTTGTCCAGTCCATTGCTTTTCCAGCTTTTTCTAAAGCACAGCAGATTACAAATAAGACGGGTGCCTATTTCTTAAAAGCAAACCAGGTTGCCTGTGTTATAGCTTTTCCAGTTTTTTTGGGGATTTCTTGTACAGCGCCTGAGTTAGTAAAAATTTTTCTCGGTGAAAAATGGGAGTCAGTGATTTTGCCCCTGCAGATACTTGCACTTATTATGCCGTTAAGAGCGCTCGGTAACATTATTACTCCGCTGTTATGGGGAATAGGAAAGCCGCATGTGAATGCATTCAACTTATTTATTGCATCAATTATCATGTCAATTTCGTTCCTGATCGGTGCTCAATGGGAAGCATATGGGCTTGCGTTAAGCTGGTTATTTGCTTTTCCGGTGGTTTATTATTTTTTTCTTATCAGAACATGCCCGCTGATTGGAATTGATGTGTACGACTGCTTGAAAACAATGATAGGTCCCGCGGTTTCGAGTTTTGTCATGTTTTTGTCAGTTATTTATCTAAATCCATTTGCTTTTGGTTCGTCTGGGGATATATTGCACCTGCTTCAACTTGTTGCAATTGGCATTATAACGTATCTGTCTGTTATGTGGTTGTTTTTTCGAGACAATGTCCTTGTTGCATTCGATTTAATAAAAAAGTAATGTAATTGTTCAGTGAACAGCTAACTGGCAGATACCTTCCGCCTGATTAAAAACCATGACGTTATACTAATGCTTGTCCATCCGGCGGTACTGAATTGCCTCGGCAATATGCTGGCTGCCAATTTTTTCGGAACCCGATAAATCTGCGATGGTGCGCGCGAGTTTGAGTATACGGTGATACGCACGGGCGGACAGATTCAGGCAGTCGATCGCCTGTTTAAGCAGTGTTTCGCTGACGGTGTCGAGTGCGCAGTATCGGTCGATTTCTTCTACACTCAGCAGGTTGTTGGTTTTGTTCTGACGCTTAAGCTGTCGCTGACAGGATCGTTCAACGCGTTTTCGTATCACACTGCTTTTTTCACCAGTGGTTTGCTGACGCATCAGTTCTTCCTGTAGCAGTGCCGGTACTTCAATTTGAATGTCAATGCGGTCAAGCAAAGGCCCTGAAATTTTGCCGCGGTAGCGTGCAATCTGGTCGGGTGTGCAGTGACATTTGCCGGAATGATGGCCCAGGTAACCGCAGGGGCAGGGATTCATGGCGGCAATCAGCTGGAAACGTGCGGGAAACTCGGCCTGACGGGCAGCGCGGGAAATAGTGATTTTACCGGATTCAAGTGGTTCGCGTAGTACTTCCAGCACTTTGCGGTCGAATTCAGCGAGTTCGTCAAGGAATAATACGCCGTGCATCGCCAGTGATATTTCACCGGGGCGCGGATAACTGCCGCCGCCCACGAGTGCAACGCCGGATGCTGTGTGATGCGGCGAACGGTAAGGCCTGCGCTTCCAGTTGATAATGTCAAAACTGCCATGGCTTAAAGACTGTAGGGCGGCCGATTCCAGCGCTTCGTCTTCGGTCATGGGTGGCAGAATGCCTGGAAAACGCGCCGCGAGCATTGATTTGCCGGTGCCGGGCGGACCGATCATCAGCACGCTGTGATTACCGGCGGCGGCGATTTCCAGTGCGCGTTTGACTTTCGCCTGTCCCTTGACTTCGACCATGTCCGGATAATCCGGTATACCGTCCCGGGTATCCGGCAGGCTGCTATAAACGGGCAGCGTTTCTTGACCTGTCAGGTGTGCGCAGATTTGCAGTAATGATCGTGCGGCATAGACATGCGCCTGTCTGACCAGTGCGGCTTCAGCAGCATTGTGATGCGGCAGAACAAAACTGCGGCCCGACTGCGCGGCGCGGTAGGTCATGGCCAGCGCGCCGTGTATTGGGCGTAGCTCCCCAGTCAGTGCCAGTTCTCCGGCCCATTCATACTGATCCAGTTTCTCGGCAGGTATTTGTCCCGATGCGGCAAGAATGCCCAGCGCAATCGGCAAATCAAACCGGCCGCTTTCCTTGGGTAAATCCGCAGGCGCCAGATTGACGGTGATACGTTGCGCCGGGATTTTAAAGTGGGCGGTTTGCAACGCGGCTCTGACACGGTCCTTGCTTTCCTTGACTTCAGTTTCCGGTAAACCAACGATCGTGAAGCTCGGCAACCCGTTGGCAATGTGCGTTTCTACCGTGACAAGCGGTGCGTGCATACCCGACAGGGCGCGGCTGTATAAAACGGCTAGCGACATGTGAAAAACAGGCTTGTTTTAACTTTAACTGTTTGTCCATATAAGCGGCTTTTTGCAGGTAAAGTCAACATTGATCTTCCTGCCGCAGTGTATGTTTGCAGAGTGCTTCGCTAGGTTGAAGCGGTTTGCGCAGGGTCGGTATCAGCGTTGCGTTCGGTTTCGGGCTCGGTTGTAGCCTGGTTTTCCGTTTCTGGCAGGCCAAGCTGCTGCTCAAGTTCTTTGACTTTGGTCTCGAGCTGAATCAACTTCTCGCGTGTTCGCAACAGCACTTCATGCTGTACGTCAAATTCCTCCCGCGTTACCAGATCGAGACGGGAGAAAACGCCGGACAATACAGCACGCATGTTTTTTTCGACATCCTTAGCCGGACTGTTTTGCAGGATTTCACTGACTTTTGAATTGATTTCTTCAATAACATTTTTATTCAGCATTGTTTTCTCCATTAGAGTTAGTTGTGACGGCCGGTAGTTAATGGGAAGCAACCGTATCGTGATAAAATGCAGCACGATCAATTGAATTTAATAATGACCGCACGATATACACACTTGTTATTATCAGCGCTTAATCGGCAGCTGTTCGATTTGGTAAAAGTAAAAATATGCCGGTCAGTTTTGATCGTAACAGGATTTGATGGCAGGGTCATCCTCAAACAGATCTTAAAACAGATTTACAACGTTTTAATATACGCATGAATCGCTCTCAACTTCTTGAAAACTGGATACAACATCAGTTTCCGGGGATGCCGTTTACACTGCAGCCGACGTCTGCAGACGCCAGTTTCCGGCGTTATTTTCGTGTTCGTATCGGCGATAAAACGCTGATTGTGATGGATGCGCCGCCTGCGCAAGAAGACTGCGCGCCGTTTATTCATGTCGCGAAATTATTGGCAAATGCGGTGCATGTTCCGAAAATTCACGGGCAGGATGCGTCGCAAGGTTTTTTGCTGCTATCAGATCTGGGTGATTTAACCTACCTGCGAGCGCTCACCGAACAGCCTGAAACGGCGCATCGGCTATATGCACAGGCAACTGATGCGCTGGTCAGTATGCAGTTGATCCAGACATTGGAAAATTTGCCTGCCTATGACGAGAAGCTGCTGCGGTTTGAACTGAATCTTTTTCCTGAGTGGTATATTGCGAGTCATTTACAGGTTGAACTGAGTGATAAACAAAAAAAAGCGCTCGGACAGGTGTTCACACGCATACTGCAGAATAATCTGGCACAACCATGTGTTTTTGTGCATCGGGACTATCATTCGCGCAATCTGATGGTGTCCGAACCTAATCCGGGTATTTTGGACTTTCAGGATGCAGTGGCAGGTCCGGTTACTTATGATCTGGTTTCCCTGTTCAAGGATGCCTATATTCAGTGGGATGAAGCGCAGATTCTCGACTGGACGATCCGCTACTGGGAGAAAGCACGCCGGGCCGGAGTGCCTGTGCAGCGTGATTTTGGTGATTTTTACCGTGACTTTGAATGGATGGGCGTGCAGCGCCATATCAAGGTGCTCGGTATATTTGCACGTTTGGCGTATCGTGATGGTAAGCATGCTTATTTGGATGACATGCCCCTGGTTATGCGTTATTTGCGCAAAACATGCGAGCGTTACCACGAATTGAGCCGCCTGCTCAATTTGCTGGACGAACTGGGCGAAAACGAATCAAACCGGAAAATTGGCTACACATTCTGAACCCGTGCCATACCATGCCATGATTCTGGCTGCCGGGCGGGGCGAGCGTATGCGGCCGTTAACGGATGCACAGCCGAAGCCGTTGCTGCGTGCCGGCAGCCGCCGGCTAATTGAATACCACATCAGCAGTCTTGCGCATGCGGGCTTTCAGCATATCGTCATTAACCACGCGTATCTTGGCACAATGATCGAAGATGCACTGGGCAACGGAGCGCGATACGGTATTCAAATTAGCTATTCACCAGAAAAAAAAGTGCTGGAAACAGCGGGGGGCATCGCGAATGCACTTCCGCTACTGACAGATGCTGGTTATCACCGTCCTTTTCTGGTGGTCAATGCGGATATTTACTGCGAGTTTGATTATACGAGCCTTTTACCCATTCTGCAGGTTATGCACCGAAACAGTTCAGGACGGCATGCACATCTGGTTCTGGTCAATAATCCATTGCATCATGCCGAAGGTGATTTTGCATTGAAACAAGATCGTGTTGTGTTAACAAGGGAAGATTTTCTGACGTTTAGCGGCATCGGTGTTTATCATCCACTGCTGTTTGAGGATGTGACGCCAGGTAAACCGGTTAAGCTTGCACTGATATTGCGTGCGGCGATCAATAATGCATGTGTGACAGGTGAATTTTTTCCAGGCATCTGGATGGATATCGGAACGCCTGATAGACTGATGCAACTGGACAGCCTGCTGAATGCGCGACATGCGAACGGCTAGTACTCTATCAATATGATATTGCCGGGTTCAGTGCGCTTGTCAGTGTTCATGGCAAGGCGTGTCTTGCAGGAAATAGTCGTTCTATTACCAAAAGACACAACGCAGTCCATGGATGCTGACAAGCTCACCCACTGGGCGTTACCATGGTGTCCTGCAACCGTGTTACAGTACTTGAAAAGGGAACAACCCTTTCCTGCGTACTGTGCCTTGTTGCATAACATGCATGGTAACGCCATACCTGGCAATATCATATTGATAGAGTATTAGTCATGTTAAAGTAAAAGACCGATGGAAAAGATTAAACAGTTTTTAAAACGGCGCAAACAATTGGCGTCGATGATGGAAAGCGGCGTTGCTGTCATTCCGACGGCGCCGGAGCGGTTGCGTAACCGTGATGCACATTATCCCTACCGTTTTGACAGCTATTTCTATTATTTAACCGGATTTAAGGAACCGGAAGCGGTTTTAGTCATTGTGACGGCAAAAGAGAACGCTGCCAGACATATTCTGTTTTGCCGGGCCAAAGATCCGGAACGTGAAATCTGGGATGGTTTTCGCTCCGGCCCGGACTGTGCCAAGGATACATTCGGATTTGATGAAGCGTATGCCATTTCAGAAATAGATGAGAAACTTCCGGAACTGCTGGCCAATCAAACTTCGGTGTATGCGGCTTTCGGATATGATGCGGCCTGGGATCAACGTATCACGGGCTGGGTCAATCAAGTGCGTGCGCAAAGCCGCAACGGGGTGACAGCGCCCGGCGAAATCCATGATTATCGTACATTGCTGGATGAAATGCGGCTGATCAAGGACGACAGTGAGTTGCAGATCATGCGCCGCGCTGCCGATATCTCGGTACAGGCGCACCGCAGGGCGATGCAGGCCACGCGTCCCGACAGATACGAATATGAAGTCGAGGCCGAATTGCTCTATACTTTTTACCGTCATGGCGCGCAATCACCCGCGTATACGTCCATTGTCGCCGGCGGTGCTAATGCCTGCATTCTGCACTACATCGACAATAATGCTCAGTTAAAGCAGGATGATCTGCTGCTGATTGACGCCGGATGTGAGCTGGAAGGTTATGCATCCGACATTACGCGTACATTTCCGGTCAGTGGTCGGTTTTCTTCGGCACAGAAAGATATTTATCAACTGGTATTAGCCGCGCAAATGGCGGCCATTGAGCAAGTCAGGCCCGGCAATACCTGGAACGATCCGCATCAGGCGGCGTTGCGGGTTCTGGCGCAGGGTTTTGTCGACTTCGGATTATGTCAGGGAAGCGTGGATGGTGTGCTGGAGTCGGGAGATTACAAGCGTTTCTATATGCATCGCACTGGCCACTGGCTGGGTATGGATGTGCATGACGCGGGAGAATACAAGCTGCAAGGTGAATGGCGCGCGCTACGTCCCGGAATGACGCTGACGGTCGAGCCGGGCTGCTATATCCGGCCTGCTGAAAATGTACCGCAGCAATTCTGGAATATAGGCGTGCGCATCGAAGACGATGTGCTGGTTACAGCTGATGGTAATGAACTTTTAACCGCAGCGGCACCCAAAACTGTGACAGAGATAGAGGAGTTAATGCAATGAATGATGACCAGCGCAGAATAATTATCAAACGGATATCCAGTTACGAACAGCGGGGAGATGATGCTCAGGACCGTGTGCCGCTGCCGCCGATCAACCGCTGGGTCGCGCTGGTGATTATGATTCCTGTTTTAGCGTTGTTGGCAGTGCTCGGTGTATTCTTTTTTACTATTTTTGTCGCTTTGTTTTCCATCATCGCTGTTATTTTCGGATTAAGAATCTGGTGGTTGCGAAAAAAATTTCAGCGGTCCATGCATCATACGAATACTTCCCGGGCGGAACGATCGGCTACTGAGCAGTCTTCAGATTCCGGTATTGTTGAAGATGCCGAAATTATTGAAGAGACCGCCGGTATCAAGGATAGTAAACAATCGGATGCGCACCGTAAATAAAACCGTATTTGGTGCCGCATAGAAAATATTTTGAATTGGCGAACTTTTTATTTGAGCGTTCAAATCACCAGCTTACATACTCGCATTCAGTTGTAGCTGCTAAGGAGTCGTTCATAAATAACTGTAAACACCTAGATCGTATCTGGCGGGCACACTGCGGCGTTGTTCGTCGTCGCCATAGCTTGTGCCATGACTCATCTTCCCGCCTTGCATTGCATCCCGCCAGACGCGCCCGATTGTCATACTTATTTATTCGCGGCTCCTAAGTCACAGTGATAAACCATTGATCTGGATAATACCAGCGTTGTATCTGAATGGCGCTCGCACCTGTTGGCGTCGCAATCACGGCAAATACTACTGTCACCGCAGAAAATAAAATAAATCATCTGGCCGGACGAAAGTTATCGCTTCCCGGAAGTTACGAAAAACTCTAAAAATGTATTTTCTTGCAGAATGGTTTGTCATTCCTCTACAATGCAGAAAACCGATTTGACAATGCTGCGCCCAGCTGCACATAACAACAATAAATTGGAAACGCTGTTACGCTGTTTATAGAATTGGCTGGTCTCTTGCCTGTTATGTATTTTTAATCGTTCTGTCTGCTTTAAGTATTCGATGTCAGCGCCGTACTCTACCGCCCGGTTGTCCTTTCATCTTTTTTATGTCTATGATCCCATGTGCAGTTGGTGCTATGCGTTTGACAATAGCTGGCTCAAATTGCAACAAGTGCTGCCTGAACAGGTGCAAATCACCTGTGTGCTGGGTGGTCTCGCGCCTGACACGACTGAACCGATGCCGGAAGCAATGCGCAGGATGATTCAACAAACATGGCGGAAAATTGAAAAGATGGTGCCAGGCGTGCGTTTCAATTATGATTTTTGGTCGCGCAACACACCGGTGCGTTCGACATATCCGGCATGCAGAGCAATTCTGGCAGCAAAAAAACAAAATCCGGCTGTCGAAGCGCAAATGCTGCGGGCGATACAAAATGCATATTATCAATTTGCTAAAAACCCGTCGCTTTTTGAAACATTGCAGGAATGCGCCGAAGTAATTGGCTTGGACAGCGCCGAATTCAGATCAGACTTATCCAGTGAATATATTGATTCGGCCCTAAAGCAGCAGCTTCATCTGGCAGCCGGGTTAAATGCATTTTCATTTCCGTCGTTGCGGCTGTTACATCAGGATACGGCTTATCCGATTACAGTCGATTATCTTGATCATCAAACAATGCTGAAAGATATTAATAAAGTGATCAATGATGTTTAGCGCTGTTTTTAAAGAAATCCATAACAGCATTGCAGATGGCTTTTTAACAGTCAGTTAAAATTTTTAAGAATAAATGCATACAATAAGGAATCTTCATGAGCAGTATATGGTTTAAGGACTATACAATCGAGTATCTGGAAGGGTTGCGTAATGCCAACATGGGTGAGCATATTGGTATTCATTTTATCGCGGTCGGCCCTGATTTTCTGAAAGCGCGCATGCCGGTTGACAAACGCACCACACAGCCCTTTGGTATTATGCATGGTGGAGCAAGCTGCGTATTATCGGAAACGCTGGGCAGCGTCTCAGGATGGATGACTATCGATCCGGATAAATTCCGGGCGGTTGGTCTGGAGCTTAATATCAATCACATCCGCGCGGTGACCAAGGGGCATGTCATTGGCACCTGCACACCGTTACATACAGGAAGACGTACGCAAGTCTGGCAGACCGACATTACAGAAGAAGCCACTGGAAAGCGCGTGGCGATATCGAGACTGACATTGGCGATTATTGACCATGGAACGCTCAGCACGCAAAAAGAACATGTCGCTGTCGACAAAAAGGACTGACAGGTTTTTTAATTGCACGTAACAGTACGTAAATACCTAACAACAAAAAACCGTAAAAAACCCCTCATAATGAGGGGCGCAATATATCCGATTACAGGCAATGAATTATTTTTGCATTGTTTTTCTGAACATACGGTCTATTTTTTCTGCTGTATCCATTGAACGCCTATTCGCTTCGTTGGCAATATTGACGGCATCATTGGCTTTTGCATTGGCTGCTGCAGCATCGGATTTTGCTGCAGCAACATCAGCTGACAGTCTGTCGATCTGAGATTGCATATCGGCTCTTGTGGAATCCAGATCACCCGTCGTTGCACATCCGGTTACACCGATAAATGCGCCCGCTGTTACCGCTAATGCCAGTGTGCGTTTAATATCTGTAGTCATGCTAATTTATCTCCTCTTTCATTTTTAACGATTTATTCACTAATGAAACCAACCTTGTTACGAGGCACTTCTGATTTTTAATATCAGCAGTCATTTAGCATATTAGCTGATTTATTCTGTAAAATAAATGGCTTCCAAGGCGATTATGAAATCTTTTTAACCGGGCATTTTCCGGGTAACAGCCAAGCCTAACGGATTTTAACCATAACGCCGGGTTTTATCCATTTTCCCAGGAGGTCGATCTGTTCATTTGTTAATGCAATACAACCGTTGGTCCAATGAAACTGGTCATGTATCTCGGGGTCGCCGCGGCCAATGCCATGAATACCAATATAACCGCCTAAAATGGTATTTTGTGGCGGTGTTTTTTCCTGGTTGGTTGCCGTCAGGATTGACCGCCAGGTTTCTTCGGTGATCCGGTTTTCTTCCAGGGCGCGCCGTGCTGTTTCTCGGTCAGGATAATCCAGACCGAAAAACCGGTAGTATTGGCTTTTTTCATTGATCCAGCCGATCCTGAAGTCACCCAGCGGGGTTTTGTCATCTTTTGTTATTTTATACCAGGTTGTTCCAAAGCGTCCGATGGCGATATTTTCGAATACCTGTTGCACTGTATCGCCTTGCATGACAGTAAGTGTGTGATCGACTGTATTGACATCGATCCATATTTCATTGGCATTTGCACCGAAAGCCAACGCGCAGAAAAAAAACAGACCAATGACTTTAGTCGATAACCTCCAGTTTTGCATAATCACCACCCTGCTTATCTTTATCTACAGATATCAGTATCAATGTATTCGGTGATTATGTCATAATTTACGCGTTAGGGACTCTTTTGTTGAAATTTTTATATGTGTCTGGCAATCCCGGCGCGGATTGAGTAATTGACTGACGATGATAACCCCGTTGTCGAACTGTCCGGTGTGTGTAAGGAGTCGTTCATAACTAACTGTAGCACCTGGATCGCATCTGGCGGGCACACTGTGGCGTTGTTCGCCATAGCTTGGTGCTATGACTCATCCTCTCGCCTTGCATTGTATCCCGCCAGCCGCGCCCAATTGTCACACTTATTTTTTCGCGGCTCCTAAGGATGCAGGCCAAAATAACTTGAACAATATGGCCTAAGTACTCCCTCGTAAAATGCCCGATACAGGCTAAAGTGTTCAAGTTATTTTGGCCTTGCTCCTAAGGAAATTTCTCTGGCATTGGCTGAGCAAATCGAACGAGGGGATTATGTGATTGTGTATGCAGGTTATGCAATACAGAACTCACTGTCGCGGAAGCGGAACGGACACTGGCTTTGTTTGATGGATTATACAAACAAGCTGAAGAACATTAACAAACCGATCCTGTATGAAGAGTACTGAAGTATTCCGGGACGGTAAGCTCGCACGTAAAATCGCCACAATGATTGCCAATGTGCAATGCGGCTGATCCACACCGCCAATATTACCTGATGGGATTTTCACCGTATTCAGCAATCATGTGCTTACGCCGTCGGCGATTTCACACATTCTTCAATCGCCGGAAATACGGCAACTGGGGCTGGCGCAGCTGGATGGTTTTATTGGTCCGGCGCATGCGTTTACTGCGATCGGGTCCAGACCGTATGAATATTTTGCCGAAGAATTTCAGAAACCGGTTGTAATTGCCGGATTTGAAGCGCTGGATGTAATGCAGGCGATACTGATGCTGATCCGGCAGTTAAATGCAGGCCGCGCTGAAGTGGGAAGCGGGTTTGCCCGTGCGGCGTCGTCGCATGGAAATATAAGGCGCAAAGGCTGGTAGCGAAAGTATTTGAATTGCCGCATTCTTTCGAATGGTACGGTCTTGGGAATGTGCCATACAGCGCGTTGCGCATCAAATCCCGTTTCGCAGATTTTGATGCGGAGCAACGATTCGAGATTCCCGCTTTCCGCTTGCAGATTTATAAGGCGTGTGAATGCGGCGCGATTTTGCGCGGGATTAAACATCCGCGTGACTGTAAAATTTTTGGCACCGCCTGTACGCCGGACAATCCCGTCGGTTCCTGTATGGTTTCCTCCGAAAAAAGTGTGGTTCTGAATCCGCGCTATAAAAGCACGGTTAATCTGTACGGTTCGGAGTGCTGGGCTTGTTTACTGCCCAAACGGGTTGACCCGGACAAAGCGGCACCGTTTACACAAAACCGTTTGCCGATCAGCTCCAGTGAGGCCTGCGATATGAGGCTGATTGACGATTGCATTGCGTTGGATAGGCCGCGATTTATTGGTCGTGAGGCCGAACAACGTGCGCACGCGGCAGACTATACATCACGGTTACAACAGAAAGTGCAGCGATGCAACCAGGACGAGCGGCAAAAGCCGCTGCAACAATACTGTGAGGAAGAACTGCAGCATATGCAGCGCAATTTCTACGGTTTTGACCCAAGCTATCATGTTGCGCGCCACCATTTCGTCTGCAAAATTCCGCATGTCCGGATGCCGCTGTATCTGGCAGGGCACCAGCGTATCTGAGATAAGGCTTGGTCATAAACATTGTGAGGAAAATCACTGATTACTGACTGGCAGATTGAGACAATCGGTTTGTGAATTGTCTGTCAAAGTAGGTCTGTTGTGGTGATTGGTTATGAATGAGCAGAATAAACCAGATGGTGCACCAGCCCAGTTGCCCGGATATGCGATTATTGCGTTGATCTTGGGACTATTTGTTTTTCAGGACACTTTTTTTGAATCTTCGCGCCCTGCAATGTCGGAGGCTGAAAAAAGCAGTAGCGAGGATGTGCGGTCCAGGCTATGGCAAGATCCTTTTGAAGCCGTGACATTACACCGCAAAAAATTTCGTCAATTTCCAAATGAAAATAATTACAAAATAACTGTTAGCGATGATGACGGTACGTATGCCTATCAATTGGATCAGTCAATACAGCGCGTTTGTTATTCTAATGACCCTGATACCCGTGCGCACTCGATTAAGGAATTACGCTGTCAAATGCAATTGAATTCAGAACTTGCCAATGAAAATGCGAGCGCCGATGGTGTGCATGTATTGGCCGTTATGGTCCCTGGCGGGCCTTATGCTGAAGATCAGGAATGGCGGCTGCGCAGTCGGTTCGCATTGATATCAGGACTTAGTGCAGCCGGTTATGTGCCGGAAGAAGCCGAGCATATCGGTTTTGTCGATTTTTCTTCGGCATGCAAGTCAGCCATTGATTCCTCTGACCATGGCGCTATTAAATTTTGCGACAATCCTGCTTATATGCCCTATGAATGGTTTAAACCGTTATTCCCACGTACTAACGGATTTGTTGGTGACCGACGAAATCCATTGAAAAAAATTTTGGTGCTTTGGCTGGATAACGATGTATTTTCTCGCACCGATATGCCTTTAAATCTACTCGGGCGTTTAATTAACGGAATTACACCTGGAGAAGACACAGAAAAACCGGCTGTTAAGCCCAATTTCAGTATTATCGGACCACAAAGTTCTAATGTGCTGAAAAAAATGTTTAACGAGCTTCAAAAGATCGCTGAAATCTGCTCGAGCGCACCGGAAAAAAATATATGTAGAAATCATAATTATCATGATCTATTGACCACATTAATTTTTTCACCATTTGCAACTAAAAATGTAGAGGTGGAAATAAATGGGGGTGACAGGAATTCAGCTGGATTTTCTTTGACAGGTGAAGCAAATTATGACTTTAAGTGGCTTAAAGACCGTGTAATCAGGACAATCAGTACGAATGAAAGACTGGCCAAGACTTTGGTTTGTGAGCTGGCGCTTCGAGGTGTTAGTTTTGATTCCGCCATGGGTGGCGTTGAAAATGCAGAGAACAAATGCCCGCTGTCGGTATTTAGTAGATCGCAAGTCAAAGAGAAAAAAGAGCATATCGTGTTGATTGGTGAATGGGATACTGTGTATTCCAGAAGCCTAACTGAGTCCGTAAAAGAGCAAATAAAAAAATATAGCGATGACCAAGGAAGTATCGATGAATGGGTGCACAGTTTTAATTATTTGCGCGGTATTGATGGTATTAGTGCCGAGCAAGCAACAAGCATCCAAACGAACAGGAAAGAAGATTCCCAAAAGGCTGACTTATCCCGGCGCCAAAGTTTAAAGCAGTTGCGCCGTCCGACGGGTTCTAACCAATATGATTACCTGCGGCGCTTGGTCGAGCATCTCGAATATCTTGAAAAAACTAAAGCAAAAGAGGGCGGGATCAAAGCGATTGGTGTATTGGGCAGTGATCCATACGACAAGCTTTTAATTCTGCAGGCACTGCATAAACGGTTTCCTCGGGCAGTTTTTTTTACGACGGACCTGGATGCAAGATTCTTGCATCCAGCTGAACTCCCATGGACACGTAATCTGGTTGTTGCGTCATCATACGGCCTTAAATTACATGAAACATTGCAGCGTGACACTATGCCTTTTCGCGACAATTATCAGACTGCATTATATCTGAGCACCAAACTGGCAATTCATTGTCGGCTTGAATCTTTGGTCTTTTCATCCTACTCCAGCGTGAAATGCAATGATAAGAATCTGCAAAAGATAATCGATAGTGAAAAACTAGTAAAACAGCCAAGGTTGTTTGAAATTGGCAATCGCACTGCAGTTGACTTGAGTCATACGCCAGGGCATGGCATTCATCCTGAACCTGAGTATTCATCCGATAATTTAGGTGGTATAGATCTCATGTTATTTATAGCTTTCATTCCCTTGATATCGTTCCTTTTAGTTAATCTGACACCTAAAAGATCTGGGCCTGTCGTTTACCTCCTGGCATCGGGTTTGATTGGGGTTTTGATCTTATACATGATACTGCAATCGCGAGAAGATGCCGTTCTGCATACTTTTTCATTTACGAATGGTACAAGTACCTGGCCGGCCAATGCGATTCGGTTTTTTGCATTAATTACTGCAATCGGGTTCTTTATTTTTCTAATACGGCAACTGAATAGAAGTAATCAAAAAATATCGGAGAAATTTATTTGTGCTGCTCAGCCATATAAAGATGGGCAGCAAAATAAAATGTCAGATGACAAAAACTGGCTGTCATTTTTATGTGTTGATGCCTGGCATAACAGAGAAGAGAAAAATAACAAAAGCAATGCAGTATATTTTATCGATTTGTGGAATGAATATCTCAAAATGAGAGAAGCCAAATACTGTGTCTCACGAGTGGTTATGACGCTGTTGTTATATGCGGGGTGTATTATCATATTAAACCAAACGAATTTTTTCGAAATGCCCGGTATTCCTGCTCGCGGTGCGGCCAGTCATCGTGTGAATGAATTAATACTCTCTGCAGTTGTTTTGTTGTATCTGGTGCTTATTTTTACCATTGCGGATATTACGCACTTGAGCAGTCACTTTATCATGTTGCTGCGGAAAAATGAGGTGATGTGGCCGCGAGAAGTATTGGATATTTACATTAACAAATACGGAGTATCGCAAAATGAGGATTTAGCAAAAAATAAACTAAAAATGGATATGATCAGCCGCCTTGCCGGTGACGTCAATTCGTTTATTTATTATCCATTTATGATACTGTTTCTGCTAATTTTATCCCGTAGCCATTATTTTGATAACTGGCACTATACACCGCTGCTTTTCATGATAATCAGCTTTACAGCGGTGATTGCTCTGGGTAGTGCTATTAGATTGAGAAAGGCGGCAATTAACGCCAGGGATGATTATCTGGAAAAACTTAATTTTTGCTACTGGCAATCAATAGCGCGTGATGCCCAGCAAAAAAATGATGCAATGCATCATGGAATCAGGCTGTTGACAGAAGAAGTTAAAAATCTGAATACTGGTCCGTTTCAACCTATCGGACGTCACCCTATAGTCTTGTCTTTGCTCATGCCATTAGGCAGCGTGGGCGGTCTTTATCTCATAGAATATTTTTTAGGCGCCGCTTAACTTCTTAAAAACTTCGCAACAACGGAGGCTTTATAGTGACGGATGTTGGTCGTTAAGATTGCTGTTGCTGTTCTTCGGAGTTCATATTATATTCACTCGAAAACCGGTATCCTGTTCCCCTGACGGTCTGCACCAGATAATCCTTGCCGATTTTTTCCAGCACCTTGCGCAGGCGGCGGATATGGACGTCGACGGTTCTGTCCTCGATGAAAACATGGTCGCCCCAGATGCGGTCGAGCAGTTGTGTGCGCGTGTAGACACGTTCCTTGTGCGCCATGAGAAAGTGCAACAGGTGAAATTCAGTAGGGCCGAGTTTGACCTCGGTGTGCTCGTCATCCCTGTCATCGGGATAGGCGAAGACGCGGTGTGTTGTCGGATCGATTTTCAGGCCGCCGGCTTCGATAATTTCTTCCGATATTTCGGGTGCGCGCCGGCGCAGCACGGCTTTAATGCGCGCGATCAGTTCGCGGGGTGAAAACGGCTTGGTAATGTAGTCATCCGCGCCGGCTTCGAGTCCTGTGACTTTGTCGTCTAGGTCTGTTTTGGCAGTGAGCATGATGATTGGGATCGACTGTGTGCGTGTGTTGCGGCGTAACTGGCGGGCGAATTCTATGCCACTGGAATCGGGCAGCATCCAGTCGAGCAGGATAAGATCGGGTAAAACGTTGTTCACCATTACAGTTGCCTGTTCTGCATTCATTGCGCTGACTGGTGTCAGTCCTGATTTTTTCAGGTTATAGGAAATCAATTCCTGAATTGCTGGCTCATCTTCCACGACCAGTACGGTTATAGACATTAGAGAAGCTCCATCTAATTTATATAACGTTGAAAGTATATGCTGGCCGCCATAATTCACATTCATTCACAAATTACTCGACCACGCGAACGGGAAATGTTTCATTATTAATTTAAAGCGCAGCTGTGGCTAGCGGTTTCAGCGCATCACAAATGACAAAATATTACTAAGATAAGATGACATTTTTGTGACAATTTCATAGCGTGCCATCAGCAAGCGGCATTGATTTATGCTTGTCGATCTTTCCGTGGGCTGATTTTCGATCTACAAAAGGCGCCAACAAGCTGCATGTTGGTCTTAATCACAACGGTTACCTGCCTGAGTTCGCAGTCATCACCGATGGAAAAACCAGCGATGTTGAAGTCGGGCGCGCACTGGTATTTCCAAGCGGCAGTATTGTGGCAGGACAGAGGCTATACAGATTATCCATGGTTTAATCAACTGCTTGACCTGCGATTTCAGGCTTCTGATTTCCTGTTGTTCGGGTGTCAGTTTTCCCTTATCGCGAAACGCCTGCCCATCATCTTCCGCGAGAGAACGTTTAACCCACCGTCCAAGCATGTTGGCATTGATTTCCAGACTTCGCGCCGCCTCTGCCAGCGTTAACCCCTGATCCAAAACCAGACTGACCGCATCTAACTTAAATTCCTTTGTATACTGCCTTCTCGTTCCCGTTTTTTCTTCTCCAATTAAGTCTATTTTCTCTTAATTGGAGTGTCCGGGTCTATTAGACCATGCAAAGTTTTTTTGTAAAGCAATTCAATAACTTTATAAAAAATTGGTCAACGTTGAATTTGGTACCATAGTAAAATTTGAGTACTTGAGTATCAGGGCAATCGGGCTTAAAAATACTTGAAAATAGAAATTAGTTGAGGTATTAGGTTTATCATTTTGATTTCAAATGATAGACAAACCAACGGCAACGCCTTCAATCATTCATCATTTTTCAAGTATAAAAGACCCAAGAGTGGATAGGCAAAAGAAACATCAGCTCCAGGATATATTTTTTATCACTCTTTGTTCAGTTATTTGTGGAGCGGACAATTGGGTGGCTATTGAGGAA
>NZ_FOGH01000017.1 GCF_900111165.1 Nitrosomonas sp. Nm51
AGCAGGTCGCTGGCCAGCCTTGGTGCGTTATATCATCAGTAAAATTATTGCCAGCAAACCCCAGAAATCACAATTTCTTGATTCATTTCCCGCTATGTTGGCATTTGATTCCAGCTAACTGAGGAATTTAGGTTAAAAATTTTTACCACAAGAAGGAGATAGCTATGACAGAAGTATGCACTAATATAAACGGCACAAATCATAGACTTTGCTTAAAAAAAGTACCAAGTGGGCATCGTCTATTTATTGATGATCAGGAGATAGCGTTTCTACCATCAAGCATTGATGTTCAGGACTTTAAATTTAACGAGGTGCGTTTCTTTATGATCCATAAAAACAACCAGTGTGAAGTCCGTCTTGCAGACGAGAGTCCATTAGGCGGAGGTGCTGATTTTATACCTAGAGGCGGAAGTCCGGTACTGATAGTTTGAATGCGATCAGCCTGTCGGAGTTTTTTGTCAGGACTTCGATGGGTTGATTCCTTTGCTGCAGGCCGACAAAAGCACCAACCCCATGCTTGTATTCAAATGGCTTTGGCCGGACAGGCTGCGAAAAAGAACCAGTAGTTTACCTTTATAAGACCGGCAATTCAGAAAAGCCAGGATCCATCTTCTGTCGCCCTGCTCAGGGTAAAATTATAAACCAGATAATAACCGTCGCGTTCCACCAGCGTTATATTGACGTTGATCGGTCCCGTCGAATAATCCGCCACGCCGGAATAATTCAGGCGTTTTTCACCAAACAGTGAGAATACGCTCGCTGTACGCGAGAAGTCCAGTTCATCAATGGCGTAAAATCTGCCGAAACTGCGGTAGTGGTCGAGCAGCTGCTCCAGTTGCTCATCCGAAATAGTCTGTCTGGCTTCCGGCGCCAGATGTCTGAGGAACGGTTCTTTTTCCCAGCTGGTGATTTCCGCCAGAATCTGTGTTACCGCAGGTTCCGCCGATTGACTGTAATAACTTTTTTCGCGGTCCGTATAAAAATACAACATGATCACTACCGTCAACAGAACCGCAATAATAAAACGCAATGTATAAGCTTGCATAATCCTAAAATTTTCAGTTGACCGCTACGACTATGGCCAATCTTATGAACAATAAAACTAATATTTCTTTATATGCCACCCACCCGAAGGGTGGGCCACGCTATGGTGCTTATAGCACACTGTTCTTCCTTTTTTGCTGCGTTGCAATTCGTTGCAACAACACGTTATTACGCCTTGCCAAAAAGGAAGAACAGTGTGCTCTAAACATCATCCGACTGATAATTCCAGGATAATTTAAAACGACAAAAACGATAAAACCGGGCAACGAACGGTTTTCATTCTTCCCATAATTCTCCCTGAATGCCGCTTCTGGGTAAGGGAAGACCGAAATGACGATAAGCGATGATTGTTGCCATACGGCCGCGCGGCGTACGTTTCAGAAATCCCTGCTGGATCAGATACGGTTCCAGTACATCTTCAATCGTGTCACGTTCTTCCCCGATAGCAGCGGCAAGATTATCCACGCCAACGGGCCCGCCTTCAAATTTTTCCAAAACGGACAATAACAGCTTTCTGTCCATCATATCCAGACCGGTTGCATCGACATCCAGCATGCTCAGCGCCGCATCGGCAACCGGTTGTGTCACCTGTCCGTTGGATTTGACCTCGGCAAAGTCACGCACACGGCGCAGCAGGCGATTGGCAATACGCGGCGTGCCACGTGAGCGGCGCGCGATTTCCAGTGCGCCGTCCGCCGTTATCTCTACACCTAACAACCCTGCTGAACGCGCTACAATCTTGCTCAATTCTTCAGCCGTATAAAATTCCAGCCGCGAAACAATACCGAAGCGGTCGCGCAACGGATTCGTCAGCATGCCGGCGCGCGTGGTTGCGCCTACAAGCGTAAAAGGCGGCAGATCGAGCTTGACGGAGCGGGCGGCCGGACCTTCACCGATCATAATATCCAGCTGGTAGTCCTCCAGTGCCGGATAGAGAATTTCTTCGACCATCGGTGACAAGCGGTGAATTTCATCGACAAACAGCACGTCATGCGGTTCAAGATTTGTCAGCAAAGCTGCCAGATCGCCAGGGCGCTCCAATACGGGGCCGGACGTATGGCGCAGGCTCACGCCCATTTCTCTGGCAACGATATGCGCCAGCGTGGTTTTACCGAGTCCTGGTGGACCAAATAACAAAACATGATCCAACGCCTCCCGGCGGCGGCGCGCAGCTTCGATAAAAATGCTCAGCTGGCTGCGGATTTTTTCCTGACCGACATATTCATCGAGCAGCTTCGGACGTAGCGCGCGTTCCAGCACTTCTTCCTGGGAAGAAGCTGCAGCAGCGTTAATTAATCGATCCGTCTCAATCATAATAAGCGGAAATTATTTATCCTTTGACAATCGCTGTAAAGCAAGGCGAATACCATCTGCTACAGTTGCTTCCTGCGGCAGCTGTTTGACCGCCCAGTCGGCTTCACGTGCATTATAGCCTAAAGACAGCAATGCATTGACGATGTCATGGTGATGATCTGCTGTTTCAGCCGCAGGCGTAAAATCGGCTTCAGCAGCGCCCAGCTTGCCGCGTAATTCCAGCAATAACCGCTCAGCCGTCTTCTTACCGATACCCGGAATTTTAATCAGCCGCGTACTATCGTCCGATTTAACGGCATGCTGCAAATCCGTTACAGTCATGCCGGATAACAGCGCTAATGCAGTTCTTGCACCGACTCCCGAAATTTTCACCAGCTGGCGGAAAGCTTCACGTTCCGTCTCGGTTGCAAAACCGAATAATAAATGTGCATCTTCCCGAACCATCAGATGCGTATACAGCATTATCTGCTCACCCACCCCCGGCAGATCAAAAAAAGTGCTCATCGGGACGTCGATTTCATAACCGACACCCCCGACATCGAGCACGATTTGCGGCGGCTGTTTCGTCAGCAGAACACCCTGCAGCCTGCCGATCACACCAGTCTTCCGCGTTTCATTCGCAGGCCCAATGAAATTTTCCCTAACCCGAATCCGCCATGCGCATGGCAAATTGCACAAGCCAGCGCATCGGCGGCATCCTTCCCCGGGCTGCCCGCAAGGTTAAGTAACTGTATCACCATGGCCTGCACCTGATCCTTGTGCGCATGCCCGTTTCCAACCACAGCCTGTTTGATTTGTAATGCAGTATATTCCGATACGCCAAGATTATGCAGCACCGCCGCACAAATTGCCGCTCCCCTTGCCTGCCCCAATAACAGTGTTGACTTGGGATTGACATTGACAAACACTTGCTCCACTGCAACCTGATCGGGACGGTATTCCAGAATGATTTCCCGCAGGTTACTCATGATCAGTTTAAGCCGGTCCGGCAAAGCGCCCTCCACAGTCTTGACGCACCCACTGTCGATATATGCGAGTTGATGCGCGCCCCGATCGATGACGCCAAATCCGGTGATGCGCAACCCCGGATCTATGCCTAGAATTCGAATATGTTCACCTGTACTTGAATTTATTCGTCGAGTACAGCCGTGGTATAAACGGCCTGCACATCATCCAGATTTTCCAGCGCGTCGAGCAGCTTTTGCATTTTCGCTGCATCGTCACCGGTCAACGCTGTTTCGTTGGTCGGTTTCATTGTCACCTCCGCCAGCTCTGCTGTAAAGCCGGCGTTTTCCAATGCCGCCTTTGCGGAAACAAACTCATAAGGCGCGGTAATAACTTCAATGCTTTCGTCATCATTGCCGATGACATCTTCAGCGCCAGCCTCCAGCGCTGCTTCCATCAGCTTTTCTTCAGACGTTCCCGGCGCAAAAATAAACTGTCCGCAATATCTGAACAGAAAAGCGACCGATCCATCGGTACCCAGATTACCGCCAAATTTACTGAATGCATGGCGGACATCAGCCACAGTCCGCATCCGGTTATCCGTCATGCAATCGACCATGACCGCAGCGCCCGAAATCCCGTAACCTTCATATCGGATTTCTTCATAATTAACGCCTTCAAGATCGCCGCTGCCACGTTTTATTGCACGCTCTACGTTATCTTTGGGCATATTCTGGCCAAATGCCTTGTCCATCGCCAAACGTAAACGCGGATTACTGTTAGGATCCCCTCCGCCTATACGGGCGGCAACGGTGATTTCTTTGATCAAACGGGTAAAAATTTTGCCGCGCTTGGCATCCTGCGCAGCTTTTTTATGTTTAATATTCGCCCATTTACTGTGACCGGCCATTGATTTTTATCCTGTGTTTAAGATGGGCTTATCTTACCACCCGGCCCAGCCTGGATAAAGGCAAATACTGTCGCGAATTCAGCATGAAGTCAGAGTGGCACGAAAACAGCATCACCTACTCCACCGTTACCGCTTTCGCAAGATTTCTGGGCTTGTCCACATCGGTATGCTTGACCAGGGCAACATGATAAGCTAGCAGCTGCAACGGTATCGTATGCAAAATCGGGCTTAGAATGCCCGCATGCTCAGCCAGCCGAATAACGTGAAGACTGTCGCTTTCTTCAATAGCTGTGTCCGCATCCGCAAACACATATAATTCCCCGCCTCGGGCGTTTACTTCCTGCAAATTGGACTTCAACTTGCCTAGCAGTTGATCGTTCGGCGCTATGGCGACAACCGGCATGTCCCTGTCAACCAGAGCCAGTGGACCGTGTTTCAATTCCCCGGACGCATATGCTTCTGCGTGAATATACGATATTTCCTTAAGTTTTAATGCGCCTTCCATTGCAATCGGATAGTGCACACCGCGGCCGAGAAACAGCGCATGACGTTTTTCTGAAAACCGCTGTGACCATTCCTGCACCTCGGGTTCTATCTGCAACGATGCCTGCAGTGCAGCCGGCAGATGACGCAATGCCGCGATCATCTCGCGTTCTTTATCCGCAGATAACTTGTTACGCATTTTTGCCAGCAGAACAGTTAACAGCAGTAATGATGCAAGCTGTGTGGTAAACGCTTTTGTCGATGCAACCCCAATTTCCGGTCCAGCACGCGTCAAAAAACGCAGATCCGTCTGCCTGATCAACGCACTTTCAGCAACGTTGCAGATAGCCAGGCTGTGCTGATGTCCAAGCTGTTTCGCATAATTCATTGCAGCCAGCGTATCTGCAGTCTCACCGGATTGCGAAATACCCACGACCAGCGTTCGCGGATCGGCAACCGGACTGCGATAACGGTATTCGCTGGCTATTTCTACCGTGCACGGTAATCCTGCTACGGATTCCATCCAGTAGCGGGCAACAAGTCCTGCGTGATAACTGGTACCGCAGGCGAGAATAAGCAAGCTATTCGTTTTGGAAAAAATTTTTTCAGATGCGCTGCCAAACAAACCCGGAGAAACGGATTGGGCATTAAAAACCATTTCCAGCGTATTTGCCACCGCGCTCGGCTGCTCAAAGATTTCTTTTTGCATGAAATGATCGTATGGCCCTATATCGATCGCATCGCTTGTCAGGTCGCTGTGATGTATCGGCCGCTCTACTTCACGACCGATATAACCGTCCGCACAATCAAAAATATGGTATTGATCTTTCTGCAGTTCAGCAACATCGCCCTCTTCCAGGTAAATCATGTTGCGGGTGGTCTGCAACAATGCGGATGCATCGGAGGCTGCGTAAATACCGTCATTACCCAATCCTAATAACAATGGAGCGCCGTTACGCGCGACTACGATCCGTTCGGGATTTGCCTCTTCCATCACCGCGATGGCATACGCGCCTTCCAACTCAGAAATCGACAAACAAACCGCTTTCAACAAGTCTGCCGTATTTTTTAGATTGTATGCAATCAAGTGTGCAATGACTTCGGTATCCGTATCTGACACAAACTGATAGCCTTCAGCCTGCAGTTGTTTACGCATCGATTCGTGATTTTCGATAATACCGTTGTGAACAACGGCGATTCTGGATTCTTCCCCGGATAAATGAGGGTGTGCATTACGTTCGGAAGGTTCTCCATGCGTCGCCCATCGTGTATGCGCGATACCGGCAAGTCCGTATGTATCTTGTTCTGCAGCCTTCTTTTTCAGTTCGGCAACACGACCGGCGGTTCGCAGTCTCTGCAATCCATTATTAGTAATGACAAGTCCCGCTGAGTCGTATCCTCGATATTCCAATCGCAGCAAGCCTTCAAGCAAAACTGGAACAACATTATTATTTGCAACAGCGCTCACGATTCCGCACATACGATATTTCCCTGTACCGGTAGTTGATGTAGATCTGAAAAATAGTTATGTTTTTGACGGACGTTTCCATCCGGATATACTGATCTGTTTCGCCCTAGATAACGTTAATTCATTTTCTGGCGTATCTTTGGTTATCGTCGATCCGGCGCCAATGGTCGAACCATAAGATACTTTTACGGGTGCGACAAGCTGTGTATCGGAACCAATGAAAACATTATCCTCGATAATCGTTTGATGTTTATAAGCACCGTCATAATTACAAGTAATCGTTCCCGCACCGATATTGACATTGTTACCTATGGCGGTATCTCCGATATAGCTGAGGTGGTTTACCTTGCTGCCTGATGCAATTTGGCTTTTTTTTACTTCTACGAAATTACCGATATGCACATTGTCGGTAAGCTGCGTTTCCGGCCGTATTCTTGAATAAGGGCCAATTCTGCAATTGGCACCGATTTTCGCATCTTCAATATGACTGAACGGCAGTATCGCTGTTTTCTCAGAAACTGTAACGTCCTTTAGTATACTGTTTGCTTTGACCTTAACATGGTCGCCTAAAATGACAGTTCCTTCAAAAATGCAATTGACATCAATCTCGACGTCAGTACCACATCTTAATTCACCCCGAATATCTATCCGTGCAGGATCGTACAGCATCACCCCTTTTTCCAGCAATTTATTTGCATAGTTGTTCTGGTAAATACGCTCCAGTTCTGCTAATTGTACCCTGCTGTTAACACCCAGAATTTCCCAGTCATGTACGGCTTGTGTAGAAACAACAGCTACATTTTGACCGACCGCCATTTTTACTATATCTGTTAAATAATATTCCTGCTGGGCATTATTATCCTTGAGCTTTGGTAACCATGAATGCAAACATGCATTGGGAATGACCATAATCCCGGTGTTTATTTCACGAATGGATTGTTGCGTTTGGTTGGTATCTTTTTGCTCAACTATCCCACTAATTGCATTGGTATTTTCATCGCGAATAATGCGCCCGTAGCCGAAAGGATCGTCAACAACGGCAGTCAAAATGCCGCATGTTTTTCCCTGCGCCGAATTGATGAGCTGTTCGAGTGACGCTAAGCTCACCAATGGTACATCACCGTATAAAATCAACGTCGAGCCTTCTTGATCCAAATATGGCTGCGCTTGCAGCACCGCATGTCCAGTGCCTAATTGTGGTTCTTGGGTGACCCAAGTCAAACTTGCATCGTTTACAATTTCTTTCACACGTTCACCGCCATGGCCGATCACTACACATATTTGATCTGGCGATAATTTCTTGGCTAAGTCCAATACATGGGACAGCAAGGGTTTTCCTGCAAGCGCATGCAGCACCTTAGGTAAGGATGAATGCATGCGCTTACCCAGGCCTGCAGCTAAAATTATGATACTCAGTTTAGACGCCATCTTAAAGCACTCTCCTTTTAAAGCCGAGAATTATCAGAACCGGCGGATTAGAATAGTGAAGTTGCTTCACAAATCAAGACTGCACCTGCTAAATCGTGTTGCTATATATTATAAGAGATGAAATAAGATTTTTACCTGGGATACTGTTTAAAATTTCAATTTTATATGTATTCGCGTAAAAAAAAGGCGACTATATTGTCGCCTTACTGTAGATTGGCAGATATTGTACTAATGTCTGCGTTTTCTTAATTTTTCTATTGCCGCCAGTTGCGCGACTGCTTCCATCAATTCTGCTTGTGCACGCGCATAATCCAGCTCTGAAGCGCGATCCTTCATTGCATCTTCAGCGGCACGTTTTGCCTCTATCGCTTTTGCTTCATCTAAATCGTTACTACGAATGGCAGTATCGGCAAGTATCGTAACCACGTCTGGCTGTACTTCAAGCATTCCGCCTGATACGTACACCATCTCATCTTCTTTTAACTGCGCTTTGATTCGCACCATTCCCGACCTGATTTTCGTCAACAACGGCGTATGACGTGGATAAATGCCCAATTCGCCCATTAGCGCAGGTGCAACTAAGAATTCCACAGGGCCTGAATAAATCGATTCTTCGGCACTGACAATATCCAGATGAAAAACTGTACCCATTTAGTTATACCCGTTATTGAATGCTTTTGGCTTTTTCTACAGCCTCTTCGATACCACCTACCATGTAAAACGCTTGCTCTGGCAGATTATCATATTCTCCGGTAACAATACCTTTAAATCCTTTAATCGTTTCTTTTAATGGTACATACTTACCTGGTGAACCCGTGAAGACTTCAGCCACATTAAATGGCTGTGACAGGAACCGCTGAATTTTACGCGCCCGGCTAACAGCCAGCTTATCTTCCGCAGATAATTCGTCCATACCCAGAATCGCAATAATATCTCTCAATTCCTTGTAACGCTGTAATGTTTGCTGTACTTCACGCGCAGTATTATAGTGCTCGTCACCAACGACTAAAGGATCCAACTGTCTTGAAGTCGAATCAAGCGGATCCACTGCAGGATAAATACCTAATGAAGCAATATCCCGTGATAACACAACGGTAGCATCCAGATGACCGAAAGTCGTAGCAGGCGACGGGTCGGTCAAGTCATCTGCAGGCACATACACCGCCTGAATCGAGGTAATCGATCCTGTTTTTGTCGATGTAATACGCTCCTGCAAGCGCCCCATTTCCTCAGCAAGCGTCGGCTGATAACCGACAGCTGAAGGCATACGGCCTAATAGTGCCGATACCTCGGTACCGGCCAATGTATAGCGGTAAATATTATCAACGAAAAACAGCACATCCCGACCCTCATCACGAAACGCTTCCGCCATCGTCAGCCCAGTCAACGCCACACGAAGCCTGTTTCCGGGCGGTTCGTTCATTTGCCCATAAACCAGTGCGACCTTGTCAAGTACATTTGAATCCTTCATCTCATGATAAAAATCATTACCTTCACGTGTACGCTCACCGACGCCCGCAAAGACAGAATAGCCGCTGTGTTCAATGGCGATATTACGAATCAGTTCCATCATGTTGACTGTCTTTCCGACGCCCGCACCGCCAAACAGACCGACCTTACCGCCCTTGGCAAATGGACAAATCAGGTCAATCACTTTAATACCCGTTTCAAGCAACTCAGTTGAAGCCGATAGCTCATCGAATGCAGGTGCCTGGCGATGGATGGACATTGACTGTTCGGATTCGATCTCACCCATTTCGTCAATGGGCCGGCCAAGAACGTCCATAATCCGGCCAAGGGTTTTAATACCAACCGGAACACTAATTTCCGCTCCAGTATTTTGAACCGTCATGCCACGACGCAGACCATCGGAAGAACCCAGCGCGATCGTACGTACCACGCCATCACCCAGTTGTTGCTGAACTTCCAAAGTTAGCTCAGAACCTTCCATAACCAACGCATCGTTGACTTTAGGAATGGATTCACGATCAAATTCTACGTCAACCACCGCACCAATACACTGTACAATTTTTCCTTGACTCATTGTTTTATCCTAAATACTTTATATTTAAACAGCTGCTGCGCCGCCTACAATTTCTGACAACTCTTTGGTAATAGCCGCCTGTCGAGACTTGTTATACACAAGCGTTAATTCATCGATTACATTACCCGCATTATCTGAAGCGGCCTTCATTGCAACCATTCTTGCTGACTGCTCAGACGCCATATTTTCCGTAACTGCTTGATAAATCAAAGCTTCTACGTAGCGTACCATAATATCATCTATTACAGGTTTTGCCTCTGGTTCATAAATATAATCCCAGCCGGTATTTGAAGGATCTTCTTCACTGTCCGCGCCTGATCTCATTTTCTCATCACTGAGTGGCAGCAGTTTTTCCATGACAGGTTCCTGCTTCATGGTATTGATGAAACGGTTATAAAAAATATAGACGCGATCAAAGCGATCCCCGGTGTAACCGTCAAGAACGACTTTTACTGCACCAATCAGTTTTTCCATATCCGGCGTATCGCCCAATCCGACAACCTGAGAAATTACACTGGCCTTGAGCCTGTTCATAAAACCCAGGCCTTTGCTGCCTATACAGCAAACTTCTATTTCTTCGTCCCCGGACTGCCATGTTTTTATTTCGCTCAAAACACGACGAAGCACGTTCGTATTCAGTCCTCCACACAAACCTTTGTCAGAAGTTATTACGATGATACCTACGCGTTTAACAGTATCCCGCTCAATCAAAAAAGGATGGCGATACTCGGTATTTGCCCGGCTCATATGCGCTGCAACATTGCGTATTTTTTCACCGTACGGTCTGGCCTTTTTCATGCGGTCCTGTGCTTTACGCATCTTGGATGCCGCGACCATCTCCATAGCACGCGTAATTTTCTGTGTATTTTTTACGCTCTTGATTTTATTGCGTATTTCTCTGCTACCTGACATTGTTTAGTAGGTTCCGTTTTTCTTGAATTCTTCTATCGCAGTCACTAATTGTTTTTCTGTTTCCGCAACAAGTTCTTTGGTGCTCTCAATTTTTTCCAAAATTGATCCATGTTGTCCACGAATATAACTTTTTAGCGCCGCCTCAAACGCAAGTGCACGATTTACTTCAACATCATCGTAATAACCATTGTTAATTGCAAACAACGTTAAAGCCATTTCAGAGACGCTTAATGTGGCATATTGAGGCTGTTTCATCAGCTCTGTAGCCATCTTACCGCGATCAAGCTGTTTCCGAGTCGCTTCATCCAGATCAGACGCAAATTGTGCAAACGCAGCCAATTCACGGTATTGGGCAAGCGCAAGACGAATACCGCCGCCCAGCTTTTTAATGACTTTTGTTTGTGCCGCACCACCAACACGTGAAACAGACACGCCAGCATTAATTGCAGGCCGAATACCGGCATTAAACAAATCTGTTTCCAAAAAGATCTGTCCGTCTGTAATTGAAATTACATTCGTTGGCACAAATGCGGTAACGTCACCAGCCTGCGTTTCAATAATCGGCAAGGCGGTTAATGAGCCCGTTTTTCCTCTTACAGCGCCATCCGTTTCCTTTTCCACATACTCCTCACTTACCCTGGCAGCTCTTTCCAGCAAGCGTGAATGCAAATAGAATACATCACCAGGATAAGCTTCACGTCCTGGCGGTCTTCTCAACAAGAGTGAAATTTGGCGGTATGCCCAGGCCTGTTTGGTTAAATCATCATAAATAATCAGCGCATCCCGTCCTGTATCACGAAAAAATTCTCCCATCGTGCAGCCGGAATAGGGTGCAATAAACTGCATAGCAGCTGATTCCGATGCCGTAGCCGCAACAACAATCGTATATTCCATGGCGCCATGTTCTTCGAGTTTGCGAACAACATTCGCAATCGATGACGCCTTCTGGCCAATAGCCACATAAATACATAGCATGTCCTGGCCTTTCTGATTAATGATTGCATCAATCGCAACGGCTGTTTTACCTGTTTGACGGTCACCGATTATCAATTCACGCTGACCGCGCCCGATCGGCACCATTGAATCCACGGATTTCAAACCTGTTTGAACGGGCTGATCAACTGACTTGCGCCAGACCACGCCTGGCGCAATTTTTTCAATTGGTTCTGACTTTTCAGAAGTGACAGGGCCTTTACCATCAATCGGTTGCCCGAGCGCGTTAACCACGCGTCCGAGTAAACCTTCCCCCACGGGAACCTCCAGGATTCTTCCGGTACACTTAACCGTGTCCCCTTCAGAAATATGCTCATATGCACCCATAATTACCGCACCGACTGAATCCCTTTCCAGATTAAGTGCCAAACCATAGGTATTACCTGGAAACTCTAACATTTCGCCTTGCATAACGTCCGATAAACCATGTATTCGAACAATACCGTCGGTTACCGAAACAATAGTTCCCTGCGTACGAACCTCTGCCGTTTCAGCAAGTCCTTCTATCCTATTTTTAATCAGTTCACTGATTTCGGATGGATTTAACTGCATTTCTTTTTAACTCCTAGCTTTTAAGGGCGCTAGCCATTGCCTGTAGTTTACCGCGAATGGAAGCATCAAATATCTCATCGCCAACTTCTACTATAACACCGCCGATTAACGCCTGATCCACTTGGACTTTGGCATCAATTTTCCTGTTAAATTTCCGCTCAAGGCTCGCAGTTAATTTCTTTAACTGCCCACCGTCCATTTCAAATGCCGAAACGACAGTCGCTTCGAGCATACCTTCATGCTGCGACTTCAGATGTTCAAAAAGTTGGCTGATTTGTGGCAGAACGCCGATTCTGCTATTTTCTGCCAGCATTAACAGAAAATTACGACCCTCCTGATTAAACTTGGATTTGCCGATTTCAAGCAGCAACTCACCGAGCTGTTTCGCTGAAACGACCGGATTGCCAATAAGCGCCTTAATTTGCTCATGTTGCGAGATATCTGCCGCATCCCGTAACATGCCCGACCATTCTGTTAAATTATTGTTAGCAACTGCCAGCTTAAATACAGCTTCAGCATAGGGCCGTGCAACCGTTACCGCTTCTGCCATTATTTTAAATCTTCCTCAATTGACGCCAGCAAATCTGCGTGTACTTTCGCATCGACTTCCTTGCGAAGAATTTTCGATGCGCCGGCAATTGCCAGCTCTGCGGCGTGTTGACGCAGCGCTTCTTTAGCACTGAAAATTTCGTGATCTATTTCAGCTTTCGCGCCAGAAATTATACGATCACCTTCCTGCTTAGCTGCGCTCTTAGATTCCTCAACAATTTCAGAGGCGCGCTTCTCTGCCTGCTGAATAATCTCGGCCGCCTGTTGCTTGGCTTCTTTCAGAATTTCTGTAGACCGCTGGCTTGCCAGTTCTAATTCATGGCGGCCTCGCTCTCCGGCAGCCAAGCCATCTGCAATTGTTTTTTGACGATCTTCAATTGCCTTTAACAATGGCGGCCAGACAAACTTAACTGTAAACCAGATAAATGTTGAAAACGCAAGTGCCTGAGAAATTAATGTAAAGTTAATATTCATGACCAACCCATATTGGTTCTAAACAAAATTTAATTATTGAATAACAGCCAACAATGGATTACCAAATGCAAACAGCATTGCCAAGCCCACCGCAATAATAAATGATGCATCCGTCAGACCGAGCAGCAAAAACACTTTACCCTGTAAAGTCGGAATCATTTCAGGCTGGCGCGCGGCACCTTCCAGAAAACGGCTGCACATTACGCCCACACCAATACAAGCACCAGCAGCTCCCAATCCAATCATCAGACCAATACCGATCCCGGTGTATGCTTGAATCAATGCCAAATACTCTAAATTCTCCATGCCTTTTCCTTTAGTTTATGATTAAAGATTTTGTAATAAAAACTTATATTTAATTAGGGAATGTTAACAATTAGTGAACTGTTGCTGCTGATACTCTTTTACCCCTCAGCAAGCAGCGTGAACGACGTGGTGTAGTCACGCCACATGCACGAATGATAACGCAGCGGAAGTCAAAATGTCAGCCCTATGGGCTGTTCCTGAAATGGCGCCATACCGCGTGATTCGTCGCTCATCTGGAATAACCAAACGGCGCTTCTCATGCCTTGCCCGGTACAATTTCAGAAACAACAGAAATAATTCACTAATTATTAACACCCCCTAGTGCGACTCATGCGCCATCGAGATATAAACCACCGCAAGCATCATGAATATAAATGCCTGCAAAGTTACAATCAACAAATGAAATATTGCCCAGCCCGCACCGAGTATTGCACCAAAAAACGCACCTGCCACGCCGGTTGCAGCCCACATACCAATCAACAAGAAAATAATTTCCCCTGCATAGATATTGCCGAACAAACGCAGTGAATGCGACAGCGGTTTAGATACATATTCAATGAAATTAAAGAGCAGGTTTAAAATCCACAACAAAGGATTCTTCCCGAAAGGCGTACAAAACAATTCGTACATCCATCCGCCCAGTCCTTTAACCTTTACGCTGAAAAAAATCATTAAAAACCAAATGGACAACGCCAGTGCAAACGTCGTATTGACATCTGTCGTAGGCACAATCTTCCAGTAATGCAGACCAAACACATTTTCCGTGACCCACGCCGTGATGTCGATTGGCATAATGTCCATGGTATTCATCAGCAACACCCAGACAAAAATTGTCAGCGCGGTGGGTGCAACAAATATATGCCTGTTTCCATGGAATGTGTTTTTTACTTCGTTGTCTATAAATTCAATCATCAACTCAATAAAAGCCTGACGCTTGCTTGGCACACCGGGGGTCGCTTTGCGAACGACGAGCCAGACAGACCCGATTCCCAGAATGCCGAGTAGAATTGATGTTACCAAGGTATCTATATGCAATGCCCAGAACGCGCCCTCTTGGACTTGCACTGTCATATGCGTCAAATGATGATCAATATATTTAGTTGGGGTAAGCTCTGTGTCTGCTGCCATGCGCAACCTGTTATATTTAGTAAGAGTGTACTCAGTTAGTTGATGTGATCTGTATCTTTGCTGTCTGACACGAACAATGCCAAGCTGTGCGCAATCACTGTTAAAATAAAAGTGCCGATGAATGCAAAGGCGTTCACGTTGTCATACGTCTTGAACACAATCCACAACAAGGCAATTGTTAAAAAAATTTTCACGGCCTCTGCTCTCAAAGCAGTTCTAATTGTCCCGCCAGCGGTATAACCCTTGTGACGCGAAACAATTACCGCAAATGCCGCTGAGGAGATAATACTGACCATCCCCCCGAGAAATGCCGATACTGCATATTGCAAGTTCATCAGCAGCGCCAATGCACATGCCATGACAATTGTAATCAACAACTGCCAGCGCAGAACGATCACAAGCGGTTTAATTGTTATCCAAGATGCCATGCGTATCTGTCTATCCTGGAACAAGACCTTATTATAATTTTCTCTACGCTTAAAAAAAGCGGGATTCTATACTGATCTATAGTTTCAGTCAATGTAAAAATAATGTGTCAACCAAGATTCAACCATCTTCAACTAATTGAGTTTCTATGGCAATTTGCTGACCATACCCAAGCCTTTTAGCTCACTATTCACGCGTTCCCTGCATCACTGTTTGGAATTGCAATGTTGCCAGTTGTGCGTACAATTGACTGGTTGCCATTAATTCAGTGTGCGTGCCCAGTGCTTCTAACCGTCCATGGTTGAGGACTGCAATACGGTCTGCTGATTGCACGGTTGACAAACGATGCGCGATAACCAGTGTTGTGCGGTTAATCATTAACCGGTTAAGGGCCTGCTGCACCCAAAACTCGCTTTGCGCATCCAGCGCACTGGTTGCTTCATCAAGCAGTAAAATGGGCGCATCGGCCAGAATGGCACGCGCAATCGCCAATCGCTGTTTTTGACCGCCTGACAATCCATGCCCCAAATCACCGATTCTAGTCTGGTAACCTTGCGGTAATTCCATGATAAATTCATGCGCATATGCGGCTTTTGCCGCTGTCTCTATGCGGTCTTGTACCGCATCCGGATTACCGTATTGCAAATTTTCAAGTATGGTGCCGTAAAACAACGCAGGATTTTGGGATACCAGCGCATAGCACCGCCGCAAATCGAAAAGATCCAGCTTCCGTATATCAACCCCTTCCAGCCTGATACATCCTGCTTGGCAGTCAAAAAAACGAAGCAGCAAGTCAAACAGCGTTGATTTACCGGCGCCCGACGGTCCCACCAGCGCTAAAGTTTCACCAGCACAAATGCGCAATGACAGCTTGTCGATTGCCGGCTTATTCAGGCGCGACGTATAGGCAAAGAATATCCGATCAATCTCGATATTGCCTGATACCTTGGGAAGCAACTGCGCTGTTTGCGGTGATGTAATTTCATTCCGTGCGTGCAGCAACTCCATTGTCCGCTCTGCTGCACCTGCCGCGCGCTGCAGTTCACCGATTACCTCAGATATCGAAGCAACCGCAGAACCGACAATCACACTGTAAAAAACAAACGCCGCCAGCTCTCCGCCGCTGATACGGCCTTCGATTACATCAATACCACCAATCCAAAGCATGACACCAACGGCACCCAAAACCAGCACAATCACCATGGTCACCAGTAATGCGCGCTGTATAGTCCGCTGCTTTGCAACTATAAAGGCTTTCTCGACATAATCGTAGAATTTATGCTGGTCAATGGGCTGGTGATTATAAGCCTGTACTGTTTTAATCTGACCGAGAATTTCGCCGACATAGGCACCGACTACGGCCACCTTATCCTGGCTTTTTCTCGATAATCCCCGGACTCTGCGGCCAAAAATCAAGATGGGCGCCACCACCAACGGAACGCAGACCATCACAATTGCCGTTAGTTTTGCGTTAGTGATAAACAACCAGATAATGCCGCCGACCATCATAATCAAATTGCGCAGCGCAAACGAAATTGACGAGCCAATCACCGATTGCAGCAGCGTCATATCCGCCGTCAAGCGTGATTGGATTTCCAGGCCGCGGTTGTTCTCAAAAAAACCAGGGTGTAAATGAACAAGATGATTGAATACCTTGCAACGGATATCCGCAACAACACGCTCGCCCAGCCAGGTAACCCAGTAATAACGCGTAAATGTGCCTATGGCCAGTGCGCATACCAGACATAAAAAAACCAAAACATACTGGCCCAGCAGATCTTTCGACTGAGTCGCAAACCCCTGATCAATCAGCAGCCGAATGCCCTGCCCAATCGATAAGGTAATCGCCGCGGTAAACAGCAAAGCTGCCAGACTATAGACAATCTGCCGTTTATACGGCGCAACAAAAGCGAACGCCATTTTAACCGCTTGCCGACGGCTGGTGTCTTTTGATGCCGTATTCATCACTTTCGATGCAAAATACCATCAATTGAACAGCAAAAAGGGAGCCTACTGCTCCCCGGACACCGCTGGCGGCAACTGTTTGCCGCCAGTGCTCGCAAATCCGTCAATCCTGCCGCGCGGTTACTTCTACAAGATGATAGCCGAATTGCGTTTTAACCGGTCCTTGCACTTCGCCGACCGGCGCACTGAATACGACGGTATCAAACTCCTTGACCATTTGCCCCGGACCGAATTCGCCCAGTTCCCCGCCCTGTTTTCCTGAAGGGCATAATGAATGTTCCTCAGCCAGGTCGCCAAACTGTGCGCCACTCTCTATTTCGTCCTTCAGACCGCTACATTCCGCCTCTGTTTTCACCAGAATATGCCTTGCACTTGCTTTCGCCATCACTCTCTCCTGTTTCCTGTTGATTAATAAATTATCGGTACAGCATTTAAACATACATTGTTCGTATAAAGAAAGCCTGATAATTCCTGCAATCCGAGTAAATGGCTTTCACAATAACCGCTTCAGCAGCCTTACTTCAGAAAACGAAACTAAAATTTCAGCATGTGCAAGTTCGAATTGACAGAAACCGGGCGTTAATCCATCTCCACAAAACGTTCATAGCGTTGTTTCAATTCCGGCATAACCTGTTGTGCGGCGTTATAGCCGATTTCAAAAAGCTGTTCACCGCGCATAAAATCAGCAAATGGAAACGCCGAGGTATCCGGGGTCAACAGAAAATCGCTTTCCGACATATGCAATTTGGCCAGTTCATGCGAACTGACTTCGAGAACGCGGTTTAGCGTGGAAAAATATCCGACATGCTGCATTTCTGTCTCAGGTGTCTGTGCACTATTTTTGCCGAATGTAGGGTGCAATTTTGTACCGACATCGACGGCGACGATATAGTCGGCGTGCTGTTTTCTCAGAACAGAGCTGGGCACGTTTATCAATACGCCTCCGTCAACAAGGGCCAGGCCATTACGCCAGATGGGCCTGCCAAACACCGGATAATTGATACTTTCCAGTACACTGTTCACTGCCTCTCCATTTGAGCGGATAACCGCCTGGCCACTGATGAGATCTGCGGAAATCGTATGCACCGGTAATAACAATTGCTCAAGTCTCAGGTCTTTTAAATATTTACGCAGTCTTTGCTCGATCAGACCGAACCGGAACAGCATCCACAAATAGAGCTGGCTCATTTTAGGTATGGCGCTCATAACTCCGGGCGGCTTCATTTCATTGTTAAACAGGCTCAACAAATGCTTTGGATTAAATCCTGCTCCGAGCCCCACGGCAATAATCGCGCCTGCGCTGGTACCCGCCACGCGGTCAAAATAAAGTCCGTGTTCTTCAAACGCCGAAATAACGCCGATATGCGCCAGGCCATGCGCGCCGCCGCCGCCAAGCGCCAGCCCCATGTGCACGTCTCTGGCAATATGATAGAGACGCGCCAGATCAGCAGACCGCATTTCATAGTTATGCGCGCTATAGATACACCGTACCGCTTCAAGGTGTGTCGGCATGACGTATAAGGAGTTGTCGGCCAGATTGTATGATTTTGGCTGGATCCAGACAACCTGGATGCGGCTTTTAAGTTCCAATTGCTGCTGGAGTAACTCTTCCGCCTGTCCGGCAAATGCTTCTTTGACCGGACGATTCTGTTCAATCAGCCACCAGATACGCTCGCATTGCAGTAACAACTCCGCAGTTACTCGCCCGCCATACAAATCGATAAACACATGGTCGCAGCGTTTTGTGGCTGATACCAGTTCCAGTAAGAATTTTGCTTTTCCGTGCGATGGATTTAGTGCATGGATTGAAAAAAAATTTTTGTGTGCAGTTAATTCCCAAAAGGACAACCGGTCTGTAAAAATTTCTATTGTTTTATGTTTATGAGCAAAAAAACGTACAATTGAAGGCGCAATCAATGACGTCAATTCCGTTGTGCGAACCAGTCCAATAATACCGTGCTTGTGGCGGACAATTTTTCGGGTCTGGGCACCCAGAAGCCATTTGCCAATAGTGCGGCTGAGCTTAATCGAAAATTCCGGCAGTGTTTTGACCAGCTGATAAAAATCCCGCTTGGAAATTTCCAAAACCGTAGTATCCATAACAGCCGTTGCCGTTGCTGCGCGGCGGCCGCCTATCAGCAATGACAGCTCGCCAAAATGATCGCCATGCTGCAGCATATTGACAACCCGTTCACTGCCATCTTCCTGAAGCATGCTTAGACGAACCCGCCCGAATAAAATAATGAACATGCTTGTACCGATTTCGCCTTGCCGGATCAGCTTTTCACCGCTTTTAAAAGTTCGGTGCGTGGCAGCGGCCAAAATTCTTTGCGTATCATCGTTACTGAGCCCGCCAAGTTCAATTGGCAAAACTTGATTACTGGCGATCTGGTCATTCACGGCATAGCCCTCGAACAATGGTTTCGGTATTTTTCCAGTTATTCAGGCAGTGATCAAGCTCATGCATAAATACGCAGCGATAGTGCTTGATAAAGAGCACTGCGCTTAAAAATACCACTGTACGCCGTGCGCTTACAGATGTATTGAGCGGACCATGCAAAGCAATCATTCTAGAGGATACCGTCATGTGTTAACCGCCGATTGTTCGATCAAATGCGCATCACGCATCACGTATTCAGGGTTATAATTTTCCCAAACCGTCATTGAATAAAATCGGAAAAAGAAATAATTATGTACAGAGGCTCTTGTTTTATTGGCTTGTTGATGTGGTTGTTTTTTGTTTTGGCCGGTATCGCGCCGGTTCGCGCCATGAATGTTGATTGTACGGAACACACTGCACCGGCCACTTTTATTCTAGACAATGGCATACTTTGCCTGCAGAAGATCATTATCGAAGAACAGGCCGACATGGTTTTTTATACCGCATCGCTGGCATGGTCAGGCCCGGATAACCCCAATCAATTCAGTTTACTAAATACGGGATTGGATAATTCATCCGATCTTAACAGCCCGTTTTTTTCGACCATTAACGGTTCGCTTACTTTGCCCAAAGTTGATGTGCCAGGCACATACGGCACAGAACGTTATGCGGTCAATCTGGCTTTAGCGGATGAAAAAGAACTTTCACTATTTGAAATTGCGTCAATATCAGTATATATCAATCCTGATTTTATTCCCAACGTCACCTGGAAACCCTACGGCATGCTCGACAGGGAAGAACGCCATGCCGTTGATCTGCTGGGACGCTCGCTACCTTACGCAAAACTGGCTGATGCAGTCTATGACTTTGACAACACACTGGTCGATCAGTGGATTCTGGTCGAGACAAAAGACAACAATTCTGGAATGCAAGCGGGAGTTTACTATGATCCGGTTACTGATGAAGTAGTGTTAGCCTTCCGGGGAACGGAAACATGCGATTTCCCCTGCTCCCTCAGTGAACTTGCAGAACTTGCACTGGATACGGCTGCTGACACTTTGCTCACATTTGGACTTGTCGATACACAGTTTGAAGATGCCATGGATTATGCCCGGGATGTTGTCGCTCGCGCGCAGGACAGGAAAGTCATCGTAACCGGCCATTCGCTGGGTGGCGGGCTGGCGCAGGCGGTGGGATCCGCACTCGGACTGGAAGCATTCGCTTTTAATTCTGCGCCCGTTCCGGATGATTTTTTCGATAATTATCCGCCCGTACTGCCACCGGTGTCACTTAATGAAATTATTCATGTACTCGGCGATATTCACGACCCGGTTTCCAACACTGATGAAACCGGCAAATTTTATCGAAACGCCATGCATGTATCGACACTGATACAGTTTGATTTCGACATGAAAGAAATCCTGCCGCCGGAATTGCGCCAGCTGAATGAACTCAGGTTCAACCGTCACAGCATCACCAGACTGGTTGATAATGCATCCGCACTTTTAATGCTTTATCAGGACGGGTGGTAATGCTGAGTGTAAATGCATAGCAGCCAATTCACGGCTGAACAGCTGCTGATAACCGGCATATTGCTAATAACCGCCGCTTTGTTTTTATGGGGCCGCTGGCGCCATGACATGATTGCCATCGGTACTTTGCTGGCATGTGTAATAAGCGGCCTCATCAGTTACTCAGATGCTTTTCTTGGATTTAGCCATCCCGCCGTGATTACCGTGGCGTGCATTTTAATTTTAAGTGCAGGGCTGCAATACTCGGGAGCCGTTGACTGGCTCACGCGATGGCTGTTGCCGGTTAATTCGGGACCGACATTATCAATAATTGCATTGACCTGTCTGGCCGCGGCGCTTTCCGGTTTTATGAACAACGTGGGTGCGCTGGCAATTCTGATTCCGGTTGCATTACAGATGGCGACGCGGCTGGACCTGCCTTCCGGACAAATTTTGATGCCCGTTGCTTTCGGTTCGATCCTGGGGGGAATGACCACGCTGATTGGCACGCCACCCAATCTGATTGTTTCCGGCATTCGCGCGGAAACAACTGAACTTGGCTATTTCTCTATGTTTGACTTCACCCCAGTGGGTCTGACGGTTGCAGTTATTGGCGTACTGTTTATCACCCTGTTTGGCTGGCGGCTCGTTCCGAAACGCAAACACGCGGGCTCAGAAGGCTTCGATCTTAGCGCTTACCTGACAGAGGCGCGCGTTCCTGAAGACAGCAGAGCTGTCGGCATGCGATTGCGTGAAGTCGAGGCAGCACTGGACGCGGCAGACGCGCAGGTCGTGGGCCTGGTGCGCAACGATGTCCGCGTAACACCGGCAAGCCTGAGCCGGAAAATTTATGCGAACGATATTCTGATCATCGAAGCGGAAGCACAACCGCTTGCCACCGCTTTATCCAGCCTGGGCTTGGTGCTGGAAGAAGCGAAAACGGAAGAACAAGTATCCGAAGGCGACACCGCAGAGACAAAAACAAGCGCGAAAAACGCTGCGGCACAGGACGAAAGACAGAGCGATGAAAAAGAAAACAAATCCGTTCCCGGCGAACTCATTCTGGCAGAGTATGTGGTACTGCCCGCTTCGCTGCTGGTAAACCGTTCGCCCAGAACAATCGTGCTGCGCACGCAATACGGCGTCAATTTACTGGCGTTATCGCGTACCGGAAGCCGCACCATGGCGCGCTTACGCACCATTCAATTCAAAACGGGCGACGTGTTATTGCTGCAGGGTCCACCGGATGCGCTTGCCGAGTTTGCCGAGAGTACGGGCTGTGCGCCGCTTGCTGAAAGAATCCTGCGCATTCCGGATAAACGCAAGGCTTTATTGAGCGGCCTGATCATGATGTCAGCGATTGGCATTATTGTTTCGGGTGTATTGCCACCAGCCATTGCATTCCTGTGCGGTGTACTGGCGGTAACTGCTCTGCAGATTGTGCCGTTGCGCAGCGCCTATCAAGTGATAGACTGGTCCGTTATCGTTTTACTGGCTGCACTGATACCGGTAGCAAGCGCAATGCAAAGCACGGGGATGGCGGATTTAATCGCGCGAGGATTACTCGAAAGCCTGGCTCAGGGGCATACAGTTATCGCATTGGGACTGATCCTGATCGTTACCATGACGTTATCAGATCTCATGAACAATGCAGCCACAGCCGCGGTCATGTGCCCGATTGCACTGGGCACCGCCAATCAGCTTGGCGTCAACCCCGACGCTTTTCTGATGGCTGTCGCGGTAGGCGCCTCATGCGCGTTTCTGACACCAATCGGCCATCAAAACAATACACTGATACTCGGTCCCGGCGGCTTTCGTTTCGGCGATTACTGGCGGCTGGGACTGCCGTTGGAAATTCTGGTTGTCGGCGTGAGTATTCCGATGCTTATCTGGATTTGGCCGTTATAATAGCAGGGATTTTTAGCGGCCAGCGGCTGAAAGGAAAGAATGAAAACATTGATTTCATGGTTTCAATTAACAAAATAATCAGTTTTTGGGTGTTATCACTCGGCTGGCTGGTATTTGCTTATCATGCAGGCGGGATGATTCCAGACCAGCAGTTATGGTTTGCATTGCTGATGACGCTTTTGTTCGGCATACCTTTGTATATGGCGGCGGCTTATGCGGTCACTATTCAACGTATCCACCGCGCCAATCAATTCCGCAACCTTGGCGTTTTGTACTGGTTCTTGAATAAACGGATTCTGCCTTATATCGGCTGGGCGCTCTGGACGCTTACATTTACATTTCTACTGGTGTTTTATCTGGGCGTTACACAAAAAATCGAATGGATTGTCTTTCTTTTGACCGTCCCGGTGTTTTCCTGCTTTTACGTTGTTTTTGCGCCGCTAGCGGCGCGCGAATTCAAACCTTACATTGCTCTGCACAAATCCCTGATCTGGACACGCTGGGCAACGGCACTGGCGATGGCCGCGTTTTATGTACTCTATATCAAGCTGGCAAGCAGTTATCCATCCTATACGTCGTTAACCGAAGCCATTGATTCGCGTAGCTTCGGCATCGACGGCGCAAGCCAGAGCATCCTGATACTGGAGGCTGCGCGCCTGCTCGGTTTTATTGAAGGATTGAAAGCGTACATTCTGGGTAATCTGAATTCACTCAACTCCATTATTTTTCTGACTGCAGTCTTTTTTGGCAGCGTCGTACTTTTTTACAATATCGCTCTGGCCATTTCCAGCTTTATGGTGCCTTTGTCGGAATATCGCCGCGTGCTCACGCCATTGCAAGACGTCGATATTCCTGCGCGCATTCCGCCACGTTCACTCGCTGCAGCCTCAGCGCTGGTGACTTTTTTTATGCTGTTTATTTACGTACCGTCAACTGTATATATGGACGCCTGGTTGCGTTCAACACCCGGGGTTGTCGAGCATTTGCAGAAAACACAAGTTGTTGTTACTGAAAAAATCGAATCGTTGGAAAAAATCGGTGACGATTACTACAAACCGGGCACCATCGCGCAAGCGCGGCAGGCTTACCTTGACGTTGTTCACGAGCTTGAGGCATCGATTCACCGGCTCAGAAAAACCACGGATCAGAGTTTTATGCTGATGGCGCAAAATGTGGACGACTATCTCGACTGGTATTACAGCTTGCCCGGAGAATATGAACGTATCGTAGCGCTGGCTACCGGAAAGCTTGAAAGCTGGATGATTGAGAGACTCGAAGCCTACCTGATGCAGGGCAATGCATTCGGTCCCGTGCAGCAATCCATTGAAGATGCATTGCGCAAGAATGAACAGCTGCGTTCAGAATATCTGGAAAAGATCAACACAATACTGGCTGAAAACCAGATCAAACCAGATACGCAACAACCTGAAATCATTCAATATTCTCCACTTGATGCTATCAAGGAACCGCCCAGCAACAGTGTAATCGTCAATCTGGAGAGCCGTTTGCTGATTTCAGGCGGTATCGGTGCGGCTGGTGCAATTACCGGTGCGATTGCCGGAAAAGTCACCGGAAAAGTCATTGCCAAAGGCGCAATCAGTCTGGGTGCCAAGGCATTGGTTAAAGTCGCCGCTGGCAAGGCGGCCAGCGTGCTCGGCGGTGCAGCGGCTGGTGCAGCCAGCGGTGCAGCCATCGGTTCCGTTTTCCCAGGTGTTGGCACCGCGATCGGTGCTGCTCTCGGCGGTATCATCGGCGGCATTTCCATCGGCCTTGGCGTTGAGCATCTGTTGCTGAAACTGGAAGAGCACTATTCGCGCGATGAATTTAAAAAACAAATTCTTGACGCAATTGACGAAGCACGGCAGGAATTTGAAGAATCACTCGGCTTGCAAGATCATGATTCAGATCCAAACGCATATTGAAGCAGGAAATAACGACTCTTCCGAAAGCGGATTTAGAACAGCTGAGTCCAGACTGAAGAATGAAGCGCATATTATGCCAAGAAAAAACAAATATGCGCAATCAACGCACAGTTAGCGCTACTAACGTCGAAACGGCAGCTACGGATAGTTTTTCAACAGCCCGCTAAATATTCCCGCGCACCATATTGACCATATCCACCAGCTTGGCGATATCGAGAATATGTAAATCATGCCCTTGGCGCAAAACAACTTTTTTTTTGGCCAAACCGCTTAGTTCGCGCGTCACAGCCTCGCGGTGCGTACTGACCAGGTTCGCAATTTCAAAATGCGTCGGCGCCGGTGAAATCACAGCGGTATTGGGTCCGGTCATATTTTTTCTGGCGATACGTAATAACTCGGCTTGTATCCGGTTACTGACGGCAAGCGTACTGAAATCGTAAACGCGGTCAGTCAGTCTGCGCACTTCGCCTGTCAAACGCTTTAAAATGGCCTCGGCAACACAACGATTTGAAAAAATAATCTCCATAAAATCGGTTGCCGTCATTGATGCCAATAACGTACTTGTTTTCGCAAGAACGGTCGCCGAACGCGACCGGCCATCAATCGCAGTCAGTTCACCGAATATTTCGCCTGCCGGTAAATCACACAAAATCACTTCATGGCCTGAAAGGGAATGATAAACGACGCGGATTTCTCCTTGCGCGATAAAAAACACGCTATTCGAACAATCATGAAAACGAATGATTTCTTCGTTTTCATCATACCGGTGCCAATGACAGACATTGGCAATTTCAATCAGATCAGAAGAAGACAGCGCATGAAATTCCCGAATAGCTGAAAGCATCGCGCATGCCCGTTCAACAGAAATTTGCCGCAAGTTTGGCATCTGTTTTTCCCCTCCCGCAGGATTGCCGCAACAATTTAATCAAATTTGAATATTATATTTCCCGATTCAATTCGATACAAAAAACGATTTATTGAACCTGCCCGGATTCCTGTATTTCTGCCGTGGTAAAGTTTTTATTGAAATCCTCCGCCCATGTTGCGTTGAACGGCAAGGTGTTTTGTACATGCAAAGCCTGCTCCAAATACCTTTGCAGTGACAGTTCCGTTTTCGTAACCGGGACAGCGGTTGAACGCGGATTGTAAGTTACTTCATTGAGTAAATTCTCGTTGAGCGTTTGATGAGGACGCGCGTTGATTTGCCCCTTCAGCGCAGAACGCGTTTTCCGCATTGATTTGACGAACAGTTTGTCATGATTGCGCTGGTCGTCTTCCAGCACAGGGTAGACCTGTATATACAACTGACTGCCACGCCAGCCAACCATTCGGGGTTGATTAACCACGCGTACCGGCGTACCGATGGCAACCTCATTAAACAAGCCGATGATATCTTCCGGATACATACGGATACACCCGAAGCTGCCACGCAGTCCTATGCTTGGCGGTTTATTGGTACCATGAATGGCATAAGCCGGCCAGGCCAGTCTTAATACATGCGTACCCATTGGATTGTCCGGACCAGGCGGAACGGCAGCAGGCAGCGGATTACCGTTTTTGGCATACTCCCTGTGAATCGATGATGTTGGCCGCCAGACTGGATTTTCGTCTTTGACGGTAATCCGGGTTGCGCCTTCCGGCGTTTTCCATTGCACACGCCCGATACCAACCGGGTGAGTGATTACCTTCTGCAGCTTTCCGTCCTCAGCTTTTGGAAAATAAAACAGCCGCATTGCTGCCAGGTTGATAACAATTCCTTCACGCGGCGCATCCGGCAAAATAAACTGAGTGGGAATAATGATTCGAGTACCTGCTCCAGGCAGCCATGGATCAACGTCAGGATTGGCGTTAACGATCTCTTCATACCCCAGATTGAACCTTCTCGCAATATCTGAAAGCGTATCTTCGTGCCTGGCGGTAACGACCTGGATGCTGCCAATCACATCATCACGGAAAGGATCGAAACTGAATTCATGGGTTGCCAAAGGCATCGGCAGTGTATTTACAGCCGAAACAGATTCATCCGCCAACCGCGACAAAAATGACTGGCATCCACTCAACAGCAAAATGCCGAGCAGCCACATTACGCCATACCACCAGTCACGCATTAACCGCGAATTAATTGTCATCATTTTATTATCTAGGAATAGCGCTCACCTTAAATTTACAGCGTTTCGCATAACATCACAATACAGGCACGCGCATACAGACAACTTTTGTGAATATCTTTATACTAATTAACAACAAACAACTGCTTTTTAACAGTACTCAAAACAGACCTATGGCAAAAATCGGTTTTATCGGTCTTGGCATCATGGGAAAACCCATGGCATGGCACCTGCTCCAAAGCGAACATACCGTATTTCTTCACACACGCAGTGGCATACCGGACGACTGCATAGCTAATGGCGGCATCGCATGTGCAACACCGATGGAAGTGGCACGGCAAGCGGATATGATTATTACGATGTTGCCCGATACGCCGGATGTGGAGGCTGTGTTGTTTGGTGAGAACGGTATTGCTGCCGGATTGCGGGCTGACTCCGGTCAGCTAGCAACACGCCGCGTCGTCATTGATATGAGCACAATTTCACCACTGGCAACACGTACATTTGCATCAAAAGTCAATGACATCGGTCATGATTATGTCGACGCGCCTGTTTCAGGCGGCGATATCGGCGCACAAAACGCTGCGTTAACCATTATGGCCGGTGCGGAAAAAGCGGTCTTCGAACGTGTCAAACCTGTACTCGAATTAATGGGAAAACAGGTGACCCTGATCGGTGGAAACGGCGCGGGACAAATCTGTAAAATTGCCAATCAGATTATTGTTTCCTTAACCATTGAAGCAGTGGGTGAAGCACTTTTGTTTGTCTCCAGAGCCGGCGCCGATCCTCAAAAAGTGCGCGAGGCATTGATGGGCGGCTTCGCCGGATCGCGCGTGCTGGAGGTTCACGGCAAACGGATGATTGAACGCCGTTTTGATCCGGGATTCAAAATTGAATTGCAGCAAAAAGACCTGGACATTGTCCTTGCGAGCGCTTCGGCGCTTGGTATCGCCTTGCCCAATACAGCAACGGTTCATGAGCTGTATAATGCCTGCATCGCGCATGACGGCGCAAAATGGGATAATTCGGCTATAGTAAAAATGCTGGAAAAGCTGGCAAATCATGAAATAACAAAAAATACAGAATAATCTTTTTTCCACTATACACATGTCAACCAATTTGATTAACAAGCTGCGTGCAATCTTACCTGCAGATGCCGTTTTGCACGAAACGGAAGACCTCAAACCCTATGAATGCGACGGTCTATCGGCTTACCGGCAAACGCCCATGATCGTTGTGCTGCCACAAACGCAATCGCAAATCGCCCAGATTTTGCAACTGTGTCATGCTACGCAGACGCCCGTTGTTGCACGTGGCGCTGGTACCGGCCTTTCAGGCGGCGCACTGCCGCATGCCAAAGGCGTATTAGTGTCGCTGGCAAAATTAAACCGCATTCTGGAAATTGACCCGCTCACGCGCACGGCACGGGTTCAACCGGGTGTCAGAAATATAGCCATCAGCGATGCGGCCAGGCCGCATGGTTTATATTACGCTCCCGATCCGTCATCGCAGATCGCCTGTTCAATCGGCGGCAATGTTGCAGAGAACTCCGGTGGCGTACATTGTCTGAAATACGGTTTGACCGTGCACAATATTCTCAAACTGCGTATGCTTACTATAGATGGTGAAAGCCTGGAAATAGGCAGTGACGGTCTGGACAGCCCGGGCTATGATCTGCTTGCATTGATGACAGGCAGTGAAGGAATGCTTGGAATCGTAACCGAGATTACTGTCAGATTGATACCTGTTCCTGAAAAGGCTCAGCTCGTTATGGCAACTTTTGAAGATGTTCAAAAAGCAGGCCAGGCAGTAGCCAATGTCATAGCTGCAGGTATTATTCCAGCCGGCATGGAAATGATGGACAAAATCACGATTCATGCCGTCGAAGCATTTTTGCATGCCGGCTACGATTTAAGTGCCGAAGCGATTCTGCTGTGTGAGTCGGACGGCACCGCCGAAGAGGTTGCCGACGAAATCGAACGCATTCAAACCATCATGAAATCCAGCGGCGCAACCCGAATCACCACATCGCAGAACGAGGTGGAACGGCTGCGTCTGTGGGCTGGTCGCAAGGCTGCTTTCCCTGCTGCCGGCCGGGTCTCGCCGGATTACTACTGTATGGACGGCACCATCCCAAGAAAACATCTGGCAAATGTGCTAAAAGGCATTGAAACGCTGTCACGTAAATACGACTTGCGCTGTATGAATGTATTTCATGCCGGTGACGGCAATCTGCATCCGTTGATTCTGTACGACGCCAATATCCCGGGTGAACTGGAAAAAACCGAGGAATTCGGTGCAAAAATTCTGGAAATGTGTATTCATGCCGGCGGCACGATCACCGGTGAGCATGGCGTCGGCATGGAAAAAATCAATCAGATGTGCACTCAGTTCACGCCTGATGAGCTAAGCCTGTTTCACGGTATCAAAGCGGCTTTTGATCCACAGCAACTGCTAAACCCGGGCAAAGCCGTGCCGACATTGCATCGTTGTGCGGAACTTGGTGCCATGCATGTACACAGCGGCTCGGAAAAATTTTCTGATTTACCCCGTTTTTGAATTTAATTTCGCCGGTTATCTATGCAACAAGTCCTTATCGATCAATTCTCGGCAACCATACGCGCAGCAGCAGAAAACAGCCAGCCGCTGAACATACGAAGCGGGGGCAGCAAGTCTTTTTACGGTAATCCGGCCTCAGAGCAGGCACAGATACTGGATGTTTCACCGTATCAAGGCATTATTGATTATGAACCGACCGAGCTTGTCATCACTGCGCGCGCAGGCACGCCATTGACAGACATTGAGTCGCTGTTGCATCAACACAAACAGATGCTGGCATTCGAACCGCCCCATTTTGCTGATACCGCCACGCTCGGCGGATGCATAGCTGCCGGACTATCCGGTCCGCGCCGCGCATCAACCGGTGCCGCACGGGATTTTGTGCTCGGTGTTCGCATACTTGATGGCACCGGACACGACCTGCATTTTGGCGGACAAGTAATGAAAAATGTAGCCGGCTACGATGTGTCCCGTCTGATGGTCGGCGCAATGGGCACACTCGGCATTTTGCTTGAAATTTCACTCAAAGTGCTACCGCTACCGGTTGTAGAACAGACCGTTTGTCTGGAAATAAACGAGGCGGAAGCGATTGAATATATGAATCGCTGGGCAGGCAGGCCATTGCCTATTTCCGCAACCTGCTATATCAACGGGCAACTGTATATGCGCTTATCCGGCGCAGAATCAGCTGTTCGCGCCGCTCAGACGCAACTCGGCGGCGAAATATACCCGGCAGGCGATGCTTTTTGGAAATCGGTGCGCGAACACGCGCACGATTTTTTTAAACCGGCGGTATCGCTGTGGCGCCTGTCGGTCAAATCCACCACACCGCCTCTATTGTTTCCACAGACAAAACAATTGATAGAGTGGAACGGCGCGTTACGCTGGATCAATTGTCAGGAAAAACAAACTGCCGGTTCCATACGTCTGGCAGCGCAAAAAACCGGCGGTCACGCCACGCTTTTCCGCAACCACACCAGCGCTGCGCCGGTATTTCAGCCGCTCAATCCGGCGCTGGCCGGTATTCACCAACGGTTGAAGCAACAGTTCGATCCTGCCGGCATACTGAACCCGGGCCGTCTTTATCCAGAATTTTAAAATTACTCTACGCATGCAAACTCGACTCGCCGATTTCATTAAAAACTCTCCGCAAGGAAAAGAAGCAGACGCAATCCTGCGCAGCTGCGTGCATTGCGGGTTCTGTCTGGCCACCTGCCCGACTTACCAACTGCTTGGCGACGAACTCGACAGTCCGCGCGGGCGCATTTATCTAATGAAGCAGATGCTCGAAGGTCAACCAGTCAGCCAAAAAACACAACTGCACCTGGACCGTTGTCTGACTTGCCGCGCATGCGAAACCACTTGCCCATCCGGCGTGCACTATGCTGAACTGGTCGACATCAGTCGCGATTTAGTCGAAAAACAGGTAACAAGACCCGTTGGAAAAAATTTGCTGCGCTATCTGTTGCGCAGGATTTTGCCGAATCCGCTGCTGTTTAGGCCCCTGATCAAAACCGGGCAGTTCGTACGCCCGCTGTTACCTGCAAGTTTGAAAAAAAAAGTTCCGGTAACAAGTAAATCCGGCCGGCAATGGCCAACAACGCGTCATAAACGTAAAATGATAGTGCTCGACGGCTGCGTACAGCCGACACTGTCGCCCAACATCAATCCTGCTGCCGCCCGTATTCTGGATACCCTTGGCATTTCATTGATCCGGTCTGCACAAGCCGGCTGCTGTGGCGCACTTGCTTACCATTTGAACGCACAAGCTGAAGGTATGGGTGCCATGCGCAAAAATATCGATGCCTGGTGGCCCTATATCGTACGTAATGAAATTGAAGCCATCGTCATGACAGCAAGCGGCTGCGGCGTCACAGTCAAGGAATACGGTCATATCCTGCGCCACGATCCGGCTTATGCAGACAAAGCCGCGCGCATCTCAACCATTACCAGAGATATTGGCGAGATTCTGGCAAACGAGCGGGAAACACTCGAGCCGTTGTTGAGAAAGCACAAAACCGGTTCAGTTGGTACCAGGCTTGCGTTTCATTCTCCGTGTACACTTCAGCACGGCCAGCAAATCCGCAACCAGGCGGAGCAAATTCTGCGATCCGCCGGCTTTCAACTCACCAGCGTGCCCGACAGTCATTTGTGCTGCGGTTCCGCAGGGACCTATTCCATACTGCAACCTGAACTGTCGCAGCAATTGCTTCAAAATAAGGTGACCGCTCTCGAATCCGAACAACCGGAAAAAATCGCAACCGCCAATATCGGTTGTCTGACACATTTGCAAAGCGGCACGGCTCTGCCGGTCAAGCACTGGATTGAAGTGCTGGATGAGCAATTGTTCAATCAATATACAACGAAATCATCACGCCTTACCTGACAAATTCAAGCCCTGCACGCCAATTCTTCATACGACTCAGTGTATAATCCACTGCAGGTGTTTTTTGTATTTTGCAATGATCCGAAAATTTTTCAATCAAGTTTTCAAACGAAACGCGATAACTCACACTGCTGATGCGCAGCTACGCATAATACCGTCTGGCAAGCACGGGATAAACCGCAATCTGATTAGTCCATGCGCACTAAAAGTGGCACATGGACTGCAAAAAGCCAGTTTTTCGGCATACATCGTAGGCGGTGCTGTCAGAGACCTGTTGCTCGAACTCAAACCAAAAGATTTTGACATCGCCACGAGTGCAACACCCGAACAAGCCCGCGCATTGTTCAGACGTTCCCGAATTATTGGCAGGCGCTTTCGTTTGTTGCATGTCATGTGCGGAAACGATACAGTAGAGGTGTCCACATTTCGTGGCCCACTGCCCGACGATAATGCTGTATCCAAAATAAAAAACTATATCGATCAACATGGAAGACTGCTGCGTGATAATGTTTTTGGCAGCCAGGAAGAAGATGCCGTACGGCGCGATTTCACACTGAATGCCCTTTTTTATGACCCATTCAGCGAAGAAATTCACGATTATCTCGATGGTTATGCCGATCTCAAAGCCAAAACACTGCGTATCATTGGCGATCCAGTAACCCGCTATCGGGAAGATCCCGTGCGCATGCTCAGAGCAGTACGGCTGGCGGCCAAACTGGATATGCAGATTGATCCCAGTACAGCAGAACCCATAGGCGATCTGGCACCGTTGCTGCAAAACGTACCCCCTGCACGCTTATTTGATGAAATGCTCAAGTTGTTACTATCGGGACACGCTCTCCCATGTGTTGTCGATCTGCGTCAACGCGGTCTGCATCATGGGCTGTTACCAATGTTGGATGTTATTCTGGAACAGCCGTTGGGAGAACGTTTCATCACGCTTGCGCTAAAAAATACTGACGAGCGAATTCAACAGAATAAGCATGTATCGCCAGCTTTCTTATTTGCCGCATTGTTATGGCACGAAGTGCTGGCAGCCTGGAACAGCTACAAGAATTCAGGCGAACAGTCGCTCACCGCGCTGTACCAGGCGATTGATGATGTGCTGTCCAGTCAACAAAAAAATATTGCTATTCCGCGCCGTTTCTGTTCCGCTATTACGGAAATCTGGTCGATGCAGCCGCGGTTCGAATCCCTCGTTGGACGTAAGCCGCTCCGGCTGGTTTCTCACCCGCGTTTTCGGGCCGCTTACGACTTCATGCTGCTGCGCAATGAAAGCGGAGAAATGGATCCAGAATTAGCAACATGGTGGAAGCGTTTTGTCGCCGCAGATCCGGATAATCGGGAAAAATTAATTCCCAAGCCGGCTTCAACCAGAAAACGTAAAAAACGCACTCGCCGTAAACCAGCTTCAGACGCAGCTTCCGCAAAACAAACCCCGGCTTCTGCCGGCAAAGAGAAACCCGCATCCTGACAATGTCCCAAAACAACACGCAATACACCGCAACAGCTTATATTGCCCTGGGCAGTAATCTTGACAATCCGCACAAGCAGATAAATTCCGCCTGTGAAGAAATTGACGCACTACCCGGTATGTCTTTAATACAACATTCTTCACTGTATCAAAGCGCGCCCATCGCACAACAGGTGCAGCCTGACTATATCAATGCAGTAGCGAAAATCGATACCGCATTGATGCCAGCCGAGCTACTCAATGCATTATTAATCATTGAGCGCAAGCATGGACGCAAGCGCACGTTTCGCAATGCACCACGTACCCTCGATCTGGATATTCTGCTTTATAACACGTTGCAATTAAACAGCGAAAATTTGACGATACCGCATCCGCGCATGACGCAGCGCGCGTTTGTACTTTACCCATTAATGGAAATCGCGCCGGACTGCTGCATTCCGGGACATGGTAAAATCAACCAGCTGATTGCCGCATGTTCCAATCAAATTATTACGCGGCTGGATTTTTCCTGATAATACGATTTTTCTGTTTCAAAAAAGATCATTTCCCTTGTCAATGGAATACCCGATAATCAAGCTATCCACATGAGAACCTCCATCAGTACTTTACTAAAACTGTACCAGAATGGTGAAAAATTTACCGTACTGACTTGTTACGATGCAATTTTTTCCCGATTGCTCGAGGCATGCGGCGTTGACGTTCTGCTGGTAGGCGATTCATTGGGAAATGTCGTTCAGGGAGAAGACACAACACTGCCTGTTACGCTGGATCATATGATTTATCACACGCGCTGTGTTGCACGCGGTGCTGAAAAAGCTTTTATCATGACAGATATGCCCTTTGGCACTGCACAGTTATCGCCCGAGCGCGCATTTGAAAATGCATGCCAAATCATGGCAGCAGGCGCCCAAATGGTTAAAATAGAGGGTGGTCACATTATGACAGACACAACTCAATTTTTAACACAGCGCGGCATACCGGTATGCGCACATATCGGCCTCACACCACAGTCAATTCACCAATTGGGCGGCTATAAAATTCAGGGAAATACAGAAATAACGGCAAACCGGTTAATAGACGAGGCAAAGGTACTTGAAAAATCAGGCGCGGCAATGTTATTGATGGAGCTAGTACCAGCACCGCTCGCAAAACAAATCACTGCAACGGTATCAATTCCTACGATCGGTATCGGTGCAGGTGCAGATTGCACGGCGCAAGTGCTTGTCTTATATGACATGCTCGGGTTGTATCAGGGTAATAAAGCAAAATTTATCAAAGACTTCATGGTTGAATCCAGTAATATTCAGGATGCAGTGCGTAACTATGTCAAAGCGGTTAAAACAGGGCAGTTTCCCGACAAAATCCACGAATTTTAATAACAGTCCATTTTAAAATTGAAAATTGTCGAAACCATAGCAGCGCTGCGCAGCACGCTGAAAAATGTACAACATATTGCTTTTGTACCAACAATGGGTAATCTGCACGCTGGACATTTGGCGCTGGTTGAAAAAGCAAAAAAAAAATCTGATTTTGTTGTCGTCAGTATTTTTGTCAATCCACTCCAGTTTTTACCCAGCGAAGACTTCAATCAATATCCCCGTTCCATGGAAGCAGATTGCAAGCTGTTACGTAGTCTGGATGTGGATTTAGTTTTTGCGCCCGATGAAAAAAATCTTTTCCCCGTTCAGCAGGAAATCCTGCTGCAGCTACCCGCAGTCGCCGACACGCTTGAAGGTATATTCCGTCCACGATTTTTTCAAGGTGTAGCCACAATCGTATTAAAATTTTTTAATATTATTCAACCAGATATAGCAATTTTTGGCAAAAAGGACTACCAACAGCTGCATATTATTCGATTAATGGTGCAACAACTCAATTTTCCGATTAAAATCCTGGATACGGAAATTATTCGTGCAGCGGATGGTCTTGCACTAAGCTCCCGTAATCAATATTTGAACGGACCCGAACGCCAAGAGGCCTGTCATCTGTACCAGGCATTAAATACTATCGTTGGCGAAACAGCATCCGGTCAGCGCGACTTTTTGCTATTAGAGAAAAAAGCTGTTGAATATCTTTCAGGAAGAGGTTGGCAAGTTGACTATATTTCCATTGTTAATCGGCAAACCCTGTTACCCGCCTGTACTGATGATCAGCAACTTGCCGTACTTGCAGCTGCCAGAATTGGAACAACCAGGTTAATAGATAACGTTGAATTTACTTGTTGACTGAAACCGGTCACTATGCAAAAAACTTTTCTTTTAAAACAGTTCATGCCGGATACCGATTAATTTTAATAATAGTTGAATCATGCAGTCATTTAGTACTTTTTGGTTATCTTGTCTTGAACATTTTAGAAATGAATTGAATGCGCAACAGTTCAACACCTGGATCAAACCTTTACATCTTGAAGGAAACACCCATGAAAACGGAATCGAGGTCGTGATCGTTGCGCCCAACCGTTTTGTGTTGCAATGGGTTCAGGAAAATTTTATCACCCATATTCAAAGCATTGCGAAAGCGCATTTTGAAAGAGAAATTCAGTTTCAGCTGAAAATTGCGGATCCTGCAAAGGTCGAGCGAAAACCCATCAAGGTTGAAAAAAAAACGCCTGTTCCAGTACATTCTGAACGGCCCAAAGCCAGCAAAAAAACATCGAGCCAACTCAATCCCAATTTCACTTTCGATAATTTTGTCACTGGAAAAGCCAACCAGCTAGCCCGTGCAGGTGCTATTCAGGTGGCCGAATCACCCGGTATCGCCTATAACCCGCTCTTTATTTATGGTGGCGTCGGTCTCGGTAAAACCCATCTGATTCAAGCCATCGGCAATTTGATTCATGAAAGCAATAAGCAGACGAAAATCCGCTATGTACATGCGGAAAAATACGTCTCTGACGTTGTCAATGCCTATCAACATAAATCATTCGATCAGTTCAAGCTTTATTATCATTCACTGGATCTTTTACTCGTTGACGATGTACAGTTCTTCGGTGGAAAAAACCGAACCCAGGAGGAATTCTTTTACGCCTTTAATGCACTTATTGAGGCCCATAAACAAGTGATCATTACCTGCGACTCCTATCCCAAAGAGATTTCTGGTCTAGAAGAGCGGCTGGTATCACGTTTTGGCTGGGGTTTAACAGTAGCCATTGAGCCGCCGGAACTGGAAATGCGGGTCGCCATTCTTATCAAAAAAGCAGAACAGGAAGAACTAAAACTCGATGAAAATGTTGCTTTTTTCATTGCAAAATATATTCGCTCAAATGTCCGGGAACTGGAAGGGGCGTTGAAACGGGTCATGGCTTTTTCCCGATTTGTCGAACAGGACATCACGCTTGAAATCGCCAAAGAAGCGTTGAAAGACCTGCTCGCTGTGCAAAACCGGCAAATTTCAATCGAAAACATTCAAAAAACAGTTGCAGATTACTATAAAATAAAAGTATCTGAAATATATTCGAAAAAAAGGTCTCGCATTGTGGCCAGGCCCCGTCAAATGGCGATGGCTATTGCCAAGGAACTGACAACGCTCAGTCTGCCCGATATCGGCGAAGCATTTGGCGGACGCGATCATACAACGGTACTTCATGGTCATCGTAAAATTAACGCGTTACGCGCATCCGATCCCGCAATTAATCGTGATTACAATACACTGATACATATTTTACGCGGGTAAATAAAAAGAAAATTCAAATATGTCCGAAAACCTTGTTGATAACTCTTTAATAAACTGTGAATAACCGACCAGTTAAATAATTTTTTTATGTTATCCACAAACTATTCACCGTATTACCCGCCTGTTATACAATGGTTATTATAGCCACAATTTATTGATTACTAAAGAATAGTTATAGCTATTCACGTTTTTTTAGCAGCTTATTAGCTATTATCAAATATTTATTTAAATGATATTAATCAAAACAAACCGGGATAATCTGATCAAACCACTGCAGATGGTCGCCGGTATTGTAGAAAAACGGCAGACATTTCCTATCCTGTCGAATGTACTGATTGAAAACAACGAAGGTACGGTTCGCTTTCTGACATCTGATTCGGAAATGCAGATCGAAACAACTTCTACGGTTAAAAAAGGAAAAAATCAGAATTTTTCACTGACAGTTTCTGTAAAAAAACTGCTGGACATTCTTCGATCACTTGATCCTGATGCCGAAGTTTCATTCCTAAAAAAGGATGAAAAGCTGCAGATTAAATCGGGTAATAGCCAATTCAGTCTGCAAATGCTACCTGCCGGGGATTTCCCCACCATCACAGAGGATAATGAATCGACTGCAGTAATCTCTTTGCCACAAAATACACTCAGAAACCTGTTGAACAATGTTCAATATGCCATTGCAGAACAGGACATCCGCTATTTTTTAAATGGGGTTTTACTGTCAGTAGAAAATGGCGAATTAATCACTGTAGGGACAGATACACACCGGCTGGCGTTTGCTTCGACGCAGATACAATCGAACGAAGTCAATTTGTCGGTAATTTTACCGCGCAAAACCGTTATCGAACTGCTCAAACTCCTTAAAGATGACAAAACACCTGTCAGTATAGAAATATTTTCAAAGAGAGTCATACTATCATTTTCAAATATTGTATTACTTTCGAAAGTAATTGATGGAAAATATCCCAATTTTAACCGTGCTATACCGACTCAAAACGATAAAACTTTCGATCTTGACCGTCTTTCGTTTCTGCATGTATTGCAGCGTGTTTCCATTCTTTCAAATTCAAACGAATTACTTAAAGGCGTACGTTTGCTCATCAGCAACGAAAAACTCGGTGTTATTTGTAAAAATACAGAACAGGAGGAAGCATTTGATGAAATTGCCATAATCTATAGTGACAATGATATTGACTACAGCCTGAATATCACCTATCTCACCGATCTTTTGAATCATGTATCGGTGGATACGATTCGTTTTGCGTTTTCCGATGCTGCATCCAGCGTTTTAATCACAATTCCTGGGCGGGATGATTTTAAGTATGTCATCATGCCCATGCGAATATAATCTACTATTTCATTGATGTAACTTTAAAAATACACTTACATGAATAACGAAAAATACAGCTTGCCTGAAAGCAAAAATGACTATGATTCTGACAGTATCAGAATACTGAAGGGACTCGATGCAGTACGCAAGCGTCCCGGTATGTATATCGGAGATACTAGTGACGGCACGGGTTTGCACCATATGGTGTTTGAAGTGGTCGATAACGCTATCGATGAAGCATTAGCAGGTTATTGCGATGAAATCATTGTCATTCTGCATCCGGACAATTCTGTCAGCGTGCATGATAATGGCAGAGGGATTCCCACAGGTATCAAAGAGGATGACGAGCAGAAACGTTCGGCGGCAGAAATCGTTATGACTGAATTGCATGCGGGTGGAAAATTTGATGATAATTCCTATAAGGTTTCTGGCGGTTTGCATGGGGTCGGTGTATCCGTAGTCAATGCTTTGTCGGAATGGCTGCATTTGACAATACGCCGTGACGGCGGCATTCATGAAATGGAATTTCGTATGGGTGTACCTGTCAAGCCGCTGGAAATCGTAGGTGACGCAGAGCGGCACGGTACCGAAGTACATTTCCTGGCAAGTAAGGAAATTTTTGGAAACATCGAATACCACTATGATATTTTCGCCAAGCGTTTGCGGGAACTCTCCTTTCTGAACAACGGTATAAAAATTCAGTTGATCGATCAACGCCAGGGAAAAGAAGAAACATTTGCTTTCTCGGGCGGCATCAAAAATTTCGTTGAATATATTAATCGCACCAAAACCGTTTTGCATCCCAGTATTTTTTACACATCGGGATTAAAAGACAACATTACAGTTGAAGTCGCCATGCAATGGAGTGACAGCTATAGCGAACAGGTGCTGTGCTTTACCAACAACATTCCGCAAAAAGATGGCGGATCGCATTTGACCGGTTTGCGCGCTGCAATGACACGGACGCTCAATAATTATATTGAAAAAAATGAACTGGCGAAGAAGGCCAAGGTTGAAACAATGGGTGACGATATGCGTGAAGGCTTGTCATGTGTGCTCTCGGTAAAACTGTTCGAACCGAAATTCTCGTCTCAAACTAAAGAAAAGCTTGTTTCCTCGGAAGTCAGGCCTGCTGTCGAAGAAATCGTATCTCAGAAACTGGCGGAATTTCTTTTAGAAAATCCGGCCGATGCCAAACTTATCTGTAACAAAATACTGGATGCCGCAAGAGCACGCGAAGCCGCGCGTAAAGCGCGTGAGTTAACCCGCCGCAAAGGGGTGCTCGATACTATGGGTTTACCGGGAAAACTGGCAGATTGCCAGGAGAAAAATCCGGAACGCTGTGAACTGTACCTGGTGGAAGGCGATTCAGCCGGAGGATCCGCTAAACAGGGCCGCGACCGGAAATTTCAGGCGATCATGCCACTGAAGGGAAAGATTCTGAATGTTGAGAAATCGCGATTTGACAAACTGATATCCTCACAGGAAATTATTGCGCTGATAACTGCATTAGGCACGGGAATCGGTAAGGATGAATATAATCCGGATAAACTGCGATACCATCGGATCATTATCATGACCGATGCTGATGTCGACGGTTCGCATATCCGCACACTGCTGTTGACATTCTTTTACCGCCAAATGCCCGAATTGATTGAACGGGGTCATATCTTTATAGCGCAGCCGCCGCTCTACAAAATCAAACACGGAAAAAAAGAACGTTATCTTAAGGATGACTATGAACTAAAACAGTATATTTTGAGTTTGGCATTAACTGACGCTGAATTTTATGCGGAAACTGACAAGCCGCCATTAACAGGGGAAACATTGGAAAAGATTGCCACAGAATATCTACTGGCGGAGGCTGTGATAGAGCGCATGAGCCGTTCAACAGATAGTTTAGTTATGTATGCATTACTGCATCAACCGGAAATTGATTTAAGCAATGAAGAAAATGCGACAAACAGTGCAAAACGCCTTGGTGAATATGTTCAGGACACTGAAATCAAAGCAGAATATGATGAAATGAATGAGCGTTACCGTCTTCGAATCGAGCGTTTGTCACACGGAAATGTGCAGGTTAGCCATTTGGATCAGGAATTTCTGCATAGCGGTGATTATGCACAGATTAAGAAAACGTATGAACTGTTTGCAGGAATGATAAAAGAAGGCGCATTTATTCAGCGTGGTGAAAAGAAACAATTTGTCAGTAACTTTAAACAGGCACTTGAGTGGTTACTCGACGAAGCGAAAAAAGGCGTTAGTATTCAACGCTATAAAGGTCTTGGTGAAATGAATCCAGCACAGTTATGGGAAACGACGATGGATCCCGCAAACAGAAGACTGCTGCGCGCGCAAATTGAGGACAGTATTTTAACGGATGAGATCTTTACAACATTGATGGGTGATGTGGTTGAGCCGCGTAGAGCATTTATCGAGAATAATGCGCTACGCGCGACCAACATAGACGTTTAAAAATGTAGCTGTCTATGTCATAGCAATTCTTACCATACTGCTGCCCGTCAAGCCGGTATCAGTAGGTAGTCGATGAAAGATTCAAGTATGAATGATGCGAGCAGCTAGGTTGCCATGGGTTGAATACTAAATCATCAATATCCCAATTTCACAAGTCCAGCCGATGAGAAAACGTCAATCCGCAACGAAAACACGTTTATGCCTGGTTTCAACCAGATAACGCTTGTAAAAACTCCAGATCAGATTAAACACTGCTCAGTTATGATTGTGCTATTCAGTTCAAAAAAGATTCCAAGTATTTGAAAGTATAGTGATGTAATATTGGTTCAAGTTGATCATTCCTTATCGATCCGAATAAATTAAATCTATTTTCTGTGACAGATGGGATACATATTGGACGGCTCGAATAAAAGAGGTTATGCTCTCGCCTTTATCGGCACGGCTGCATTGTCCATTGTCAAATATCGCGCCCATAGCTCAGTTGGATAGAGTACCGCTCTCCGAAGGCGGGGGTCACACGTTCGAATCGTGTTGGGCGCGCCATTTTTTTAGTCTGTACACATTAAATTTGCTTATTCTGCGTGCTTGATTGATTTGTTATTTATTCGATATATATGTACTTAAATAAGTTATGTGTACAGCGATAAAGCGGTTTGCCACGATAACAATTTATGGCATTTTGTTATCAGGGTGTATTCCATCCGGTAAACCGGTATCGCCATTTGCAATGACCAATGAATTAGTGGTTATTACAGTTGTACATACAGATAATTTTTATATTGACTCCGAAGGACATTATTCTGGTATTACGTATGATTTAGTCAATGAGTTCGCGGCAGAAATCGGCTTGGAGATTCGTTTTATTATAATGTCCCGAATAGAATCCGCGTTAGCGGCGCTGCAACAGCATCAGGCGCATTTTGCTATCGGTTTGGATATCCCCGATAATCAAGATTCCCGCTTTATTTTAGGTCCGGTGTATTTACATACGCATCATCAAATCGCCTTTAATGCAAGCCGTTTTGAGCCCAGAGACATTCAGCAGCTTGTTGGGAAGCTTGTTGAAGTTCCGGTTGGCTCGACCCACGAATATCAATTGCAGAAAATGAAGATGAAAGTACCTGGTTTGGCATGGACTGCTGTTGCACAGTCAAGCGAGGCATTATTGACAAAACTGGAAAACGGTGAAATTGACTATACTGTTGCAGATTCTTTCCATATCAAAAAAGCCAACCATTTTTACCCTAAGGTTAGAGGCGCTTTCGAACTGGATGTCTCCGCCAGCCGCTGGATTTTTCCTAAGTACACAGAAAAATTGCTGATTGACAGAGTCAATGAATTTTTTGAGAGAATTGAACAAGAAGGCGTGCTGGGTCAGTTATTGGATAGTTATAATGGACCCTATCATCAGCTCAGTCCAGGCGATATTTATTTTTTCAAAAACAAAATCCATTCACGGCTTCCAGACTTAAAGCAATATTTTTTTCAGGCAGCCCGCATAACCGGTATCGACTGGCGTTTGTTAGCTGCTTTAGCCTATCAGGAATCGCATTGGAACCCCAAAGCCAGGTCACCTACCGGAGTCAGTGGCATCATGATGCTGACACGGGAAACCGCAAGAAGAATGGGTATCAAAAATCTGACAGACTCGCGCCGGAATATACTTGCAGGCGCGCGTTATTTAAAATTGTTAAAGGAAAAGCTGCCGGAAAGTGTTTCGGAACCAGACCGTACCTGGATAGCGCTCGCCGCCTATAATCAGGGATATGGGCGAGTTATCGACGCACGCACACTGGCTAAACGTTTCAACTTAAATCCGGATTTATGGATAGATTTAAAAAAAATGTTGCCGTTACTGAACAGGCAGCACTATGCTGAAGAAATACAATATGGTCATGCGCGTGGGGATGAAGCAGTGACATTAACCAATTCTGTACGCGCCTACTATGAAATACTAAAGCGTGTCACAACTGAAGATTCTTAATAATTTAGCCATTGTCGAACGAAGCGATGTTTACAGGGATTATCCAGGCAACCGGAAAAATAATTGGGATTAATGCACTCAAGCAGAGTGGAGAAAATGGTCTGTGTCTTGTCGTTTATCCAGGATCTATGGATATGAGCGATGTGTCGATAGGCGACAGTATTTCTGTCAGCGGTGTTTGTCTGACTGTAACAGAACTGCCGGATTCATTGTTTACTGTAGATGTTTCGCCTGAAACATTGAGTTGTACCTGTGGCCTAAACAAAATAGACCAACCGGTAAATCTTGAAAAAGCCATGCGCTTGTCTGACCGGTTGGCAGGCCACCTTGTCAGCGGGCATGTCGATGCAACCGGAGATGTCTGCAGGTTTGAAGCTTCAGATGAAGATGGAGGCAATTACCTGATGACGATTCGTTCGCCAAAACGCTTGCTGCGTTATATTACTTGTAAAGGCTCAATTACAGTAAACGGCGTCAGTTTAACGGTTAACCAGGTCATGAGCGATGAATTTTCCGTCAATTTAATACCGCATACCTTGTCCAACACGACTTTAAATACATTAAAACCGGGCTTACAGGTCAATTTGGAAGTGGATATGCTGGCACGCTATGTCGAAAGCTTATTAGCTCATTCAGGAAATCGGGAAAATGAAAATCAGTACCGCTGAAGAAATAATTGCTGAATTAAAGTCTGGCAGGATGGTTATCCTCGTCGATGAGGAGGATAGAGAAAATGAAGGAGATCTGGTTCTTGCAGCAGATTTTGTAACGCCAGAAGCCATTAATTTTATGGCTACTCATGGCAGAGGACTGATTTGTTTGACACTAACGGAAGAACACTGCCGCCAGTTGAATCTGCCATTAATGGTATCTGCAAATCGCTCTCCGCATGGCACCAATTTTACTTTGTCCATTGAAGCGGCGAGCGGCGTTACGACTGGTATTTCAGCCGCTGACCGTGCAACGACAATACGGGCGGCGGTTAAAGTGGATGCACAAGCCAAAGATATCGTTCAGCCGGGCCATATTTTTCCGTTAATGGCGCAGAAAGGCGGCGTACTTGCACGGGCAGGGCATACTGAAGCAGGTTGTGATCTGGCCAGATTGGCCGGTCTGACTCCAGCATCGGTTATTTGCGAAATTTTGAAGGCTGATGGCAGTATGGCCAGATTACCTGATTTAATAGCGTTTGCCGAAAAACATCAGCTAAAAATCGGTACAATCGCAGATTTAATCCATTATCGTAGTCTAACGGAAAGCCTGATAACGCGGGTTGCGGAACGCGCTATTGAAACAGTATATGGTCATTTTTTTCTGACTGCTTACCGGGATGAGACTGTTGGTATGATTCATCTTGCTTTGTCAAAGGGTGATATAGTACCTGATGCTGAAATATTAGTGCGTGTGCACGAACCCTTGTCCGTTATTGATCTGCTGGATATTCGCGATAAAACGCATTCCTGGAGTATTTATGAATCCATGCGTATGATAGCTGATGCCGGAAGTGGTGTTATCGTGCTATTACGCAGCGAGGAGAGTACTGATAGGCTGATTGAACGGATTCAATTGCGGCAGTCGGGTTTTTCGGATCGGAATAAGTCCGATTTGCGGGATCATGGCATTGGTGCGCAGATCCTGAAAGATCTGAATGTTGGAAAAATGCGGTTATTGGCGACACCCAGAAAAATGCCAAGCGTAACAGGTTTCGGTCTTGAAGTGACCAGTTATGTTGATGTTTGAGCACGTTAACAGACGGATTACCAGAAAGATGTCTGATACAAGGCGTGATTCTTCTCAAATTAGAAAATGTTAGACAATCAAAGGAGCAGCAATGGCCTATTATGACGATATCCTTGAATTCGAACCGGAACTTGATGGTGAAGGTTTGCGTGTCGGCATTGTTATGAGCCGGTTTAACATAGATATAGGGGAAGGATTACTGGGTGCGTGCACAGATGAATTAAAACAGCTTGGTGTACAGGATGCGGATATTTTGCTGCTAACGGTACCGGGCGCGCTGGAAATACCAGCTACGTTGTTAAAATTGGCATATTCAAATCAATTTGATGTTTTGATAGCGCTAGGAGCTGTTATACGAGGTGATACGTATCATTTTGATGTGGTAGCCAATGAATCGGCGCGTGGTATTTTACAGGTGCAATTGGAAACGGAAATACCTGTGGCAAATGGCGTTTTGACGACGGATACCATGGATCAGGCAATTGAGCGCATGAGTCTAAAAGGTATCGATGCAGCGAGGACAGCAGTGGAAATGGGTAATTTACTGATTCAGCTGGATGAGCACAGCGCTGACTAAAATGCAAACATCTGTACAGAAAAAACCCATAAGGTGTAAAAGCCGTCGCCGGATTGCGCGGGAATTCGTACTGCAGGGGATTTATCAGTGGCGGTTAGCTGGCGGTTCGGCTGGTTCCATTGAGGAGCAATTACGTCAGGCAGGTGAGTTTATCCGTGCCGATGAGCTGTTCTTTACTAATCTGTTCAAAGGCGTCATGTGTGATATCAACAATTTAGAAAAAACAATACAGCCTTTTCTTGACAGATCATTAACAGAACTCAGTCCAGTTGAGTATGCAATATTGTTGTTAAGCACCTATGAACTGATTCATTTTCTTGAAGTGCCGTATCGTGCCATTATTAACGAAGCGATCGAACTGGCAAGGACTTACGGTGGCAGTGACGGTTACAAATATGTCAACGGTGTGCTGGATAAACTGGCAGTGAAATTACGCGTTGTTGAAACCGCATCAAAGATGTAATTGTTATACATTTTCCGGCATTTTCAAATGCTAGCGCAAGTGTCTGAATCAAAATTATCTGAATTTGCTATTATCGAGCGGTATTTCAAGCGTCCGGTAGCGGGGGTGGAGCTCGGTATTGGCGACGATGCCGCTGTTATATCGCCAACGCCGGATATGCAGTTGGTTGTTTCGGTGGATACCCTGGTTTCAGGAAGGCATTTTTTTGAAAATACAAATCCCTATAAGCTGGGTCAAAAATCACTGGCAGTCAATCTGTCTGATATGGCGGCAATGGGGGCAAAGCCACGATGGGTAATGCTTTCATTAACACTGCCGGAGAATCTGATTGAGTCGCACGCAACCTGGGTAAATGAATTTGCAAACGGTTTTCACGAATTGGCGCAGGTTTACCAGATTGCGCTAATTGGCGGCGACACTACGTCTGGTGCACTTAATATTTGTGTGCAGATTATCGGAGAAATTGAAAAAAAACGTTGTTTACGGCGTGACGGAGCAAAGCCGGATGATGATATCTGGGTTTCGGGTTATCTCGGCGACGCTGCTCTGGCGCTCAAACACCTTTTGCAGGAAATAAGGTTGACTCCGCGGGAAATTGAATTTTGCTTGCCTGCTTTGCTTACACCAACGGCACGTGTTGATCTGGGACAGCATCTGGTTGGTTTGGCACATAGTGCTATCGATATTTCTGATGGGTTGCTGGCCGATCTAGGGCATGTTTTGACCAGTTCAATGTGTGCTGCCGAAATAAATCTGGAAGCTGTACCATGTTCAGCGGTGATGAAGCAGTATATGCCGTCATCGTTGGCCCTGGAATGCCTGCTTGCTGGAGGGGATGATTATGAACTCTGTTTCACAGCACCAAAAAAAAACCGTAGCAAAATTGAACGTATGACACAGTCATTACCGGTTCCACTTGTAATTATTGGAGAAATCAAACAGGGAGCCGGCCTGTCAGTGATTGATACGGAAGGGAAAGAAGTTACAGTGGTAAAAAGAGGTTATGAACACTTTACTTCCTAAAACGCATGGCAATTCAAGCGATGGCTCAACAAAATTATCAGTTGAACAGCCAGATATCGTATTTGTTTGTGCGCATCCAGCCTATTTTATAGCCTTTTCAGGCGGCTTCGGATTAAGCCCGAAAGCACCGGGTACAGTCGGTACGCTTATCGCTTTTCCATTATTCTGGATTCTCGATCATTATTTTGATCCTATTCACTTGTTGCTGTTGATCGATGTATTTTTTATTCTCGGTATTTGGGCTTGTGGTGTTACAGGTAAGGCATTGGGAGTACCTGACCATGGTGGGATTGTCTGGGATGAGACTGTTGCGTTTTTACTGGTATTGTGTTTTACGCCAGCGGGATTGGCCTGGCAGCTTGCCGCGTTTGTGCTTTTCCGTTTTTTTGATATCGTCAAGCCGCAACCTATTCGATTTTACGACCAGCGTCTGAAGGGCGGTTTTGGCGTAATGTTTGACGATATAATAGCGGCATTTTTTACATTATTGTGCTTGTCTGGGTGGAAGGCCTGGGTATTATTTGAAAGCTTCTTTTAAGGAATGCTGGTTTGGCAATGGGCGTTATCAATGCAAAATCCGGTGACAATGAAAATGTTATTACGCATTTGGCAGCGAAAGTAGGAGAATGCCTCCGTCAAAAAGGTTTATTCCTGGCCAGTGCGGAATCATGCACAGGTGGCTGGCTTGGTCAATCTGTTACGGCAATAGCCGGCAGTTCTGCATGGTATGAGCGCGGGTTTATAACCTATAGCAATTCTTCTAAAAATGAGTTACTGAATGTCAGCTTGGTTACACTTGAAAAGTACGGCGCCGTCTCAGAAGAAACGGCACAAGGCATGGCTCTTGGCGCGCAAAAAAACAGCCGCGCTCAGGTAACTGTCGCTATTACCGGAATAGCGGGACCTGATGGAGGAAGCCAGGTTAAACCGGTTGGCACCGTTTGTTTTGCTTGGATGTTGAAAGATGTCACTTTGACCAGTGAAACGTGTCGTTTTAACGGTGATCGAGAATATGTCCGGCGCCAATCTGTTATTAAAGCGTTAAACGGAATATTAAGTTTATTATCCTGCTCCAAGGTGTAGGAGAGGATTCGCGCCATAGCAAAATTTGAAAAACATTCAGACAGGATAAAAATTAAGTGCGTTTTGTATTGTTGCGCTGCTTTAATCATTAACAGCGCAACAACGTTTTTTACTTTAGTAACGTGGACACGTTCAAGTTTGCCCCGCTTGTTATTGCTACAATCTGATTCGTTCGTCAATGCTTCGGCAAATATGATTCTCAGACTATGGGTTTAGTTGAATTTTATTTAAAAGATTATTAAGTGACTGAATATCTTCTATGGGACATGTAAACCCTTGAATCTCAGACCGGGAGGTGTCGCTGCATGACGCAATTTTATTTAACGTCGCAACTCGGTGCTGATCCCAGCACTGTTGATTGGTTAAACCAACAGTAGGACAATTATCGTTCGGATTAGCGAATTTTCCATCTTCCATAACGTCGTCCATGACATAATCAGGCGCCTGTTCGTAAAAGTAAAATTCAAAATCATCGCCTGGTTGTTTGTTGTAATTTTGTATGTATAGATGCGATTCCCTGGTCCTAGCGGATATCGAAAACGAGCCTCCAAAAACGGCAACGATATTTGCAGGATTTTCCGATAAGTGTTTATTCGCCGGACCGGCAGAAAACAAAAACTCGATATCTCTAAGCAGCGTATTTTTAGTAGACCCAATAGGCGAATTTTCTCTTACATTTACGAAATTTTTAAGATATCCGTTTTCAATTACTGTGATATGTGGCGGCAGCACACCGAGCTGAGGATCGTCGGGTTGCTGGAAAGTTGGTAAATCCAAGCCGAGATTAAATCCCTCAACTCTGAAATTGTGTATGATGTTGTGTCCAGCCTGATATCTTGGTGCCGAGAGATCAATACCTCTGCTGTATGTGCTCCTCCAGTTTTGATTGGAGATATTCGGATCGCTGACTATCGTTATGTTTTCGTATTCAGCAGAAACATTGCGTTGAGAGTATAGGCCGTTCTGTCTGATATTCCACATGGTATAGTCGCTGATCTTGCCGACGATACCCGCGAAGCTGACCCACAGCCCCACCGCGCTTGCGTACACTTCATTATTTTTTGATAGCCGGACTGATGGAGCCCAGGCTTGTTTGTAATCAGTCCATAAAGATAAATCATTTATGTCGGCACCCCTGACATTCGGAACCAGTGGCTGGTTATTCGCAAAACCTCGTGGGCGTGCGTTGTACATTATGCCGGCAAAAGCTGCATTCGCTGCAACATTACCGGTGTCTATATTGTCATTTCCGGTATACCAGAATGCAGAGCCCTCGTAGCCGTAGTCAGAGAATTTAAGCGGCCTGCCTGCACCTGTCACACCGCCGTATCTTGGCTCATGGAGGCTTGTAAAAGGCGTGCCTGCCTTGATTGCAAAGTTATTCGTGAACTCGTTCTCGCGTTCGTTTCCTTCCTCAGCCATGAGGCTTGCGCCCTGAACATCGTAGATAACATTATTGTCAACCACGCCAAAGTGTGTATTGTGTACCGCTATTCCCCACTTTTTACCCTTGTCAATGGCATTGCCGACAAAGACATATTGGTAGCCGGTATTATCCGGGTTGACAGGTCCCATGAGATGATGCATGTGCACTGAATAACGGCCAGCCTGATTAACACCTATATGTGTTACAACACCATCTTCAATGACGGTATTGTCAAGCGCGTCGGCGGTGGTCCTTCCCATATCAACGAATGCCACATACCGTACGTCCACCTTTGCTCTTTCGGTAAACATTACGTGACCCCTAACACCTTCTGGATTTTCCGAATGTATAACAATGTTTCTTGTCAGATTTCCTACATGTGGCAGTCCAACAATGGTACCCGAGCTATCACGCCCGCCGAGATGATTGTACTGCAATGGTTGTGTCAACGTGATCGTATTTCCGTTGATACCCGCAATCTCCACCTCTTCCAAATGCAGCTCAGCTGGAACCAAGGGTTCGCTCCAGTGGTGCCAGACTATAGGAAGCTGGCGCGTATCTGGTAATATCAATTTATCGCCAACCGACCAACCTAAAGGACTTGATTCAAGGATGATGGTATTTTGTCCTAATAAAGGCTCTTGGGATACCCTCAGCCACGTCTCCGGAATTTCGTCACCATGCATATTAACTTCACCAAGTGCAATTAATCCGGTTCCGTACTGCACAGGATCATAAACACCAGTCACCGGATCGGGTTGCGAAGTGGCTAAAGGCCGGCCTGCAATAATTAACTCTGCTTTGGCATTAGGAGCCACAGGGCTTGATAACGTCCCAATATCTAACCTGCCCTTACGGTACACCAAAATCGTACCAACCTTAATTCTGGTATTGATTGTAGTATTAAATGTTAACGTTCCCTTAACACCAAGAACGGCCAAAGGCGCATTATTGATACCGTTGTAATGAACAGCATGCCCCCGCTCAATCAGAACAACATCGTCCGCACCTGGCACTCTGTTTTGCTGCCATGTAGCAGCATCAAACCAGTTGCCGCTATTGGCGCTTTGAATAGTTGGATTTGCTGCAAAATCAGGAATGTTGTCTGTGGGGGTAAAAATTTGTGCTGACAGGGTACCGCAAAAAAGCAAAAATAATACATACAAAGTTACAATAATTATGTTCTTATAAACTTTAATCATTTGTTGTTCCAATCTATAATTAACCGTAAATATCAGATTTAATACAGCTTGCTAGAAGGTTGTTAAAAATTGCAGACTAATAAACAGCAATAATTTAAAAGGACACTTACATCTCAAAATATAATCTGCATAAAGAGATTGCGAGATATCAGTCTCAAATAACTCTAGGCCATATTGAATCATTCCTCAGAAATACCTTAATCAATAACGGACTAATCCGCTGTAACCAAATGTCTAATAACGCAACTTTTTGGCAGTTATTTTGAATTTTGTTACATACAAAAGCGGTATTGATAGGGTTAATCAAAAAGATAGCGTGTGAATAACCAGAGTTTAGTGCGAGCTTGCACATTTAACCAAAAGACGCTTCAGTTTAAATATGGTAACCCTTACTATTTGTTGCATGTCATTGCTTTATTTATATGCAAATTTTTTATTATTACTGGCCATGGCAACAATATCATAGCAATCTCAAATCAAAACGGTGATTGAAACGGTTGAAGAATTCTGCAAGATAACTCGCAAATTCAAATACGTGACATTTTCCGCTGGCTGCGGCTTTAAGGTCGTCAAGTAACGTGTAGTTGACGCAATGAAATTCGAAGCGCTGTACAGTTGCGGGTGGAACAGCCTGGAAATACTGTAAATCGCCGGATACCACATATGCTGGCGAAACCAGACATTCATTTGACCACTGCTGCAGCACATACGTTAGCTCTGCCTCAAATAGCGTTCACTTATACTTGTGACGTTCCGAGCGCGCTTATTCCGACTTTTCACTTAACAGCACAGCTGGTACACCTGATGTATATAGAAATCAGATTCTGGCGCTTTCATAGCCTGTGACCGTTATAGGACTGGAAAACTGTTTTGCATCGCGCACGAACATTCTTATCGCTTGCCCCATCATTGAGGCAGACAAAACTGCTTCTGACTGCTTTTTCGCACCATAATCACCTAGAAATTCATGTTGAGACATGCTTTTCTTTTTTTGAAACTGTAATTTACTTACCATTATTTACACTCGTTTGCTTCTGATATCGTGTTATAGTATCCGATATACTAATACTTTGAATAAAAAAATAAATCTGTGAATATATAAACAACATATGACGTGTAAAATATTCCCTCGATCATAACTTGAAAATATTCTAACACAGTAAAACTCAAATATCATGAAAATGATTCCCCCATACAAGAGAACAAATAAACCATCTGAATTATATAGTTAGTTTGGATGAATTCGGATGAGGCGGATAGACCGTTCTTTCCACAAGCACCCTTAACATTTCGCGTTACTCTGCCCAATATTGTGTTATGTCAAAGATGTTACTGGTTCTATTAGGCTGATTTAATTAGGAATCGGTCGTTTTTTATAGTAGATAATAAGCAATGTAACGAAGTATGAATCTAAATGATTATTTAATAAATAATCATTTAGATAATGCGTATCTTAATCATAATTTATAAAGACGAGCTTTAATAGCTTCGAACGGAAATGGGAGTAAATATATACTTAAAAAACCGAATATTATGATGGTTTCAACGATTCTTGTGCTGATAGCAAACAGCATCAGCCACCACAGCATATGCAGAAGATTTTCAAACCTGGGGAAATGTTACAGCAAGAGGAAATTTTGGGGTGTTTCGGTACCAACGCTTCCAGGTTTGCGCAAGGTATTGTCAGGCCCGGTATCGGTTATGTGTTGAATGAGAAAACCAGTGTCTGGCTGGGTTATGGTTGGATTCCTGCCGGCCGCCCGTATCTGGCAGCAGTTGTTATGGAGTGACAAATTCTCTTTTGGTAATCCTCAAAGTCGTACACGTCTCGAACAACGCTTCTTCAATATTCCCGGTAGCACGGATGTGCAGCACTGCTTCCGCCAATTATTCAAACTCGGTATACCGATTAGTACCCAATAGTATCCAATCTCAGTTTTGTTATTGCAAACGAGATCTTCCTGAACTTCAATGATGTCGACATGGGTTTTCAGAGTGGTTTCGATCAAAACCGTGTTTTCGGTGGATTTGCGTACAAGTTCAGCCCGGTGGTCACGGGTGAGATTAGGTATTTGAATCAGTATTTGAACAGAAGAAATTCATCCAGACTGGATTCAATGCAGCACATTTTGTCTGTTAATCTGTTCCCGAATTTTTGATACGCAGTAATAAGTCTGACCTGGTCAAGTAAAACCGGACACCTCAGTTAAGCCACTTTTGTCGAGTATTTTGTTGCTTCTGCTTCAAATTGATTTGGACTTTTGTAATCC
>NZ_FOGH01000037.1 GCF_900111165.1 Nitrosomonas sp. Nm51
CAGAGGCCGGCTATAGAGCTGCAATGACATTGTCTCCGACATAGCTATCATGACTAAAGGGAGCATCAGTGAAGATACAATCAGAGAGCATGACAGCATTTAAACAAATTACCGGAAATAAAATTCTTCTTGCAAATATCGGGAAGTCCTTATAGAAGTCCTTATAGAGGATTTTAGGTTTAAATCCGCACCTGAACCGCCGCTTTTTATCAAAAACAAGTCATGTGTTTGTTAGTTTGCCAGCGCTTCCGGCCACGCTAAACGCTGTATGCCTCTTACTGCGTTACGGTCGCCATCCAGCTTGACATTGGCCAGATAAATACCGCTCGGCGCGGGTACAGCCGATGCTATCGAAGCCAGTTCCGGGCCTTCATAAAACGCCGAATAAAGTGGCGTGCCGCCGTCAGGGCTTAATACAACTACGCCGGTGCGCTGCGTCTGGGTTAACAGCAATGATACCGGTAAACGCATGATCACCGGTTTGATCCAAGCGTTTTCATGCACCCAGGTCAGCAGCGGACTTCTGTCTGTAAACATGGCAAGCCAGATGCGGCCATGTGCATCGCGATCCATGCCATCCGGCATACCCGGCAGGCTGTCTATGACAATTTCTGAAGTCCCGGCCTTTGGGCCATTAAGAAAGAAGCGCGCGACACGGAACTGGGACGTCTGCGTTACAATCACCGATTGCTCGCGTATCCGGCCAGGATGTGGATCTATCAACACGCCATTAATAAAGTGAAAGCCTTCAGCAACCAGCCTGACGGAATGACTGTCCAGATCATAAAGCCACAACCGCCCGTTGGGCGCCAGCGCGATCGCCTCGTCAATAGCATCGTCCGTCGAGCTGTTCTCATAGTCAAACGGCTCCGAAAAATAAATCCGCCGGCCGTCTTCACTGACTTCCAGATTATCGCATACAATAAGTTTTCGAACTGCCAGGTCGTTTTTTTCATTAAAACGCAGTTCAGGCGCACGGGTATCGTGATCGGCGTAAACAATGGGCCGCTGCATTGCTCTGCTGGTTTGGGGCACATTCAAAACCAGCGGTTTGACTACCCGCGTATCAAGATCGAGCCGGTATAAACCGACGGCCTCGCCCGCCGGACGGTCTTCATACGCGCCGCTGGAACAAAAATAAATCACAGCAGGATCGTCGGGCGCTTCATGTATACCCCAGGCCATTAACGGCGCATCGACCAGAGGCTCGGCAATATGCGCTGCCAAATCCACCCGCCAGATTTTCCCGTCATGGGCAGTCACATAGATCGTTTTGCCATCATCGAGGAAGACTGCATCATCATACGCAGGCAGATCCAAAACGATTTCTTCAATGCCTGCAGCAAACGCTGACGACTGGTCTACTGCATCTGTAAGTTCAGTAGTTGCCGCATCGAAAGTAACAGAGTCGGCAATGCAGCAGCCGATTTCGTTTCTGGGCGCTGCAGTAAGCCACCATGTCACCCCCGCGACAGCCAATAAAATGATCAGCCACTTTTTCATGCGCCACTCACCCCTCAGTCTTTCTCTTTCGCTGAATTTTGTTTATGCCATTCGATCGTATCCCGGAGCGTCTCCTGCAGCGGCCGGGGATTCCACCCTAATTCATTGCGCGCCAGACTATTATCGTACCAGGCATACCGCCCCCATAACTCGAGTATATCTCTGGTCACCGGAGAAGACTTCCCTCTCAACTTGCTCCACAATTCAACCAACACGACGATGGGATAAACAATCCATGTGCGCAAGTTAAAAAAGTGCTTCGAAGGTTTATTACCCACTGCACCGGCGACTTCATGGGCCAATTGATGGGGCGTCAGGTTGTCGCTGCTTAGGATATACCGCCGGCCGGGCTTGCCACGTTCCGCCGCGCGTATCACGCCATCGGCATAATCGCGTACATCGAGAACGCCAAAACCGATCGGCGCGGTAATGCAAAATTTCGGACTGGTCATCGCCATGACGAGTCTGTTGGCGGGCGCGCCAATCCAGTCATGCGGCCCCAGTGTAAAAGAGGGGTTAACCACAACAACTTCTGGCAGATTTAAACCGGTCTGTGACAATGCCATCTGTTCGGCATCACGGCGCGATTCCGCGTAGGGCAAAGAAAACGCGTACTGTTCCCAATCGGCATTTTCATCCAATGTGTTTGCCTCATGGTGCAGGCCGACTGCAAGCGCGCTGCTGCTGATCACCACGCGGGGAACCCTTGCCTTGGCAGCCGCATCCAGTAAATTGCGGGTTCCCTGAACGTTCTCCTCGTGCAATGCTTTTTTTGCCGATGGGCCACCCCCCAGCGTAATCTCAAAATGCAAATGCATAATTGTGTCCACCCCGCTACAGGCAGCCTGCAGTACCGCCGGATCGTCAATATCTCCGGGAATGATTTCAACATTCTGCTGATTCAAGGCCTTGACATTCGGCAGATCGTCATCGAGGTCCGGCGGCAGTAATACGCGTGGCCGTATGCCGTTTGAATTCAGTTGCCGAATCACATGATGTCCGAGAAATCCGGCCGGCCCGGTTACAAGCACAGTTTTCATATTAAGCTTCCCTATTAAAGGCCAGAAGTAAAAAGCTCTAAAATACAGCAGGTTTTACTACACTCTTAAAAAGAAAATACGCTTGCGGCAAGACAATGTCAAGAAAATTGATTCTCTTTTCAATCGCGTGACAGGTATCTATGGCTGACATACCCGGGTAACACGTTCATGCCATTCTTTTTATGCCCTATAACTTGTCCCAGAAAAATGGAAACGTGGCAGCAACAAAGCCAATTGCGCCATAACCCGCCGCGAGCAGGATGCCGTCGGCGACGCTGAGCCCCAGGGCAAACAACAGTATCGGCAACGCCAGTATAGCCGGCATCATCGGGATGAAACCGATCAAGATGACACACAACGCCAGTACCATACTTAACAGCGCGATTATTTTCTTCGAAAGGTCGTTTCTGGCAAAAAATGTGAGTCGTTTCCCGACATATCTATCAATTGTTTCCGTATACGGCCTGATTTTTTGGAAACCTTTCTCAAACGTCGATTTCCGAATGGAACGGCTTTTTAATCTATCCGGCAGCCACGGACGCTTATAGCCCAGAACAATCTGAAAGCAGATCAAAAATATAAAAATGCCGCACACTGCAGGAACGCCGGGAATAGCGCCGGTTGGTAAAATAATAATCAGCGAGGGTGCCACAAGCAGAGGACCAAATCCCCGATATTCCAGTGCATCGATGATCTGGCCGAAACTGAGGTCTACACCATTGGCCTTTTCAGAAAGAGCGGATAAAATTTCGGTCAAACCGTTGGTGCCATTACCGTTTCCCGTTTCGTTTTTCATATATTTCCTTTATCGCTGACACACAGCACACTGAAAGACTCATGCATAGCCAAAGAAAATACAACTCTTTGCTGATCGATCCGCCGCGCGACGCGCAGATACTGGTGCATGTCCTGGGCTATCAACTGAAATTTGTTGTCATCAACCTGTGGCTGACTTGTATTAATTTCACCCAAATTCAGACCAGCCAACAACCCCCGTATACGCCGTCAGCAATATGATGCACCCGAAAACAATCCGATACCACGCAAAAACCGTGAAATCATGATTGCTGATAAAACGGATCAGTCCGCGCACAGCAATAAGTGCGCTGAAGAATGCGGCAACAAAGCCGGCGGCGAACATGCCGATGTCGTCAAATGCCAGGATAGCGCGGTTTTTGTAGACGTCGTAAAACGCTGCGGCAAACATGACCGGGATTGCCAGGAAGAAGGAAAACTCTGCCGCGGCTTTGCGCGACAGGCCGAACAGCAGACCGCCGATAATGGTCGCGCCTGAACGGGAGGTGCCCGGAATCAATGCCAGGCATTGCGCGCAACCCACTTTCAATGCATGTTTCCAGTCCATGTCATCGACTTGTTCGACTTCTATTCTGTGATCGCGCCGCTCGGCCCATAAAATCACGATACCGCCGATCACAAGCGCAGTAGCCACCGATAACGGATTAAACAGATACTGCTTGATCACATCGATAAACAGCAGACCCAGAATGGCGGCGGGCATGAATGCGATGAGCAGGTTCAGCACAAAGCGCTGCGCTGATTTTTCCGAACCGATGCCCATGACAACATCAGCGATTTTCTGACGGTATTCCCAGCAGACCGCCAGAATCGCGCCGAGCTGGATGGCGATCATGAAGACTTTCTCCCGATCGCTGCTGAAATCCAGCAGATCACCCACCAGAATCAGATGGCCGGTGGATGAAACCGGCAAAAACTCGGTTAATCCTTCAACAATACCGAGGATTAGCGCTTTAAACAGTAATACTGGGTCCATGCGGGTTCCAGGTTATTTATAATTTGTTATAAATTTCTGCGCCCGCCTTTTTAAATTCGGCGGCCTTCTCGTCCATCCCCTGTTTGAGCGCCTCATCTTCGCTAACGCCTTGTCTGGCAGCATAATCGCGCACATCCTGAGTGATTTTCATCGAACAAAAATGCGGGCCACACATCGAGCAAAAATGCGCGACTTTGGCGCCTTCCTGCGGCAGGGTTTCGTCGTGAAACTGCATCGCTTTATCGGGATCAAGGCTCAGGTTGAACTGGTCTTCCCAGCGGAATTCAAAACGCGCTTTGGACAAGGCGTTATCGCGAATCTGCGCGCCGGGATGGCCTTTGGCGAGGTCGGCGGCATGCGCTGCGATTTTGTAAGTGATAATCCCGTCCTTGACGTCATCTTTGTCAGGCAGGCCGAGATGTTCTTTCGGCGTGACATAACACAGCATCGCCGTGCCGTACCAGCCAATCATCGCCGCGCCAATGGCCGAGGTGATATGGTCGTAGCCTGGCGCGATATCGGTCGTCAACGGCCCCAGTGTATAAAAAGGCGCTTCGTCGCAGTGTTTGAGCTGCAAATCCATGTTTTCCTTTATCAAATGCATCGGTACATGGCCAGGGCCTTCAATCATGGTCTGCACGTCATGCTTCCAGGCGATTTTGGTCAATTCGCCCAGCGTTTTTAATTCGGCAAACTGCGCTTCGTCGTTGGCGTCATAAATCGAGCCGGGACGCAGGCCGTCGCCGAGTGAAAAGCTGACGTCATACGCTTTCATGATTTCGCAGATTTCTTCAAAATGTGTATACAGAAAACTTTCCCTGTGATGCGCCAGGCACCATTTCGCCATGATCGAGCCGCCGCGCGAGACGATACCGGTCATACGCTTTGCCGTCATCGGCACATACGCCAGCCGCACGCCGGCATGTATAGTGAAGTAATCAACGCCCTGCTCCGCCTGCTCGATCAACGTGTCGCGGAAAATTTCCCAGGTCAGTTCTTCCGACTTGCCGTCAACTTTTTCCAGCGCTTGATAAATTGGCACGGTGCCGATCGGTACCGGACTGTTGCGGATAATCCATTCGCGCGTTTCGTGAATGTTTTTGCCGGTTGACAAATCCATTACGGTATCGCCGCCCCAGCGTATCGCCCAGGTCATTTTTTCGACTTCTTCCTGTATACTCGAGCCCAGCGCTGAATTACCGATATTGGCATTGATTTTTACCAGGAAATTGCGGCCGATGATCATCGGCTCCGATTCCGGATGATTGATATTGGCCGGAATGATGGCGCGGCCGCGCGCCACTTCATCGCGTACAAACTCGGGTGTAATCTGCTTAGGCAGATTGGCGCCAAAATGCTGACCGGCATGCTGCTGCGTCAATAAATCGTGATTTTCGGCATTGAACGCTTCATACCGCTGATTCTCGCGGATAGCAATGAATTCCATCTCAGGCGTAATAATACCCTGCCGCGCATAGTGCATTTGTGTTACATTCTTTTCCGCTTTGGCACGCCGCGGCTGGCGCTGCAGATTAAAACGCATATCCGCCAGTTGCGGATCACGCAACCGCGCACGGCCGTAACGCGAGCTTAAATTCTGCAGGAATTCGGTATCGCCGCGTTCCTCGATCCAGCTATCGCGTAACGCAGGCAAGCCGGAACGGATATCGATCCGGCTTGCCGGGTCGGTATACGGGCCAGAGGTATCGTAAACCCAGATCGGCGCGTTTCTTTCAGCGCCGTTGCTGGTCATGGTTTCAGTCTGCCGGATTTCGCGCATGGGTATTTGAATATCGGGGCGTGAGCCCTGTACATAGATTTTGCGCGAGTTTGGCAACGGTTTAACGGCAGCTTCATCGACTGTGGCCGTTGCACTGGAAAAATTTTTTTGATTTAAAACAGTAATACTCATTAAGATGCTCCTTAGAATGCCATAAAGAGCGGGAGGACGGGCTCCAGCTTCCCTACGGCGGCATTATCCGCGTCAGGTAATAAGGGACTTTCTCACCAAAATTTCCGGAATTCAGGAAATGGACCCCTAGCTGATGCTGTGAAGCTAATGGAAATATGAAATAATTGCAAGTATATTATTTTTTGAATAGAAAACATATGAACAATGAACTGAACCCTGAACAAATCCTCGAACATTCACGCTACAATATGGTCGTTCAGCAGATCCGCACCTGGAACGTGTTGAATGATGAAGTTCTTGATTTGTTATACAAAGTGCGCCGGGAAGAATTCGTGCCGGCAGCTTACCGTCATGCAGCTTTTGTCGATATGGAAATTCCGCTGGGACATGGGCAAGTCATGCTTGCGCCGAAAATGGAAGCGCGCATTCTACAGGAACTGCACATCAACAAAACTGACAAAATTCTTGAAGTCGGCACCGGAAGCGGTTATATGGCGGCTTTACTGGCACAGCTCGGCAGCCATGTATACAGCGTTGAAATCATTCCGGAGCTGAAACAGATGGCTGAAGCCAATTTGAGGATGCACAATATTACCAATGTGACGGTTGAACAGGGTGATGCCGCGCATGGCTGGTCCAAACACGAACCTTACGATGTCATAGTCATCACTGCTTCAACACCGGTATTGCCGGACAGCTTCAAAAACAACCTGAACACAGGCGGTCGCCTGTTTGCCATTGTCGGCGAAGATCCTATTATGGAAGCCGAATTGATTACCTGTGTGGCACCTGGTGAATTCACTGTTGATACGTTATTTGAAACCAGCACAACCGCACTGATCAATGCAGCACAGAAAAGCAGGTTTACCTTTTGATATTATTCATATCCATTTCAGCCAGCATACTTCCTACTGAACAACGCGTGTCCCGTATCGGAAAATACACGAATAGATTGCCGGTTTTGACCGCAGACATGTTACATGCCATGTTGTTTCTGCTTGTTTTGTTTTGCGGTGCGGCTGGCAGTACCGCGCTGCGCGCTGCAAATCTGATGGATATCTATCAGGAGGCACTGGAAAAAGATGCGCAGTATCAGTCCGCCCGCGCAACCTATCAGGCCGCGCAGGAAAAAATAACGCAAGGCCGGGCCGGATTGCTGCCCAGCATTAATTTGTCAGCGACGCGCCAGGTTCAGGAAATTAATACCTCGTTCGGGCCGGCAAGAACAATTCATAACCGCGGGGTTACTATTTCAGCAACACAACCGCTGATCCGTTTTGAAAATTTCATTATTTATGCACAATCGAAAACACAGGTAACACAGGCTGAGTCGCAATTCGTTATTGCTGCACAGGATCTGATCCTGCGCGTCGCCCAGGCTTATTTCAATGTACTCGACGCGCAAGTCGACGTTGAAGTTGCCGAAGTGCAAAAGGCCGCAATACGCAAACAGCTCGAGCAGGCGCAGCGCAATTTCGAAGTCGGTGTCGCTACCATTGTTGATACCAACGAAGCGCAGGCGCGCTTTGATCTGACGCTGTCGCAGGAAATTGCCGCCCGTAACGCACTTGAAATCAGTAAACGGGCGTTGCAAAGCATTATTAACCGTTTCCCCGGACAACTTGCCAGCGCGTATGAAATATCGACTGAGTTGCTCAGCCTGCCGTATGTCAGTATGGATGAATGGGTTGCGGCCGCCGAGGCTCAGAATTTCACAATAAAAGTACAGCAGGCGGCGTACGAACTTGCCACCAAGGAGGTCAAGAAAGCCTGGGCGCAGCATTACCCGACTGTCGACCTTGTCGCACAGTACAGCGACCAGACCGGTGTAGGCGGTGCGATAACCGGAACCGGCATCGATCTGTCCGTGAAATCAATCGGGTTGCAACTGAATTTGCCGTTGTTCCAGGGGTTCGGCACGCAGTCACAGGTTCGCGAAGCGATCGCGAACCAGGAAAAAGCGCAGCATGATCTGGAAAATACCCGCCGAGACATGTTGCTGCAAGTTCGTCAGCAATATCTTAATGTCACTAATGGCATTGCCCAGGTGAAAGCGCTGAAACAGGCGCTGGTCTCCAGCCAGACACAACTTGATTCCACCATGCTTGGACAGGAGGTCGGCGTCAGGACCGAGGTCGACGTACTGAATGCACAGCAGCAGCTCTATTCGGCGCGGCGCGATCTGGCGAAAGCCTATCATGGTTATCTGCTATCCAGACTGCGTTTGAGTGCGGAAGCAGGTGAACTTGATGAGGATGTGCTGCAGCAAATTAACACAATGCTGCAAGGATAGCCGGGTTATTAAAGATCTGGCGAGTGTTGAAGGCCAATTTCAAATATACACTGACTCGTTGTAAATTCTGCTTCTGTCCGGCACAAAAACTTGTAACTTCATTGGCCGGTTTTCAATTCTTAAAATAATGATAGAATGCCAGCGAAGCTGGCCAGGCAGTCGCTGCCTGCTGCTTGAAAACAGCAGGGAGAGGAAAGTCCGGACTCCATAGAGCGGGATGTCGGCTAACAGCCGAACGCCGTAAGGCGAGGAACAGGGCCACAGAGACGAGCGTATTAAGTTACGGTGAAACGCGGCAACCTCCATCCGGAGCAAAACCAAATAGGCAGGCGGTGAGGCTGCTCGCGGAGCCTGCGGGTAGGTTGCTTGAATGTGCGGGTAACTGTACATCTAGATGAATGACTGTCCACGACAGAATCCGGCTTACCGGCCAGCTTCTTTATTTCCTGATCAATCACCTGCTTGGAGTAAATTCTAATAAAAACATGCGCCTGGCCCTTTAATGATGAATACACTACATACCCGTTGCTGAATTTTTCGATGAGCAGCTGCTTTATTTGCCTGAAATCTTTTTGGTAAAACCATCGTCAATATTTATTTTGGTCGCGTTCGCCAAATGATTATAAAAAACTCCCATGCCTGACATAGCAATAATTTCCATAATCTCCTCGTCATCAAACCCCAATTTTCTCAACGACTGAAAATCCTGTTCACTTGATGAATGTGAATCTTTCGCGAGCCTGACTGCAAAATCTATCGCGGCCTTCTCTTTTGGGTCAGCAGTATCTGCTGTATAGTTTTTGATCAGGCTGTCAATCTGCTCTGGCGTAACGCCTATACTCAGGCAAAAAGCGTGATGGGCAGCTTCGCAGTAATGGCAGTCTTTTAATGATGATATTGCGACGAAAATCATTTCTTTGAGTCGGCGGCTGACACGGCCACTCGTCAATATATGATTCATTACCGGCCATATGCCTTTAAGCGATTCAGGCGACACAGCCCATACTCGGAAAAAGTTTGGTGTAAAAGGCGCTTTAAGCGCTTTTCGTATCCTGATAAAGGTCTCATCAATTTCTGGTGATACTTGACCGTCATTTACAATTCCACTAATTGTTCGCATTTTTAATTCCTTATTGAGTTTGGGTTGAAAAAAGGAGCCATTCCAATGGCCGTATCCTTAACAATCCGATTTAATGATGATTACTTTTGCCTATTCCAACTATATAAATTGACTAGATTAGTTTACTGGCCATGTAAATCAGGCAACCTATCGAGCCTAGCCATATCAGGGTGCGCACATAGATGATGTTGAACATGTAACAAGGAACGTAAAGTACACGCAGTCCCAGCCATATGGTTGCCGCCACTGCTAAATCAACTTGTTGAGTGATGGCTAGTAAAGCAAGTGCCAGGAATGCCGGCAAACTTTCCTGCAGGTTAATACCTGCACGTGACACACGACTTTGCAGCATAGAGGACTCAATCTGTTTATCACGACTGCTTAACATGTAAGGCAGATTCTTGATATTCAGGGTAGCTGGCAACAACCATAGTTGAAAGAGAGCTAGTGCCAGGGTGCCGATTATTAATGTTGTCATTACCGTTTCTCCTTAATAAATTTTGCCGAAATCATTATGGTGAGTTTTTGTTTAATCGGGATATTCACTTACGCATGACTGTAATCTCCGAAAATCAGATAAACTACAAATAATGTAGTGATCGATACAATATAATTGGATGGCGCTTATGTCAATACTTTTTATAGTGAACGCTATAAAATAGTAAAGTATGAATAAATTTTAAAAATTAGCTCAGGATGACCAGAACAAAAAATTTTGATGAAACTAAAGCACTGGAATCGGCAATGCTGCTTTTTTGGAAGAAAGGCTATTCCGCCACATCCATGAAAGAACTTGAGCAAGCTATGGGGCTAAAAATAACGAGTATCTATAACGCATTTGGAAACAAGCGCGCCTTGTTTGAGAAGGCACTTAACTACTATCTGCAACACATTTTGATTAAATTCGTAGAATCGCTAAACAATGCAGATTCACCAAAGAATGCGCTAACAGCAGTATTGATGGAAGTGATACATTTACATTTCAATCCATCACATCCCGGTGGATGTTTGGTCGTATTTTCAATATTAGAGAATGAGCAGCACGACGAAAATTCGAAGAATATCCTAAATTCCGCACTGAATCTATTACATGACGCTATTATTCAACGACTTGAAAAAGATAAGGAAAAAGGACAAATAGCACATGAGGTCGATTGCCATGCAACTGCAAATCATATGACAGCATTGATAACAGGTATGATAACCATGGCGAAAGCAGGTTTCACCCAAAAGGAATTAGAGAAGCTTGTTAATAATGCTGTCGGAATATTACTCAAGATGTAAGGAGCCGTGAATAAATAAGTGTGCCCGCCAGGCGCGCCCAATTGTCACGCTTATTTATTCGCGGCTCCTTACTTGCGCATGGTCTGACAAAAACTAATCTGAATGATTTCGTTGCACGGATCAGCCGGAATTACTATCCGCATTTGCAAGCTGCCTGACGCAGGATCAATAGACGGCCAGCGATTCATCACCTGAGAAAACGCCGACTCGCGCAATACCATCGCAGCCGATAACACCACGGAACATACCGCTGGTATTGAAGCGCATAGCGTAATCGCCTTGCGTATTCAGTACGATTAAACCACCTTCACCGCCGATGGCCGCAATTTCGGCCAGTGTATGGTCGGCCGCTTCGCATATCCGTTTGTTTTGCAGTTTCACCTGCGCCGCCGTATTAAACCCGGCTGCAGTGCGAAGAAACATTTCTCCGGTACCGGTTGCGGATACCGCGACTGATTGATTGTCCGCGTATGTTCCCGCACCGATAACGGGCGTGTCGCCGACACGCCCGAAGCGTTTGTTGGTCAATCCGCCGGTCGATGTGCCTGCGGCAAGATTGCCGCGGCAATCCAGTGCCACAGCACCGACAGTGCCGTGTTTTTCATTGTTTTCCACAGGGGAATCCGAGTCAAGATCATGATCAAGCGTAATGCGCTCGTTGGCAATCGCTTTTTGCAACTGGTCCCATCGGCGCCGGGTATAAAAAAACGACGGCTCGACGATTTCAAGCGCCTGTTCAGCCGCAAAGTTTTCCGCGCCGCGTCCAATCAGCAGCACATGTTGACTATGCGTCATGACCGCATGCGCGGCGCGAATGGGGTTGCGGACCGTGGTAACCGCAGCAACCGCACCCGCCAGGCGCGCAGCACCATCCATGATCGATGCGTCCAATTCGTTATAGCCTTCGTGACTGAACACCGCGCCTTTGCCTGCATTGAATACAGGGGAATCCTCCATAATTACGATCGCGGCGATAACCGCATCAATACTGCTGCCGCCGGCAGCCAGTACGGCATGCCCGGCACGCAGCGATTGCGTCAGCACCTGCATGAACGCATGCTCACGCGCCGGTTTCAATCTGTCCCGCCGGACAGCGCCTGCACCGCCATGAATTACCAGCCGCAACGGCCGATTGTCAGTTGTTATCGTATTCATGAATAACCGGGCGGCTCATATGTGTTGTTTATCTTGTCATCAATCTAATTAATTCGGTGCCGGTTTTGAAACAATGGCAATTTCTTCCGGCAGACTCCGGATATGTATATCCTGGTGCGGAAAGGCGATTTCGATTTTCGCCGCACGGAAGCGCCGGTCTATTTCCATGAGCAGATCATGACGCGTTTCCAGAAGTAAATCCGTTTCAGGAATATAAATTCTTAATTCAAAGTTCAATGAACTGTCGCCAAAAGCGACAAAGCGCGCACTGGGTTCGGGCTCTTTGAGCACATTAGGGTGTTCCTGCGCAATTGACAGCAGAATATCGTAGGCGAGTTTCGTGTCAGAGCCGTAGGCAATTCCGACTGGAATAACAATGCGTAAAATCGAATCGGACAATGACCAGTTAATCACCTGCCCGGTCACAAATTCTTTGTTGGGAATGATCAGCTCTTTTCTGTCCCAGTCGATAATCGTGGTCGCGCGCATCTGAATGCGCGAGACTTTTCCGCTGATATTGCCCAGCGTCACCACATCGCCGACACGTACCGGACGTTCAAACAGAATAATCAGACCCGAAACAAAGTTGGCGAAAATCTCCTGCAATCCAAAACCGAGACCGACCGTTACCGCAGCGGCAAGCCACTGCACTTTTGACCAGCCAATACCGAGCGCACTGAATGTCATCGCGAAACCGACAATAATGATGAAATAGCGTGCTATTGAAGCAATTGCATAGCGGCCGCTTGGCGTAAACGGCAGACGCTGCAATATAACGATCTCGAGTAATCCAGGAATATTATTACTGATGAAAAACGTCATCATGAAAATGACGACTGCCAGCAGCATGCTGGCCAGGGTAATCGGTACCAGGCTTGTGGTTTCACTGCCGCTTTCAGTGACAGTGACCTTCGTATTCCACAGCACTACATCGTTCAGTATATTAAACGCCGGCAGAACCTGCGCCCATATCAACGCAATGCCAATGACGATGGTAAACCAATAAGCAGTGTTCAAAAGCTTCATGGTTTGTGTGCTAATGACTTCAACATCCAGCTCGTCTTCTTCAACATGGATTTGCTCGCCCGTATCTGCGGTTTTGGTCTTGTCGTCTTCCTGCGCCTGTTCGGCCTGGGTAGCAAGTTTTTTGCGCCATTGTTCGATTGCCAGTTTGCGCTGCGCAATATTCAACCAGCGTATCAACAACGCTCTGGCAATAATTACGGCAAAAACCAGCAGCAGTGAATTGATGATCAGCAGCGACAATTGACCGGCAGTATACATGTAACCTGCGGCGGCTGTAACGGCCAGCACGGCCGGTGTAATCAACAGGCCCGGGAACCATACGCCGGCCAAACGACCGATCCAGCCATTGGCATTTTTTTCCAAATAAAATTTCAACAATCCGCTGGCCGGATGCATCAAGCGGTAAACCAGCACCGTTGTCGTCGCCATTAATATGAAAAACACCAGTCGTCCCAGCGAATCATAATGCGCTTCTGTCGGTTGTTCCTGCGTCACGACGAATACAAAAATCAGTGGCAGTGTCGCTGACAGATACCAGACCAGCTGCCGCCTGATTAAAACCATGCTGTCGTTTTTCCAGCGAAAATGCAATTCCCCAAGGCCGTCTTTTCTGCATAAATGACTTAACAGCAGACCTGAAAACAGCAAATACGCCAGCGCCACAAGCCCGCAGCCGACGGCAAGCGTAAAAGCGGAATCAGTCTCGATTTGCTGGATGCGCCAGGCGATCAGATAAATGAATAACGGCCATGCAAGCGCCATCAAAACAGTCACCACAGCGGCCCAGAGTGTATCTGTAAATTTGGCTTTACTGAGTTTGGTAACATAGCGGCCTAACGCTGATAATTTTGATCTTAAAAAACGCTGCATTAGCAGCAGGGCTATGGCGAAAAGAAAAAACGGCATAATGACCAGAAAATTTTTCTGAACATCCCTTCCCACAAGCAACACCGTTTGCAGCCAGGATGACGGATTGAACAGCCAGGCGGTTGCCGTCCCCAGGCGTTGCATGTCCTGCAGATGAATTATCGGTGCGCTTTGAATCCAGAGAATACGGGTATCGATAAACGCCTTATATTCATTGATTAAGTCTATGAACTTGAGTTCAGATTCAAGGATCGGGTAAAGTTTGGTTTCAAAATAGACATCATAGGCGTTAATCAACTCATCCAGATAATTATCCTTTTGCTTATCAAGCGCCTGGTAAACGGCTTGCTGCAGACTGCTGCGGGCTGGTGCGGACAATTCAATCCTGGCATTTGCGATCAGGCGGGAAGCTTCAGAATCCAGGTCAACCAGTTCAAGCAGCCGGTCTTCAAGCTCAATGCGCCGCAACTGAACCTGGCTGATTTCCAGACTGTAAGTTTCAACCTTCTTTTCATGCGTAGCAATATCAGGCAGCTGCTTACGGTCGTTACGCAGCTTTAAACCAGTCGCATTGGTGAGTCCGGTCTGGTTTATTTTTTCCCGTATCCGGTCAAAATTACGTTGCGTTGTCGATAATGCACGATCGAGATGTTTTTTTGCTTCGCTGAGTAACGCGCTGTCTGCAGTGACTTTCTCCAACTCAGCGGCGAGTTCTTTATTTTTATCGAGAATCGCACGAATCAATGGATGCGCTCTATCACCCTCCTCACTGGCAGCGTCAGCCACCTGTTTAGCATGTCCGGCCACTTCGGCACGGCGCTTATTCATGATTTTTTCAAAAACATTGAGGTTGCGCTCGGCAATCAGCACGTCGCGTTCTGACGATTGCCGCTGCTTCCGCAGAAGCTCGCGCTGCTGGTTGTAGCTGCGGTTCTCTAGTTCAAGTTCCTGAATCAATTGCTGCAGATAATCGATTTCCGCCTCATGCACGGTTTTCTGCGTATCGTTACGCTGATCGCCTGCAGAATCAGCTACGATTTTCTGTTTTAATTCCTCGATACGGTTGTGCGCCAATCTGATTTCTTCTTCTATCCTGGGTTGCCGCTCTGCACGTCTGGCAATTTCCTGTTCGATTTCTGCACGCGCTTTACGGGCAGCCGATTGCGCTTTTCTGATAACCTCAAACTGCAACTCAAGCTCTTCAAGCGGTTGTTTCAGATCGATCTTATCAGTCTTTAATTCCTCTTTTTGCAGCGGTGTATCCAGCTTTCGTTCCAGATTTTTGAGTTGCCGCGGCGCATTTTTGACAGCATCGACAAAATGTAGCGCACGATTCGCCGACTCGATACTCTTATGCAAAAAATCATGAATCTGGCTTAATGACGATAGCTCGGCTTGTTGTTGGATATTCAACGACTCTATTTTCTTTGACGTGGCAATGCGTTCTTCGATGTCGTTCAGTATCGTACTAAAGCGATCCTGTTTCTTTTTTAGCGCCATTTCAATATCCGCGTATGAATTGCCATTTCCTGCTGCGAAAACAGCGTTGCAAAAAAAGATGAAGGCTAGCGTGAATATGATGCCCGGCATGTTCGGCAAACGGCATCGAGAAATTTCACAATGACGGAACAAAAAAATGTAAATTGTATTCAAGATCAGAATTTTAAAAAATTAATGCGCCAGAAAAGCTGTACCTCTGATAAAAAAGGATGCAATATAAGCTTATTTAGCGCCCAGGTAAATCCTAATGCTCGCCCCTTTAAGGTAATTTTGTTCGATTGACAGGTCGCCGCCATAGACTTGTATGATATCGCGAACAATTGCGAGCCCAATGCCGTGCCCGGGAATGGATTGATCCGCGCGCACACCGCGTTCGAGTATTCTGGCTATCTCATGCTGCAAAATACCTGGACCATCGTCCTCAATCTGTATGACTATTCGTTCCTGATGGCGTGCGGCGGACAAAACAATTTGCCGATCACACCACTTGAATGCGTTGTCAACGAGATTGCCGAGCAATTCCATTAAATCGCCTTCGTCAATGCGCAGGCTGATCGTATTATCGATGGCAATGGTAATGTCGGGATTTTTATCGTGGTAAGCTTTGCGCACGGTTTTTACAATGCGGTCTGCAACCGGATACAACAAGATTGGACGCATTCCGGGCGAACTGCCGACAGTTGCTGCCCGGCGCAATTGATATTGGATAATGTTATCCATGCGTTCAATTTGTTCGCTGAACGTTCTTTCTTCCAGCTTGTTATGCCGGATTGCTACCGCATTGTGAAGGACTGCCAACGGCGTTTTCAAGCTGTGCGCCAGGTCGGCCAGTGCATTACGATAACGTTTTTGCTGTTTACGTTCATGATTGATCAACGAATTGATGCTGTCGGTTAACAGTTTTAATTCGCTCGGGTAGTTGCCGACAACATTTTCCTGTCTGCCGGACTCGATCGCCGATAATTCTATTGATACCTGGCGCATGGGCTGCAACCCCCAGCGCAACACCAGCATTTGTGTAATCAGGAGCAGTACTGTCATGACGCCCAGCCATCCCCAGAGATCTTCGCGGTACCGTTCGATTTGTGCGTCAAAAAGCGTTGTGTCGGTGATCACATTGAATATCAGCGGATAACTGCCGGTCTCAGTTGCCCAGGCAACACCGAAGCGGTAAATGAAATGCGATTCGCCACCGATGATAATCTGGCTGAAATCCTTTACGCCCCTGTCTAGCAGTTCAAGCGCGGGCAGTTTTTTGTTCAATGCAGAGGTCGACTGCCACGCAACCTTTTTGGTATGGTTAACAATGAATGCGTAGGTATTCGCGTTGGGACGGCTGAACTCGGTATCGAGCAGATTGGTCGGCATTGTCAGTTTGCCATTATCATCCACCTCGGCATCACCCATCAACATCAACAACCTGGCCAGCATTTTGTCCTGCACGCCCAGACGGGCGCTGTCATAAAATGCCCTGTCCAGCGCCAACGCAATGCCTACGATAAAGATCAGCAAAACGCCCGTTGCGCTCAGTAAAATACGCTTATTCAGCGACATCATGACGGTTTGTCACATGCAATGGTAAAACGGTATCCACGCCCGCGCAGTGTTTCAATAGGATTTAAATCACCCGCGGGGTCGAGTTTGCGCCGCAGCCGGCCGACCATGACCTCCAATACATTACTATCCCGGTCTTCATCATGCGGATAAAGATAATCCGTTAAAACCCGCTTGGACAACACTTCACCATGATGCCGGACCAACAGTTCGAGCATGCGGTATTCAAATGATGTCAGATCAATCTTGCAGGCATTGACAGTAACCAGCTGCGTTGAAACGTCGATTTCTACCGGGCCGCACTTTAATGAAGTGCTGGTAATGCCTGTTGCGCGACGTAACAGCGCTTTCAGCCGTGCCAGTAACTCTTCTATCTGAAACGGCTTGGTTAAATAATCGTCCGCCCCGATCTCAAGTCCCAATACTTTGTCCTGCCAGCTGTCGCGCGCGGTGAGGATCAGTATGGGTAAAACATTACCTTGTTCACGCAGCGTTTTTATGACCTCCAGCCCTGATATGCCTGGCAGCCCCAGATCAATGATTGCGGCATCCAGAGGATACTCTTTGGCAATAAACAAACCTTCTTTGCCGTCACTGCACGTATCGACCATGTAACCCGCGGATTCGAGTTTTTGACGAATCTGTGTCTGCAGCTTTAATTCATCTTCAATAACCAGAATACGCATACCTGTTAATCAATCCGAGCCGGTTGCCGATGATTTCTTCAAGATTAATGGCCGGATTTAATTTTTCCATCAATTACACCTACCTGAATGACATGAATTGAACCCTGATCGCTGAGAATTTTGACGCGATAAATGTTTTCGTTGCGCCGTATATCCAAGACACGGCCCTTGATATGTTGTTGCGCAATAGATATCGCCCGGCGTTGCGAAATTTCGGCATGCCGGTCCGGGCTTTGCAGATTTGTCGTTTCCTGGCGCTCACTGGCCATAGCGCAGGTAGGAAAAAATGTCAGAAACAGCGCAATCAAAAAAAATTTTTTCAGCATATTCATGAATCAGCGGCTTTATTTGCTAAACGATACGGTGTTTTGTATCGCCTGAATATTGAATCAGCAATGCCCGCGAGGAGAAAGTCCGGTCTCCCCGTAGGCATCGGTATTCTATGATCAATAGCGTAACATAAAGCTTGCATTTCCGGTATTAACGCCCAGCATTACCTGAGGCGGATAGACATAACCTGCCGCCGGCGGGTAATTGATCGCAGTTGGTCCATGGCCATATCCAGGCTGCGGATTATAATACGGTTGATTGTAGTATGACCTGTTGTAGTATCGCCGCGGCGGGTTGTAAATTCGGTTATAGCCGCCGCCATAATATGAATTATGGCGGTTATAATGATGCCGCTTGTAATGGCGCTTTTTGTAATGTCGATGGTGATGGTGGGAATGTCCGTAACCATGGTTATAATAATGATGGTGGTGTGTATGACCAAACCGGTGGTGGCCTCTTCCCGCTTCAACTGCAACGGGCATTGCCAAGGCCAGTCCAAGCAGCATTGTAAGCAGCATATTGACTGATGTTATTGTTTTGATTTTCATTGGAACCCTCCGTTTAGTTTATGAATAATTCAGGCAATCTTGCCTGACGGAAAAACTATACGCAGGCGAACATGAATACAGACTGAATGCTGCAGTGAGGCGTCAATCCATATTTGATCATTTTTAGCCGAGAAGTCTGGCGCTTTTTCACTGTTGTCCCATGCGTATTGCGGGCAATACCATCTGGATAGAGTACTAAGGAGCCGCGAATAAACAAGTGTGGCAATTGGGCGCGTCTGGCGGGATGCAATGCAATGCAAGGCGGGAGGATGAGTCATAGCGCAAGTTACGGCGGCGGCGAACAACGCCGCAGTGTGCCTGCCAGATGCGATCCAGGTGTTACAGTTATTTATGAACGACTCCTAAGCTTACGACGTAAATTCGTTTCGTTGTACAATAATTCAACTATTTTATTTGCCCAGAATCATTCCATGTCAATTTAACTATGAGTGATGCAGATTCATTAAATGAATATTTTTCTCAAAGAATTGAGACGCGTGCGATATATCAGAAGTATGAAATTACACACTGCCTTGCAGAGTTTGAAAATCGTGGATTTTCATCGGAATCCAAGTATTTGAATAATTATTTTCATCAACGACTCGAGCAGGTCAGGCGTGATACGCAAAGCAAATCCAGTATTTTGTGCGTCCCGATTCCCGATAATGGCAGTATTCCCAAGATACTGAACGATGTTTTTAATATTGAAGCGGTATCTCAGATGGTTGGCAGAGCGCTTGGAACCGGCGAAAGCCCTCAGCCGGATGTGGATGTTGATGTGCCGATCGAGGATGATGATCATGAATTTTTTGAAACAGAAATTCTTGAAGGCGAAGAAGCCGGCGAAGACAACCGTCAGGAAATCCGGGCTACAGGTGTATTAAAATTTTTTGATTTGATACCCGACTGGCTTTCCAATAATCTGGACGCTTCAATTGTTCCGTTTGAAGACAGATGGCTGGTGACATTTGATGTACATCTAAAAAGCGCCGGGCATATTATTGTAAGACCCGTACCGCTTGGCATGCGGCTCGATCCGTATACGAACAGAAGAATTGTAGTCACTTCATTCATGCGTGGCGAAGTCAATACGAACGATAATGTGCCTTATCCCTTGGAAGCCGAACTGGATTATGACCCGATTCTGGGATTTCTCGACGGTGAAATTGAGATACCGGGTGCCGGCCAGAGAACCATTATGGCGGTTCATGAGCTGTATGACTCAGGAAATGCTGTCGATGAGCAAATCGAAGCATTGAAAAATGCGGAGAAGGAACAGGGAAATTTCATGAATGATGTGTTCTCGGAAGTTGCTCCGGATTCTGCGGTCGATAACCAGGCTGCTGCGGATGATGAAATGGTAGATGATGATGAACTGATGGAAGTTGAGTTGTCTTTTGCAGGCCACCGTAAGGATGAAATCAATTTAACGCTGGAACAGCAGGTTGTAGTTTATGTTGATCCCAGACATCTGAAATATGCCGAAGCGCAGCTTGCCGATGATCTTGTTTTTTTGACGGCGGACATGTCGCTGTCATTCGGTCTGTATAACCCAGGGGCACCGCCTGAGGGTTATGAAAATGCCGAGAAGAATGATTACCTGCAACTGTATCTCAGTATTAAGGAAGGCAATGGAGACACCTTAAAAGACGCAATTATACTGCGCGGCGGCCCGCTTTTAAAACTGGCCAAGCTTAGGTTGCCCAATCATTTGCCGAGAAAAAAACCTGCGCAGCCCGGCCAAAACAAATCAACGCACAATACGGCGAATACCGTACTTTTTCCAGCCGATAACGCTAACTGAGCAATGCTAAAAGTTAGTGCTGAGCAATTTGCGGTGCTGTGTACTCATTTGGCATCAGTACCCACATCCTGCCCTGTTGTTTCATTTTTCCAGCCTGATTGGCTGCATCCGGGCCGTATCCCCAAAAGAAATCTGCACGGATGCCGCCTTTGATTGCGTTGCCGGTATCCTGAGCCACCATCAGACGATTAAGCGGTTCTCTGGAGTTTGGCCATGTCGTTGCAAGAAAAACAGGCGCACCTTGCGGAATTGAGCGGGGATCAATGGCAACACTGCGGCCTGCGGTCAATGGAACGCCGAGTGCACCGATGGGGCCGCTAAGGTCGTCAGGCAGTTCACGGAAAAACACGAAACGCGCATTCTGCTTCAGCAAGGATGGCAGTTTGTCTGGATTCTGCCGGCCCCATTGCTTGATCCCCTGCATGGATGCTTTTTCCAGAGACAATTCTTCCTGCTCGACCAGAACCCGGCCGATTGAATTGTAAGGATAACCGTTCTGGTCAGCGAAACCGATTTTTACAATTTCGCCGGTATCGAGTTGCACCCTGCCCGAACCTTGAATTTGTAAAAAAAACAGCTCAACTTCATCATCCACCCAGAGCAATTCGCGACCCTCCAGTATCGCCGGATTGTTCATAATTTCCGCACGGCTGTAGTAGGGTACGACTTTACGGCCATCCAGGCGGCCGCGCAGCCGCATATCCTTGAGTTCAGGATAGAGTGTTCCAAGATCGATTATCAGCAATTCATCCGGCGCTGTGTATAATGGATAACGATACTGCTCTGAAGGTTTGCGGCTTCCGCGCAGCAAGGGCTCGTAGTAGCCGGTAATCAAACCTTCCTCACTGCCGTCTCTGGCAGTAATCTGGTATGGCGTGAAATGGTTTTCGAAAAACGATCGCAGACTCTGGTTGTTCGTTGCCGGCAATTCCGATGCCGCGATACAGGTTTTTTGCCATATAGGCTGTTGCTTCAATACGGAGCAGCTTTGCATAAATGCCTGCCATGCTGAACTCAGATCATCCTCATACCAACCCGGCAGACCTGACCATTGCGCCATGACATGTGTTGAGGGACGCGTTTCTCCCTGTATCTCGGTTTGCGGTTCGACCGGCTGCTTGACTGTTCCGGGGGATTCGGCAATTTTACTTGTGCAGCCGGCGAACAGTATAAACAGCAGGATTATTGAGAAACAGAATTGGTTTTTCATCAAAGATTGGTTACAGTTATGGTTCAAATTTTAACTATACAACAAGCTTGAAATTTTTTATATGGAAAACAATTGGTGGCTATTGTTGGTTGAAGCGGCTGTGGCGCTCGGCCTGTTTATTTTTATTATCTGGTGGACGATGTTTTCAAAAAGAAAGAATAAAGACAAAGATGATTGACTCAGGATCATACAGGGTTGTCAATATCGATAAACTGGTGTTGAATGGCAAATTTTTCTGATAGATGTTCGCCTAGGGCTTGTACGCCATAACGTTCGGTGGCGTGATGTCCGGCAGCAATTAATGCAACGCCGGATTCGCGTGCGGCATGCACCGTCTGTTCGGAAATTTCGCCAGTCAGGTAGGCATCAACATTGTGTGCAATTGCCGCTTCAAAATAACCTTGAGCTGCGCCGGTGCACCAGGCGATTCGTCGGATAATCTGACCGGGATTGCCGATAACAAGCGGTTCCCGTTCAAGAACCTGCGAGATTTTTTCGCTGAGCCCATTTAAATGCATAGGTATAGCCAATTCGCCGTGCACAACGATATTTTGTCCGCCAAACCGGCCTGTTTCAATAAATTCCAGCCGTTTTGCCAGTTGTGCATTGTTACCGAGTTCGGTATGACAGTCCAGTGGCAAATGGTAGGCAAATAAATTTATTTTATTTGTTATCAATGTGTTGAGTCGGCACGCCTTCATTCCGGTGATACGCGCATCTTCTCCGCGCCAAAAATAACCATGATGGACAAGAATGGTATCGGCATGATCTGCCACGGCGGCCTCTAATAACGCCCGCGAAGCCGTAACGCCTGTTACTATTTTTTGGATATTTTCCCGGCCTTCCACTTGCAGGCCATTTGGGCAATAATCCTCAAAGCGTGATATTTCTAGGAGCTGGTTTAAGTAATTTTCAAGCGTATCTCGATGCATGATTTTTTCCTGTGTAGTTACACTACATTACGGATTACGATATAAAACGATTATTTTATCTTGGAGTGATCTATAGTTATGTACAGGCTTTGGTTGATTTTTGCACAAACGGCAACAATTTTACTGGCGATTTTTTTTGTTGTATCCACATTGCGTCCGGAACTGTTACCTTGGACCCCGCGCGGAAAACTGATAACGGTGAAGGAAGCAACACCCAGTTACGTCGAATCAAGACCTGACAGCTATTATGAAGCAGCCAGCCGCGCGATGCCATCAGTAGTCAATATTTTTACCCGGCAAGCGGTAAAGGAAACACCGCACCCGTTGTTGAACGATCCTGGTTTTCAACGCTTTTTTGGTGAACAGTTTGAGCCAAGACTACGGCGCAGATCGAATCTCGGATCGGGTGTTATTGTCAGTTCCAATGGTTATATTTTAACCAATCTGCATGTAATTGAAGCTGCTGACGAGGTGGAGGTTGCTTTGTCTGACGGACGCAAAATAGAAGCCAAGGTCATCGGATCCGATCCTGATACCGACCTGGCCGTATTAAAAATTGAGTTGCAGAATCTTCCAACAATTACATTTGGACAATCCGTACAAGCCAAGGTTGGTGATGTCGTTCTGGCTGTCGGCAATCCTTTTGGCGTTGGTCAGAGCGTTACCATGGGTATTATTGGCGCGCTGGGCCGAACAAAAGTGGGCATTAATACATTTGAAGACTTTATTCAAACAGATGCGGCAATCAATCCCGGTAATTCAGGAGGAGCGCTGACAGATACCGATGGCAATTTGATTGGTATCAATACGGCGATTTATTCGCGGTCGGGTGGATCGCTAGGCATCGGTTTTGCTATTCCGATACATATTGCAAAAGAAATCATGGAGCAGATTATTCAGACGGGTAGCGTAATACGGGGCTGGCTTGGCGTCAGTATGCAGGATATGACTAAGGAACTTGCCGATTCCTTTAATCTGGATAACGTGACCGGCGCGCTGATCGCGAGCGTACTTAAAGACGGACCTTCGGACAAAGCTGGTATCAAGCCCGGAGATATCATGACCGCTATTGAAGGCGAGCCAATAGAAAATTCTTCAGAACTGCTCAATAAAGTTGCCGCGCTTTCGCCAGGAAAAACTGTAACAGTGACAATCGTGCGTAACAGAGAAGAAAAAAATATCGAGATCATGGTAGGTGTACGACCAAAGCAAATGTAAGTTTGGGTTAACAGGCTGGTATTTAACAAGCGGATTGTAAGGGCGGCCCGAGCAAAATTTGCCTTGCGTTTTAGCCATTACTTGAAAGTGAAAACGAATGCAGGAATTAAATCGATATCTCAGTCTTATGCCGCTGTAATGAAAATTTTCAGTAAAAACATTTTCATGATCAGCTAGTTAATCCATACCGTTTTAACATTCACAAATTCCCGGATGCCGTGGTAAGACAGCTCACGTCCGAAACCGGAATGCTTGACGCCGCCAAATGGCAGACGTGGATCGCTTTTGACGATGCCGTTGACAAATGTGCAGCCGGCATGGATTTTTTTTGCCGCTGCTTCGCCTTGGGTGATGTCTTTTGTCCATATACTGGCTCCCAGACCAAATTGCGACTGGTTGGCTAATGCGATTGCTTCCTCAACATCGCGAACCCGGACGAACGCTGCAACGGGACCAAACAATTCCTCATCAAATGCAGGCATTCCGGGCCGTACCCGATCCAATACAGTCGGCGCATAATAGGCGCCTTGTGTTTCAATAAACGTTCCACCCGCAATTAACCTGGCACCCATAGATATGCTGCGTTCAACTTGGTCATGCAGATCATCTCGCAGATCAACGCGTGCCATCGGCGCAATATCTGTCGTGCTATCCATGGGGTCTCCATGGCGTAACCGGCTCACCAGATTTCTGAAATGTGTAATGAACTCGTCGGCAATGGTATCGACCAGGATAAAACGTTTTGCCGCGATACAGCTTTGTCCCATATTTTGAAAACGGCCGGTTACCGCCTGTGACGCTGTAACAGCAACATCCGTATCTGCCAGTATGATGAAAGGGTCCGAACCACCGAGTTCAAGCACGCATTTTTTCAGATAACTGCCGGCTACTGCAGCAACCTTGCGTCCTGCAGCTTCACTGCCTGTCAAAGTGACCGCGGCAATATGTTCGCTTGCAATCACCTGTTCAGCCTGCGTTGACGTAATTAACAAACTGCGGAATGTGTTTTCAGGAAAACCGGCTTCTCGAAATATTTCTTCCAGCGCCAGCGAACAGCGCGGTACGTTTGATGCATGCTTTAAAATAACGGTGTTTCCCGCCATCATTGCCGGGGCGGCGGCGCGCAGCACCTGCCAGAACGGAAAATTCCAGGGCATGATGCAGAACACAACGCCTAAAGGCTGGTATGAGACGTAGCTTCGGTCTGCGTCGGATGCAATTGGCTCATCTGCCAGAAATGTCGCGGCGTGTTCAGCATAATATTCGCAAGCCAGCGCACATTTTTCCACTTCTGCGCTGGCTTCCCTCAATAATTTTCCCATTTCCTCTGTGATCAGAAATGCATATTTCTCTCGGGATTGGCGCAGGAGTCGGGCAAGCTTGTTGAAACAAGCAGATCGCTGACTGAAATCCAGCGATCTCCAGCGCGGTTGAGCTGTTGCAGCACTTTCCAGAATCGACTTAATTGTGTCGTCCTGCTGAGCAGGAAATGATTGTACTGTTTTTCCTGTTGCCGGATTAATGGAATAAATGGACATGCAGTAACGTTACAGTAAAAGTAAGCGAATTATTCTTTTATAAATTACAGATAGTGCTGTAGTTCTTTGAAAAAATCAAATCAAATACTGCTGCCCGGTATGTGGATATTGATGAGGAGGGATTGAAGCGGTTTTGACAGTCAACTCGACAGCTAGCGAAAACTAGTACTCTATCCATATGATATTGCCGGGCTCAGTAAGCTTGTCAGTGACCATGGCAAGACGTGCCTTGCAGGCAATAGTCGTTCTATTGTCAAAAGGCGCAACGCAGACCATGGACGCTGACAAGCTCCCCCACAGGGCGTTACCGTGGTGCTCTGCAACTGTGTTACGGTACTTGAAAAGGGAGCAATCCTTTCCAGCGTGCTGTGCCTTGCTGCATAACACCACGGTAGTGCTGTACCTGGCAATATCATATTGATAGAGATTAGTACTTTGCCTATCTGATTTTATTCAGGCTGCGGTAATTCATCCAACTGGCGTTGCAATGCTTGCAGATTGGCTTCCCGAAAGCCGATTTCTTTTTTCAACCGGTCGACCCGGTCCAGGTATCTTTGATAATTGCGCTCACTGCCTAGCCGGTCTGGATTGCCGTCCTTGTATTCAGCCTTAAGGTTTTCCAGTACCTCCGTTTCTTCTGAAATATGCTGCATGATTTCCTGCCGCTGTTTTTTAATAATTTTGTTTTCTCTTCGTTGCCTGATTCTGTTATCGACCCCCTTGCTTTCAACAGAAGGCACGACAACCAGGGGGGGAAGGTCGACTTCCTCGGCGTTTCTGGATTGAACATTTGAATAGGTAACATTGCCATCTTCATCGACTTGTTTATAAACACCCGAGATAGATTGTCCAGAGTAACTCAGCAATATTATTGCCAACAGAAAGAAATAACTTAATTTCATCATCGTCTTACCTCACTGATTTAAACGTTACAGTTTTGTGAGTTCTTTTTTCAAAGCTGTGATATTACTTTCATGACGCTGTATTTTAGTGCGCAACTGTCTGATTTTTTCCTCTTGCCGATGGCGCTCTATATCGTTCTTCAGTAAGGACAGGTTCCTTTGGGCACCGGAAAACAGCATCATTTCAGCGGCCAGTTCATGCTCCAAAATTTCGCGGCGTTTTATCTCGCGTTTGTTTTGTATTTGAACAGTTTCATCTGGAGACCGTTTGGGCGTGTAAAGCGTTGCCTTACGCGATTGGGGCGGCTGCCTCGATGTCTGGCGTTTCCCTCCGCCTTTTATTGGGCGATTGGTAAATGTAATATTTCCGTCCTGATCTACATGCTTATAGATGGTGGAGCCGGCAACCAGCTCTGGCGAACTATTCAGGCCCAACAGCAGCAAAATAATAACTAAACCTGGCTTGCTCATATCATTGTTGAAGGATACAAATTGAGATGCGATGAATTGATCAAACTATGATAGTTTATCAACTAGAGATTCTTGGTAAAGCCAAAAAAAGATCAATAATCAGTTCTTTTTGATTGATTTGTCGCAACCAGCTCCGTTGAAACCGGAATTAGCGGCACGATTACTAGTACTTCATCAATTTAGTATCGATGGATAAAGTGATTTTAATTTTATCCGTGCATCTGATTGTAAAACGCCAATTTACGCGAATTTGTTTTTTATTTCGCTGTTCGTACCATGCGC
>NZ_FOGH01000021.1 GCF_900111165.1 Nitrosomonas sp. Nm51
AATTTGTAACGAACAACTGAACACAAAGCATCAGCAGGAGGCAAAATACCAACTCAGTCTGGTCGACTTATCCACAGATGCGTAGTATCCTGCGCACTGTTTCCCCCTGGTCAAATTTCAACCGTAATGGGTGGTCAAGTTTAAACCGGTATCAACACAAACTGCACTGGAAGCCGGTTTTGCCTTGATCAGCAGTTTTTGTTTTTTGAGTGCAGATATCGCTTCATTCGGCCATTCGTTTAAATCGTCTTCACTTATCTGGACTTCCGCGACTGAACTGGCCCCAACACGTTCAATTATTTCAATAAGTGTATCCAGTGGATTCATGCATCAACAGATTCCGGTTCTTTGGGTTCGATACCCGAAACCTCCAGCATATCCCGCAGTTTCAAATCGGTTTCATCATATTTCAATGTACAGGAATTGGGGTAAGTAATGCGGAATGTTACCTTCCTTGCCGGCTTCTCGGCATCAATGACAACCGATGCGGATAATTCAACTTGAGTAACGCTGTACATATTCATCGGCAAGGAAGTTTTAACCTGTTCAAATAGCGAGTAGACAGCGTCGGGATCTTCTTCCGTATTGGCCTCCAGGGTTATACGGTCTCCTTTCTTAATACGTGAAGAAAGCCTTAATTTTTTGATAATCACAGATTCAATGCCACTGGCTGGCATGTAAGTAAAATCAAAACTTTTCTGTAATAGCGGATCAAGATCATATACACGTGTGTCTTTCGGATCAGGCGGTAGATTATCGAGTTTCAGGATCGCCTGGGCAAACATGTTCTGTAGCGGCTCAATAGCTTTGTAAGCACCGCGAAAATTCAAATCGAGCGACCCCTCTTTTTTTGAGTAGACATAAATTATTTCAAAAGCAGGGTTATGCGGCCGACAATCAAATTGACCATCAACCCATTCGATGCTGTGTTGTGAATAATCTTCGGGATAAGCAAAAAAATAATCCAGTTCACCGCGACGATAGGGCTCCACGACGCAGTTTTTCCCGCGGCCTTCGGTATGATGGAAATAGCTGCTGATAAACACTGCGAGCTGATTGATGCTGGCTTCATCAATTGCAGCTCCAGTCTGTGGTAAGTTTTTACGCTTGCGCCAATGGGTCAAGGTATCTGCATGATAAAAAAGGGTGGCGACTTTCCAGCAATTTTTGTGATCAAGAAATGTGATCATCGCGCGTTCATAGTGATTGGTTAGCGCAGACAGCTTCTCTATAAAATCATGTAGTGTAGTTTTATCGCTGAATTGAAACTCAGCTTCATGAAGAATAGCTGTAAAACCTTTCTCACAGCTCATATCATAGATTTCGCGAAACTCGGAATCGATGACATTGCGTTGACCATCAGGTAGCGAAAGCCAGACTTCAAACAGCGCTGCAGGGTTGCCTTCCTTCATGATTGTAAAATCAAAATCCAGTAGCAGATTACGTTCATGAAAGTAGCGGGCAAGCAGCGCATTGGGCATTTGTCGGAAGAAACTCTTGGTAGAGTAGTGTCTGGCCATATTTCCCCTTTATTGACAACGTTGAAATAGTTCTTTTGATTTTGTAGTATCTTATTGTACATTTCAGTGCATATTTGACAGACTTTTCATTAAATAATGACAACAATATAAATTTTATATACCCATTACACTTAATAATCCTGAAAATAAAATTTACTAGAAATTTGAAATTGCCCACTATACATTTGCTTTTTTTGTAAAACTAAAAAAGTTAAAAATAAAAGGTTGTGGTTAAGAATAATCATAAAAAAATAAATAATACATTGATGGAAACCAAAGAGCTCATTGATCGCGTATTTAAAGAGCCAGGGATAAAATACGAACTTACTGAGTTTGATAATCTTGGCAAACCGGTTCACGAGATCATAACGATTTGCCCTAAGGCTGTGACAACCGGGAAGGACGCTGGGAAAACAAAATATTTTCTGAAAAGCTTTATTCCCTTCTCCTCGGGAAACGAGGAAGTGCAGGTCTATGTCGAGGACGGTAAATCAGCCCCCGAAGAAATTGTTCGGCAGCTCTGGGTTTACAAATTGATGCACCAATACAGCTATAAGGCCGACGAGATTGATCTCGAAAAAAGTGTCCAGTTTGGCACCGAAGTCGGCACCAAGGCGGCGGACATCATCGTCTATACGGATACGACCAAAAACACGCCGAAAATCATTGTCGAGTGCAAGAAGCCCAAGCGCAAGGACGGCATCGAGCAGCTCAAGAGTTACATGAACGCCAAGGGTGCGCCGGTCGCAGTATGGTCGAATGGGGCGGACAGTATCATCCTCTATCGGCCTTATCCGGCGCAGTTCGACGATACGCTGTTCGACATTCCCAAGCGCGGGCAAGCGCCGAAGGATGTACTCGAAGCCAGCAAAACGCTGTTGCAGCTCAAGAAGGATTTCAACTTCAAAAAAATTATCCAGGATCTCGAAGAGCTGGTGCTAGCCGATAGCGGAAAGGACGAATTCAATGAAATTTTCAAGCTGATCTTCGCCAAGATTTGGGACGAGAAAGAGGCGCTGGAGAATCGAAAGGACAGGGTCGTCGAGTTCCGCAAGGCCATTGATCCCGAAATCACATTTGACCGCATCAATAACCTCTTTCACAAAGCCTGCGATGAGTGGCCTGGTATTTTCAAAGCAGGCGAAGATATCGACCTTGCCAAGCGCCACCTGCAAGTTTGTGTCGGTCCGATTGAGGGTGTGCGGTTGATGGGTTCGAACCTGCGTATCATGGATGACGCCTTCGAGTATCTGTTGCCCACTGAAGCCAAGAAAAAGAAAGGTCAGTTCTTCACACCTCGCCATGTAGTAGAAATGTGCGTGCGCATGCTCAACCCTACCCGCAAGGAATATGTGATGGACCCTGCATGTGGTTCCGGCGGCTTTTTATTGCACGCCATGGACTGGTGTTATCCGGCAGCCGACAACGAACAGCGTGAGCTGCGTAAACACCGTTACGCTGCCAAGTACCTATGGGGCATCGATTTTGAGCAGCGCGCAGCCAAGACTTCCCGTGCGCTGATGCTGATTGCCGGTGATGGTCACACCAATATCTTTGGCCCGGACGTAAGCAGTCTCGATCCCAAGACGTGGTATGAAACAGCGTCTGGACAAGCGTTTCTCAAAGGACTACGTGAGGCGAAACTCAACGCAAAGAAGATTCCAGTGGATGATCCGCTCACGGATGACGACAAGGCTTGGGAATATTTCGACGAACTCAAATTCGACGTAATCCTTGCGAATCCTCCCTTTGCGGGCGAGATGAAGGATCGCAAGATGCTTGTACATTACGAGCTTGCAAAAACTGCCCTCAGGCGTGCCGGGGACAACAAGCAACCGAAGGAAGAACGCGATGTGCTTTTCATTGAACGCATCCTGAAAATGCTCAAGCCCGGTGGGCGTGCCGCTATTGTTTTGCCGCAGGGCAAGTTCAACAACTCCTCACTGGCCTTTATCCGCGAGTGGATTCTCAAGAAAGCGCGATTGCTGGCAGTTGTAGGTTTGCACCCCAACACCTTTAAACCGCACACCGGCACCAAGACCTCGGTGTTGTTCGTCCAGAAATACACACAGGAACAGCTCGACCAGATCGCCAAGGTGCATGACGAGGTGGCCGTGGCCTGCCCGGACTACGAGGCCGAGATCAAGGGGCTGCTGGCCGCGCACGAAGCAGCCGACGACGTACCTGAGGAAGCGATTCCCGAGGCTATTGCCGACTTGCTCGCCGAAATCTTTACCGAACCCGAACCGGAAGAAATAGTCAATGGCAACGACGAGGAAGAGAACGGTGAAAGCGGCGAAGAATCGCCTGCCGTCGAAGATCGCCTGGCGGTCGCCGAGGAAAAACTGAACGAACTCAAGGCCGCACTGGTGAAGACCAAGCAGAAGTTGATGGACCTCGAAAGCGATGTTGAAGCCCTGGTACAACAACAGGGTCAGGAAATCGCAGCGATTGCCGAACATTGGGACGGCAAGAAGAGCGAACTGAATGCACACCTGAAGCCCATCAAGACGGACCACAAGGCGGCGTTGGCGGCACTCAAGGAAACTCAGAAGGCCAAGCAAAAGACGCTCAAGGCTGAGATCAAGGCACTGGAAAAGCAAATCCCGCAGGTCGAGCGCGAACTGAAGATGCTCAGCAATCGCGGCCAGCTGGAATTGATGCTGGCGGACGAAGAACTAATAGGCACTCTCAAGGAGCGATGGATCGCCGCCGAAGTGGCCAAGCGGCTCGACTACCCCATCTTCATGGCCGTGAGCGAGCGCGGCGGTAAGAACAACTCCGGCGATTACGAATATATGATTGATGCAGACGGCAGCCTGATCGAATTCCCGGATGGCCACCCGCAGGAAGGGCAGCTCGTCGTGAATCAGGACCTGGTGAATTACGACTTGCGTTCTGAAGACCTGGCCGATGCAGCCACGATTCTTGACGACAAGCTTTGCATTGCGGAGGCTTTTGTACGCTTTGCGCAGCAACAAGAACTCACCTTTTGGGAGGCTCAGTGATGGCAGTCTGGAACACTGTCAACATGCATGAGATTGGAAATCACGTGCGGATTGAAGCTGAGTTCTACCGGCCAGAGTACGTAAATTGCCAGAAGCTTGTCGAAAGCATACCTCACACAAAGCTTGGCTTGTGTCGCCAGAAGATTACAGACGGTACTCACTTCACGCCGAGGTACACCGAGACCGGTGTTCGATTCTACTCGGCGGTAAATATAAAAGATGGCTATTTTGCTCACGATGGGCCGTTCAAATTCATTAGCGAGGCAGAGCATCGGGCGATCCACAAACGATGTCCAGTTCAGGCTGGTGACGTGCTACTTCGCAAGGTGGGGGTCGGTCCTCGTTGGAGTTGTGTTGTGCCAGAGGGGTTGGAGGAGTTTAGTATTTTTGTAAGTGTTGCACTGATTCGAACTACGGGCGCAATCCTGCCCGAGTTCTTGTCGATGTTTATGAATTGCCGCTATGGGCAACTTCAGTTACTGAGGTTAAACAAAGGGATCAGTCAGCCAGATCTCCATCTGGAAGACATCGGCGAACTCATTGTCCCGTTGTTTCAACTGGAAGATCAGCAGTTAATTGCAGATTGTGTGCGGCAGTCGCAGGCTCATCGTGAAAATAGTAGTGCTCTGTATCGGAAAGCTCAACAACTCCTCGAAGCCGAGCTTGGGCTAGATAAGCTGACATTCCAGAGGCCGGTAGGCTACACCGCTCGATTTAGCGACTTAGATACCTCGCACCGCTCAGATGCTGAATTCTACGATCCAGAGCTTCGATTCCTGTGGGCAGAGTTGTCGAAGAAATTTGAACTCCGTCGACTTCCCGAATTCGCACATGTTGCCAAGTTCGCGAACCCTGACTACGGGGATAGCGGCGTCCCAATCGTTACCCAAAAACACCTGCGGAATATCTCGCCTGATGGATATGGTAACGAACTTCGCACTACAACTGGGTGGAGACAAGCGAACCCATCTGCGGCACTACAGAAGAATGATTTGTTGTTTTACTCGGTGGGCGCATATCTCGGAAAAACAAATATCTGGCTGAACGACGATGAAGCCGTCCCTGCTAGTTTCATCACGCTGTTGCGATGCAATGAAGAGCACGATGCGGGATTTATGCACGTGCTACTGAACAGCCGATATGGGCTTTTGCAATCAAAAACCTACCAAAGCGGCACATCTCAGCAATACATTTATCCGAAGGACATAAAGCGTTTTTTAGTACCAAACGTGAGGCAAGATGTGCGCGAGCAAGTTCACAGTCTTGTTCTGGAAAGTTATGCCAAAGAAAAAGAGTCGGAAGAACTTCTTGAACAAGCAAAAGCCCGCGTCGAACAACTCATCGAGGAGGCCGTGCAGTCATGAACCTGTCCCCCGATGATTCAAGGCTCCTTGCAGAGCTCTGCGAGCAACACGGCGTCAGCCAGGAAAAGGTGCTGAAGCTGCTGGATGCCGTGCGCGAATACGAATTCAAGGACCGCCGCACGGGCGTTTATGATGCGCTGCGCGAGATACTCAAAAGCAGGTCATCGGGTGATACGGAGCGACCGGCATGAACGACGGCGACACTATCGACCGTTTCGTCAAAGACCCGAGCCTGTTGGTGGAGTTGTGCCGGGGCGTGATCGATCAGCTCGATGCCAGTTCAGAAGATGTTGCGGTTGTTGAGCAAGAGGCCCAGTTGCGGGCTATCGCCAAAGCGGTGGAGCAATTGGAAAAATCCGACGTAACAGTACCGGAATCTTTGCGGGCTGAAAAAACACGCATTGCAGCAGCCTTGGCAGTACATAGCGATGCTAAGCAGGCCCTGGCGCAGTTGGCCGACGAGTTTCAGGACATCCTGAAGGACCTGCGGGAACGACTCGGGCAAAACACAACTAATTCGGAAGCGAAACCGCGCACCAAGCGCTCGACGTTACCGAAAACGCCGCAAAGCATCTTACGTGTACACATTATTCAAGCACTCAAGACGCTGGGCGGTCGGGCGCGAGTCTCTGACGTCATTGAACAGATGACTAAACAGTTAGATGGAAAGTTGTTACCTGGTGACAACATTTGGCGGGACGCGACCAACGAGCCTGCCTGGCAGAACAACGCAAAGTGGGAGCGCTTTCAGATGACACAAGACGGTGCGTTGCGCCAGGGTTCGCCGCGCGGTATCTGGGAGTTGGGGGAGGATAGCTAATGAAATTTCGCAAGCTAACCATCGAGAACTATAAATCATTCCAGTTTTCCACCGAAATTGTATTCCCGTTAGGTAAGGATGGTCACAGTATATTTCTGATTGGTGGCATGAACGGGGCTGGCAAAACCTCCATCATGGAGGCTATTACCTACTGTCTATATGGCGGCAAATCGGACGAAATTTTTCGCAACATCAACCGGCGCGAGAAAGCCAAGGATAACGCTAACGTGGTCTTCGAGCTTGTTATTGAAATGGACGATGGTTCTGAATTAGTTGTGAAACGCTCTTGGACGGCAGGGGTGATCAGTGATCCCAAGGCGCGCGATCTGACCGAGCGATTGGTGGTGGTGTGCGACGGTAAGCGGGTTTCGGTGCAGAATCAGGAGATTTGGCAGGATTTTATTCGCGCTGCGATTCCGCCGGGAATTACGCAGTTCTTCTTCTTCGACGGCGAAAAGATTCAGGAAATTGCAGCGGACGATCACTCGGAAGTGCGCCTGAAATCCTCGCTGGAAGCAGCTCTTGGCATTCAATATATCAACCGGTTGGCGAGCGATATCGTCTACATCAAGCAGGAAGAGCGTAAAGGTTTTGTCGAAATTTCCGACGAGGACCTGGAATTCAAACAGAGCGAATTGAAACGAGAGAAAAGCAAGTTGACGCGTAAACACCTGGAACGTGATGGTTTACGTGCGGAATTAACTGATTTTAAATATCAGTTAGAAGAGGCGAAGAAACGTTTTGAAGCGGCTTTCCATGCCGCCCCCGAATCTCGTGAGGCTATGCGCGAACAAGAGAAGAAACGGGTTTTTGCGGCAAACCGTTTGACGCAGATTGAGAGTGAAATACGGAGTTTATGTGAAAAGGCACTGCCATATAGCATTGCGGGTAAGTTCTTCGATAATATCCGGCGACAGATAGAAGTCGAACGTGAATCCGCAAGCGGCGAGGCAATCAAAGAGAACGCGTCGAACCTGGCAAAGCGCATTGTTCGAGTAGTTGAGGAACCGGAACCGATCTATTCTGAGAAGCTTTCGGCAGATCGCATGGCCGAGTTGGAGCGGCGAATTTATCTGTTGCTGAAAGAGGGAGACCCTAAAGCCAATGTACAGAGAATTCTGGACCTGTCAGACCGTGACGCAGCAAGGGTTTTGAACAAGATCGAATCGCTGGAAACCAGTGAAGTATTTTTGCTCGAACCACTGTTGGAAGAGGCGCGTGATCTAGAAGCGCAAATTCGACAACTTGAAGGCATCAATCAGGGCAGTGCACTCACGGTGACCGAGCGCGAGTTGTTCGATGAGATTCAGACAGAAATGGAAAGTTGTTCCACCCAAATTGGCCGCAAGACCGAACAGTTGCGGTTGCTAGAAGAGGATATTCTCACACTTGAAAAACGGATTAGTGAGATCGAGGTTGAGATCGAAAAGCTCTACGAGAAACACAATGTTTCAAAAGAGAAAGCAGATTTCATCGAAGAGTGCGATGCGATTGCTAGCGTGCTGAACCAGTTCATTGTGCGTTTGCGCAAGAACAAGGTACATATGTTGCAAGAAAAGACATTCGAAATGTATCGTCTGCTCTCCAGTCGCAGCGGATTAATCAAAGACATTACTATCGACGACAAAACGTATGAAGTGAAGATCACTGACCGCAACGGACACGAGATTCGCAAATCAGCTTTATCAGCAGGTGAAAAGGAAGTGTTTGCGGTGTCGTTGTTATGGGGTCTAGCCCAGACCAGTGAGTTGAAACTGCCGATCATCATCGACACGCCGTTGTCTCGACTCGATAGCACACACCGCGACAATATCGTGAGCAATTATTTTCCGAATGCCGGTGAACAAGTGGTCATCTTGTCCACGGATACAGAAATCGATACGAATTATTATCGCACGCTAAAACCGCGCCTAAGTGGTGCAGGAAGTCTGGAGTTTGATCAACGGCAGGAACTAACGACTTTCCGTCAAGGGTATTTCTGGGAGAACAGTCATGGCTGATCGTCTTTATACATCGAGTGAGGCCGACGAAATATTAAGCGCACTGCGCTTTGAGACCAAGCTAGAGAAGGCTACGCTGGCACGCATCGCGTTTACACTTTCCTTGGTTAAAGACGGACATACGGTGACTCAAAGTCCGAACTTCAGTGGTGGTGAGATGAAGCGCCCTACATTCATTGGTGAAGATGAAATATTTATCCGCACCCTGATTGCACATATCTACGGGAAGAACGACTTTGCGGAGGACGAATTCTTCTCCAATCGATCCGTCGTAAAAAATCATATCGACAGCGGTGCGGCACTGATGGCTGCACTGTACCAGGAATCAGGTCGCAGCGGCGATGCGCTTATTCGTCGATTGGTTGACGAAGTTGAATTTGTGGGGCGGCGAGAACAGCTCGGCAGCATTCTGGACATCTTTATCGGTCGAACTTTGCTGCAACGTTCTGAGTTGATGATGGAGTTAAACAACACCGCTAAGCATGCGAATTCGCACTTGGCCATCATGGGTAAGCCCGGTGTCGGCAAGACACAGTTTCTACTCAAATTATTAACCGACATTCGCGTACAATCAAATTACCAGACTCATTTCATCTACTTCGACTACAAGGGTGATGTTGTAGATAACGAACGTTTTCTGGAGCTAGCGCGTGTGCAACCTTTTCGATTGTTGCAGGGTGGACAGAACTTGCCTATCAATCCGTTTATCTTGCCAGCGTATGATGAACAGACAATTAATGTATCTGCTCGCGAAAAAGCGGAGAGTTTTGCGTCCATTAACAGCAAGCTGGGCATAGTGCAGAAGGGTGCGCTGACTGAAGCAATTCGCGCAGGCTACACGAAACGGGTCGGAACTGAGACTCCTTTTCCGGACTTTCCAGACATCCTTGAAATAGCTTCTGCTGCCTACGAGGAAGATGGCAAGAAGGACGACAGCTTAATTGAAGTACTGCGCGACCTGTCAGACTTTGATCTTTTTTGGCGACACGGCAGCGCAGTTGCACCAATGGACCGAGTATCAAATCGCACGATGTTAATCGATGTACATGCGATGCCGGTGCTCAAAGAACTGGTTGCATATCTTGTCATTGAGCGGCTCTACAAAGAGATGGCGACGTTGCCGGATAGCCCCATAACAGATGGGCGTCGTACCATTCGTACAATACTGGTTATTGACGAGGCGCATAACTACCTTAGCCAAAAAAATATTTTTCTTCAACGTATCATTCGCGAGGGGCGATCGAAAGGTGTGGTGGTCTTCTTCGCCAGTCAGTCACCCAACGACTATCAACAAGAGTTTTTCAATTTCCAAGAATTGCTTGAATTTGCCTATGTCTTTCAATGTGATGGCGTGACCGCAAACTCGATACAAAAGATTTTGGGATGCACGGCGAAGACCGCAAAGGAATTGCAAACGGAGATCGCCAGACTTGAGCCTTGGCAGGTAATCGCACGTGGTCAGGAGAAAACCGAGGAGTTTGTGAAGTTTACGGCGGAGGCATTCCACAAAAGCTATTCGTAAGTGAATGAAATTAATGACGCAAATTCACAAGTTTCCACAAAACAAGAGTATAAATACGCAACCGATCAAGCAGTTTTATTTTTCATCGGGATCACAGTCGCACCATGCTGCGCTGCAGCAAGCTGTTTTCCCCACCAATCATATAATTGAATACGTTTTTCAAACCGTTCGCCACGGTCATAAGCACGTGCGACCTCGTTGTCATGCGCATGGTCGAGTGCCAACTCAATGACATCGCGCTCAAAATTGTTATCTTTTGCCAGCGTAGAAAAAGAGCTTCGCCAGCCATGGGGTACATGGATACCTTTAAGCTGTAAAGTAACACGGTACATTTTTTCGATGGATTCGCACCCGATATGTTTGCCGCCTGTAGGCGATGGAAATAGAAAACCTTGTTTGCCGTAGATCGCCTGCCATTGTTTCAATTCGGAGGTAATTTCATCGGACAAGGGTATGCGGTGATCGATGAAACGGGATTTAACTTTCATTTTGGTGCGCGGAATAGTCCAGATAGGTTGTTCGCTATCCAGATCAAATTCTTTCCATTCGGCGGTGATTATGTTGTCGATACGGGCAGCAGTAAAAGCACATAGACGATGTGCCATACGTACTGAAGGTGAAGTTCTTGCCATATCCGCCCGCCGCAATACGTCACCCAGTGAAGCGAAATCCAGCAGAGCGGGCATTCTCCCGCTGTCTTTTTTGCGAGGCAGAATTTCCCGAGCGGGTAGAGCCGGGTTGTCACGGCATAGACCTTTTGCCTGTGCGTAGCGAAATACGCCATTTATATGTTGTAGAATTCGTGTGGCGGTCTCAAGTACGTCACGCTTATGAATGTCCTCTATGGCCTTTGCAATAATTGCTGGTGTAATACTCGCAATTGGAAGCTTGCCAAGCAGCGGGTAGATGTCGCGTTCAAATGCGCGTGCCGATCTGGCGAAATGTCCGGCACTCCATTCCCGTTGTTTCATTGTGAGCCACTGTGTAGCTACGGTTTCAAAAGTATTTTCACTTGCTGATCTGGATTCGGCGCGGTTGATACGCCGCTGTGTAACCGGATCTTTATTTTCCCGAAGCAGCGCCTTGACTTCTGCAAGATCGGTGCGTGCTACCGCCAGAGAGATGGCGGGATAGCTGCCGACAGAATATGTTTTTTCCTTTCCATCGATACGATATTTAATCCGCCAGACCGCACTGCCTGCCGGTGTAATAAAAAGATATAATCCACCACCGTCTGAAAGCTTTTTGCCATGCGCCTTTTGAGCAGCGAATGCTTTGCAGGCCTTATCTGTCAACCGCCCTCCGATACCCCCAGGCATATAAAATTCTCCTGTTCGATTAATCGAAATACCCCATGTAGTACCCCCTGTATGAACGGATTTTACCGGATTCGATAAAACTTTGTTGGATAAATAACCTGCTATATCACAAACAAAAACACCGTCTCTAGGACGGTGTCGGATGTTACTGGGGGTATTAATGGTGGAGACGGCGGGAATCGAACCCGCGTCCGCAAGCCCTCTACAGGCAGTTCTACATACTTAGCCGTGTTCTTTAATTTGACCTGCCAACCGCCAACCGGCAGGCTGATGACAAGCGAGTTACCTTAAATTTAGCGTCCTGCAAAGTAACCCTGCAGTGCGCGATCCTCGTTAGTGACTCTGCTGTCTGTTGCCAGACCCGGCGTTGAGGCCCACCGGCGCAGAGGCTAGCCATTTAAGCGGCTAAAGCGTAATTTTCGTCGTTTGCGACTATTGTTTTCAGATGGATTTACGAGGTAACCTGATCCTCGGTATGCCCTACACTGCTTTGCAACCCACGTCGAAGCCAGATCGTCCCCGAATTCTTTGTGGTACAGATATGATAAAGATAAATGTTAAAAGTTCATCTTTGTTGATTGCCGTGTTTTGTATTCTATCATTTGTATCAAATATAGGCGAGCATGTCCTGCGGTTTGTTAATAATATGACGTGCGCCCCAGGATTCAGGTGGCAGCCCGTTTCCAAGATAGCCGTAACGCGCAATGACAGGCACCATTCCAGCGGCCAGACTGGCTTTGACATCGCGCAAATCGTCTCCCAGGTACAAGCAGTCAGAAGGAGATATGTTGATTTTCTCGCAGGCAACCAGTAACGGTTCAGGGTGTGGCTTGGTATGGCTGGTATCGTCACCGCAAACAACGCAGGATACTCTGTGTTTTAGGCCCAGCAATGCGATAAGTGGGTGTGTGAAGCGGGCCGGTTTATTGGTAACGATACCCCATGGCAGAGCCAGCGCATCCAATTGATCGAGAAGTTCCGGGATACCGGGAAACAACCTGGTTTCATGGCAGAGGCGCTGGGTATAAAATTCCAGGAATTCATCGCGCAATTTTATATAACCTTGATCTTCCGGTTTTATATTGAAACCGAGTCCTAGTAATCCGCGTGCGCCGGCAGAAGCTTGGATGCGGATTTGTTCGATAGGTAACGGATCGAGTCCCTTGTTTATGCGCTGCCGGTTGAGCGCGTGACCTAGGTCCGGCGCGGTATCGGCAAGGGTGCCGTCAAAATCGAAAAAAACCGCGTTGATCTGCACCTCTATGTTGCCGTAATATCAGGCCCGGCAGGCCATGATATAATTCACGTCCGTGTCTGATCCAAGCGCATAGACTTTGGTAAACGGATTGTAAGTCAAGCCAATCAGTTGTTCATCAGAAAGTCCGGCATTTCGGGCCATGCGCACCAGTTCGGAAGGCTTGATAAAGTTGGCGTACTCATGCGTGCCGCGAGGCAGCAGCTGAAGAATATACTCTGCACCAATAATGGCGAATAAATAGGACTTCGGATTACGGTTAATGGTGGAGAAAAATACCCGGCCGCCAGGCTTTACCAGTGTTGAACAGGAGCGAACAATACTCATTGGATCGGGCACATGCTCCAGCATTTCCATGCACGTGACAATGTCGTAATGGTGAGGCTGCTCCTTGGCGAGCGATTCCGCTGTGATTTTGCGGTATTCAACCTGTTGGCCACTTTCCAGCAGGTGCAGACGGGCAACTTTGAGAGCTTTGTCACTCAAGTCAATTCCTGTAACAATTGCGCCGTGCTTTGCCATGCCTTCGGATAGAATACCGCCGCCACAACCAACATCCAGCACCGTTTTTCCTTCTAGCCCGGCAAGTTCTTCAATGTAATTCATGCGTAATGGGTTAATTTCATGCAGTGGCTTGAACTCGCTGTTAGGGTCCCACCAGCGGTGCGCCAGCTGACTGAATTTTTCCAGTTCTAAAGGGTCGGCATTGATACCGTCTTCTTTCATTTCATTTCCTTTCCTTGGTTGTTATTTCGCTTGCTATTACCCGATAGTCTACATCGGAAACGGTTTCCAGTGTCCTGGTGCCATTCATATGGATGACTTGATGTTGTCTTCCCAGTATAATGCACGGCGATGCAGTTCAGCGTCGTCAAGCACGGTCAATTGTTTATTTTTCAGCAATATTTTACCATTTACCCAGACATGGCTCACTTGCTCGCGTCCGGCGGCATAGACGAGATGTGAAACGGGTTCGTAACACGGTGACAGATGTAGATCAGAAAAGTCAATCGCTGTTATATCTGCGGCTTTGCCGGGTTCAAGACTGCCGGTAAGGGCGTCAATGCCAAGTGCCCGGGCACCATTGATAGTGGCCATTTCAAGGGCGTGATAGGCGGGCAGGGTATCGGCACGGCAGCTTGTCGCTTTGGCAAGTAAGGCGGCCAGCCGCATTTCTGCAAGAATATCCAGCCGGTTGTTACTGGCGGCACCATCGGTGCCAAGCGCTATATTGATGCAATTGTCAAGAAGTAGTGGAATAGGGGCGAATCCATTTGCCAGTTTGAGATTGGATGAGGGGCAATGCACTACATGGCAGCCGTGTTGTTGTATAAGCTGAATCTCAATGTCATTCAGATGTACCATGTGTACCGCTACCAGGTTGGGTCCAAGCATGCCAATCTGTTGCATTCGCTCAATTGGACGTATGCCGTGCGACTTCATGCCAATATCAATTTCGTCCGTAGTTTCGTGAAGATGAATATGTATGGGTACTTCAAGCTGTTCAGCGTAAGTCAGGATATGTGTAAGTGTTCGATCGCTGACTGTGTATGGGGCGTGCGGTGCAAAGCAAAATGACAGCAGCGGATTAGGGTGCAGTTTATCGCGCAATGCCATGCCTTTAGCCAGATAATCATCGGCATCGCTTGCGTATGGCGTCGGAAAATCTATGGCAATCATGCCAATTGCCGCGCGAATACCGGTTTCCAAGGCGCCCTGCGCTATGGCTTCAGGAAAAAAATACATGTCGTTGAAACAGGTAATGCCGCTTCTCAGCATCTCGGCACAAGCCAGGCGTGTGCCATCGAGTACAAAAGATTCATTGACATGACGATTTTCGGTCGGCCAGATATATTTGTTTAGCCACGTCATTAACGGCAAATCATCCGCCAGACCGCGCATTAGAATCATTGCCGCATGCGTGTGTGCGTTGATTAGCCCCGGAATTAGCGCGTGATTATTCAAGTCGACAGTGTTTTGAGGATTGAATTTTGCACGTGCAGCATGACTCGGCAAAATGTCCACTATGCTGCCTTGATGGAGGGCAACTGCGTGGTTGCTGAGAACGGACCGCTTTGCATCGACTGGTATCACCCAGCGGGCTTCAATCAGTGTGTCAATTTCGTTGGTGTCGGACATCAAGTAGGTCATAAAAAAGCCCTGTTAGACAGGGCTTTTTATTCCATTCGTTGGAGAGCCTTGCTCAGGCAGCGTGTTTATCGCGTGCCGGCAACTTCGACGTCAACGCGGCGATCAGGTCTCAAACATTCTTTGAGTGCCGCGCCTGATTTGCCATCACAGGTGGTGCCGGTAACGGGCTGCGTTTCGCCTTTGCCTTCTGTAAAGATACGGTTGTCTGGTATTCCTCTCGACACCAGATAGGCCTTAACAGATTCGGCGCGCCGAACTGACAGTCTTTGGTTGTAGTCCGGATTGCCAATTCTGTCGGCATGTCCGACGGCAACGATTACGTCATAATTAACACCTTCCAGGCCGCGAACAAATTCGTCCAGTGCAATTTTTCCGTTTGGTTTCAGAACGTCACTGTCGAAATCAAATAATGCATCAGCCGAGAAGGTCAGTTTTTCAGGTGGTGCTGGCGGCGCTGGTGCTGGTTCTGGTTCTGGTTCTGCTTCTGCTATTTTTTCATAGCCGTCGCAACCTTCTACAACAGCCAGTGATTCGTCCCAGTATCCTGTGCGCCAGCAGTGATGGCCCAGATCTGGCGAGTTGCGCCAGACTATGCCGTTTTCATCTTCTGTTACGTAACCTTCGGCTTTTTCAATATCGTTTTCATATCGATCTATCGGAGCTACCTGCGCTGCAACTGTGCCGGAGAAGAACGCGGGTAATATGATCATTCCGATCAGTTTTTGCTTGGCTGACAATTTATTCATGCTGTTATCCCTTTTAAGTGAAAACTTCAGATTTAATTTCCTGTTACTGACATCCAGTAACAGAAGGCCGTCCCACCATTGTTTTCGTATCACTGTATGATGTGCTGACGCGATTATGAATTTATATACGGATTTTTGTCAAATACAGGTGTATCTTTTTCGCAACATAAAAAGAATAGCATACTGAAAATTAAGAATATTGTTTTGTTAGTCTAAAGTGTCCGCAAAGCAATTCCCGGGCTGGATCAATACTATTGTGTCGCAATAATCATACAGTATGATGCTCCGCTGGGATATCTGCCGCGATAAAGCAGAAACAGGAGCCACAGCTGTCAACAATAATCGTGACTGACGGTGCATTACATGTTGCCGTCATAGCCGTTATTCAAGAATATTCCGCGATTGTGAATTGAAGTACCGGATTTGTGCGATAGAATATACAGATAAAAATTGTGTCGCGAGATATTAAATTTATAGTGTAGAGCCCATATTTTATTTGCTGTCAAGACCGACCGCGGGCCAGCATAGCCCACCCGGTTCCGGTCAAGTAATTAAATCAATATGAAAGAATGTGTCTATGAAAGATGAGTGCGATTATTTTACGCTTTCAGCGCAGCATATACAAAGAAACTATGGCGCGCGAATAGCTGTATATGATTTTACGCTGCAGCTCAAAAAAGGTGAAGTGCTTGGGTTGCTGGGGCCGAACGGAGCTGGTAAAACAACGGCCCTGCGCATGATTACAGGCAACCTCGCTCCAAGCAGCGGAAGTATTGAAGTTTGTGGTGTCGATTTGTTGGGTGAACCGCAAAAAGCCAAAGCACATATCGGCTATTTGCCTGAGATACCACCGTTGTATCTTGATATGACTGTGAATGAATATCTGCGGTTTGCCGCGCGCCTTCACCGGATAGACAAACAGCGCATAGCGCATGCGCTTGAGCATTGTAAACAACGTTGCGGCCTGGCCGATCGCGGCAAACAATTGATTGGCACTATGTCAAAGGGGTTGCAGCAGCGTGTAGGGATTGCGCAGGCGATTATACACGAGCCAGACATTATTATTCTGGATGAGCCAACAGTTGGACTTGATCCAAATCAGATGCGAGAAATGCGCGCATTAATTCGGGATCTGGGAAAATCGCGCAGTGTGATTCTTTCCACACATATTTTGTCTGAAGTTGAAAGTGTTTGTGACCGGGTACAGATCATGCATGATGGTCGAATGGTTCTAAATGAAACATTAGCAGGGCTCAGGCAGAAAGATGCGGATCTGGAGATGGAATTTACCCGGCTGACGCAAAATCCGCAGCCAATAACTCACTAAATCGTCAACTTATGATTTTTACTATTGCACGTAAAGAGTTGTACATGATGTTTTGTTCGCCGCTGGCGTGGATGCTGCTGACATCAATGCAATTACTGTTTGCATGGTTTTTTCTGGGTCGTCTGGATGCTTTTTTACAGTTACAGCCACAGTTAATGCAGATTGCCAATCCTCCCGGGTTCACCGAAATCATTGTTACACCGGTATTCGCGCTGGCTGCGATTGTGCTGCTTTTAATGACGCCTTTGCTGACAATGCGGCAGTTTGCGGAAGAACGCAAGAGTCATACGCTCACTTTGCTGCTTTCAGCGCCTGTCTCGGTTACTGAAGTCGTGTTGGGTAAATTTCTTGGATTAATTGTCTTTTTTATGAGTGTGGTCGTTTTGATTGTGGCAATGTTTCTGACCTTGCTTGCAGGCGGCACATTGGATTATGGTCTTTTAATCAGTGGTGCATCAGGATTGTTTTTGTTAACCTGTTGTTTTGTCGCGCTCGGGCTTTATATTTCCAGTTTGACAATACAACCCGTGATTGCCGCTATAGGCATGCTGGGCGTGCTGCTGGGTTTCTGGGTGCTGGATCTGGTCACCAGTGATCATGAGGGCTGGACATATTACGTTTCAATTTTCAAACAATTTGAGCTGTTTAATAATGGACTAATCGATACGTTCAGTCTGATGTATTTTTTACTGTTTATGCTGTTTTTCTTAGTGCTGACCATCCGTAGTCTGGATGGGGAGCGGCTGCACGGGTAAAAAGTGTGTTATGAAAGCGGCGCTGCATTCTGTCTATATGATATTGCTGGATGCAGTGCGCTTGTCAGTATGCATGGCAAGGCGTGCCCTGCAGGAATAGTTGTTCTATTGTCAAAAGGGGCGGCAACGCCCATGGATGCTGGCAAGCTCACCCGGAGGGGGTTACTACTATAATGTCCTGCAATCGCGTTACAGTACACTTGAAAAGAAACTCTTTTTCCTGCGTGCTGCGGCTGTATTGCATAACACCACTGTAATGCTGTGCCTGACAATATCATATGGATAGAATACTTAAGTTTCCAACATTGATTTGCAACGTTGATGCGCATAAATAAATCATTACGTTTTCAATTAAAAATGCAACGGGGCATTTTTGTGCTGTTGCTACTGTCATTGTTTGTGTTGCTGGGGTATCTGGCGTTGCAGACGCGTACACAATGGGATGTCAGCCAAAATGGCCGCAATACATTGAGTCAGACCAGTATCGATATTCTCAATAAAATGACTGCACCTGTGCAGATAACGGCTTTTGTCACGGAACAGCATGTGCAGTTTGGCGATGTGCGGGAAATCATTCATAATTTTGTACAGCTCTACCAGCGGATTAAACCGGATATATCACTGGCATTTATTGATCCTGCAGAATATCCGGATCTGGCCAGAGAGGCGGGGGTGCAGGTCAATGGAGAACTGATTATCCATTATCAGAACAAGCAGTCGAGTCTGACAACGATTAATGAGCAGGCAATGACACAGGTGCTCATGCGTCTGTCACGCCCCCATGAAAAATTGATTCTGGCGTTAAGCGGTCATGGGGAGCGTAGTCTTGAAGGCGCAGCTAATTATGATTTAAGAGAATTCGGTCAACAGTTGCAAGTGAATGGATTTGTCAGTGAATCGTTGAATCTGACGGTTACGCCCGAAATTCCTGCTGATGCCGATATGTTGCTGATTGCCTCGCCTCAAACTGATTTGCTGCCCGGTGAAGTGGATAAGCTGCTCGAGTATATCGATAACGGCGGCAACTTGTTATGGCTGGCCGACCAGGAGTCTTTACGGGGATTGATGCCGCTGACAGAGAAACTGCATTTGATTATGACGCCTGGTGTGGTTATCGATCCGCAGGCCGAGCAGTTAAAAGCACCCGTTACGTTTGCGTTAGGTACCGGTTACGGGAAACATGCAATCACCCAGGGTTTCAATTATATTACAGTCTTTCCTTTTGCGCGTCAGATTGTTATTAATGAGAATGAAAAATGGCGTGCCGTCTCGTTGGTCGAAGTGGCGCACAATGGCTGGGTAAAGCTTAGCGCCGATGATAATTATACGTTTGATCCGCAGGAAGATGTCGCCGGTCCGGTAACGATTGCCGTAGCGCTGTCACGCGATGTCGATGATCGTGAACAACGGGTGATTGTTGTCGGTAGCGGCCATTTTCTTGCCAATATGTATCTGGGTAATGGGAACAATCTGGATTTTGGGATTAATCTGTTTAACTGGTTGTCCGGTGATGAGGAAATGATTACCATTCAACCGCGTGCGACGCTAGACAGTCATTTGATGTTGACCGATACCGAATTGACTGTAATCGTGATTTTCTTTTTGTTCGTACTGCCAATTATTTTTTTATCAAGCGGCGTTGTTATTTGGTGGCGCCGAAAAAAAACGACTTAACTGTCAAGTAAGGTTATGACGTATCATTCACAAATTAATCTGATTATGCTGGCTACCATTATAGGGCTGGCTTTTTTTCTTTATTTGACACCGCAGTTTCAATCCGAGACAGATGATGCGTTTCAGGTTTCATTGCGCACTCCGGAGTCAGTGCAATCGGTTCGTATTGTGCGGCAAGGGCAGGAAATTGAACTGCGGCGCATTGGAGGTGACTGGCACTTGATGACACCGGTATTCGCACGGGCAGACGGCACGCTTGTTAAAAAAATGCTGAATGTTTTGTCTGCAAACAGCCGCCAGCGTTTTCCACTTAGAGATGTTGAGAATTTTAACCTGGATCAACCTCTCGTTGAATTGTATATTGATGACGAGCATTTTGCGTTCGGCGGGCTCGCGCCCGTCACTAATGAACAATATCTGGCAATCAACGGTGATGTATATCTGGTTTCTCCACGTTATGCGACTTGGGTGCCCGTGGATCCACTGGATCTGGCCGATTCAAAGTTGCTGGCTGATGACGAGCTGCCAGTACGGTTTGAGTTGAACGGGGTATCGATTAGACAGCAAAACGGTGCGTGGCAAACTGATGCAGGAAACGGAAACTACCAGAGTAGTGAAGCATTGGAGCGCTGGGTTAACAGTTGGCGCGATTACCGGGCGCCAGAATTACTGATGAAGCCATTGCAGGATTCTGAGGGTACTGCGGCCGGAATAATCAATCTCCAAGATGGGCGCAGCATAATCATTACAGCCGTCGAACATGAGTATGGAACGGCATTTTATCGTGATAATGAACAGATTGGTTATCTGTTTCCTGAGTCGGTAAGCCGGAAATTGCTTAATCCGGTTGCGACCGAACACGATTAATCCGAAAAAGATTGCGGACTAAAGCACAGGCGCAGGCTTTTTACATGCCAGAATTGCCCGAGGTTGAGGTGACACGTTTGGGTATAACGCCGTATCTCGAGGGACGACGCATTACACAGGTTATTATTCGGCAGCCGAAGTTGCGTTGGCCCATTCCTGCCGAATTGCCGCATCAGCTGCAAGACCAGGTCGTGGCCTCAGTCAATAGGCGAGCGAAATATCTTTTGCTTGATTGCGGCACAGGCACGTTGATTTTACATTTGGGGATGTCCGGTAGTTTACGGATACTGCAAATCGCTAATTCACAGTCGGTAGCAGCAGAAACGATGGAACCAGAATTTTCTCCGGGTAAACACGATCATTTCGATTTGATTCTGGAGGATGGAGGAGTATTGCGGTTCAGAGATCCGCGTCGTTTTGGCGCCATTTTGTGGCAGCCAGGCTATGTGTATCAGCATCCCTTGCTAAGCCACCTGGGTCCCGAACCACTGAGCGACAATTTCTGTGCAATACACCTGTATGAAGTTTCGCGCAAGCGCAAAACAAATATAAAAGCATTGTTGATGAATAATCATGTGGTTGTCGGCGTGGGTAACATTTATGCCAATGAGGCGTTGTATCATGCGGGGATAAATCCGCGTACAAATGTGGACGGAATAGGGCTTTCCCGTTATGAAAAACTTGTGCAGAATGTTAAATCTGTTTTACGCCAAGCGATTGACGCCGGCGGCAGCAGCTTGCGTAATTTTGTCAACAGTGATGGTAATCCCGGCTATTTTCAACAGCATTACTGGGTTTATGGCCGCACCGGCTTGGCTTGCAGGCAGTGTGAAACAGTGATTGAGCAGATCAAGCAGGGGCAACGATCAAGTTTTTATTGTCCAGTTTGTCAACGCTAGCCCGAACCGCTAGCCCGAACACTTATATGCTGGTGAGAGCAAAGCCGGCTTAGCGACGGGGTACTGTTTTTGAAACGCATGAATGCAAAAATAAACAAACCGAAACGAAAAACAAGCTATGAAAATTACATTTATTGGTGGCGGCAATATGGCATCCGCTTTAATCAGCGGGTTGTTGAAACAGGGCTATTCAGCCGGGCAGATCGGTGTTGTTGAGATTAATGAAGATACCCGTGCCAGGCTAAAAACCATGTTCGGTATTACGGCCGTGGCCGATTTGAAGGGTGGTCTTTCTTCAGCTACGCGCAGTGGCGGTACGCATGTAGTCGTGCTCGCGGTAAAGCCGCAGCAGCTGCAAGAGCTCTCGCAACAAATGAGGGAGTCGTTGGACCGGCAACTGGTTATTTCAATTGCGGCGGGTATTCGCGCTACGGATTTAATGCGCTGGCTGGGTGGTTACCAGCGGATTATTCGGGCCATGCCCAATACACCTTCGCTTGTTGGGGCGGGCGTAACAGGTCTGTATGCTGTGCCAGATGTCATTGAGCAAGACAGGCATATTGCCGAGTCCATTATGGAGGCAGTTGGATCGATACTCTGGGTGGGTGACGAGGACATGCTGCATACTATCACTGCGATTTGCGGAAGCGGGCCGGCGTACGTGTTTTATTTTATTGAATCCATGCAGACGGCAGGGATAAAATTAGGGCTAAGTGAAAACGAGGCCAGAACGCTCGCGTTACAAACATTTCAGGGCGCAGTCAAGCTGGCAAACGAAGGGGACGAGGATGTGGCTGTATTGCGGTCAAAAGTTACGTCAAAAGGCGGAACAACGCAGCAGGCAATTGAAACGCTGGATGCAGGCGATGTAAAAAACAGAATTATTGCCGCTGTTTTTGCGGCAAATGTGCGTTCACGCGAGATGAGCGAGGAATTCGGTAAACTGTGATCAGATATTGATAATAAGTGCTTGTAACCGCAGATAACATGTAAAGGGAACGAATGATGACTAACCAGATTATAATTTTCCTGATAGACACGATTTTAGGTCTTTTTTCCCTGGCGTTATTGCTCCGTTTTTATTTTCAATTGCTGCGCGTGCCGTATTACAACAATATCGCGCAGTTTTTGATTGCTGTGACCGATTTTATTGTACGGCCTGCCCGTCGCTTCATTCCTGGCTGGAAGGGACTGGATATGTCAACGCTGATACTGGCATGGCTGTTTGAGTGCATTATTGTCACTATCGTCTATTTGTATCAGGGCTTCGATTTTGGTGCGAATATGGTTACTGCACCGGGCGTAATGGGTCTGCTGGGCATGGTTGAAATTATCAAGATGACATTGTATATCATATTATTTATGATCATTGCTCAGGCTGTTATTTCATGGATCAACCCCTATAGTCCGATTGCTCCGTTACTCAATACATTCACGCAACCGTTTTTATCTGTTTTTCGCCGGCGTATTCCACCAATCGCTAATGTGGATCTCTCGCCGCTATTCGTGCTGATAGTTATCCAATTGTTACTGATGATCGTTGCCGGCGTACACATGGAAATCAGGTCAATGCTAGACTAGTGCTCTATCAATATGATATAGCCTGGTACAGCGTTACCGTGGTGTTATGCAACAAGGCGCAGCACGCAGGAAAGGAAAGGGTTGCTCCCTTTTCACCTTTTCAAGTACTGTAACGCAGTTGCAGAGCACCACAGCAGCGCCCTGTGGGTGAGCTTGTCAGCGTCCATGGTCTGCGTTGCGCCTTTCGACAATAGAACGGCTATTGCCTGCAAAGCACGCCTTGCCATGTACGCTGACAAACTCACTGAACCCGGCAATATCATATGGATAAGAGTATTAGGATTTGTTCGGGGCAACTGACAGGAAAGATTTGGTGAAAGACGAGAAAATGGCTGCCTGGTTAAGATTGGGTTTATGTCAGAGGCGCGGTAATCATTATAAAGCTTCAGCCGGCATTAGACGAGGCCGCATTAGTGCGTTTGCGCGCAGTCATGTATCCGGAAAAACTATGGGGCGACTATGCCAGTTGACTTTGATGGTAAGCTGTCATCCATTAATTAATGGCACGGTTGATACTATTTAACAAACCCTATGGGGTGGTCTGTCAGTTTTCAGCAGTATCGGGTCATTGTTCGCTAAGAGATTATATTCCATTGCCAGAATTTTATGCGGCCGGTCGATTGGATGCTGATAGTGAAGGGTTGGTCATTTTGACCGACGATGGGCGCGTGCAAAACCGGATCAGTCATCCGAAGTACAAGTTACCCAAAACTTACTGGGTACAGGTGGAAGGCATACCAACGCAAATGGCTTTGCGACAATTGCGTCGAGGTGTGAGGATTAAAGACTATACGACGCGGCCGGCTAAAGCAGATCTGATGAATATGCCGGAAAATCTGTGGCCGAGAACACCGCCTGTGCGTTTCCGCAAACAAATTCCTACGGCGTGGATAACATTAACCATATATGAAGGAAAAAACCGTCAGGTGCGGCGCATGACTGCTGCAGTGGGATATCCGACACTAAGATTGATTCGGTTTGCCATCGGTGATTTTTCATTAAAAGATCTGGCATCCGGTAGCTGGCGCCTGCTGCATATTAACCGGCCTTTGAATAATCTTTTCGAGACTGTTACGCTATCCATATGATATTGCCGGGTTCAGTGAGCTTGTCAGTGTACACGGCAAGGCGTGCCTTGCAGGCAATAGCCGTTCTGTTGTCAAAAGGCGCAACGCAGACCATGGACGCTGACAAACTCACCCACAGGGCGCTACCGCGGTGCTCTGCAACTTCGTTACAGTACTTGAAAAGAGAGCAGCCCTTTCCTGCGCGCCGTACCTTGTTGCATAACACCACGGTAACGCTGTACCCGCCAATATCATATGGATAGGACTACCTGACATCACGGGAAAAGCTTTCCTGGATTTAGGATATTGTTGGGATCAAAAATCTGTTTGATATGTTTCATGAGCGCAAGCGTCGGCTGATCGATTTCCTTGTGGATAAATGGCCGCTTCTCGCTGCCGATGCCATGTTCGCCGGATAAAGTGCCGTTAAGGCGGATCACTAGATCGAAAATTCTGTCCAGGCACTGTTCTGCGCGAGCAGCCTCTCCGGCATCGTCCGGATCGATTAGCAGATTAACATGGATATTGCCGTTGCCGGCATGACCAAAATTAACGTTGGCAAGTTGATACCGTTTACTGAGTTGTTCGAGCGAATTGAGAAATTCGGGCAGTGAATTAACCGGCACCACGACATCCTCGTTGATTTTTTTGGGTGCAATTTCACGCAACAACGGCGACAGAGCTTTGCGCGCCTTCCAGAGTGCAGCAATGTTCTCGGCTCTGTTGGCACCTATCAGGCCGTCCGTTTTGCAGGCGCTCAGAATAGTAGAAACAGTTGTGGCAGTTTCACTTTCAAAGCCGTCCGCCTCGATCATCAGCATAGCATTGGCGTCGTCTGGCAGCATTTCAGGATGGTGATTGCGTATCAGGTTCAATGAACCGGAATCGAGAAACTCAAGCGCGCTGGGCAGTTGCGGTAATGCCATAATTTGCGTAATTGCAGCGGCGCAACTGTTTGAATCCCGAAAATAGGCAGTTATACCGGCGACGGTGCTCGGCAGTGCGGTCAGTTTCAATGTCGCTTCCGTAACCACGGCCAGCGTACCCTCCGAACCGATCAGCAGGCGCGTTAGATCATAGCCGACAACGCCTTTGGTCGTATAACAGCCTGTTTTGATGATTTCGCCAGCACCCGTGACGGCTTTTAACCCCAAGACATGATCGCGCGTTGTGCCGTATTTGACCGCATGCGGGCCGCCGGCACTGGTGGCAATATTGCCGCCAATGCTTGAATACATGGCGCTGGAGGGATCGGGAGGCCAGAAATAACCGTGTGGTTTTGCAACATCCTGTATTGTCTGGTTCAGTACGCCCGGTTCGGCAGTGATGACACGATTGGCGGGATCAACGGATAGGATATTGAGCATGCGCTCCAGTGACAATGCAATGCCGCCTTGCTCTGGCAGACTGCCGCCGGATGTGCCCGTGCCGCGCCCGCGCGGAACCAAGGGGGTATTGTATTGATTGCATAGATTCACAATCGCTTGAATTTCAACAGTGGTCAACGGAAAAGCAACGGCTTGCGGCGGGAAAATTTTGCGGCTGTTATCGTAGGCGTAGGTATAGCATTCTACGGGATCGGTGTATAACCGGTCCGGCGGTAACAAGCTGCTTAAAGCAGATATCAGTTCAGCGGGCAACATCGAGTCAACATCCGGTGATGTTAAAGTAAAAAATTATTAGCCGGTAATTCATGGCGCTCAGGGATCGCCCGCTTAATTCAGATATTCGAATACTTTGACGACTTTTACAACGCCAGATGTTGAACGTGCAATTTCTACTGCGTTGTCGGCTTCTGCGCGTTTTACTACGCCAAGCAGATACACGACGCCTTTTTCAGTGACGATTTTAATATGATTGATTTGGAATTCCCCGGATGCAAGAAAACGGCTTTTGACTTTTGACGTGATAAATGTATCTTTACTGCGGGAGCCCAGTGAGCTTTTTTCGCCAATGGTAATTTCGTTGATGACGTTACGTACGTTTTCAATACTTCTGATCAGTCTGCTGGCTTCTTCTTTCATGTTTTCTGTGGGGACTTCACCGGTGAGCAGAACAATCCGGTTAAAACTGGTGACGTTGATGTTCGCCTGGTTGCCAAACTGTTCATGCAGGCGCTTTGAGCTTTTTAGCTCAATGGATTCATCCTCAATGAAGATACCGCTGGTTCTGCGATCTTCCGCAACCATGGCGCCTGTTCCGGCGCCGGCACCGACACCCACCGCAACCATCGGCGCGCAGCCAGTCAGCGGCAGAAGCAGAAGAACCCATGTTAAACAAGATTTTTTGAAAATAGACTGCATGATTTTTCTCCTGATATGTTCGAAGTTTCCAGTGTTTTGTTTGTTGAGTTAATCGTACATGGCCGGCCAGCATTTTAACCTGCCGATTGTGCTGAAGGACTGGCTGCACGCGTCGCTATTACAGTGTTGATATTAGTTTATCAGTGTAAAACAAATTCACTGATATTTTATTGAACCTGCCTGGCAAATATGGCAACATGCGGCATAAATATCGAAAAATAAATGAATATGAAATCTCTTGCAAAATCTAGAATTATTTTACTGGTATTGTTCAGCGCTTATCTTTCAGGTTGCGCGTCGACACAAAACCAGCCGGACCCTCTGGAATCGATGAATCGGGCTGTTTTCGAATTTAATGAAATAGTCGATGACAAAGTAATCGAACCTGTAGCCAGAAATTATAAGCGTTTCGTGCCTAAACCAATTCAGTTGGTAGTGGGCAATGCTTTTTCTAATGCAAACGATGTTGTAGTGACGGCAAACTCAATTTTACAGCTTAATTTCGAAAGCGCTGCGGCGAGTGCGACGCGCTTCTTAATCAATACTACATTCGGATTGTTCGGTGCGATTGATATTGCCAGCGATATCAGTGAAGCCAGTGATATCAATATCAGTAAACGAAATGAAGATTTTGGTCAAACAATGGGGAGATATGGCGTTGCTACAGGCCCTTATCTGGTGATTCCCTTTTTAGGTCCGAGCACGCTCAGAGATGCCGTGGGTGTTGGTGTGGATAGTTTAGTTGCACACCCGGTAACTACAATTGTTTATCTTAACAGCGTCGATGCGCTGGATGCTGCAATCCGGACACCGGTTGCGGTGGGCATGGCGCTGGATGCGCGTGCACAATTACTGGATGTCGATAAAACGCTGGAAGAGGCTGCGCTGGATAAATATGAATTTGTGCGCGATGCTTATCTGCAACGCCGCGATAGCTTGGTAAACAACGAAGATGTTGAATTGGCAGATTAAACTGACAATTAAGTCGTTTCTTTAGGCTTTATTTCCTGTAATTTTTGAATCCTATAGAGCAGCGTGCGCTCAAAACATACTGGTTTGAGCGGCATCGCTTTATTGCATAGATTTGACTTGATTCATAAATCACTTTCTTATCTTAAATCGGTATGGGCCGATGGTGCGGATGCGTTGCTCAGGTAAAAATTTGTAGATTATCCAAAAGCCGGGCTGGACGATAAAATCAAATGAAAAAATATCAATGTAACATTTGCGGATTTATTTATGATGAATCGGCCGGTGATCCGGCGCGTGGCATCGACGCGGGGACGCGCTGGGAAGATATTCCGGAAAGCTGGAGCTGTCCTGAGTGTGGTGTGAATAAAACTGATTTTGAAATGTTGGAGACTTGATTCATGATGCAGCCAGTCATCATTATCGGCAGCGGTCTTGCAGGTTATGCGGTGGCACGGGAATTGCGCCGGTTAACGGCCGACCGGCCCATTGTATTGATTTCAGCCGATCATGGCGGTTTTTATTCCAAGCCGGTGTTGTCCAATGCGCTGTCAACAGGAAAAACACCCGAATCGATCATTAATGGCGATGCAGAAAAGATGGCGACGCAATTAAATATAACCATTCGCCCGCATACCCGGGTTATGGCTATCGATAACGCCAATAAATCGGTTTTGTTGTCAAATAATGAACGCCTGGAGTATGGCGCGCTTGTGCTGGCTACCGGTGCGGATCAGGCGAGACTGCCGCTGCAGGGAAGTGGCGTGTCAAAGATTCTTACAGTCAACGATGTGGATGATTATAAGCGTTTTCGTGACGCAATCGCTGATAAGAAAAGAGTCGCAATTATTGGAGCGGGTTTAATTGGTTGTGAATTTGCAAATGATCTCTCTGCAACGGGGTATCAGGTCGATGTGATTGATATTGCATCTCAACCGCTAGGACGGTTGTTGCCACCCGAGGCGGGCGCTTACTTGCAAAAAAAACTGGAAGACGTTGGCGTCGTTTTTCACTTAAATGCATCGGTGCAGTCAGTGAATCATGCCGAAGATCTGATACAGTTGGTACTGACAAGTAATGAGCAAATCAAGACAGAGATCGTGTTGTCCTCTGTCGGTTTAACACCGCGTGTCGATCTGGCGCAGGAGACCGGGCTGCTCGTCAGGCGTGGCATTGTTGTGAATCAGATGTTGCAAACCAGCGATGAAAATATTTATGCGCTGGGCGATTGCGCCGAGGTGTTGGGAAAAGTGCTGCCTTTTGTAATGCCGATAACCCATGCTGCCCGGGCGCTGGCGGCAACACTGGCTGGAAATCCAACGCCTGTGCTTTATCCGGTCATGCCGGTATTAGTCAAAACACCCGCCTGTCCTACGGTTGTTGCGCCACCGGAAGCGGGCCAGGCAGGAGAATGGCAGGTTGAGTCGGATGCGGATGGCGTAAAGGCAGTTTTTCAGGACGATGCCGGAAATCCGCTGGGGTTCGCACTTCTGGGACAGGCAACCGCACAGAAGAATGATCTGGCGGGGAGGCTGCCCCCGGTTCTGGGATAGCCACAATAGTTTGTTAATATGCAACCAGCTTGCTCTTAACGCAATAGCCGGTATGCCAGTTTCGCCTGACGATGAAATTTTTTGACGGCTGTCATGCAAATAGGATGGATTAAGCTGTGCCATCACTGGATAAAATAACATGTGATGAATCAATTTGATCGGGAAGCGCGGTTTAATAGTGCAATGCTGGCTTTCCGGAATGCGATGTTCATAAAGTAAAAGCACGTTAGTGCTGTACTGGCTGCTTGCCGAGATCCTGGGCACGTCAAATGACCGCGTTACCAAAAATTTTATCCGGATATTATTGGAAAAGCTGCTGATACTCCCGTCCCAGGTAGGTGTAGCAGAAACTTAATTTAATCTGGAATGTTTTTTCGTGCCTATGGGTTGTGATAATTTATATATCGCTTTCCGCTTTATTGTGAACACACGAAGTAGCACGCCAGTTGTTGGCGATGGGATTGATGGTGTGCTTCTTTGCGTAGCAGACGGAGCTGGTGGGAAAGTTTTTTCGTACCTTGAAACCTGTGGAAGTTAACCTGTATATTGCGTCAGCTGCTGGAATTTAAACGCTGAGCGGTGTTGAATTGAGCGTGTTCGCGACCGCAGATACAGTTATTCTGCGGCATAGGGAGCATATGCGTTCAATCCAAGACAGGGCAAGTTAAAAACCGGCAAGTGGGTCCGTGGGTACAAACTGTACGAATCCATGAAAACCAATTAGCATAAAGTTGCAGGCCAAAATCTAGCGTACTACTGCAATATTCGGTTAAGCTGCATACCGCCGAAACAGTAATGCCGGATCACGGAAGAATTGTAAAACAAGATAAGTGGGAATTAAGATGCTATATGTTATTTATGCAGAGGATGTGCCTGACAGCCTCGAACGAAGAAAAACTGCGCGTGGCGCCCATTTGGAACGGTTACAACAGTTGCAGGAAGCAGGACGTTTGTTGCTGGCCGGACCGTATCCATCGATTGATTCACTGGATCCGGGTCCAGCCGGTTTTTCCGGCAGCTTGATTGTGGCTGAATTCGAATCCTTACAGGCAGCGAAAGACTGGGCTGACATCGATCCTTATGTTACGGCGGGTGTTTATCAGACAGTAACGGTTAAACCGTTTAAAAAAATTTTTCCAAACTGACGCCATTACGTTTATTGGTATTTGTTGCATTGAAGCGTATACTTACCGCCAGCATATTATCCAAATTTTTTCAGAAAGGAAACTACATGCGTTTGACTAAATTATCGCGATTATTAATTATTGGTTCTTTTGGTTTCGTGGTCATGACGGTTCATGCCCAGTCAACATCGACAATGGCCACAGTCAACGGTGTTGCGATTCCGCAATCACGCCTGGATTTAATGGTTAAGGCAAGTGGCGCTCAAGGACAGGAAGATGGGCCGGAATTGAGAAAGGCGCTAAGAGAAAATTTGATAACGGAAGAAATTCTGACACAAGAAGCGATTAAAAAAGGGCTGGACAGAGACCCCGATGTGGTCTCACAAATTGAAATTGCCAGACAGGCGGCTTTGATCCGTGCGCTCCAGGCAAATTACATCAAGAATAATGCGGTTGGTGAGGACACGCTGAAACGCGAGTATGATATGCTGAAAGTGCAAATGGGCGACAAAGAGTATAAAGCACGGCATATTCTTGTGGAAAGTGAGAGTGAAGCCAGAGATATTATAGCAAACTTGAGAAAGGGTGGTAATTTCGCCAAAATTGCTGAAGAAAAATCAATCGATGATGGCAGTAAATTAAATGGCGGAGAGCTCAATTGGAGTCCTGCTGCGGCTTATGTCCGACCTTTTGCAGAAGCACTGGCCAAACTTGGAAAAGGAGAGTTGACAGATAATCCCGTTCATACGAATTTCGGCTGGCATGTCATAGAACTGATTGATACGCGACCGATGGATGTGCCGCCATATGAGGAGGTCAAAGAAAATATCCGTCAACGTGTGCTGCAACGGGAATTTGCTGCATATGTACAGGAATTGCGCGGCAAGGCTAAAGTCGAGTGACTTATTTGGATTCCAGACAGGCACGGGGGAGGCTGCTTTGAGCATCTTCTTTCAAGGTGTCCAGCTGTACCCGTGTCGACAGTGCGCTGAGCAGTTCGTAACTAATAGTGTCGGATGCGTGTGCAATATCTTCAACGGGTAAACCGTTTCCCCAAAGTGTTACCGGGCTGTTGATTGGTGTGTCGGGCAATTCTGTCAAATCAACGGCAAGCATGTCCATCGAAACTTTCCCAACCAAACGGCTTTTTTGATTGTCAACTAACACCGGCGTGCCCGTTGGTGCGTGGCGTGGATAACCATCTGCATAGCCACATGCAACGATGCCGATACGCATGGGCCTGTCAGCCTGGAAATTGCCGCTGTAGCCTACAATGTCGCCCCGTTTTAAAGAATGGGTGGCAATGATTCTGCTGGTTAATGACATTACGGGTTTTAAATTGAAGTCGGCGCCGGTATGTGTTGCAAAAGGTGAGGCGCCATATAACATCAGACCCGGACGAACCCAGTCCCGGTGTGCTTCCGGATAACGGATAGTTGCGGCTGAGTTGGCCAGCGAGCAGGGCAATGGGATCGCGCGGGTGGCTTGGTCGAAAACCTGTAATTGGCCTCGGAATCGTGCATTGTTAGGGATGCCATCAGCAGTTGCAAAATGTGTCATCAGTGATATCCGCGATACGGCGGGATTGCTGGATAACTGTTCAATGACAGCGGGAAACCGTTCTGGTGCAATCCCTAAACGGTTCATGCCAGTATTGATTTTAATGAAAATGCTCAACGCCTGAAGTTTGCAGCCTGTTAGCATCGCAAGTTGTTCATCATGGTGAATGACCGTGCTGAGCTTGTGTTTTTCCAGTAACATCAATTCCTGTGTCGAAAAAAAGCCTTCCAACAGCAAAATGGGGTGCCGAATGCCGGCATCGCGCAAACATATTGCAGCCTCCAATTCAAGTAGTGCAAAGCCGTCCGCGTTTCTTAATGCATGAGCGGTATGTAGTAACCCGTGTCCATAGGCGTTAGCCTTGATGACGGCCATGATTTTGGCTTTGGGGGCATATTGGCGTGCTATGGACAGATTGTGCGTTAACGCGGATAAATCGATATAAGCTTTAATGGGGCGTTGCATCAGGTTTTATTCACTGCAGTAAGTTACTGTATGTCACTATTACAGCTTTCAATTTTTCGGCAATTCCAATTCTGATTTCTTTTGGTTGCTTGATTGAGATTGTGTAGAATGCAGTCCGGTGTTAATTTGAATTCGCTTGCAATAAACGTGACACTAAAGTCTATTATGATAATCCATATTGACTGGTTTTCGTACTGACTTTTATTGAGCCAATTGTTTTGTTGAATTTTTCGCCTGCAGTTGAACACCTTTTATAGTTTTAAGATGCATGGTGTATGTCTTGTTACCGTTTCATGGTATAAATCTATTACAGACAATCTATTACGTATTAAAAAAACAATAACATTTTGAGAGGTGAAAAGTTTGAACCGCGGTTTTTACACCATTATGGCTGCGCAGTTTTTCTCTTCTCTTGCCGACAATGCACTGCTGGTTGTTGCCATCGCATTACTGATCGAATTGCATGCGCCTGCTTTTCTGATACCGTTACTCAAATTTGTTTTTGTATTGTTCTATGTCATTCTTGCTCCTTTTGTAGGTGCATTTGCCGACTCCATGCCCAAAGGCAGGGTAATGTTTATCAGCAATACCGTCAAAGTATTGGGTTGTATTCTCTTGTTCTTTGCCGTGCATCAGTTTTCTGCACTGGCCGCTTACGCCGTTGTCGGGCTCGGTGCGGCGGCCTATTCGCCTGCAAAATACGGCATATTAACCGAATTGCTGCCACCCGAGGAACTGGTTATTGCCAACGGTTGGATAGAAGGGTTGACCGTTGCCTCAATTGTGCTGGGCACAATGCTCGGTGGGATATTGATCACGCCTGTTGTGTCACAAATGCTGCTGGCTTTTGAATTCCCATTCATTCATTCAACTACGGAAATGAGCATTTCTATTGTGGCTGTTATTTATTTTCTTGCTGCAATTTTTAATTTATTTATTCCAAATACCGGTATTGATCACCGCATGCCGAAGAAAAACCCGTTTTTCCTGATTCAGGAATTTGCGCACTGCGTGAAATTGCTATGGACGGATAAACTCGGGCAGATATCTCTGGCGGTAACGACGTTATTTTGGGGCGCAGGCGCAACACTGCAATTTATCGTTATAAAATGGGCTGAAGTGGCACTGAATTATCCATTGAATAAAGCTGCACAGTTGCAGGGTATCGTCGCACTTGGCATTGCGATAGGTGCTGTAATGGCGGCGCGAACAGTATCGCTGAAAAAATCATTATCGGTTATTCCGCTCGGGTTCGCTACCGGCCTTGTAGTGATGTTGATGATAGTTGCCCATGATCTTTGGCTGGCAATAATTTTTTTGATCGTGATCGGCGGTATGGCTGGCTTTTTTGTAGTCCCCATGAACGCACTGTTACAGCATCGCGGTTATATTTTAATGGGTGCGGGCCACTCGATTGCGGTACAGAATTTCAACGAAAATTTGAGTATTCTCATGATGTTGTTGCTGTATGCGCTGTTGATATATTTCGAAGTGCATATTTATGTTGTAATCGTGCTGTTTGGATTGTTCATGTCGGTCATCATGGCGTTGGTGCGCAAATGGCATATGTATAACCAAAGTAAAGAAGACTCGCTGCATTTGATCGGCACGCGCAAGATTCACAGACACTGATGGTGATGGCGCAGGTACCAGCATCTCAATTAACCTGGTTGCTTTTACCGGTGAGCAACTCAATCCGATTTAATAGTCGCTTGAAATTTTAGCGTGTTCCCCCACGTTGTGATCAGTGACCTTTTTGGGAGAAATGAATGCGTTTTGATAAATTAACCACAAAGTTTCAACAGGCCCTGGCCGATGCGCAAAGTATTGCTGTCGGACAGGACCATGCCTATATTGAACCTGGCCATTTGCTGCTTGCTTTGTTGCAGCAGGAAGATGGTGCCACTGTCTCACTGTTGCAGCGTAGCGGCGCCAATGTCGCGCCACTGCGTGACGCTGCGAAGCGTGACATTCAACGGCTGCCTAAGGTCGAGGGTACTGGCGGCGAAGTTAACCTGTCACGGAACCTCGCCAATCTGCTCAATCTGGCGGATAAGGAAGCGCAAAAGCGGGGAGACCAGTTTATAGCTTCGGAAATGTTCCTGCTGGCTTTGCTGAAAGACAAAGGTGAAACGGGTGTATTGCTTAAGGAATATGGTGCCAGCTATGAAACGTTGGAACAGGCGGTTATGGCTGTGCGCGGTGGTGAGCAGGTAGACAGCGCCGAAGCCGAAAGCAGTCGTGAAGCGCTGAAGAAATACACATTGGATCTGACTGAACGGGCGCGGCAAGGCAAGCTGGACCCTGTTATCGGTCGTGACGATGAAATCCGCCGCACTATTCAGGTCTTGCAACGGCGTACTAAAAATAATCCTGTGTTGATCGGTGAGCCTGGTGTCGGCAAGACCGCTATTGTCGAAGGTCTGGCACAACGCATTGTTAATAGTGAAGTACCCGAAAATTTGAAAAACAAGCGTGTGTTGTCGTTGGACATGGCTGCATTGCTCGCCGGGGCAAAATATCGCGGTGAATTTGAAGAACGCCTGAAATCCGTATTAAAAGAGTTGGCGCAGGATGAAGGCAACACAATTGTATTTATTGACGAATTGCATACCATGGTCGGCGCTGGCAAAGCGGAAGGCGCGATGGACGCGGGCAATATGCTCAAACCGGCGCTGGCGCGCGGCGAATTGCACTGTGTTGGCGCAACGACGCTGGATGAATATCGTAAATTTATTGAAAAAGATGCTGCGCTGGAAAGACGATTTCAAAAAGTGCTGGTCGAAGAACCGACTGTGGAAGCGACAATCGCTATTTTACGTGGCTTGCAGGAAAAATACGAAGTGCACCATGGTGTTGACATTACCGATCCGGCTATTGTCGCAGCTGCTGAGCTATCTCATCGTTACATTACAGATCGTTTCCTGCCAGATAAGGCGATCGACTTGATCGACGAAGCCGCCGCGCGTATTCGTATGGAAATCGATTCTAAACCGGAAGCGATGGATAAACTCGACCGTCGCCTGATTCAGCTTAAAATCGAACGTGAGGCGATCAAAAAAGAACAGGACGAGGCCTCACGCAAGCGCTTGCAATTGCTGGAAGAAGAAATTGCGCACAAAGAACGTGAATATGCAGATCTTGAAGAAATCTGGAAAGCGGAAAAATCGCATATTCAGGGGTCGCAACAAGTCAAAGAGGAAATTGAAAAAACTAAACTGGAAATTGAAGCTGCTACACGCAAGGGTGACTGGCAGAAAGTCTCCGAGTTGCAGTATGGACGTTTGCCGCAGCTGGAGTCTCAGCTTAAATCACAGGAAAGTCCGGCGCAAAAAGCTGAAGCAGAAAAACCTAAGTTGCTGCGAACCCAGGTCGGTGCCGAAGAAATAGCAGAGGTTGTTTCGCGGGCGACCGGCATCCCGGTCTCCAAAATGATGCAGGGTGAGCGAGAGAAGTTACTGCTGATGGAACAGAAACTGCATCAGCGTGTGGTCGGCCAGGATGAAGCGGTGCGTTTGATTGCCGATGCAATTCGTCGTTCACGCGCCGGACTGGCCGATCCGAATCGGCCTTACGGTTCTTTTCTGTTTCTCGGGCCAACCGGTGTCGGCAAGACGGAATTGTGCAAGACATTGGCAAATTTTTTGTTTGACTCGGAGGATCACCTGATTCGCGTGGACATGTCCGAATTTATGGAAAAGCACTCTGTGGCACGATTGATCGGTGCGCCACCAGGATATGTGGGTTATGAAGAAGGCGGCTATTTAACTGAAATCGTGCGCAGAAAACCCTATGCAGTGATTTTATTGGATGAGGTTGAAAAGGCGCATCCGGATGTTTTCAATGTGCTGTTGCAGGTGCTTGATGACGGTCGAATGACAGACGGCCAGGGACGTACTGTAGACTTTAAAAACACCGTTATTGTGATGACCTCTAATCTGGGTTCGCATATGATTCAGGAAATGCACGGGCAGCATTACCAGGCGATAAAAGACTCGGTTATGGAGGAAGTGAAAACACACTTCCGTCCTGAGTTTGTCAATCGTATTGACGAGGTTGTGGTATTCCATGCGTTGGATGCGAAACATATTCATTCTATCGCGCGGATACAGCTCCAGCATCTGGAAAAAAGACTGGCTGCAATGGAAATGCATTTGCAAGTCAGCGATACAGCGCTGACAGAATTGTCTCGAGCCGGATTTGATCCTGTTTTTGGCGCACGCCCGCTTAAGCGGGCTATTCAGGCGCAGATTGAGAATCCATTGGCTAAGGAAATTCTGGAAGGACATTTTGCCGCCAAAGACAGCATTATGGTTGATTACAGGGATGGCAGCATGCAATTTACTAACGTGAGCGAGGAAGACTGACACGCAGGATTCTTCCGATGTAAAGTATGTAGAGGCTGACGGGGTGCAGGGTACCGGGTGTGTGTTTTTAAAATATGAAACTATATGAAACCGGGGAAAGCACTTTTGCATGCTCAGTTCAGGTAAAATATGGCATTTATACTGGATAGATAATCATGTTTAAAGGTAGTTTGGTTGCCCTCGTTACACCGATGCATGCTGATGGCAAATTAGACCTGGAACGCTTCCGTGCCTTAATTGATTACCATATTGATCAAGGTTCGGATGGCATTGTCGTCGTCGGAACGACCGGTGAATCACCAACAGTCGATTTTGAAGAACATCACTTGTTGATGCAAACGGCGGTGGGTCATGCTGCCGGACGCATCCCTGTTATTGCAGGCACGGGGGCGAATTCAACGCGGGAAGCTATTGATTTATCTGTTTATGCAAAAGATTCCGGCGTTGATGCCTGCCTCTCCGTGGCACCTTACTATAATAAACCGACTCAAGAAGGGTTGTATCAGCATTTCAAGGCCATTGCTGCGGCAGTGGATATTCCGCATATTCTTTATAATGTTCCGGGCAGAACTGTGGTCGATATCGCTGATGAAACCTGCTTAAGGTTGGCGCAAATTCCAAATATCATCGGCATCAAGGATGCTACCGGTGATATGGCGCGCGGATGTGATTTATTGCGGAATGTGCCTGAAGATTTTCTGATATGGAGCGGTGATGATATTACGGCGCTTGCCTTGTTGCTGCTCGGTGGACATGGCGTCATTTCGGTTACAGCCAATGTTGCGCCAAGACAAATGCATGCTATGTGCAGCGCGGCGGCAACAGGAGATTTTAAAACGGCGCGTGCGTTGAATAATGCGCTTATGAATCTGCATGTCGATTTGTTTATTGAAGCAAACCCGATTCCAGTCAAGTGGGCGGTCGCGCAGATGGGACTGATAGATGCAGGTATCCGCCTGCCTTTAACACCATTATCCGAGCAGTATCATCAGCGCGTACGGGAAGCAATGCGGCATGCGCAGATTCACATACCAAAGGAGTAACATGTCAGGAGAACGGTGGCGATACAAATATATTGCCGCGGCGGCAATAACGCTCTCGGTCACAGTTTCCGGTTGCAATTTGTTTCCAGAGCAAAAACAGATTGATTATAAATCTGCGAGTAAGATGCCGCCGCTCGAAGTGCCGCCTGACTTGATCGCGCCTGCTACCGATGAACGTTATTCCATACCCGGTGCGGTATCGGGCGGTACCACTTTTTCCTCATACAATAACGAACGTATCGCTCAACCCGGTACAGGCACATCTTCACTGTTGCCAATATCGGTGCAAAGCGTTCATATAGAGCGTGCAGGTACGCAGCGTTGGTTGGTTGTCCCTCAGTCGCCTGAGATCGTCTGGCCGATCGTAAAAGAATTCTGGCAGGAATTGGGTTTTCTCATCAAGCTGGAAATACCTGAAGCAGGCATTATGGAAACAGACTGGGCGGAAAACCGGGCAAAAATTCCGCAGGATTTTATTAGAAACATACTTTCTACTTTCCTGGATAGTTTCTATTCGTCGGCTGAACGCGATAAATTCCGTACGCGGCTTGAACGTACCGAAATGGGGACGACAGAAGTCTATATCAGCCATCGTGGTATGGACGAAATCCTGGAGACAAGCGGTGCAAACCGTACAATCTGGCAGCCACGCCCAGCCGATCCAGATCTGGAAGCTGAGATGCTGGCGCGCTTGATGATGCGTTTTGGTGTTGAGGAAGAACGCGCCAGGACGGAATTGGCAAGCGCGAACGGCAATGTGCAGGAGAAAGCTTATATTGACAGAGAAAAAAGCGATGCGCTGATTGTTAATGAAGCATTTGATCGTGCATGGCGGCGTGTCGGTCTGGCGCTAGACCGTATCGGATTTACAGTTGAGGATCGTAATCGTGTGGACGGTATTTATTTTGTGCGCTACGTAAACCCGGAAACTGACAGCTATAAAAAAGGTGACGATGAAGGACTGTTGTCAGGTATTATGTTCTGGAGAGACAAGGACGATACAGACGCAAGAGCTGCCAAATACCATATACAGGTTAAGGAAACGGGTACCCGTACAAGTACGGTGACTATTTTGAACGAGGATAACACGCCGGTTCGTCCGGCAATTGCAGGCGGTATTCTGAAACTGCTGCACGAGCAGCTTAAGTGAAAACTATCTTCAAAACCGGATAAACAGTTCCGATATCTGTTAACTGCCCACCCAAACAGAGCCAGTTGGCATAGAAGTGAAAATAATTGCCGAAACTGGCAATTGAAAAATAAATGAGAAAATAAAAAACCGCCGACTGGCGGTTTTTTATGACGGCATCATATTTAATTAAATATGATGCCGTTCATTATGAAACTGCTTATTCGTTATTGCTTTTTGCAGCTTCTTCTTGAAGAATTCTTTCAAAATTCTCTTTCTCTTGTTCAGGTAATGCCTGACCCGGTCTACCACCACATGCTGCTAAAAAGAAAGATGTTAATACCAAAACTAGAAAAGCTTGTTTCATTATTGAATTTCCCCTTGTAAAAAATTAAAAGTCAGAAAACGAATAAGTCTATACCGTCAATCTAAATCGTGTCAAACTTAACCGTTATCTCAGTACTAAGGAGTCGTTCATAAATAACTGTAACACCTGGATCGCATCTGGCGGGCACACTGCGGCGTTGTTCGTCGTCGCCATAGCTTGTGTGCTATAACTCATCCTCCCGCCTTGCATTGCATCCCGCCAGACGCGCCCAATTGTCACACTTATTTATTTGCGGCTCCTAACGCATTTGCTGTTATATACAGATTGTGTTTTGATGGAAAGCGATATAGTTCTGTTGCCGTGCTAACGTGCTAAGTATAAATCTTTTAGTAACATGATACTACCCATACCGCGATTAATTTGATTTTAATATCGAGCTATCTAGTACTCTATCAATATGATATTGCCGGATTCAGTGAGCTTGTCAGTGTGCCCGGCAATATCATATTGATAGAATACTAGGATGGAGGACAAGCCTGAAGATATTTTGTGTGAGCGTGTAGCCGGTCATGACAACCGGATCAGATGTTGGCTGCAAATCCCGCCGACCGGCATCAGTGTCATTATGTGAAAGCCAAGATAATCGCATTAGAGTATGAGTATTCGGACGGCAAATTAGCAACCCTGTACGGACCGCGCAAAATTACCAGCTACGATGAATCAGGACAAGAAATCAAGCACAATGAAATGCTGTTGCCTTAGTCCGCCGCCACGGAGAAGATTGGGATTGTAATGAAGGGAATTGTTCCTGGTGTTAATCCTAAATAATAAACGGCTCCTGATAACGTATAGGAGCCGTTTAAAAGTCAATCAACCAGTTATGCTACTTGCCGGCGGGAGCACCCAGTCTTTCACCGGATTCTGGATCTTCATACAAGCTAGGTGGATATTGTCCCGGTTTGCCTTCCTTCTCACTACAACCGACTAAAAACAGTACCAGCAAGGCAGCTACAAATAAAGAGTATTTCATATTTAAAATCTCCTATATTTTTAAAAATTATGACGAATTAGTTTTGTTAAACAGCTCTTATGTCCCTCGAACAACGAAAGACCATATTCTTAATACCAGATTAAAATAATACTGTCTAGTACCTTTTAAAAAGGTCGCTGAAAATTTTTTTGAAAGCAGTGGTAATCAGGTATGTGATGCTATCTTAATAAATCCGCTAACATACCATTGGTAAAGAATTTTTCTGGATTCGTCATTCAGCTTGTCATTGAAAGAATTTTTCTGATGACAAACAAGTGTGCTCAACACTTTTTTTGTTGCTGGACTGACAGTGTAACTTTCACCGTTAAGGAAAATCTGCCTGCGGCCAGTCAGCATTCGACTCTTTAAGCTAAGCCGGAAATTTTTTTTGTGGATTGCAGAATTAAATGCATCAAATGATAACGGGCGCTTGGGCTGATTGAAAAATACATGTGCTTTTGGTTCGGTCAGGTAAATGCCGAGAAAGCTTTCCACATCTGCTGCGTTCCATTTGATTTTTTTTAAAATCTGCCGCGTCTGTTGCAGCATGTCGCGGTGAATTTCCCAAGGGTGAGCCTGGCGTTTCAAATCAGGGTCGCAATACCACCCGTCTGTTTCTTGGTGATCCTGAAGATACATAAGAAACTGGTCGATCAATTCCTGATGACTGGGCGCTCGAAAACCGATCGAATAGGTCATGCAGGCATCTACGGCAATTCCATGATGGGCATAATTCGGCGGCAGGTATAACATATCGCCCGGTTCCAGAATCCATGACTGTTCCGCATTGAAATGCTGCAGAATTTTTACCGGTGCGTCGGGGACGAGTTGATTGTCGTAATTTGCAGCGATTTCCCAGCGTCTGCGGCCAAAACCTTGCAGCAGAAAAACATCGTAGGAATCATAATGAGGTCCGATACCGCCGCCGGTTGGCGCGTAGCTGACCATCAGGTCGTCCAGGCGCGCGTACGGAATAAATCCGAATTTCAACAATAAATTATTGGCGGAGGGTAACCAGTGATTGACGTCTTGCACCAGAAAAGACCATGTATTTTCAGTTGAATTCGGGAAGTCGCGGGAGTTCAGGGGGCCGTGTTTTAGTAGCCACTGCCCATCTTTCTGAATTACCAGGCGCGACTGTACGTCATCGTTGCCGGCAAGCTGAATCAGCTCCTTGTGTGACAATAATCCCTGAAATCCCGGCATGGCATTGCGAACCAGCAACGGTTTCTTCTGCCAGTATTGCTGCAGAAATGTACCGGGTGTCAGACTGCCCAGCGAAATAAAGGACGTGTCTGGGTTAGTAACCATTTTTCCAAATCTGTTGCAGGCGGTCATCGCGTCCGCAATTATTGCGATAATAGCTGTAGCGCAGCGGATTTTTCAAATAATAATCCTGATGGTATTCTTCGGCAGCGTAAAACTGTGTGGCCGGTAAGATTTCGGTTACAACAGGTTGCGTAAAACGGCCGCTTGCCTCCAGTGCAGCTTTTGAAGCTTCGGCTATTGTCTGTTGTTCGGGGTTTAGGTAAAAAATGGCGCTGCGGTACTGCGGGCCGATGTCGCAGAACTGGCCGTCTTCAAATACAGGATCAATCGTGGGCCAGAAAGCTTCCAGCAGTTCCGCATAGCTGGTGACGGTTTTGTCGAATTCAATCCTGACCGCTTCCACGTGTCCTGTGTTTCCAGTAACGACTTGTTTGTAGGTCGGGTTGTCAACCGTGCCGCCAATGAATCCGGATGTTGTAGAAATCACGCCGGGTACTTTGTCAAAGTCCGATTCAGTGCACCAGAAGCAACCGCCTGCAAAAATTGCGGTATCCAGGTCTTCTTCAGATACAGTGAGTGTGCTGGATTTTTGTATACTGTTGTTGCTGGTCTGCTGGCAAGCTGTTGCCAAAAATACAAGAATAAATGCAAAGACAGCTGTGGTTCTGAAAAAATAATTGTGTTCCGGGAGCATCTTGTCCTCCTATCCTCTCAATGGTGGTAACGATTCCGTGTGTACGATAAATTTTAATGCCAGCCCGTTATTGCACCAGCGTTCACCACGTGGCTTGGGGCCGTCATTGAAAACATGCCCTTGATGTCCGCCGCAACGTGCGCAATGGTATTCGGTACGTGGAATAATGAGTTTGAAATCCTTTTTGGTGCCGACATGTGTTGCAATCGGTTGCGTGAAGCTCGGCCATCCGGTGCCGCTGTCATATTTATGTCGACTCTCGAATAATGGTAAATAACAGGCTGCACAGATGTAAGTGCCTTCACGTGATTCGTGGTTTAGCTTGCTGCTGCCAGGCGGCTCGGTATGTTCCTCGAACAAAATTTTGTAAGCCTCCGGCGAAATCAACTCGCGCCATGCTGTATGTGGCTTTTTTAAACGTTCGACTGCTGCAGGGGCTATTGCCAGCGCCTGTTCAGTGGGATAAAAAAAAGCCAAAGGCGCGGTTGCGGTCACGCCCATGCCAATGAGAAAGTTTCGTCTATTCATGTTTTGCCTCCATTGCTGCTATATGCGGATGTTCGTTGAATACACTACGCGAAATTAATTGTGAAGTACATACTGTCTAAAAGCACAGTATCGGTTACAAAGTAGTAAGCGCAGTAGTTAGGTATGACCGGCTGGGGGCTTATTATGTTTTTGTCTTTGACAGAACAAAATGAATTGAGTTGTATTGTTGTATATCACCGCCGGGTAGGATCACTAGCAGCGGTAAAACCCGGTTTCAGTACATTCATACCTGCAGACTTAAAGCTAAATCCTGTATCATCACGGTTTAGAATTATCAATTTTTTTATGCTTACATGATTACATGAAAATTACTTTTCTGGATTTTGAGCAGAGTATTGCAGAGTTTGAAACAAAAATCGAAGAACTGCGTTTCGCTCAGGAAGATTCCGCACTGGATATTTCCGCGGAAATTGACCGGTTAAAAGCAAAAAGTGAGGCGTTGACCAAGAGTATTTACGCAAAACTGACACCCTGGCAGATTTCACAGGTTGCAAGGCATCCGCAGCGCCCCTATGCGTCAGATTATATTGAGCATATTTTTACCAATTTTGAAGAGTTGCACGGCGACCGTAATTTTGCCGACGACCATGCTATTGTTGGCGGATTGGCACGTTTTAACGGCCAGACAGTAATGGTGCTGGGCCATCAGAAAGGGCGCGATACACGTGAGAAAATTCATCGGAATTTCGGCATGCCCAAACCTGAAGGATATCGCAAGGCGCTGCGTTTGATGCGTTTGGCCGAAAAATTTTCCATACCGCTGATTACCTTTATTGATACGCCCGGTGCATATCCCGGTATAGACGCGGAAGAACGCGGACAATCCGAGGCAATCGGGAAAAATCTTTATGTAATGGCCGAACTCAATGTACCGATTGTCTGTATCGTGATTGGTGAAGGCGGATCTGGCGGTGCACTGGCGATCGCAGTCGGCGATATGGTTCACATGCTCCAATATGCTACATACTCGGTTATATCGCCCGAAGGTTGCGCGTCGATACTTTGGAAAAGCGCCGACAAGGCGCCTGATGCAGCGGAAATTATGGGTATTACAGCTGAACGGCTCAAAGCTGCGCATTTGATTGACAGTATTATTCCCGAGCCGCTCGGTGGCGCGCATCGGGACTATCCGGCCATGATGCAATCGGTGAAAGCCGTGATTCAAGAGTCTCTCAGAAAACTGCAGGGCTATTCCGGCGATACACTCATTGAGAAGCGTATAGAACGATTGATGCTGTATGGTTCATTCAAGGAGGAAAAAGTCGAATAATCCGGATTGTCTGGTTGACGATGTTAAAGCCGTACTTCAGGTGTATGTCAAACAGGGCGATCACTTGATTGTCGGGCTGAGTGGCGGTGTTGATTCAATCGTGCTGCTGGATATACTGTCGACCGTTTCCAGACAAATGCGGCTGGCGCTGTCGGCGGCTCATGTGAATCATGGAATCAGCCGGCATAGCGTAGCATGGAGTCATTTTTGCTGTCGGCAATGTTACGCCTACGGTATTCCCGTTTCCGTTAGGTACGCGAAGGTAAAAAATAAGCCGGGCTCGAGTCTTGAAGCTGTTGCGCGGGAAAAACGATACGGTGTTTTCAGCCGCTTACCAGGGGATTATCTGGTGCTGGCCCAGCATCAGGATGATCAGGCGGAAACATTGTTACTGCAATTGCTTCGCGGAGCGGGCGTCAGGGGGTTGAGTGCCATGCCCGTTGTCCGTAAACAGACTGTCAGTGCAGCGCCGTCGATTTTAAGACCGCTGCTTAATATTTCCCGCGCTGATATTCTGGCCTATGCACGCCAGCGCGGGCTCGACTGGATTCATGATGAAAGCAATGACGACTGCAGCTTCAACCGCAATTTCCTTCGCCATGCGTTGTTGCCGGTTTTAAACAATCGCTATCCAGCTTATGCCAAAACGCTGCAGCGAACCAGCCAACATATGGCCGAGGCATCTCAGTTACTTGACGAATTGGCTGAAGTAGACGCGCAAAATTGCGTAATTGCCGGTAATTTGTATATTCCGGCTTTGCGCAAATTAAATCGGCCACGTGCAAAAAACCTACTGCGTTATCTTCTGCACGAACACAATATTCCGTTGCCCAGTACGGTTAAACTTGATGAAATATTGAATCAACTACGCTATGCTAAAAAAGACGCGCAGCTGCGGGTGACGGTTGGCGATGCTGAGGTTCGTTGTTTCAAAGACTATATGTATATTCTGCTCCAACAAAAACGGTCACCAAAGCATCTGCAACGCAGATGGCAGGGCGAGCCAAGTGTGCGGCTGACGGAATTGGGCGGGGTGCTGCGTTTTGTATCAGTGCAAGGCCAAGGGCTAAGTGCGCACAAGTTAAGGCAATCCCCGGTGTTCATTAAAGTGCGCGAGGGTGGAGAGTATTTTATGCCCGATTGTAAACGGCCGCGGCGCAGTTTAAAAAATTTACTGCAGGAAGCATCTATTCCACCGTGGCAGCGGTTTGCGTTACCGTTATTATTTTGCGGTGAAAAGCTGGCATGGGTGCCTGGCATTGGCACGGATTGCGCGCTACAGGCTGCGTCCGGTGAAATGGGAATTGTGCCGGAGTGGCGGCTTGGAAATTTCGATTTTGGCAACTAATTTCTATCATCGTTATTGTAGGCACATCTTATGATTTTAGTGACCGGTGGTGCGGGCTTTATCGGATCAAACTTCATTCTGGATTGGCTGGCGCAATCGGATGAAACCGTTATTAATCTGGACAAATTGACATATGCAGGCAACTTGCAGAATCTGGTTTCCTTGTCGGGTGACAGCCGGTATCATTTTGTGCGGGGTGATATCGGTAATCAAGAACTGGTATCAGGACTGCTTGCGCAGTATCAGCCCAGAGCGGTGGTCAATTTGGCTGCTGAAAGCCATGTCGACCGGTCAATTCACGGGCCGGAAGCATTTATCCAAACCAATATTGTGGGTACATTCCGATTGCTGGACGCCGTTCGCGTGTACTGGCTTGCACTCGATGAGCCGGCAAAAAGCAATTTCCGTTTTTTGCATGTTTCAACTGATGAAGTTTTCGGTTCTTTGGAAGCGGATGCGCCAGCCTTCACCGAAACGCACCGTTATCAGCCGAGTAGTCCGTATTCCGCCAGTAAGGCATCAAGCGATCACTTGGTCAATGCGTATTACAAAACGCACGGTCTGCCGACGCTGGTCACCAGTTGCTCAAATAATTACGGACCTTATCAGTTTCCTGAGAAACTGATTCCGCTTATGATCGCTAATGCTCTGTCCGGGAAGCCATTGCCTGTTTATGGCGATGGCAGACAAATACGCGACTGGCTTTACGTGTTGGATCATTGCAGTGCGTTACGCCGTGTACTGGAAGCCGGAAAGCCTGGTGAAGCATATAATATCGGTGGCTGGAACGAAAAACCCAATATCGATATTGTCCATACCATCTGTACCTTATTGCAGGAGTCGGTTGAAACATCCCGGTCTGCTGACTATCGCAGCCTGATTACATACGTTACCGATCGCCCGGGTCATGATACCCGTTATGCCATTGATGCTCAAAAAATCGAACGCGAATTGAACTGGAAGCCCGGCGAAACATTCGAATCCGGTATTCGCAAGACGGTGCAATGGTATCTGGACAATCAGGGCTGGATTGCCAATGTTCAGACCGGGGATTATCGCCTGTGGATAGAAAAAAACTACACCCGGAGTGTTTATGAAAATACTGCTGTTCGGTAAAAACGGACAGGTGGGTTGGGAGTTGCAGCGCAGCCTGGCGCCGCTGGTATCGTCGGATCAATTGTTTGTTCTTGGATCGGACAGCCCGGCTTTATGCGGCAATCTTGCCAACCCGAAGGGTATCCGGCAAACAGTGCGCACTGTCAAGCCGGACATCATTATCAATGCGGCTGCATACACCGCAGTCGATAAAGCAGAACAGGAATCGCAGCTTGCACAGACTATTAATGCCGATGCGCCTTCCGTTATGGCCGAAGAAGCCAGACGACTGAATGCCTGGCTGATCCATTATTCGACCGATTATGTGTTTGACGGCAGCGGCGATCAGCCTTGGACAGAGACAGATACAACGGGTCCGCTGAATGTTTACGGCAGAACCAAGCTGACAGGAGAAGATAATATTATTGCATCGGGCTGTGCGCATATTATTTTGCGCACCAGCTGGGTTTATGCCGCTTATGGCAACAATTTTGTCAGAACCATACTCAGACTCGCCCGTGAACGCGATCAGCTGCAGATTGTCGACGACCAGTTCGGCGCACCCACGGGCGCAGAGTTGATCGCGGATGTGGCTGCCCATATCGTCCATACATTGCGCGATCAAAAAAATGCGGCGGCTGTCGGCGGGTTGTATCATTTGACTGCGCAAGGCTGTATATCCTGGTATGGTTTCGCGCACTTCATACTTGCACAGGCAGCTGAAGCCGGTATGCCACTAAACCTGGTGCCGGACAATCTGCATCCGATTCCCAGTTGCGATTATCCGACACCAGCGAAGCGTCCGTTAAATTCGCGGCTGGAGACAACGAGGATTCAGAAGACGTTTAACCTGTGTCTGCCTGAATGGCAAAACGGCGTATCGCGGGTGCTGATCGAAATGTTGGCTGATCCAGCCTTTGTTTCCTAGTACTTTATCGATTTTGTATTGATGGATAAAGTGATTTTGATTTTATCCGTGCATCTTTGGTTGTAAAGCGCCAATTTACGCGAATTTGTTTTTTATTTGATTTGATAAGGTTTGCTTCACTTTTTCTAAGGATAAAAATATGGTAAATTTTTGTGTCAAATTTTGACAGTGGCTGTCATTAAAGTGTTAAGATGGCGCGTCAAGCGCTAGACACATTATAAGTTTTTATGTTATTAGAAAATTATTAGAAAAAGTTGTATGGCCAGTTTGTTATTATTGTATGTGTTATATGAATTACCTGCTGATGTTTTTGTCTTAGTCTTATCAGGTATTCGCGTTTAAAAAAAGCGAGCAAGGACATTGCCAGGCTGTTTTTGAATATACCGCTTCAAATTGTATAAAAATTTTAGGTTTTAAGAGAAGGACGGTTTTTTATGATTTCAGATTTTCTCAATTTAATTTCGGGTGTTATAGATATGCCTTGGTGGGGATATGTTGTTGTTACGCTGGTACTGACACATATTACAATTGCCAGCATAACAATTTATTTACACCGGCACTCAGCCCACAGAGCACTGGAGTTACATTCCATTCCCAGTCATTTTTTTCGATTCTGGCTCTGGCTTACAACAGGAATGGTGACAAAAGAATGGACAGCAATACATCGCAAGCACCATGCTAAATGCGAAACCCCGGATGATCCGCACAGTCCGATGATTTACGGTATCAAAAAGGTGTTGACCGAGGGTGCAGAACTTTATCGAATTGAATCAAAAAACAAAGAAACACTGGAACGTTATGGATATGGTACGCCGGATGACTGGGTTGAACGCAACATATACAGTAAACACAGCGCTAAAGGCATTGCGTTGATGCTGATTATAAATATAATTCTGTTTGGCCCGATTGGTTTAACAATCTGGGCTATTCAAATGATGTGGACGCCGCTTTTTGCTGCAGGTGTAATTAATGGTGTTGGACATTACTGGGGATATCGTAATTTTCAGGCGGAAGATGCGAGCCGTAATGTTGTGCCATGGGGTATTCTGATCGGTGGTGAAGAATTACATAACAACCATCATGCCTATGCAACGTCCGCCCGGTTGTCGAACAAGTGGTACGAATTTGATATCGGCTGGTTGTACATACGTTTGCTTGAAATGATGGGATTGGCAAAAGTTAAAAAAGTAGCGCCCAAGCTAAGGTTCAATAAAGGCAAAACGCAGTGTGACCTGGATACGTTACATGCAGTTATCTCGCATCGTTATGAAGTGCTGGCGAAATATTCCAAATCACTGAAAGTGGCATTTGCAGAAGAAATCGTTCATTTGAAAGAATCAATCTCGCATTATGATATTGACAAATCAACGTTAAAACGCTGGCTTCTGGCAGATGCGAAAACATTACAGGCACATGAGCGTGAAACGCTCAGCCAGGTATTGAGTAAGACCAAAACCCTGGATACAATCTATTCCATGAGAGAAGAATTGATCGAAATTTGGCAACGTTCGACCGCATCGAAAGATGAGTTGGTCAAACAGCTGGAAGACTGGTGTAAACGTGCCGAAGAAAGTGGTATAGAAGTTTTGAGATCTTTTTCTCAGCGATTGCGTTGTTATGCCTGAATAAATAATCACTGTCTTTTTGCTACAAGTTATAAAGAGACAATAACCGAACACAAAGAACCCGTGTAAAACACGGGTTCTTTGTGTTCGGTGTTTAACCGCGACCGTTCCCGTATTTTTTATTATAAACTGTCTACTTAGTCGATGCTTAAATACATTCAAGTGATTGATATTAATTATAAATATCAATAATTGTACTGTTCAGATCGACCAGAAAATGATAAAATGAGCA